>JADJSZ010000009.1 GCA_016711405.1 Candidatus Hadersleviella danica | reverse complement strand
CTGTTGATTGGCTTGGGCTTCGGCAAGGTGCGGGAAGCGGGAGGGGTGGTGTAATATTTAGCCCCTATCTTTAGCTCAACTCCAATTACGCAAGAGGTTTATATGGATATTCGGCCGTTTTTCCCCAGCTTTTGCCCGACTTAGGGCACATCCCCAGTTTGCGCTTGCACCACCGCTACGAATACACCCCCGCCACCGAAGAGGGCTGGCCCACCAACATTGGCTTGGTCTACCTCTACTGCTCAGGTTTTACAGGGCATGAATATCTGGTATGCCTGCCCCAGCCCCACCAGCCACCCGAGGCATGGCCTGTGGCCGTATACAGCGAAGAAACGGGAACCTCCCAAGTGGTGGCCTCTTCTATTAAGACATGGTTCCCCGCTTATTTCACCTTGCACGTGCGCGATTTGTTGGCCAATTACCAGTTTAAAAAGGAGCGTGGGAGCAATACCAACTATGTGGAGCAGGACATACAGGCGTTGCAACAAGATTCGGCCGCCATCAACGCCCTGTGCCAGCAGTTTGCCAACCCCGCCTTTGAGGCGTGGCTTCCCACCCTCTGGAATGCGCTGGCCCAGCCCGAGGAGAAGATAGCGGACTGGGTGCAGGGGTATCGCACGGCCGAAGACAACTCCTATTTGGCCGACTATGAGCAAATCAAAGCCCGCACCACCCAAATGGCCCAAGAAATAGAAAGGAATGCAGGCAAACGAAACGCCATCCCCCTGCTAGAAAACTTGCCCCTTGAGGAGTGGCTGGCCTACACCACCACCTACCCACACAGCAACAAAGCCCTGCCCTACCTGTTCTCCACCTTTTTTATGGGCAAGTGGATGGTGAAACGCGCCCCGCACCTCATTGCCAACGTGCCCACCCATTTATTGCTCGAGGTTTTTAGACGGCCGCATCACCTAGATTTTGATGGCTCGGGGGAAATAGGGCGGATTTTGCCGTTGGTGGCCAAACGGCTTCAAGAGGAAGGCGTGGCGATAGAGCCACCTTATGCGCCACTGGTGGCGGCGTGTCAGGATGGCTTGCCAGAATTATCCGCTTTGTATGCAGAAGTGGGGGATGCGTTGGCTAGTGTGGCTCCCGCCGAGGCGGTGGTGGCCTACCAAAACGCCCTCTTTTGGGCGTTTTGTGAAGAGGAGCGTTTTGCAGAGGAGGTGTACGCCAAGTTGCTCCTCTGCACGGCCGACCTCGGCCATCTTTTCCACCAAGCATGGGGTGGAAACAGTAGTAATTTGGGTTAATTACCCGTTATAATGCGCCTAATCTCACCCAATTTCAAACCCTATTAGTAAGGACAAACAGAATATGCAACCCCTCCCTCACCTGCATTTACTTCGCCGTTTAGGAAGTTTCATCCTGCTTCCCACCCTCCTGCTATTCCTCTTTTTCTACACCCTCGCCCCGCCCGCTGTTTCCACAGCCAGCGATGAGGGGGAAGAGACAACGGCCGTCTTCGCCCCCCCCATCGCCAACGACGACACCTACACATCCACCGAAGATGAGTTCAATTTCGTACTCGCCCCCGGCTTTTTAATCAACGACAGCCACCCCGATTTGGAGGTTTTTACACCGACTCTCATCGCCCCACCCAGCAACGGTGTTCTCCAATTCAACGAGGATGGCTCGTTCCTCTATAGCCCTAGCCCCAACTTCGAGGGCACAGATAGCTTCGTCTACCAAATTTACGACGGCTTGCCCCTTGCCCCACTCGCCTATTTACCCTTCGACGATGGCAACAACCCCACGGCCGATATCACCGGCAACGGGCACGATGGAACCTTGGTCAACGGCCCCACCTTCACCACCACCATCCCCATCACTCTTGGCACTGGCTCCGCCCTGCTTTTTGATGGCCTCGACGACACCGTCAACTTAACGGGGACGGTAGACCTCGCCAACCAGTCCTTTACAGTCGCCTTTTGGGCCAAGCGCAACAGCATAGGAGGTTATGACATTGCCACAGGCCAAGACACAGGCGGCGCCAACAATGCCCTCCATATCGGCTTCCGCGATAGCAATGTGTTTACCTGCGCCTTTTGGAACAACGACTTAGACACCCCCACCGCCTACACCGATTTAGAGTGGCACCACTGGGCCTGCGTTTTTGATGCCCCCTCCAAGCAACGGCTTATTTACCGCGATGGGGTGATGGTGGCCTCGGACACCGCCTCCGCCAATTATCAGGGCGATGGGACTTTCACCATTGGTTCCCGCCAAGGAGCAGATCCCTTCGATGGCCTGATAGATGATGTGCGAATTTATAACCAACCCCTTGCCCCCAGTGAGATTACAGATGCCATGTTGGGCAATCCCCCCGGCACAGGCGAAGCAGACACGGCCGTTGTCACTCTGAATGTCACGGCCGTCAACGATGCCCCCCTCGCGGCCGATGACTTTTACACCACCACCCAAAACATACCTTTCCACCCCCCTATGGTAGAAGGCAACTTGACCACCTTATTCACCTCGGGCAATAGCCACGATGGCAACATGTTCAATGTCACCGCCCTCAACAGCACCCTCACCCTCCATGCTTTCGACCTTAACATTGATTCTACAGGCTTACGGGAAGTCATTGTCTACTACAAAGAGGGCACATTGGTTGGCTCCGAACAAACCCCTGCCAACTGGACTTTGCTCGGCACCTTTATGGTAGATGCCCAAGGCACGAACAACCCCACCTTCTTAGACATCCGCAGTGCAGGGGGTATCACCATTCCCGCAGGAGAGGAGTATGGTGTTTACCTCTCCGTAACCGATACCGCCCTCAATTTACGCTATACCAATGGCACGACCACCTATAGTGATGATTACCTCTCCATCTCTTCGGGCACAGGCAATGCCTACCCATTTGGATCATTTTTCTCATCACGCAACTGGAACGGCCGTATCTACTATGAGCGCGATTTAGGGGTTTTGGCCAACGATAACGACGTAGACAATGTTAATTTAACGGCCGTCTTGGAGAACGGCCCCAGCTTTGGCGCACTCAGCATCAACCCCAACGGGGGATTTATCTACACCCCCACCGTCAGCTTCGCAGGGATAGATACCTTCACCTACATCGCCAGTGACGGCACACTCACCGACACCGCCACCACCACCATTTATGTCACGGCCGTGCCCTGTCTGGTCGAAACAACAGGCGATGACCTCACCGATTATGCCAGTAGCGATGCCTCGGCCGTGCAACAAGCCATTAACAACGCCAGCCCCGGCGATTGGCTCAAAATCGCAGGAACCTGTGCGGGTGTGCAAAACACCCTCGGCATCTCCCAAACAGTCTACCTCACCCAAAGCGTCACCCTTGCAGGTGGCTACACAGCCACCAATTGGCTGGCCGCCCCCGACCCCACCGCCCACCCCACCCTGCTCGATGCCCAAGGCGAAGGGCATGTGGTCAATGTCACCGCAGGTCTCACCCCCACCTTGCTCAATCTCACCCTCACGGGTGGCGCCGACACGGCCGTGCGCATCAGCCCCGCCACCACCATGACCATCAGCCACACCCAGTTCATCAGCAACAGTGGTGTGGAGGGCAGTGCGATTTGGAACGACGGCCACCTCACCATCTACAACAGCACCTTCTCGGGCAACCAAGCCAGTGTAGATGGCACCATCCACAACCGCCACCACCTCACCATCACGGGCAGTGCCTTTCACAGCAACACGGCCGAGCGAGGCGGCGCTGTTTACAATGCCGACACAGGTACATTTGTCCTGCACAACAGCACCCTTGCCAACAACCAAGCAGGTGAAGGCGGCGCCATCCACAGTCGAGGGATTATGACCATTACCCACAGCACCTTGGCAGGCAACACGGCCAATGTCGGGGCTGGCATCCATACGTGGGGCGGCTCCAGCGTCTTCGCCCTGTTCAATAACATCATCGCCGCCAACAACACTGGCTCCCAATGCTTTAATGATGGCGCGACCTTGCAAAACAGCCTCAACAACATCATCCCCGATGGCAGTTGTGGGGCCACGCTCACCGCAGACCCCTTGCTCGCCCCCCTCGGCGACAATGGCGGCCCGACATGGACGATGCTTCCGCAAGCGTTCAGCCCTGCCATAGATTTCATTCCCACAGGCAACATTGGCTGTGGCACACTCTACACGGCCGACCAGCGCAACCTCCCCCGCCCCATAGACGGTGCTTGTGATATTGGCGCAGTGGAAATACAAACCAACTTCGCCCCCACAGTCGTTGCCGAGACTTACACCACCACCGAAGACATCCCCCTCATCGTCTCCAGTGCCAGTGGCGTGTTGAGCAACGACAGCGACTGGCGACCAACAGATGCACCACCTAATGGCACGATTGGTTTGCCACCAGCGGATGATGACCACGGGCCGTTTTAGCTGAAAACGATGTCCCTTAGCGGCAATGCAACGTGCCAGCCTCATGGTGTTTAACCAATACCGATGTGGACAACGACCGCTGACGGCCGTCCACTGACCACGGGCACTTTAGCTTTGCACCGCCTCCCCCCCCCCCCCCCTGGTTCGGCATGGCCACCTTCACCTATCAGGCCGATGATGGCGAAGCTCTTTCGGACGTTGTCACTGTCACCCTGATGGTTCTCTCCGAAAACGATGCCCCTACGGCCGAGGCTGGCGCTAACCAAACGGCCGTGGAAGGGGAATTGCTCACCTTTGCGGGGAGCTACAGCGACCCCGGCCGTTTGCACAGCGGCGGCACATCCATTGCATGGGCATTTGGCGATGGCGCAACAGCCACGGGAACGCTCACCCCGAGTCACACCTTCGCCGATAACGGCCTCTACACCGTCACGCTCACCATTACCGACAGCGAAGGCGCGGCCGATAGCGACACCCTCCTCGTCACCGTCAGCAATGCCGACCCAACCCTAGAACCAGTGGGCAACCTCACCATCACCATCGGCACCGAAGTCAGCTTCACCACCGCTTATGCGGATGCGGGGGTGTTGGACACGCACACGGCCACTGTCAACTGGGACGATGGCAATAGCGAAGCGGCCACAGTGGCGAACTTCCTCGTCAGCGGCTCCCACACCTACACCTCAACAGGCGTTTACACTGTCACTGTCACCCTAATGGATGACGATGGCGGCGAGGCGACGCAAAGTTTTGTGGTGACGGTAATGGAAGTGCCTGCATCGGGCTGGCGCATCTTCCTCCCGCTCGTGCAACGCGGCAACAATTAACCCACCCAGCAGGTGCGACGCACTTGAGAAGTGCGCCGCACCTATGCCAGCAGACCTGCACGGTTTTAGAGACCGTGCAGGTCTTTTTTTTGTAGTTGCACCTCCGCCCCATTTGCGCCAAAATGCGAGGAAGGGGGGAAAAGAGTAGAGAGTAGAGTGTAGAGAGTAGAGAGAAGTGGTAGGTTCCATCATTCACAATTAACCATTCACCATTCACAATTAACCACTCCCAAGGCACACCATGAGTATCCATCCGCTTGCAGGCAAACCCGCACCTTACCAATTGTTGACCAACATCCCCCGTTTGATGGCCGCTTATTACACGGCCGAACCCGACCTGAGCGACCCCACTCAGCGCGTGGCATTTGGCACTTCGGGGCATCGGGGCACTTCCACCACGGGGAGCTTTACCGAGGCACATATTGCGGCCGTGACCCAAGCGATTGTCGAACACCGCACGGCCGCAGGCATTACCGGGCCGCTCTTCTTGGGGATGGATACCCATGCCCTTTCGGAAGCGGCTTTGGTGACGGCCGTGGAAGTGTTGGCTGGCAATGGCATTGAAATGATGGTGCAAGCAGGGCTGGGCTACACACCCACCCCTGTCGTCTCGCACGCCATTTTGGCTTACAACAAAGGGCGCACGGCTGGTTTGGCGGATGGCATTATTATCACCCCATCGCACAACCCGCCCGAAGACGGGGGCATTAAATACAACCCGCCCAACGGCGGCCCGGCCGACACCGATGTGACCGATGTCGTTCAGCAACGGGCGAATGAGATAATGGCGGACGGATTGAAAGCGGTGAAGCGGATGCCGTTCGGCCGTGCCCTCAAGTTAGCCACGACCCACCACCATGATTACATCACCCCCTATGTGCAGGATTTGGCCAATGTGGTGGACATGGCCGCCATTGCAGGAGCGAACCTGAAAATTGGGGTAGACCCGCTGGGTGGGGCGGGGATTGCTTATTGGGAACCGATTGCCACGCTCTACAAACTCAATTTAGAGGTGGTGAACCCTGTGGTGGATCCCACTTTTCGCTTTATGACGGTGGACAAAGATGGCAAAATCCGCATGGATTGTTCTTCGCCCTATGCGATGGCGGGGTTGATTGGGTTGAAAGACAAGTTTGACATCGCCTTTGGGAATGACCCCGATTATGACCGGCATGGGATTGTCACGCCGGGGGCGGGGTTGCTGAACCCGAACCATTTTTTGGCGGTGGCGATTGATTATTTGTTCCAACATCGGCCGCACTGGCGGCCGGATGCGGCCGTGGGCAAGACGCTCGTCTCGAGTTCGATGATTGACCGAGTGGCCAAGGCGTTGGGGCGGCCGTTGGCCGAAGTGCCAGTTGGGTTTAAGTGGTTTGTGGAAGGGGTTGGTGGATGGCTCATATGGTTTTGGGGGCGAAGAAAGCGCGGGGGCTTCGTTCTTGCGGCGGGATGGCTCGGTGTGGACGACGGATAAGGATGGTTTTGTGATGGATTTGTTGGCGGCCGAAATTACGGCCGTGACAGGACACGACCCCGGCCAACTCTACCAACAGTTAGAGGCGAAGTTTGGTTCGCCCGTTTATGCCCGCAGTGATGCGCCCGCGACGTATGCCCAAAAAGCGCTGTTGAAGAAGCTTTCGCCCGCGCAAGTAACGGCCGATACGCTGGCGGGTGAAGCGATTACGGCGAAGCTCACGGCCGCGCCCGCCAATGGGGCGAGTATCGGCGGCTTAAAAGTGGTGACGGAGAATGGTTGGTTCGCCGCACGGCCGTCGGGCACGGAAGATGTGTACAAGATTTATGCGGAGAGCTTCTTGGGGGAGGCGCACCTGCGCCAAATTCAGGCGGAGGCGCAGGAGATAGTTGCGGCCGTGTTGGGGTGAGAGGGTGGAAAGTGAAAGGTAAAAGGTAAAAGGTGGGAGGGGAGCCATGTAGGTAAGAGCTTCAGCCACCGATTCGTTTGGCCGAAGCGAACGGCTAAAGCCGTTATTACAAACGACGACTAAAGTCGTTACTACACGCTTGAATAGGTAATAAAAGAGGGTCAATCTTTGAGATTGACCCTCTTTTTTGTTGGAAAGGGGACGTGAGTTTGTTGTTGAAGAGAGATGGATAAGCCAGAAGCTGTCTACAACAGAAGGTGAATCCTCTTTTATAGAAGGGTGTTAGCGATTGACTAAGGGGAGATAGCCTTGTGGGTCGAGGGATTGGAGGAGTTGCCAGTATTCGAGCAGTTCTAACAAGGCTTGGGGTTCGTTGGTGGGGGGGAGATTGCCTGCTTGGTCGAATTCGCTGGGGCCGTGGCAGGAGGTGCACATCCGTATCTCGCCGGGTTGGAAAGTGACCCAGTAGCGTTCGCGGACAATGCCTGTGCCGGCTGAGTCGGTTAACTGCCAAGTGAGAGCGCGTTGGGCGGGAACCAAAGCGGCCACGGAACCATCGGCCGCAATGAGAACGCTCCCCAAAGGTGCATTGTTGAGCGGCGGATTGGGAGCGCCGTACAACGGCCGTGCCAAGACGCGACGGCCGGGATTAATCTCGGTGTCGTAACCACCCGTCCAGCCGCGCAATTGGTCGCCCCGGAAGAGTTGCATGTGGGTCACATCGTAGACAGTGCCGGGGCCAGCCATGTTTTGCACCCCGCCGGGCACGCGCAAGTTAAGCGGTTGTTGGAAATCAAAGTCGTCGCGGGTGGTGGCATCGCGCACGACGAGCAGGGCGAGGTTGTTTTGGCGCAGGTATTCTTGGAAGGCGGCCACGTTTACGCCTGCTTGGTCAAAGATGGCTTGCTCGGGGGCGGGGAGGGTGTGGGGCGCGGCCGTGGGTATCGGCCGTGGGCGCACTTCCACGGGGTTTAGCTCCCAGAGTGTGCCCGAGAAGTTCACCATTTCGTCGGGACTCCAATAGCTAATCGTCTTGGAAATGCCGGGGGTGAGGGGTTGGTCGGCCGTCCAGTAACCATTGCCGCCGAGGGTGACTGTTTTGAGGCGGAAATTGTAGCTGGCCCCGTTGGGGTAAGTGCCATTTTCTTGGCCGATGAAACTGCTGTGAACAGCAATTAACTCGCCATTGGCCAAGGGGAGTGGTTCGCGGTACATGCCCGAGTGATTGGCCGAAGGTGTTGTGCCGAAGGTCTCGCGGTGGGTGATATAAGTGACGCTGATTTGGTCGGCATGACGAAGCGGGGGGGCGTAGATTGAGACGATTTGACCTGAGGCGTGGGTGCCAAACTCGGCCGCGTCTACGCCGAAATAGAGGCCGGGGGTGGTGGGAGATTCTTTGATTTGGAAGAAGTTGAGGATGTAGTTGGGGTTATAGCGGTTGTATTGGCCGTAATACTCTTGGATGTTGGGGTCGTTGGTGAAGGTGCGGGGGATGTAGCTGTGCAGTTCGTGCCGCCCCAAATGGTTCAGAATTTCGCTGTCGGTGCCGTCTTCGCGAATCATCCACGGGAAGAAGTGGTTGAATTCGTGTCCTTCTAAGTTTGTGCCTGCGAGCAAATCGCCGCGACAAGAGCGTGGCTCGGGGAAATGCTCTTCTTGGCGGGGGAGAACTTGGGCGGTGGCGGATTCATCGGAGTAGTTGAAGGTTCCATAGGGGCCGCTGTCGCAGTTTTGGCCTGTGCCATAGTTGGCATCGGCATCCGCTTGCTGGTCGCGCTGGAGATGATCCCATTGGGTGAAGATGACACGGCCGTAGCTGTCTATGGTGGGCGTGAAGTCGCCCGAGGGGGCGTGGTTGAGCAGTTGTAAGTCGCCTGTGGCAGGGTCGAGGCTCCATAACCCTGTCACAACGGGGGCGAGTTCGTATTCATCTAGTTGGGGATAGAGATGACGCGCCCCGTTGCGCGGTCTGTCGGTGGTAAAGATGATGCGGCCGTCGGTGCCATAGATGGGGCTGATGTTGTTGAAGTCGGTGGGTTGATTGGGAACCTTGGTGATGACGGGCGTATCGGCTTGCCCCAAGCCTGTAATTTCATACAGTTGCCAATAATAGGTGTTGACTTGGTATTGTTGGGTGGCGGAACCGATGACCATGCTGAACACAGCTTTGGAGCCATCCCAATGCACGGCCGGGTCGCGCACGGCAATGCTATCTGCGCCTTGGAATCCTTCGGTGCCGTAACCCGCTAGTTGGGTGAGGTTCTTGAGCGAGCCGTCGGGGTAGCGAATCCAGAGGTCGCCGCCGCGTGTGGCGCTGTTGGTGCTGGCCAAATGGTTGCCAAAGGTGGAGCCAATGGTGGTGAAGTCGGCCGTGACGGGGACTTGGGTGACGAACAGAATGGGGTAGCTGGGGGCAATTTGGGGGCTGGCGATGCTGGTTCGTGGGGGGGTGCGGAAGAGAACGAGGGCGAGGGCGGCCGTGGCCAAAACTGAGAGAGAAAGCCAATAAAAGCGTTTCATCATACCTCCAAGAAGAGTAAGTGGTTAGGGGAAGGGGATGGATAGGGCGATGAATGCCCCCTAACAGGGGGGGGCTTAAATGGGGGAAAGCAATGCCCTATTATCAATCGAAACAATGCTGATGGATGTAATAAATAAGACAATGCAACCACGAAATGGGCGGATGCTATCAATAAACTTGCTGATGTTACTAACATACAGGCTGATGTTTGTTACATATAAGACGATATCAGTAACAAACAAGACGATGTTTGTAACAAACATGCTGATGTTTGTTCGAGATAAGACGATGTCACTAACAAACAAGACGATGTTTGTTCGAGATAAGACGATATTAGTAACAAACAAGACGATGTTAGCAACAAACAAGACGATGTTTGTTCGATACAAGACGATGTTTGAAACAAACATGCTGATGTTTGTTCGAGACAAGACGATGTTTGCAACAAACATGCTGATGTTTGTTCGAGATAAGACGATGTTTGTAACAAACAAGACGATGTTTGTTCGAGATAATTGGAACTGGGGGCGTTGCCCCCAGCTATACAATGGTGGGCTTTCAGCCCACTGGGGCTATCCATCTTTAACTGGACTGAAGCACGCCTTTTATGGAGCAGTGAGGCTGGGGTGGGTTTGGTGTAACCACAATGCTTGTCTTATCTCGCCGAGGTGATAGGCGGCGTGGGCGATGAGGGCAATGGCAAGGCTGAGATTAGCAGGAGTTGTCCACAAGGAAAGGTTGGCTAAGAGGGTGTTAAGGTGGTGGTAGTTGGTGCGTAGTTCTTGCTGGATGGCTTGCCATTCGCTGGGGCTGACACGGCCGACAGTGCGCCATACTTCTCCCCAATCGGCGGGCGGGGTGGCAGGGTGGCACAGGCATTGGGCGACATAGCCCAAGTCAAAGGCGATGTGTTTGACTTGGGCGGCGATAGTCGCGCCCACCCCAGCGAGGGGGACGGAGGCTTGCGCGGCCGTGACGCTGGCCAAGGTCTCGAAGATAGAGGCGTGGGGGTCGAGGAAGTAGCCTCGGCCGTGGTTAAACGCCTCATCTAAAAGGGTGGCGATGGCTTGGTGACGTGGGTAATGGGGATGGTGCTATTCATGGTTGTGCCGCTTCTTGTTTAGGATTAGCACGTCAATAAAATGAACAAACCTGTTTTTTTAACGCAAAGACGCTAAGGCGCAAAGACGCAAAGGGTTCAGGGTTTCTTGTCATCCTTTGCGCCTCGGCGGCTTGGCGTTTCTTAATCCACCAGCCCATGCAGTTTGGCGTACTGCAATAGCATAATGGTCTTGCCATCGGCTATTTCGCCCTGTTCAATCATTTGCAGGGCTTGGTCGAGCGGAATTTCCAACACTTCAATATCTTCGCCGTCGTTGATATCGCCCCCACCGGCCGTGGCTTTGCTCGAAGGGGCGTATTCGGCCACAAAAAAGTACAGCTTTTCGGTGACAGAGCCGGGACTCATGTACGCTTCAAACACCTTGCGCACTTGTTCAATGCGGTAGCCTGTCTCTTCTTCCGTCTCTTTTTTAATGCATTCTTCGGCGTTGTTTTCTTCTAACAGTCCTGCACACGCTTCAATGAGCAGGCCATCGGCCAAGCCATTGACATAGGCAGGGAAGCGGAATTGGCGGGTGAGAATGACGTTCTTGGTTTGGCGGTTGTAGAGCAAGATAACGGCTCCGTTGCCTCGGTCGTAGGTTTCGCGGCTTTGGGTTTGCCAACGGCCGTCGTTGCGTTGATAGGCAAAGGTTGTTTTCTTGAGTGTGTACCAATCATCAGAAAGGGTTTGGATGTTTTCGATGCGGATGCGAGGATTTTCGAGCATGAGTAATTCCTGTTTAAGTCGGGTGGTTAATTCGGTTTTAGGTCATTCCCTAAATTTAACTATCTTGATAGACAAATGCTTTTTAGACACGAATTTCACGAATTGCACGAATT
Source organism: Candidatus Hadersleviella danica (assembly GCA_016711405.1). Taxonomy (GTDB): domain Bacteria; phylum Chloroflexota; class Anaerolineae; order Promineifilales; family Promineifilaceae; genus Hadersleviella; species Hadersleviella danica. Next base: position 163,637 of record JADJSZ010000009.1, on the reverse strand, counting down.
CTCTCGAATCTATGTTTCGTGTCATTCGTAAAATTCATGTCATTCGTGTCTCCTTTTAACCTGCTTGGATAATTGTTTTTCGGCAACCACTTTAGCTGTTTTGCCAAACTGTTTTGGCTCCCACGGCTGTTATCCAGCTACGCGAGCCATCTAAAGAAAGATAAACGTAGCAGGCTCCACACCCAAAGACATAGCTCTGAATCTGAAACCCTCTGGGGTAAGATTCTTCATCAAATTGAAAAGCAAATTGCAAACCTTCTTGTTCTAAGGCCTCCAAGCGGCCGATGCGGCCCCATTGAATCAGAATCGGCCGACCGCCTATTTTGCTGATAGAGCCAGCTTCGCGGATGTCTTCCACCTCTGGGGTAATTTCACCCGCCACAATCGCCCGTCCTTCCATTGGGTTTGCCCTTGGCCAAGCCATCACATGGCGCGGCGATTCGGGATGGGACAAACAAAAGAGACTGTTGGCGTATAAACGGCAATCAAAATCGGGGCAATAGAAGAGCGAAAAAGAATCGGTGTGGTGAGCAATGGTTTGCCAAATATCGCTGGCGATGGTGAGGTAGTAATCCAAGGGACGGCCGCAATGGATGCACCAAGGAGCCGTCTCAAAGCAGAGCGGCGGCAAGCCACCCATCCGCGAACCAGTGGCAACATCCTTTGCCCCCACGTGGAGGGGCAAGTAATGGGAACGTTGCCCAAATAGTTTCTGATAGTTTTCTTCAACACCCATTCTGCACCTCCCTTGCACTGCTTTTAGGGTTGGGTGACGAGGGGTAAGAAGATGGTAGATTGTTGATAGGTGGCAAATAGCTCCACCACTTCATCGGTGCGTTGGTCGGCCGTGTAAATGACACGGCCGTTGGCGGCGGTTTGGAAGATTTCCACATTGCCATTTTCAACCAAGTCACCATTTAACTGGGTGGTGTGCCGCCCGCTAAAGACACTCGATAAAAATCAGATTGGTTATCGCTCTCTTGGGTAGCCAAATAAAGGACATTTTGCTGGTCGAGGCTGAAGGTTGCATAGGTGACACCCTCACCGTTGGCTAAGGGGGGATTGAGTTTGGTGGTTGTACCGCCTGTTATGGGTACGCGATAAAGCTCAAATTGGGTTGGGTTGTCTTGATTGGCACTGTATAAGACAGTTTGACTATCGGCTGAAATGAGCGGAAGTCCATTTAGGAAGGTAGTGGTAGGTGGGGTGAGGAGGACGGCCGTGCCACCCACGGCAGGAATGGCGTAGATGGCATTGAACGAGTTGCCATCTAAAGCGACCGTAAAAACAACTGTATTGCCATCGGAACTATATTTAGGGAACCCAATTTTGGCATTGCCAACTAGAGGAGCGTTGAGTTTGGTTACGGCTCCACCTGTGAAAGAAACCTTGTAAAGCTCAGAAACGCCATCCGTTTGTTGGTCGGCTTTGTAAACCAAATGATTGGTGGTGGGGCTAGGCCACACCCCTTCCACATTGCCACCCGCCACCAAAAGCCCATTGAGCTTGGTAACAGTTCCCCCTATCACACTGTAAAGTTCTATTTTGTTGTCGGTATCTTGGTCAGCCCAGTAGGCCACGGCCGAGCCATCGAAATTAAAATAAAAGATGCTGACATTGCCCCCACTAACCAATGCGCCATTGAGCTTGGTGGAGGAGCCACCCCCAACAGGCACTTTGTAGAACTCCAGTTGGGTGGCGGAATCTTGGCGGGCGAGATAATAAACATCTTGGCCATCCTTGCTAAATTGAACATTTTGTCCCACACCTGCCGCCAACAAAGGGGCGTTTAGTTTTATGGGTTCCCCCCCTGTCAGGGACACACTGTATAACTCACTGAGGGTAAAAGTGTCTTGATTGGCGCGGTAAACGACATGGGTTTGAGAAGGAGACAAAACAAAAGAATAAACTTGGCCGCCAAGGGGCAAAGCACCATTCAGTTTGGTGATGGTTCCGCCTGTGATGGGCACGCTGTAAAGTTCATCTTGGCCGAGGGTGTCTTGCTCCGCCATGTACACGACATGGGTGTCGGTGACACCGAGTAAGAAGCCCACGGCCGTATCAGCGGGAAGCAAATTGGTGAGGGGCACAGGTGGCGTGGAACCATCCGTAGGGGCACTAAATAGTTCGATGGCGTTGTCGGTGCGGCTATCGGCGCGGTAAACAGCGTAACGGCCGTCGGGGCTAAGGACAAAGCCTTCTACATCCCCAAAAGCGGGCATTTCGCCGCTGAGGATGGGATTTTGCACGGCCGCATGGGCAGAGCCTCGGCCGAATAAAAAGACAAAAAGCAAGGCCGTAAAAAGTTGGGTGTAAAAGCGAGGATATGTCATAGTTTAGGATGAGCCGAGGTGAAACCGAACACAAACAGGGTCATGGTCAGAAAGGCGACGGGTAGGGTCGGGGGAAAGCAGGCGCGACCATGTTTGAGGGTGCAAAGCGTCACCTCGATAAAGAATGTGGTCTATACGGCCGCCGGGGATGTTGGCCAAATCATATAAAAAGGTAGATTCTTCGTCGGCGCGCACCACATCATGCGTATCCAGCCAGCCATCTTGTTTGAGCAAAGCGTAATTGGCCGTCGTCGGGTTGAAATTTAGATCGCCCATGAAGATAAGCGATATGTTGCGCTCCACAAAAGGCGCAAAGCGAGCGCGACACAAAGCAACCATCTCATCAGGACAACGGTGGTCAATGTGGGTGTTAAAAACGACGATTTCTTGGCCAGTGGGGCGGTGGTGCAGATGTGCCCACAGCACGACGCGAGGGGCGGCGTTGCCCCACCCAATCGAAGGACGCTCGGGCGTAGGGGAAAGCCACCAAAAACCTGTTTCGATGAGTTCACACACGGCCGTTTCATAGAACAAGACGATTTCGTAAGGGCTGGGCACAGTGGGCAAGCCAAATTTGGCATATTTGGCCGCCCATGTGGCGGCTAGTTCAGGGGTGGGATCGGCCGCTGAGACGGTGAGCGCCGTGTATTCAGGCAATTGAGCTTGCCAAAAAGTGGTCTGATTAAGCGTGGCTTCTTGCAAACCAATGAGGGTGGGTTGGGCATCGCGCACAGCTTGGGCGTAAAGATGTTTGCGTTCGTCCCACTGGGGTACGCCCGTGGGGGAAAGAAAATCGGCCGAGACATTGGTGGTGATAATCGTCAAAGACATACCTGTTTTCCTCATTTAGGATTAGCACGGAAATAAGTAAACAAACCTGTTTTTTAACGCAAAGCCGCGAAGAAAGACGCAAAGGGTTCAGGAGCGTCTTTGCGTCTTGGCGTTGAAAGAAGACCTGCTACATCCAGTTGTTCTGGTTAAAAGCTGGGCATTCCTTACCATTCGCGTGGGGCAACCACTTCTTCAAGGTCTAACTCAAAGCCATAGCTTTGCACAATAAATTCAAAATCGGTAGCCAAACAATCGCGGGCAATTGTTTCAAATTCACTGTCATATTTATTAAACTCCTCCCCCACATCGTTGATTGCGCGAGTAGCGGCGTGGGTGAGTTTGTACACGTCGGCATCGGTCGTCGGCCGTTGCGCTTCAATTTGCTCGCACAAGCCAATCAGAATTTGCTTGCATTTATCCACCAAAAAATCGGGGTAATAGCTATCCCGATACATGGTTTTCAGGAAAGGGTAGTTTTGCAATTTAGGGTTGGTGATTGTCATGATGGGTAGAAGGTAGTGAGTAGTGAGTAGTCTCTAGTGAGACAGAGGTAGAGAAGCAGGGGAAACATGGTTGTTCTGCCGACTAAGGCTTCCCCTCTCTCTACACTCTCTCTATCTGAAGAGATGTTTTAATTTTGTGTTGGGATGAGTATGAACGGCAGATAAAGAGGATGAGATGGAGGTGGTGTGGGTGGAGATTGAAATGAGGCACAGGCGATATTGTTTGCTTCGGCCATTTCTTCAATCAATGAAGCAGTATCTACCATGCCACAAACCATCTGGCTATTCGTTGGGTCATCCAAACCCAAAGGAGCCGTAATGGTTATCACCTCACTTGCCCCTATCCCCAAAGTGGGCCAAGCCGTATGTCCTTGGCTTTGGGTGATGGGAATAGAGATTGAATAGATTGTTGTGGGGTTAATAAACAGATGAATGGAGAAGGGCACATTGACCGATAGGGTTCCGATGTTGGTGATAGAAAAGGTAAAGGTAATGGGTTGCGCGGGTTCAGTGGGCCAATCAGAGGTTAAGTGGGGTTGCCCGATGGCTAAATCGGGGAGGGGGGGTAAAAGGATGGCTTCGTCGGCACCAATATCGGCCGCTGAACCAAACGGCCGTGGTTCACCATCCACATCATCCAGTACAGGAAAGGTGGTGGGCACGGCCGCATCAATTACGGCCGAACCAGCCAGAACGTGCCAACCATCGGCCGCTAGAGAAAGTGGGCCACTCACAATTTGGCTAATAGATAGAGTAGGCGAAATGACCGAAGGGGCAACGGTGAGCGTGATAGGGGTATTGTGCCACGCGAGGCCTTCACCGATAAACGCAGTGCATTCTGCCTTGATATAGACCCCCGTATTGATTAAGAGGGTGTTAGTCAACGCGAGTGTTGCCCTGCTATCACAGCTATTAAGATGATTATCTAGCGCAACACCCGCCCATCCATGATCGAGGAAGGTGTTGTGGTAGCCGGAAACAGCTTGTTGGTGGGTTCTTAAGGAGAGGGCGGCACCATAGAGAGCGGCCGTGTTTTCCCCAAACACATTGTTCACCAAATAAGTCGTATCGCTTTGGGGTGACAGAAAAATTCCACCCCCATAACCACCAACCACCCCTGCATGAGAAGTCCCTGTAAAAGCATGGTTATGCCAAAGCTGATTGTGGCTAATCGTCAAGTTTTCATTGCTAACTTCCACTATTGCCCCCCCAACCCTCGCCTGATTGCCCTGAAATAGGTTATGGCTAACCACGCCACTCGTTAACTGATAAAGATTCACCCCACCCCCACCACTCATGGCCGTATTGGTTAGAAATTGATTGTGGTGGATGTGGGCAATCCCACCGCTTATATTCAAACCACCCCCACCAGATACAGGAGCAATGAATTGAGTAGATGATTGGTTGTATTGAAATGTATTGTGGGCAATGGTGTACGATTCACCAACCAAGCTGGCTCCAGCACCATTGGGGCTGTGGTTGTATTCAATCAGGTTGTGCGTCAGCGTCAAAACGTCCACCCATCAATGCGAATACCACCCCCATTTGCAGTAGCCGTATTGCTGTAAATATGGTTGTGGGTAAGGGTAATATGGCCACCACTGAGAAAAATGCCCGAACCACTATTGAAGGATAGTTCGTTTTCATCTTGCCCCATGGGTGCGGCATTGGTAATTTTTAACCCTGCTATGGTAACTGTTTCGGTCAATAGAGCAGGGGTATGGAGCAAAACGCGAAAGACACTGCCGTTTTGTTGGCCATCTAAAATAGTGGGGTTTTGGGCAGGGTCGGCGAATTGCCAATTGGTTATGGCATAGCCACCCTGTATGGTGATGGGTTTAGTAATAAACGCCGTCGCGGAGATGAGCACACCAGCCCATTCGATGTGATGGGCATCGGTGTAAACCCCAGCGGCCATGCGAATCTCGTCGTGAGGGTCGGCCGCCCACACGGCCGCTTGTAGTGTTGCGTAGCAGGGTACTGCTTCACCACATTGTCCATGTGGAGCCACATAATGGAGGGTGGCATCGGCCGTTATGGGCTGAATTGCGTAATGGGCTAACCACAGCAACAACACAAAGCAGGTAGCTACCCAAGCCAAAGAAAAAATCTTGTTTTTCATAATTCGTCTATCAACACCCCTCTTCTGCCATTCACACGGGGCAACCACTTTTTCAAAGTTTTATATACCTTGCTCACGGTCATACAGATATTGGCTTAATCGTTTATAGGGATAAGAAAGGATCCACATACACAGCGCGGCGGGGCAAACCATAGAAGCCAGAACATAAAACGTTGCGCGGCCGTTGGACACATCTTGAGGAGCATAAGCCACGCTAACGGTGTACCCTTGCGCATCGGTGAAATTACAGATTTGCCCATGAAAAGTTTGTGTTGCCACGACAACCCCTGCAAGCTCTCGGGCCCCAGGCCCCCCCCCCCCCACAACACCCCGGGAACTCAAAAGGGAAGCGCCATTCGCGGGTAGTTCATCCCCGACACCCCTTACCCACACCACCGAAAGGAGGACGAGACATCCCACTGACCTCGAGTTAAGTAAGGCTCTGGGGACTCTTCGCGGGCTAGCCACTGCTTGGCAAGACAGATGCCATATTTTACGAACGACTACCAGAGTGGAAAAAGGTGTGGGTCTGCCATGATGTGCAGCAAATAGCGACAAGGTAGCCATCAGAAATGGCACAACACCAAAGGATTTGGCCAATCACCAAAAAGCCAGCGGTTTTTAGGGTAGTTCATCATCAAAGATAGTTTCTTTGGGCGGGTTTCCACAGCACCCCAAGGGTAATGGCCATGAGAACCAAGCCCAAGCTCCATGCAAAGGGCACACGGCTGGAGGAGATTTGAGTCTCCACTTTGGTCACGGCCGTGGGGCTGGGCGGCGCATCGGCCAGTGTGAATTGGCCAAAAGTGGTGAGACCCACGGCCGTTATCTGGTTGGTGGCGGCATTGAGCAAACTGCTGGGCAGTTGCACCCATTCGCCACAGGGCTGGCCGAGGGGACGCGCCCATACTTTCAAGTTGGCTTCGGTCATGCCTGCAATTTGCTCGGCCGTGTAGCGGAAGCGCACATCGGCCGTTGTGCCAGCCCCCACCTTGTTGGAATCTATGCTCCAAATGGGGGTTTGCAAACGCACATCGGTGGCGCAGGGGTGGAAAAGATGGCGGGTCACGCTCACATCCCCAGTGGGCAACGCATTGCTGGTGAAATCAATAGCCACTCCTTGCACCCCGAACAACACAGGGGGCACATTGCCACTGCCCGCTGTTTTTTGCCGCTGGCGATAACTGGCCACCTCTTCGCCCAAGAAGAGATACGCTCCCCCCGCGTTGTTGCCGCCTTCATCATTGCTCAGGGTGTTGATGAGCAAATCGGCACGGCCGTCGCCATTGGCATCGCCACGGCCGTCGGCGGCTGTGCCAAACAAATCGGAAGCGGCCGCGCCACCCCAACGGGGCAAGGTGGTTAGGGTGGTGCTGGTGGGGTTGGGTGTACCATACAGCACATAAGCGGCTCCCGTGTTGCTCATTTCCGTGGAGCTACCCACCATAAAATCGGCATACCCATCGCCATTCAGGTCGCCAGCGGCCGCAAGGTATTTGTAGACACCAACAACATTCTCCCCATGCACTCCCGCATAAAAAATACCCCCCGCGACTGACCCACTGGTCGGGGTGGCCGAACCCAATATGAGAGTTAGGCCCGGTGTTGCCCCGCTAGGACTGCTTAAAAAGAAATCTGCATACCCATCCCCATTAAAGTCACCTCCTCCTGCCACACTCTGACCAAGTAAATGGCCAGAAATGGAACTGGTATATTGAATGTGGCTGGCCAAAGCCCCGCTGGCAGGGTTTGCGTTGCCCAAAACGAGATAAACCGCCCCGCCATTGGAAGCCCCCGTATCATTGTTTGTTGCACCCACAATAAAATCGGCATAGCCATCCCCATTGACATCGCCTGCCGCATCGAGGCTTCCCCCTGTTCTATCTGAGCTGGCTTGACCACTGTATTTAATTTTGCTGGCCAAAGAGGCGTTGCCAAGGTTGACTTGGCCGAGAATGAGGTAAACCGCGCCTGTATTGCTGTTGGCGGCAGGAACCCCCACCAACATGTCTTGCAGGCCATCCCCATTCACATCGCCAGCGGCCGAGACATAGCGCCCCGCTTCGTCGTTGGCCGCTTCGCCAATCATAATCGGAAAGGCTCCCAAGTTGGTGCTGGCCAAGTTGGCACTGCCAAAGACCACGTAAATGGCTCCTGCATTGTTGCCCGCAATATCATTGCCCGGCGCACCGACGAGCAAATCGCCAAAGCCGTCGCCGTTGACATCGCCGACACCCGCCACGCCAATACCAGCAAAGTCGCCCGCATTATCGCCCGTATAGGTGATGACGTTGGGGGCGGTGCTGAGGCGGCCGTTCAGCCCCCAGCCATCTGGCCCGCCCAAAACGACATAGACGCGGTTAGGAGAACTGGCTCCAATGGCTAATTCGTCGTAGCCGTCGCCGTTCATGTCGGGCACAAGGGCAACATCACTACCCGCAGGTTGGCCAGATGTGCCCATGAAGAAAGCATCGGCGAGGGCATCGGCACGGCCGCTGGGTTCATCGGCACGGGCACGGCCGAAGGGGGCAAAAGCGATTAAGGCAAGGGCAAGGAAAAGGGTGATTCTTTTTATCATTTTAATCCTCTGATTGGCGGACAATAGACCACGTTTCGTCAAAATAGCGGTCTCCTCGTTCCGTTCAACCCATTGGAGACGGCCGTAAGTTTCAGCATCTATCATCATGCCACCCTGTTGTAGGGAGACGAAATATTCATCACCCAACAAAAGCTCAGCATGTTCGTTGGGGGTGTAGTAATGGGTGTAGCGGCTTAACTTGGCTCCAATCCGGGCATCAAGAATGTAGTTGATAAAGATTTCGGCCGTATACGGATTGGGAGAGTTATGCGGAATAACCATATTATCTTGCCAAACCGCACTCCCTTCGTTGGGGATGGCAAAGGCAATGGCGCTATTTCATTGGGGGCTTGGGCGGCGCGCCACTCCATGCATGAGCGACCCATAATTCACCATTCACCAAAGCAGGCAATAAATCGTTTTCAAATTGAGCGGGTTCTATGTAGCCAATAGTGGCGACAAATAATTCTTTGTTTACCCAATTAGGCAGGGTGCTCCCCACATAATAACCAGCCAAACAAGGTTCAATTTCCTTGAGTAAAATAATCGCTTCTTGATGATGATTGGGATTGGTATCGTTATAGTCATATCCTAAATAAGTGAGCGCCGCCCCTAATACCTCGCGATTTTCATCTATGAGGGAAGCCACACCATTGTATGAGCCACAAACCTCTTTAGGGTCTAACAACACATTCCAACTCGTTGGTGGTGTCTGCACAAATTGCGTGTTATAAGCAATCCCTGTCACACCCCACTGGTAGGGAAACGCTGTATTTGTTTTCTGGGTCGTAAAAGCCCTAAAAGATAGGGTTTGATGTTGTTTATATTGGGTATATGGGCCATATCTAATTCACGGTAGCCCCTTTGCGAATAAGAATTTGGACAGTATTGTCGGTGGGTATGGTGACATCATAAAAGGTATTGCCCTGCTCGAGGGTCATAATAAGTTCATCGTTGTTAGCAAAAATATCTGTGCTAACCTTCACGCCACATTCTTGCTCAAATTGGGTCAAAATTTCAGGATCCATGTAGTGTCCCCAACTTAAAAACCGAATCTCTGGGGCAAGTTGGGTGCGGTCACCACAAAGGCCCAGATAAGGAGGAGATGGGGTGACTTGAGGACTAGAAGTGGGAGTCGTGGCAAGGAGGGGTGCAGGAGTGTTGAAGGTGAAATTTTCATAACCAGCACAAGCTGTTAAAAACACACCTCCCCAAAGTATGACGGTTAGCTGAAATAGTTTTTTTAGACGCATAATGAAGTTGTCGGTGTTCATTTTGGGGTCACTACTTAAGGTGTAAATGTCTTTAAAGAGGCATGAGTGAATAAGACAGAACAAGGAAAAGGATAATTTTTATCATTTTACTCCTCTGATTGGTGAACAATTGACCATGTTTCGTCAAAAATAACGGTCTCTTCGTTGCGTTCAACCCATTGGATACGGCCCGCAGGTTTCAGCATCTATCTAATGTGTATAGTGGCTTAATTTTTCTCCAATAAATAGAGCAAGAATATAGTTGATGAAGGTTTCCACATATCCTCTCAAATTTTCGGGACTGTGATCGTACACCCACGTTTCATCTCAATTGCAAAAGGGGGGATGTAGTGGCGCAATATATTGCGCCACTACAGTCGTTCGACTTTAGCGCACCACAATCGGCAAGTAGATTCGCTGAGGGGAGATGGTGAAGGTGCGCGAGGTTAGGTTTTGGGTTTCGTTCATTTCGGCCGTGGTTCGGCCGCTGTCTACCATCGCATAAACGAGTGTGGTCGTCGGCACATCGGTTGACCGAGGGACATGGTGAGGGGTAATGAGCCTGCTCGTGCCAATGTCAAGACTGTCCAGAGCCGTCTCGTTTCGCTTTGATCCAACGGAATGTGGGTGGTGTACACCACGCTGGGATTGATGAACAACGCCACTGAGAACGGCTCGCTGGCCGTTACTGTGCCCGTGTTGGTAATCCACACGGTGAAGGTGAGTGGTTGGTTGGCGACGAGGGGGGTGAGCAGTTCACATTTACCGGGGGTGCCCCCCCCAACCGTTGCAAACTATCCACCATGCCACAAATAGTTTGGCCAGCCGTGTCCTTGAAACCGAGTACGCATGGTCCACCTGTGTCTCGCCCGCGTCAAAGCTCCAGACTGCCGGGGGATTGGATAAACCTCGGTGGGGTTCACAAAAATATCCACAAAAATGGGGTCACTGACGGAGATGGGGCTGGCGGCTACGGGAAGGTCACTTGGCTATATGGGTCTCTGGCCACGGGGTGAGCAGTTCCAGTTGGCCAATGACCAAATCGGGAGCGGGGGTTCGATGAGGCGGCAAGTGGTGTTGTTGGTCTCATCAGCCTCATCAAACTGTTGCAAACTATCCACCATGCCACAAATAGTTTGGCCAGCCGTAATGTCCTCGAAACCGAGTACGGCCGTGATGGTCAGCACCTGTGTCTCGCCCGCGTCAAAGCTGGCCAAGACATTGTAGCCACTGCTTTGATTAAGGGGAATGTGGGTTGTGTAAACCTCGGTGGGGTTCACAAAAACATCCACAAAAATGGGGCCGCTGACGGAGATGGGGCTGGTGTTGGTGACGGCTACGGTGAAGGTCACTTGGCTATATGGGTCTGCTTACCACGGGGTGAGCAGTTCCAGTTGGCCAATGACCAAATCGGGGAGCGGGGGTTCGATGAGGCGGCAAGTGGTGTTGTTGGTCTCATCAGCCTCATCAAACTGTTGCAAACTATCCACCATGCCACAAATAGTTTGGCCAGCCGTAATGTCCTTGAAACCGAGTACGGCTGTGTCAGCCCCTGTGTCTCGCCCGCGTCAAAGCTTTACCAAGACATTGTAGCCACTGCTTTGATTAAGGGGAATGTGGGTTGTGTAAACCTCGGTGGGGTTCACAAAATATCCACAAAAAATGGGGTCACTGACGGAGATGGGGCTGGTGTTGGTGACGGCTACGGTGAAGGTCACTTGGCTATATGGGTCTGCTTACCACGGGGTGAGCAGTTCCAGTTTCCAATGACCAAATCGGGGAGTGGGAATTCGATGAGGCCGCAGGGGATGCTGTTGGTTTCGTGGGCTTCGTCAAAAATCGTCTGAACACTATCAGCCATGACGCACATCGTGTTCTCCACTTGATTATCGCCCAACCTATCACCTACCCTTGCGGGTTGGAGAGCCGTGCCTATGAAGAAGGCATCGGCACGGGCACGGCCGAAGGGGGCAAAAGCAAATAAGGCAAGGGCAAGGAAAAGGGTGATTCTTTTTATCATTTTATTCCTCTGGCTTTTAAGTCCTTTAGTTTTGAGGCATTTCCCAACGCACATCATAGATACAGCGGGTTTGTCCTTGTTGGGAACACAACGGCCGTGCTCGCTCCACCTGCACAGCCGTTTTAGCTGGCAAAAAGCGTTGGGCAATGCCCCAACACAACCCATATTGAAAATCGCAGGGGTAAGGGGTTTGGGCAATGACTTGAATATGATAGGGGGACAACACAACCACTTCATAGCTCCCCACATTGCCTTGGTGGTTCGTATGGTAGACATGGTTCAGGCTTAGAAAGGCTTTGTGGATGGTGTTCACAGCGCGAGGGAAGTAGAGGAGTTCGGCCGTTTTGCGCCCCATTTCGGTCATACTCAGTTCGCCCACATGGTCTTGAATTTCTTGAAGCATGTTCAGATTGGTTTGCAAACTGCACCATTGATTGCGCCGCAGAGCAAAAAGACCATATTTGCGGAGCAAGGAGACGGGGTTGAGGCCATGTCCTTCACACAAGGCAATTGTTTTAAACACATTTTTGGCGGAAACTTGGGCAGGCGTTTCATAAGGCGAGAGCATGGCGGGTTCTCCGATTGGTGAGGTGTGGGAGAGAGGTTGTTGTGGAGTAAGATAGCGCAAACGGCCGTGCCCTGTCAGTATCCTTTTGGGATACAAACAAGGGCATGGCGCAAGTTTTATCTTTGCGATTAGGGTTCGAGTAAATGGTGGGTGCCGTCAGTGAGTGTTTCTTGAGTTAAGACTCCCTCCACTCATTGAGGAAACCTTCAACTGAGATGAAACACAACGACTAACCCGCCACCCTTTTGATGGCTTTTGAGTAAAGTCTCGAGAAAAAGGGCGCCCTAAGCAACGATTCTTATAAGCGTCCCGGCATCCGCCCCCAATCTTTCTCTTTTAACTCCCATGTCACATCAAACACACAATGGTCATCCCCGCAATCGAGAGGGAAAAAAAGAACGATAAACCACAATGGGGACATCTTGAGGCAAAAAGCGTTGGGCAAAGCCATACATCAGGCCATACTCAAAGTCGCTGGGGTAAGCTGTATAAGAAGCCACGCGGATGTGCTGTGGGCCTATGCTTTCACAGACATATTTGCCAACATGCCCTTGGTGAGCCGTTTGAAGCAGGATATTCATATTTGAGGTTAAAAATACTTTCTCCACGGTATCTATTTCATCTGGCCAAGACATAAAAAGTGGGACAGTACGGCCAACGGCAATTAACCCCATAAAATTGCCTTCTCGAACACGCATCTCAGATAAGATATCTAAGGCTATTTGAAATGGCCACCACTCATCTACATTCGTTTCGGCCAGCCCATACTTGTTCAAGTAATAATCAGCATCTATTCCTTGCACCTGACAAGCTGTCATGAAGACGTTGATTCCTCTACCCCATATCTTAGATTCTGGATCAAAAGCCATGAATTGCGTCATTAGATTACCTCGATTTTTAGGATTTTAATTTGGAAATTATTATTGGCTAATGGCGAAGAAAAAGCAAATAAATGGTGGGGTGGTAATGGCCTATGTTCAGGCTTAGACACTAACCTTTGGGTGAAGACCATTAAAGGTAGCCTAGGTGATTGGAGCCGAAGGTATGGGTGCAGGAGGCGAAAATTGGTCATCACCAAGGTAGGTGGTCGGGGTGTAACAATCTGTGCTAATTTGCACCCCATCGGGTAAAGATTTTAACTAGTATACTTCGGCACACCTAGCTGGTTAGAAGGAAACTGCCGAGTTAATTCCGCCATCATGCACTAGCGGTGAATAAAGGGAAGATAAACGAGTGGTTGATAATGGCCTGTGTTTAGAACCAAACACCAACCACCTGCCAAATTACCCCCATCCCCATTCACTGTATCCATCACATACAAACGCCAAGCACCATTGGGGTTGGTTTGGTTAAATGTGCCCAGTGTAGTTGCGGCCGAAGGGGCAGGTGCAGGGGCGGGAAACGAAGGAGAATTTTGGCCATATTGGGCGGGATGATACAGCCCCGACTGAATTAATTCAGCATCTGGCAGAGGGGTGTAGAAGGCGACATCATCTAAGATGAGGTGCAGATTGGTTATCGCTGTTCCCCCACCCACATTGGACATCAGAACAAGGTTTTGGCCGCTGGGTGAAACCAGCAACAGAGCCAATTCTTCAGGGGAGGTATGGGTTAGGTTGAGCAAATGCAAGCGCACATCTTTGACCAAACCAAGATCGCTAACCACAATCTCGGTGGCATATGGTGTGGCGGAGCCAGCGGTATTGGGAGATATTTCAAGGGGGGTGGCGTTGCAGATGATTGTGTCGTGGGTGTTAATCTCTAAACACCAGCCCCCAGCCAGTGTCCCCGTATCTTCACTGGCATCATCCACAATGTAAAGCGACCATGTGCCGTTGGGGTTTGTGCCCAAAAAGGTGGCAAAATCGGCCGCTGAGCTAACCACAGGGGCAGGCGCGGGAAAGTTATCGGGCGACCCATTGTTGGTGGGCCGATAGGGGCCAAGGCTGAGGCCAGAAACAGTGGGCATTGTTTGCGAAGCATCATCCCCCAAGGTTAAGTTGCGATTCACTAAATCATAGCCTCCCCCAACATCGGACATGACGATGAGGTTTTGTCCTTGGGGGCCAACCAAGAGCATATCTATATCACTGGGGTAGGTGTGGCTTAATCCGTATAAGTGGAGTTTGACTTCGGCCGTGGCTTCCTCTAGCCCTTCTACCAAAACCGAAGAGGGATAAGGGTTGGCGGAGGCTAAATCGTTGATGGCAATGGCGGCCGTATTGCAAAACAAGGGAGCCATCGTCAATTCAAGACACCAACCTCGGGCGAGAAGGCCGCTGTTTCCAGCCGTGTCATCTACCACATGCAACCGCCAATCTCCATTGGGGCTGATGCCATTAAAGGTGGCCAAGGTGGTCGCATCATAAGTCAAACTAGCGGGTACGCCCGTGAAGATATCGCCTTGGCCATCGTTATAGGGCAGGTAGGTTCCCGAGCTAATTGCACCCGTTAGGGGCAACGAGTGGCGAGCCGAATCATCCAAAAGCAAATCCACATTTTGGATGGGTTCGGAGCCAATATCCGAAAATGGCACAAGGTGGGTTAGTCCTTGGGGGGCGCGAAGCAACATATCTACATCGCTGGGTAAGGTGTGGCTAAACCCCAGCAGGTGGAGGTTGACATCTAGGATATTTGGCAGTTGCTCAAAGTGAAGAACAGAGGTTTGCGGGTCTTCATCAACAATGGTGATGGGGTCATGGTTGCAAGCCAGCAAAGAGGTGGTGTTAGCGGCCGTAATTAACTCCAAGCACCATCCCCCGATACTTCCCGAAACCATATTCGTATCATCCACCACAAAGAGTTGCCATTCCCCATTGGGGTTTGTGCCATTTAAAACAGCTAGTTGTGAATTCCCTGTTGGCACTGGGGCGGGGGCGGGAAAATTATCTAGGGGGCCATAATTGGTTGGCCGGTAAGTCCCCCCAAAAAAGCCAGCGGTATCTTGGGGAATGTTGTTGTTGGCTTCGTCATCCAGTATTAAATCGAAAGGCTGAGTGGAAAAAGTTCCCCCCGCATCCGACAGTAGAGTGACCGTATGGCCTTGGGGACTAACCAGTAACATGTCAATTTCCGCAGGATTAAAATGATTCACGTAAAAAAGTTTAACATTGACATCCAAGAGTTGTTTATCAAGTCCACCTAAATCAATGGTTGATGGATAAGGTGTGGCCGTGCCTACCGTAGAGGGCATGGCTATTTTGTTATAGTTACAAACTGTGATGGATTGGGGCGTATTCACGGCCGCTTCTTCCGCACGGGCCACGGCCGTCGGCCGTGCCCACACCAACCCATTGAGCAAAATGCCCACCACCAAAAAGAGCCGCAAGCCAATCAAATTGCCTGTATATTTTCGAATCATATGAGTACCGCCGCTTAAGGTATGACGATTATTTAATTGGAGTTTTCCGCAAATTGGAAGAAAGTTTTTTAAGCAACAGGGCAAAAGAGCAATGGTGCAAAGGTGTTTTGGCGAAGTATCTGTTCAGGTGACAGGCACTTGGTACTCGAGCAACTCGCTGTTGGCAAACGCATCTAAAGTGCCTGTCACCTCAAGACGAGTAACTTTGCTTTTTTGCTCTTTGCCTTTTTGCAATAAAACGTGATGGTTCTAAGCCGTTTGTGCTTCTTTCACTTTGTGAATCAGTTCCAACAGCACCTCAAGGTTCTCAATTTGAGCCGTATCTACAGAGCCATGGCTGAAAAAGCCCCCTCTTCTTGGGGAGATAAGCAAACGGCCGTTGCTCACCTGAATCTCTGCAATTTGCTCCCATGCAAACATCTTTTTGGCAAACAAGCCCTGCTGGACTCATCTCCACCACGCCAAACCCAAAAGATTGCCCGTGGCGATACGCCTCGGCCGCTTTATTAAACAAAATAGGCCTCAGGGCATGGCGAATTTCCTGAACCAACTCGTGCGAATTTTGGATATTTTGGTCTAGAGCCAAAATATGCCCGTTTTGATTGGCCAACCAATACTGGAAAGTGGTCGCCACAGTGACCACCCCATAAGCAGTATGGCGAATGATTTGTTCACGCAGACCACGCACATCTTCCCAAAGCCATGCTTGTGCTTTGCGCGGCCCTTGCCGAAAAGCAAGGCCATGTTCGTAAATGGTGATAGTAGTTCCCCACTGAAGCCGCAGGCGAACCAATTGATACAGAGTGGCCAAACCCAAAACAGCGGGCAAAATGAGCGTTATTTGGGCAAAACTTTCCCGGCTAGTGAGCGTAGAGAGCGAGGCAAAGGGGCCAAGGCCATTTAAGAGCATCGGCCGCAAAACAAACAAACCAGCTAAGGCAAAAATCCCTAAAAAAATGGGAGATGCCAATAAACTCCTCTTGTAGCTGGCTGTTTGGCCATAGATAGGTTCGCAGAGGCGTGCCTAAAGAAGTGGCGGAAGGAAAAATAACCAAAGGGGTTTTACTATTGGATGTTGTTAGGGTTGTCATGACAGAACTCACCAAAAAAAGCTAAAGGGGGGCATGGTTCAAGCTATCTTTACAAGTTCGGACAAGGCAGCGTCCCCAGTCCCTTGTCCCCAGTCAACCAGAAAGGAACCATGCTAAAAGCCTTAGTCACCGCTAAGGGCATTAAAAAAGCCGACCACCGTGCCAATGATGGCAAAGATAATGGAGGCAACGCTGTCTTCGGCCGCTAATTCCACAAAATAAGTGGCCACGGCCGCAATCGCTTCATTCAGCGTGGCCCCTTCCGCCATAAAGTTCAGCACATAGTAGAGATAATCACCCAACAAAACGGCCGCCACCGTGAGAATGGCCGTCGGGATGAAAAGCACAATTCCCAGCAAAATGCCAATACGGGGGAAGGGATAAGTCACCGCAAATGAGACGACAAAGCCCACCACAATCGCGGCCATGACATAGATGCTGTTCGTCCAATAGGCCAGCAAGCCCCAGCCTCCTGCGCTCAGAGCCACGGCCGCAATGGCCATGAGCAAACCCAAAAACAAACGGCCGATGCTAAACCCTGCGGGAGCAGATTTGTTTTCATTTTCAGCAAAAGAGATTTTGTAATCAGACATGGGATTTTCCTTAGTGAGTAGTGAGTAGTGAGTAGTGAGTAGTGGGTAGTGAGTGAGAATGGTAGTAGTGGTAGTGGGTCGTGAGTGGAGTGAGTGTGAGGTGGGAGGTGGTGGGGTGGTGGTGGTGGTGTGGGTGGTGGTGGTGGTGAGTGGTGAGTGGCAACACTTACTACTTACTCTTTTCCGGTTTTATTCCCAGCGAAAAGTGAATGTAGCAACGAGGCTACTGATAATGAGCATCCCCAAAAGATAGAAGACAGAGGAGTTTTCCCACCCTTGCCCAAACCACAATGTTTGCAATAAGGCGACAATTTGGGTCAGGGGGAGCCACTGGCGGATATTTTGGAGTAGTTCGGGCAAGGCCGAGGGGGGCAATGTGCCCATAAACATCATGGGGAAAAAAAGAAGAGCGCCCGCTACCTGTGCAACGCGGGTAGTAGGTGACAAACTGGCGATGGTGTAACCAAAAGCGGCAAAAGCAAACATGCTCAGGCTAAAAGCAAGAAAAATATCGAAGGGACTGCCGCCAAGGCGCAATCCAAAAGCGAATTTGGCGACGATGACGAGCAATATCATGCCCGCAAGGGCGACAAGATAATTGCTGGTAATATCGGCCGCCAAATAGTGCCACGGCCGCATAGGCGATGCTTTCAACCGCCGTAAAATCTGCTTTTCGCGGGCCCCTGCTGTCGCCACAGGAATCGTCATAAGCGCCACGGTGCCAATAATAATGGCCGTTAATCCTGGCACCATCGCGTCAATATCGCCAAAGCCGTTGTAAGCTATCTCGGGGGCGTTGTCAGAAGTGGCTCCTTGCATAAACAAAAATAGCAAGGGGAATAGTAGGGTGAAAAAAAGAGCGATTGGCTCACGGCTAAATAGCTTGAGTTGAACGCGGGTAAGAGCTAAATAAGTACGCATAACAATTCTGGTGGAGCCATTAGGCCCGAATTTTGTGGCCCGTAAGTGAGATAAAAACATCTTCTAAAGTCGCTTGCTCGGTCTGGAGGTCGGACAGGGTGATACCATGTTGGCTAAGACTGAGAACGATTTGGGAGAGGAAAGAGCCACGGCCGTACACCACCCACTTGCCATTCAACATTTCCATGTGGGTTACTCCCGCAAGGTCAGCCAGCCACTCCGATTTAAACCCAGCAGGCGGGGTGAACAAAACACGGCTTTCATTCGGCAGGGATTCAATAAGTGCTTGGGGTGTATCCAGAGCCATGATGCGGCCGTCATCCACAATGGCAATGCGGTCACACAATAACTCTGCTTCATCCATAAAATGGGTCACCAACACCACTGTTTTGCCTTGTTCGCGAATCGCCTGAATCATCTCCCATGTACTGCGTCGCGCTTGGGGGTCTAAACCTGTCGTTAGTTCATCCAAAAACACAATTTCGGGGTTATGGAGTAAAGCCAAGGCGATGAATAAGCGTTGTTTTTGCCCCCCTGAAAGTTTGCCCACAAAGGTATTCCGCTTTTCGCCCAACCCCCACTGCATTATCAGGGGCTCCCACGAAATAGTGGTTTGATACAAGATGGCAAACAAATCTAAAACTTCCCACACTTTTAGCCGTTCAAAAAGTTGCGCCTCTTGCAGTTGAATCCCAATGCGCTGACTCAGGGCAAGACGTTGGGTAATGGGATTAAAACCTAAGACTCGAACCAAACCTCTATCAGCGTGCCGCAATCCAATCAATGTTTCCACAATACTGGTTTTACCTGCCCCGTTCGGGCCGATAATGCCAAAAATTTCGCCCCGCCGCACAGTGAAAGAAATGTCATTCACGGCCGTGTAACCCCCATATTGTTTGTGCAAATTTCGCACCTCAATCACAGCCTCATTCATGTTATTCATTGTTATTTTTCATTGTAATGAATAGTTTGATCATTAACCCCTTTGGTTTAGCGCACCACCAGCGGCAGGTATATCTTAGGGGCATCGGCCGCAAAGTGAGCAATGAGGACACGGTCGGCCGTGGCGGGGAAGCTGTAGCTGGCGGCCGTGGAGATGACATCCCCCCCCTCTGCCCAGTGGAGGAAGGTGTAGCCCGCCTCGGCCGTGGCTGTGGCCGTCACCATTTGGCCGTGCGTCACACTGCCCCCGCCTGTGACTGTGCCCCCTTGGCTGGCGCGGCCGAGAGGGTGATGGTGTATTGGTTCAGGGCAAATGTGGCGGTGATGGCTTTGGCACTATCCATCGTCACCGTGATGGGGTTGGTGGTGGTGAGGACATCGCCGCTCCAGCCTGTGAAGGTGGAGCCAAGGTCGGCCGTGGCGGTGAGGGTGACGACTGTGCTTGCGGCAAAAGAGGCTTCACAGTCCACTCCACAATCAATGCCGCTGGGGTCGCTGGCAATATTCCCGCCCCAGTGCCAGATGTGGTGACGGCAAGTGGGTGGCTAAGGTCAAAGACATAGGCCGAGCCGCTGTTATTGCCCCCATCGTCATCCCGATCGCCCCAATAATGGCCGTGCCGCCACTGATGGCCACCGCAATGCCGAAATTGTCATTCGCGGCGGCATCGCTGGCGGTTAGTTTGGCTTGCTCGCTCCACACCCCGCCCGTGCGGGTAAAGACATAGGCCGAGCCGCTGGCATCGCCCCCATCGTCATCCCCACGCGCCCCGATGACGGCCGTGTCGCCACTGACGGCCACCGACCTGCCGAACCAGTCACCTGCGGCGGGGTCGCTGGCGGTTAGTTTGGCCTGCTGGCTCCACACCCCGCCCGTGCGGGTAAAGACATAGGCCGAGCCGCTGTCACTGCCCCCATCGTCATCCCCATACGCCCCGATAACGGCCGTGTCGCCACTGACGGCCACCGAACTGCCGAACCAGTCATCCATGGCGGGGTCGTTGGCGGTGAGTTTCGCCTGCTGACTCCACACCACCCCCATGCGGGTAAAGACATAGGCCGAGCCACTGTTACTGCCTCCATCATCATTCCCATCCGCCCCGATGACGGCCGTGTCACCACTGACGGCCACCGCAATGCCGAACTGGTCCAACGCGGCGGCGTCGCTGGCGGTGAGTTTGGCTTGCTGGCTCCACACCCCCTCCGTGCGGGTAAAGACATAGGCCGAGCCGCTGTTCTCGCCCCCATCGTTATCCATAGCCGCCCCGATGACGGCCGTGTCGCCACTAATGGCCACCGACCAGCCGAAAGAGTCACCCGCGGCGGCATCGCTGGCGGTTAGTTTGGCCTGCTGGCTCCACACCCCACCCGTGCGGGTAAAGACATAGGCCGAGCCGCTGTCACTGCCCCCATCGTCATCCAGATACGCCCCGATGACGGCCGTGTCGCCACTGACGGCCACCGCAATGCCGAAAAAGTCATTCATGGCAGGGTCGCTGGCGGTTAGTTTGGCCTGCTCGCTCCACACCCCACCACTGCGGGTAAAGACGTAAGCCGAGCCGCTGTCAATGCCCCCATCGTTATTATCCCAATACGCCCCGATAACGGCCGTGTCGCCACTGACGGCCACCGAAACGCCAAAATTGTCATTCGCGGCGGCGTCGCTGGCGGTTAGTTTGGCTTGCTCGGTCAATGCAGTCATCGCTTCGGGGGCTAACTGGCTTTGGATTTGCGCCCAATCGGCGGCGGTTAAGCCGTCGGGGACAGGGGTGTTGGCTTGGGCGGTGGGGAGGGGTGCGGCCGAGGATAAGGCCACGGCCGAGGACAGGGCAAAAAGCACAATAAATAAAAAGCGCAAAGATTTCATGGTAAAACTCTTCTGGGCGAAGGTGTGACGCACTTCTAAAAGTGCGGCGCATCTTGGGTTTAGCGCACCACCAGCGGCAGGTAAACCTTGAGTATATCGGCCGCGAAGTGAGCAATGAGGATACGGTTGGCCTTGACAGTGAAGCTGTAGCTGGCGGTCGTGGAGATGACATCCTCCCCTCGGCCCAGTGGAGGAAGGTGTAGCCCGTCTCGGCCGTGGCTGTGGCCGTCACCATTTGGCCGTGGGTCACACTGCCCCCGCCTGTTACTGTGCCCCCTTGGCTGGCGCGGCCGAGAGGGTGAGGGTGTATTGGTTCAGGGCAAAGGTGGCCGTAATAGCTTTTGCCCCGTCCATGGTCAAGGTGATGGGGTTGGTGGTGGTCACAACATCACCACTCCAGCCTGTGAAGGTGGAGCCAAGGTCAGCCGTGGCGGTAAGAGTGACCACGGTACTTGGGGCAAAAGATGCCTCGCAAGTCAGCCCACAATCAATGCCACTGGGGTTGCTGGCAATATTCCCGCCCCCAGTGCCAGATGTCATGACAATCAGTGGGTGGCTAAGGTCAAAGACATAGGCCGAGCCGCTGTCAGTGCCCCCATCATCATCCACAAACGAACCGATGACGGCCATGTCGCCACTGATGGCCACCGCAATGCCGAAAAAGTCATTCGCGGCGGGGTCGCTGGCGGTTAGTTTGGCCTGCTGGCTCCACACCCCACCCGTACGGGTAAAGAGATAAGCCGAGCCGCTGTTCGTGCCCCCATCGTCATCGAAATACGCCCCGATGACGGCCGTGTCGCCACTGACGGCCACCGCATAGCCAAAATAGTCACCCGCAGAGGCGTCGCTGGCGGTTAATTTGGCCTGCTGGCTCCACACCCCGCCCATGCGGGTAAAGACATAAGCAGAGCCGCTGTTATCGCCCCCATCGTCATCCCTCCACGCCCCGATGACGGCCGTGTCGCCACTGACGGCCACCGCAACAACCGAACCAGTCATTCGCGGCGGGGTCGCTGGCGGTGAGTTTGGCCTGCTGGCTCCACACCACCCCCATGCGGGTAAAAGCATAGGCCGAGCCACTATCACTGCCCCCATCGTCATCCTGATACGCCCCAATGACGGCCGTGTCGCCACTGATGGCCACCGAGTAGCCAAACCAGTCATCCATGGCGGGGTCGCTGGCGGTTAGTTTGGCCTGCTGGCTCCACACCCCAGCCGTGCGGGTAAAAACATAGGCCGAGCCGCTGTTACTGCCCCCATCGTCATCTAAATACGCCCCGATGATGGCCGTGTCGCCACTGATGGCCACCGAGTAGCCGAACCAGTCATTCATGGCGGGGTCGCTGGCGGTTAATTTGGCCTGCTCGCTCCACACCTCGCCACTGCGGGTAAAGACATAGGCCGAGCCGCTGTTACTGCCCACATTGTCATCCTGATACGCCCCGATGACGGCTGTGTCGCCACTGACGGCCACCGAAATGCCGAAAAAGTCATTCGCGGCGGCGTCGCTGGCGGTTAATTTGGCCTGCTCGCTCCACACCTCGCCACTGCGGGTAAAGACATAAGCGGAGCCGCTGTTACTGCCCCCATCGTCATCCTGATACGCCCCAATGACGGCCGTGTCGCCACTGACGGCCACCGAAACGCCGAAATTGTCATTCGCGGCGGCGTCGCTGGCGGTTAGTTTGGCCTGCTCAGTTATGGCGGCCACCACTTCGGGAGCCAACTGGCTTTGGATTTGTGCCCAATCGGCCGCTGTCAGGCCGTCGGGCACATCATTGGTGGCATGGGCGGTGGGCAGGGGCGCGGCCGAGGATAGGGCAAAAGCACAATCAATAAAAAGCGCAAAGATTTCATGGTAAAACTCTTCTGGGAGGTGCCAGTAATAGGAGAAGGCTAATTGACTGACAAAACTTATTGAACCGCAGGGGGCGTGGAGAATGGAGAGGAAATTCCAGAGAAGCCTCCGATTCCTCTGCGCTCTTGCGTCTTAGCGACTTTGCGTTAAAAAAGACCCCATAACGCCATTTGTTCAAGTTAAAAACTTAGCAATCCTAAAAGAGCCAAACATCCCCTGCAACCACTAATGTGTTATCAAAGGCAAATAAATGGGATACCCACTCGGGCAAGAGGAGACAGCATTCGGCCAATTGACCACCGTAGCCAACACATCCTCGGGGATGCCGCAAAAATCGGGTTCGGCCGCCAATTGCCCCAACACAGTTTGCGCCAATGCAATTTCGGAACCAGCAGGAGGAACCACGCAATTGAAGAGACACTCATATCCCCAATCTGTAGTGCCGGCCAGCCATCTCCTCCGCCAAGCCTCGGTAAACGAAGTAAACCAAGGTCGCCGTCTCCCTGGCTGGAGTGTTAGCTGAAACAGATAGCCCAAGTCATCCTCCCCATTGCGGGTAAGCCGCGTCGAAAACATTATCTTTATACAAAGATGTGCCTTGGTAGCTGGCATCTTCTGGTATCGCCACAAATATCCCACGGGTGGATCTATGGCAAGCCAGCGGGGTTAAACCCATCACTTTGGATGGTCACAGCCCATTCATCGGCCGCATCAAAGGCCAAATCGCCCGAAGAGGTAGCGGCCAAGGTCGTCGAGTTATCTGAGCCAAGATTGCCGCCCCACGCCACCGCAACATGACGCACGGCCGTGCCCTCATTCTTAAAAGTGTCCACATAACGCACGTAATTCGCCTCAGCAGGGGCGACCACTTGCCGCCCAATCTGTACCCCTTCCGCGAAAAGCCTTGTTGGCTTGCCCATGTGCGATTGCCCCCATAGGCCATGCCCAGCCCAGTCACCTGTTCGTTGGTCAATTTGGTTTGGTTTTCGTCCGCCACCAAAACCCGCAAGTACCCCCAACCATCAAACGCATCTTGGCCGCCATCATAAAAATGGCCACTGTCATCACTATCCCACCAGCCAAAGCGGTTATCCACCACATCCCACACATTGCCATTGGCCGAGGTAAGGCCCATGTAATGGTCTATGTTGAACAAGCTAATGTCTGGGTCGGCCGTGCTAATTTTCACCAAATTCTCTTGAATCACCACAGGAACCAATTCGGCCGTGGCCACAGTCAGATAATGGGTAAACACCTCACCCACGGCCAAACTCGGGGTGGTGCAAACCACCTTTTCGGTGCTACCCACGGCCGGGGTTTGGCAATCCCAGCCCGGTGCGGCCGTCCAACTCTTAAATGTGGTGCTAACAGGCAACGTATCGGTCAAAACCAAGTTGGCCAGCGGATTCAACCCCTCATTGTTGACGACAATGGCATAGCCCACATCCCCCCCCACTGGCGCAGGGTAAGGCCAGTGCCACTGCTCCACGGCCGCATCGCCCGCACAAGTAGCCGTCGTAATCGTGATGCCCCATGTGCCAAGGGTTCCCGTATTGCCAGCCGTATCATCCACAACTACCAACGTCCACAATCCACGCGCTTCTAATCCATTAAAAGCGGCCATCCCATTTTCAGGAACCAAAGCTGTTGGTGTGCCATTCGCAAACACCCAATCGGTCACGGGAACCCCCGCTGAATCATCCCAGCTAGTTCCATTCACGCCATTGGCCACGTTTCCCCCTACATCGCTGGCAAGGGTTATGGTAATCCCTGTTTCGTGTGCCAAATAGATATCCAAATCGCCCGTGCGAGGGTGCACTAAATCCGCTTCTAAGTTTAGGTCGTAGATACGGCCGCGATTGTGAAAAAATAGTCCTGTGCTAAGTTCTCCTTGGTCAGGAATCGCCCCACCTGATTGGAAATAGCTATTCGTTTGCAGAAGAGGAGCCTGTGCCAAGGTGGTAAATTCCAAGCGCCACTGCACCAAAACCCCCACATCATCCTCTGCATCATCATGCACTACCAATTGCCATGTACCGTTGGGGTCTTCCCCCACAAAAGCCCCCAACGCACCCTCGGGCGAAGCCTCTTCCACCACCGTAAAGGGCCAGTCGCTAATCGAAGAGCCAACCCATTGGTCATCCCACGTTGTATTGGCAAACGCATTGTCATGGGAGGCAAGGTTATCCGTCGAAATTGTGACTTCTGTCCCTGCTGGTGAAATGAGGAAAATCTCTAAATCGCCCGGAAAGCTATGTTCAATATTGGTAAACAGATTGACATCCCATACATAGGGGTCTACCCCCGAGACATTCAGGGTCGAGGTGATGGTATTCAAATCTGTAATGGGCAAATTAGGGCTGGTTTGGAATGAGGGAGTCTGCGGATTGCACCCTTGTGGGGCTGTCGGGTCGGGTAACAGGGTCTGCATGGCAAGGGGGGAAACGGCCGTGGTCGGCACAGGTTCATCGGGCTTGGTGGGCGCGGCCGCAACCACGCCCACCATTCCTACCACCCACAAACAAATCCCTAAAAATCCTAAAAATCGCTGGTACATAAAAAATCCTTTAAGCATTTCAGCTAATCAGCTTCTTCGCTGACCAACTGAAAGACTGACAGACTGACAGACTGACCAGCTCCCTAGCTATACAACTGCTTCAACTGTTGCCGTTCGTAAAACACGGCCAACACAATGCTCGGCAAGAGGGCACTCTCATCAGCGGCCGAGAGCTTGTGCTTCGCCTCCAGCACATACTTATCTGCCACCAAGGTACGCTGTTTTTGCATACTCATCACCATTTTGTTGCCCCAGCGAATATCATAACGGGGCGTAATCAGCCGATACGCCAAGGGAATTTTGGCCGTCAGTTCGCCCAGTGGCAGTTGTTGGAGCGACACCGATGCTTTGTCGGGCGAGATTTGCCCCAAAAATTGCCCCGTCACACTCTTCACCCCAAACACCTTCAGCGATTGCCCACCCACCGCAAAATTCTTGAGCGTGTTGATGGCCATACCCGCCATGCCATTGGTCACGCCAACTTCGGCCGCTAAATCCAGCCCCGTAAAATCATCACTAATGGTGGCAAGGTGCTCCCCCGCCCCATTCAACACATCCCAATTGCTGGGAATTTCACTGATACGGCTTTCTTGGCTAATCACTTGGTAGATGGTTTTGCCCTCGGCCGTAAACGTAAACTCCTCCTTCTGAGAGAGCAAGCTCTTGGCGGCCGTGAACAGCTCTTTTCCTGCCGCATCGGTCACAGTCACCTTGGGTGCGGCCGTAAACATCGCAAATTTAAGGGTTAAAGGATATTGAGTCATGATTTTTGATTCCTCGTATGAAAAACAAAGTTAGTTGGTACAGGCCACACAATACGGCAAACGACCACCCCAAGTCAGTATCCTTTTTGGATACAAAATCGGTATACTTAGGAGCTGTAAGAAGTAAAAAGTGAAAAGTAAGAAGTAAAGAGTGAAAGGGGTTGCACACACCTTTCACTTTTCACTTCCCTCACCTTCCTCGCCTCACCATGACCACCACTCCAGCAGAACTCCTCACCTTTCCCCAATGGCTCAAGCGGCGACGCGGGGCGTTGGGTTGCACCAAGCCGATTTAGCCGAGGCTGTCAGTTGCGCCTTGGTCACAGTTCAAGCGCATTGAGAATGGGAGTTTGCGCCCCTCGTTGCAATTGGCCACTTTGCTGGCCGAAAAACTAGCCGTCCCCCCTGTCGAACAAGCCCATTTCCTCACTTTTGCCCGCGCCGAAGAAGCGGCCGTGCCCCACATGGCCTTCTGGCCTCCCCCCTCCACGGCCGTCTCCGCCCTGCGCTCCCTCGCCCTGCCCGCTTTGCTCACCCCCACCATTGGGCGCGAAGCAGAAATCGCGGCCGTCTCCGCCCTACTCCGCCAGCCCACGGTACGCCTGCTCACCCTGACAGGCCTCCCGCACAGGCAAAACCCGCCTCAGCATTGAAATCGCCCACGCTCTTGCCCCCGAATTTGCCAATGGAGTCTGCTTTGTGCCCCTCGCGGCCGTGCGCGATGACGACTGCCTCTTGCCCGCCCTCGTCCAAGCCCTCAATTTGCCCGAAGACAAAGCCCAAAACGCCCTCGACCAGCTCGCCAATTACCTTACCAGCAACAAATCTTGCTGGTACTCGATAACTTTGAGCAGTTGGTTCCCTTCGCCCACCACCTAACCGAACTCCTCGGCCGTGTCCCGCATCTCAAACTCCTCATCTCCAGCCGCGAATGGCTCAATTGCTATGGCGAATATGAGTTTCCCGTCTCGCCCCTCGCCCTGCCTAACATCAAAGCGTTGCCCCCGCTGGAAAAAATGGGCGATTACTCGGCCGTAACCCTTTTCTCGGCCGTGCCCGCATCGCCAACCCCAACTTTGTCCTCGATGAGACCACCAGCCCCATTGTACTCACATTTGCACCCAGCTAGATGGCTTGCCATTAGCGATTGAGATGGCCGCCGCCCGCTTGCGCCGCGCCACGGCCGCCCAAATCCAAGCCCAACTCCACCAACGGCTGACTCATCTCAGTACCGCGATTTTTCCCCCGCCAACAAACCCTGCGCGGAGCCATTGATTGAGCTATGAACTGCTCTCGGAGGAAGAGCAAAGCCTCTTTGCCCACGCCGCGCTGTTCTTGCGCGGCACGGCCGAAGCCCTTGCCCAAGTGTGGGCAAAGGGCGCACTCTCGGCCGAAGTCGAAATGATGCTCTACACCTTGGCCGACAAGAGTTTGCTCCAAATAAACACCGCTGAAGGGGAAAATCAACCCCCGCTTCCGCCTGCTCCACATCATGCGCGAATATGGGTTAGAGCAGTTGCAAAAACAGGGTGTGCTTACCACCGCCCAAGAGCGCTATATCACCTACTACACTCCATGGCTGGAATCCATCACCACCCCGACCAAGTAAAAGGAGAGAAGCAAAGAGCCACGTTCGCCGCCATTGATGCGGAAAACGACGATTGGCAAGAAGCACTTTACTGGAAGCCAGCACCACGGCCACCGACCAAACCCTCTGTTTGCGCCTCTGCAATACCCTGCACCTCTATTGGGAAGCACGCGGCCAATACCGTGAAGCAAGCCGACTCTCTCTCCTCGCCTTGGCGCACAGCCCCAGCCCCACCTCTCTCCGTGCCACAGTCCTCTCCCAAGTCAGTTTCAGCCTGCGTATCATCGGCCGCACCGAACAAGCCTTGTCCACGCTCCAAGAATCTATCACCATTTATGAACAGCTAGGCGATAAGCAAGGGTTGACCAATAATTTGCACCATTTGGGGCAACATTATGGGATGCTCTTTGATTATGCCCAAGCGGCCGATTATTTCCGCTGGGCATTAATCATTTACCGCGAACTCGCCCACCCCGAGGGAATTGCCCTCGCCCTCGGGAGCATTGGGCTGGCCAACCTGCGCCTTACTATTACGAAGCGGCCGAGGCGGCCTATACCGAATCGCTAGAAATTAGAGAGGAATTGCGTTTAGAAGCCAGCATGGCTCACAGCCTCACGGGACTGGCTCAGGTAGCTCAAGCACGGGGAGATTATGCCCAAGCAGAGTCGCTGTTACACCGCGCCCTGCACCTGCGCCACCGCCTTACCACCGCCGCCACTTTACCAACACCTTAGATGCGCTCAGCCAATTATGGCTCAACCAAGGGCGCATAGAAGCAGGGTTGCAACTCATGGGAGCGGTGTATGCTATGTTGGATGAGATAGGGGTGGTGAATAGCGACCCAGACCGCCAACGCTACCTCGCCCTTGGCGAAGCGGCCGTTGGCCCCGCCCGCGCCGCCCAACTGCAAGAGGAAGGTGCCCAGTTAACGCTCGACGAAGTTCTCGCCCTCGCCACGGCCGAATTTGCCTGAGCAAAGAAGTCAAAAGTGAAAAGTCAACTACTACCGGCTAAAGCCGGTAGCTTGGAAAACGACTGAAAGTCGTCTGAAGGCATTATCCAACGCTCTATGTTGACCCTATACTAAATTGATCATCAACATCTGTTATGCCCTCCTGCGATTCAATATACTGCTGAATTACCTCGTCCGTTACGTTACCACTACTTGCTGCAAAATAGCCTCTACCACGCGTTGTCCCCCAAAATTGGCGACGTAACTCATTAAACTCCTGTAGCATTATCCGACTACTTCGACCTTTCAGTCGTTGCATTAGCTCGCTTACCGATACTTTCGGGGGCACTGATAGCAATAAATGCACATGATCTTTAGCGACATGACCACTCAAAATATAAATATCCATTGTGGCACATGTTTGACGCACCAATTCACGCAATCGTTTGGCCACTTCACCCCTTAATACAGCTTTACGGTATTTGGTAGTCCAGACTACGTGGTACTTAATATCGTAAACAGAGTGGGAACCCTTATGATAACTCATGCTCTCAGTTTACAGCAATCTATCGTGGGTTAAAACGGCCTGCCTAAAGGCAGGGGCTTCAACCCTATTTACAGACAGTGAAAAGTAAGAAGTGAAAAGTGAAAAGTGAAAAGTGAGAAGTGAGAAATTGGATGAACTCTACAACCGCTTTTCACCCAAGGTCGTTCAGTTCTAAAACTGATTGCATAAAACTCTACCTGTGATACGCTGATGCCCTCAGAAAGATCACAGGACTAAACAAATGTTACAGAGTTTTCTATTTAAGATTGAAGATCATCGACGTAAGCAAGGACTGCGTTACCAGCAAGGTCATATCTTTGTTGATAAGGAGTGAGAATTTATTAACCTACATTTTCTAATGTGTCATTCTGAGCGAAGCGAAGAATCCCTAAAGCTTCATCTGGCTTGATTTGCGAGAGGCGTTTTAGGGATTCCTCACTTTATTCGGAATGACAAGACAATTAACTTCGTAGGTCATAAAATCCTCAGTCCTTCGCATTTTTCTAGTTGGACGATTTCGCCATCCCCGCCCCAGTGCAAGTAACACAAACCAATGGGGCGCATTGCAGTTGAAAGGAGTTATTTTTGATATGTCAGAACCAAGTTCCTTATATATGAGTAAGATTAACAGAAACTAGCTTTGAAAAATTCAAAGCCAGTTCGCTTGTTCCCCCAAACTTCTACAATGACTGGCTGTCTTGGCTATCTACAAAAAAATTCTATGGAGAAAAAATTGCTGACGATGAAATTCAAGGCATGACCCATTACCCCAATGAAGTGAAATCCGTTGGTGATTATTTATTATTTTTGCTTCAAAATATTTATGCGAATCCTTCTCAATCTCGGTAATGATTCCGCCTGAGCACTTGGACACTTTTGCGTGTCAGGGTTATCCGAAAATTATAAAGATTTTATCCTTGCATTAAGTATTTTGCGTGGGATTGAAAAATACAAGGATCTCCCTGAAGAAGATTTTATTTTGATTTATCCTTATCTTTGGGAAGAACATCCAGAAAATCATATAAATGCATATATAGTTATCAACAAAGGAAACAGTCAAATAGCAAGTGAGATTCCTACAAAGGCAGTACATGAAGCAAACTCTATGCTAGAGAAAATGTTGAATGACTTTCGGAGTTTTTATAACGAAAGTGATTTGTAAATGAATTTTAGGTCTACACTATTCCCTTGCCACCCCCGCCCAACAAAGCGTGCATCTGTTATAGTGTTCCGAATTTAACCGTGGATGTAGTGGCGCAATATATTGCGCCACTACGCCTGTGTCATATGTTTCCCCAATCCACAACTCATTTATGGGCACTATATTCGATTCGGAATTCATGTTTTTTCTCTTTGTTCAATACAACTTTTTCCCATTGGGGTGATTCATCTCACTCGCTAAAGACCTCAAGAGTTTTGAAAACCATTGAGGTCTACTCATTCATCTCCCCACCACCACCTCATGCACCTGCCCGTCATCTACCAACGGGATAGATGGGCTAGATAGCTCCACCCCATCCAGAGATACCCGCTGGAAATTGCCTGAGTTTTGAACCACAATGTGGTAGGTGGCACGGCCGTGCTTCACCGCCACCTCAAACCCATCCCAACTATCAGGGATGCACGGCTCCATAAACAACGTCTCCCCACCTTGCGCACGCCCAAAATCCCCTCCACCCCAGCCGCCACATCCAGCCCGCCGACCCCGTATACCACGTCCAGCCCCCGCCCCACATTGGGAGCCACCCCATACACATCGGCCGCCAACACATACGGCTCGGCTTGATATTGCGCCACCTTCTCGGCCGTATCCCCATTCCCTACCCTTCCACCAGTCGCCCATAAACGCTCGGCCGCCGTTGGCGAGGAGGGGAATAGCCGCCGCCATTCGGCGAGAAGGGCGAGGTCAAGGTCGGCCGTAATCACCTCCGTTTGGTCTCGGCTGGCTTGGGCAATGATTGCCCAGCGGGTCGCAAATAAAGCTACCGCCATAAAACGCCAACCCCCTCCACCCCTGTGCGGTTGGCGGCGGACACATACCTCCCATTGGCCACCGCATGGCCGCGCATCACCGTTTGCCATGCGTCCCGCGTGTCTATCTCGGGGTTGGTCGGTTCAGAGCCGATGGCGGTGGGGTAGAAGATAAATTTGGCCCCATTCAGGGCACAAATACGAGCCATTTCGGGGAACCACTGGTCGTAGCAGGTCGGCACGGCCGTTGGCCAGCCCGCCACCTCATGTACTGGGAAGCCATCCCCCCCGCCAAAATAGTGGTCTTCGTGGTAGCCTTCCCCTGCGGGATATGCACTTTGCGGGTATAGCCTGCACCCCCCGCAGGGTTGTAAATGGTGGCTGTATCCCAGTAACGGCCGTCTTCCCCCGCCTCAAAAATAGAACCGATGAGGTGAACCCCATTTTGCCGCGCCATCTCGCCCAAAATGCGGCTGGTTTCGCCGCCGTGCAGTGGCTCCGCCCACATCGTGTTGGCGGGGTCTATCACGCTGGCAAAGTAGGGGGAGAGGGTAAATTCTTGTAAACAGACGAGATGAGCGCCACGCTCGGCCGCTTCGCGCACCAATTCGCGGTAGGTGGCGGTCATGGCTTCTCGTGTACCGGGCCAGTTGGTTTGTATTAGGGCAATTTTCATAGGGATAGAGAGGGTTTTTTAGACACGAATTTCACGAATTATACGAATTTTCACAAGGATAATTCATCTCTTCCGTGAAATTCGTGGCTAAATCGGTGGCTCAATGCGGCCGTTTCGGCCGTAGCACCATTAGGCTAACCAAGCCGAGCAGGAGCATTGCCAAGCCAGAGGGTGACACGGCCGCTGGCGGAGCTGGCCGCTATTTGCTGCAAAGCCACGGCCGTGGGGCTGAAATTCCACAAGAAATCCTCCACCTCACCACCGCCGCCATAACCCAATGGCGCAGGGGTGGCGGGCGACGCATCATACACCCGCGCCCGCACCCGCACCTGTTGCCCCGTCGTGTATTCGGCGGGAATCGTTAGCAGGATGGGATAGCTGGTGCCCCCCACCACCGTTTGGGAGATGACCCGCTCGCTGGGCGCGTCGTAGGCCATGCTATTGTCCCAATCCATCCACACCACCAACTGCCCGCTCCCCGTGCCACTCACCGTCACGGTTATGGTGGGCGTTGCCCCCGGCGACCAAATTTGGTTAAGGGTGCGCACGGCACCATCATCGCCCAGTGTGGTGGGGGCGGCATCGGCCGAAATCTCACCGCCCAAGTAGAGGTTGCCGAGGTGATGCCACGCCCCCACATCGCCCGCAAGGTCTACAGGCATGTCGGTGATGGTGACGATGGCGGGGTTGGGCGTGCCCATCAGCGCATTGTGGGGCGCACTCAATATCAGGCTAAATTGTTCGGAACCTTCCACCAAGCCATCGGGAAAGAGGGTGGTGGTAAAGGTTTGGCTAGTTTGGCCAATGGCAAAGTGGAGCGTTTGGTTGACGGCCGCATAATCGCTCCCCGCCACGGCCGTGCCATCCGCACTAGCTACGGTTACGGTCACGGGCAAGGTGGGGGTAATGCCCAACGTGGCGGTAATCGCCACCTCGGCCGTTTGTTCGGCCGCCACATACCCCGCCGCACTAAAATGCACCTCGGGGATGGCCACAAAATAGACCCGCCCGGTGTGTGCCGCGTTGTCGTCGAACTGCATCGTGAAAGTGTTGCCGACCAAGTTCACGCTATCCGCCCCTTCGTGCATCAAAATGGCATTCGGGGGAATGTTTAGCTCGAGAACGACAGCCCCTTCGCCGTTGAAGGTGTAGGTCAGTTCGGTGCCATCGCCCACCAGCGAGAGCAGTTCCGCCCGCATGGGCAGGTGGGTGATGTGGGTAACGGCATCGGCCGTGGCTCCGAGTTGGGCGCGGAAGGTGCCGCCGTTTTGGGGCAGGAAGATGTGGTCGTCGTTGTAGGCGTACCAGTTGTCCACATGGGCAATCACCTCACTGCCCGTTTCCAGCTTGAGCGAGGAACGGCCGACATCGGCCGCATCCACCGTGGCCGTCAGCTCGTTGCCCGCGCTCAGTGGGCTGACAGTTAGGCTGGCATTGCGAAAGGCGGTGATGCGTTCGGCCGCGTCGGCGGCCGTTGTAAATTCGGTGTTGGCCGTGTAAGCGGTGTTCAACAAACTGGTAAACATCGCTTCGCTATAGGTGGGCAGTTCCACCGTTAGGGCGTAATCGTGCCACGGCCAATGGATAATCGGTTGCGAGCCGTGCGTGGTCAGGTTGTGGAACTCTTGTTGCCAATACGCCTCCGCTTCGGCGGGGGTCATCCCTTGAAAGACGACCAACGAAAAGTCGAAGGTCATGTTGGGCGCCAAATAAACGGTGGTGTAATCGGGCGAGAGGTAGCCAAAGGCGCTGGGGAAGCCTGCCCCCACGCTGGAATAGCCACCCGAGAAGTAATCCATGTACCCGGCCGTGTCTATCTCCTCGGTCACAAACAACGCTTCGGGGTCGCCCGGTTGGGCGGCACCCACCACAGGCACGCTCAGGCCAGCGGCAATGACATCCATCGAGTCGCGCAACTCAAACAGCCGCTCGGCGGGGGTGAGGCTGTTGAGGGTGTTGGCGGGGAAGTAGAGGGTGTCGGGCAGATGGGTGTAAGAATGGGAGGCGACTTCGTTGCCAAGGGCGATGTAGTCGAGGTAAAGCGGCCGTGACAAATCCCAATCGGTGCAAGCCAGTGAACCCGGATAGGTGGGGTTGGCCACTTCGGGCGCACCCACGTAACAGTTGGGGTCATTGGGTGGCAAATCGGCCCCAATGTTGATGTAGTAGGAGCCGACAAAGTTGTAGGTGTTCTTCCAATCTATCAGATAGTTGTCGTAGAGTGGTTCTACCACGAACGGCACTTCTTCGATGAATTGGGTTTGGTCCATGTCGTTGCGGGAGAGGAAGATGCTGTCGAAACGGCCGAGTTGCAACTCCACCACGCGCTCATTCCCATAGACCACCCATTGCACCGCCCGCCACAGCAAGTTGCGGTCGGCCATGATTTGGGTGGTGCCAAAGTGAATGTTACGGCCGCCCGTCTCTGTGGCAATCATGCCATCATAGGTTTGGCTGTTGGTTGTATCCACCAACTGCGCCAGCGAGGTGATGGGTTGCCCTGCAAATGGCTCGTACACATTGTAGTACTGCATGGTGTAGGGCAAGATCAGTTCGTTGGCGGTATACGCCTGCATGACGGGATGGCTCACTTCGTTGGCGCGAATTTCGTAATTGACAGGGCCTGCATACGCCTCTAACTGCAAGCCCAGCAAATTTTGGTGGCGGCGATAAGTGTCCGCACTAATGGGCGCAATGAGGTTGGTGTAATCGGCCAACGCATCTTCGTGGATGAGGTCGAAGGGGATGCCCGCCATCATGACTTGGTGCTGAACGCTGGCGTAGAGTTGGGCGTAGGATTTTTCATCCCAGAAGTTTTCGGCCGTGGTTTGGGAGTAGACAATGCCCACCCGCTTGTCGAAGTTGGTGCGTTCGGGCAGGGGAGTGGCCAGCAGGGTATAGGGTGGATTGATGTAGTCGCTGGGCAAAACACGGCATTGTTCACATCGGCGATGATGTCAATGTCGGTGGCAATTCCCCCAGTTGGGCGGCGGGCACGGCCATTTCCACAATGGTGTTGCCCGCATTATAGGCGTGGCTGAGAGGGGCCAAAGGTGAAGATTTGGCCGTCGGCTCCTGTATAGAGGTAAGGCTGGCCATCCCCAAAAATGTTGATATTAAACTCAGCCCCACCCGCAAAACCTGAGACTTGATAGCCCGTGGCGGGGTTTTGGTCGGTGTTGAGCCAGAGGGTGGTGGTGGCGCCGATGGCGACAGGGGCACGCACGGCAAAGAGGTAGTCGGCCGTGTCGGGGTCATAGGTCGCATACAGGGCATAGCCGCTCACCCCGTTCACAGGGCCAAGGTCGAGGCGATACCGTTCGCCCCAATCGCTTAAATCGCCATCTATGACAAAGGGGCCGTGGGCGGCATGGGTGGGTAAGGGGGCTGTTCCGAGCAGGAGAACGGCCGCTAAAATTGCCCACACCCCCCCGAACAAGAGGACACGTTTGCTGGTAAGTTTTGTCTGTTTGTGCATGAAAACAACCCTGCCTACGCCTTACGGCGGATAATTGGTTATTGGCTATTCGTTATTGTCTCTATCTGAACTAATTTCCTATGCCTGTGGTCATGTGCGGGGTGGCAGGGGTAATGCACATTACAGTTGGGCAAAGGCACAGGTCTATACTGAGGAGCAGATTTAGCCGTTAAGGGCAAATAACGGCCGTTCACAACACCAAAGGAATCAGGAAAAGCATCATGAAAAAATTTAACGTCCTCGTTATGCTCGGGTTGGTGCTGTTGGGTTGCGCCCAAAACCAGCCGCCAACGTCAACGGCCGTGGCCACCGCCACCCTGCCAGAAAATCCCACCGCCACCGCCTACTTACCCCTTGTGACCAGCACCCCAAGTGCAAATCCGCCGAGTGGCAATCGCCCGGCATGGTTGGAGGCTGAAAGTTGGGTTTACCAACTTTCGGGCTACCCCAACGAGCAGTTGGCGGAAATCGCGGCGGCCGAGTTTGATGTGGCGGTCATAGATTTGGCGCGGGATGGGTATGAGGGGTATTTCACGGCCGCTGAAATCACCACTGTTAAAGAATCGGGCAAATATGTGTTGGCCTATTTCGAGATTGGAGCCATCGAAAATTACCGCCCCGAGTGGGACGCTGTGCCCGCCGATTTAATGCTCGGGGCGGTGGGGGGGTGGCCCGACGAGCAATATGTTAAATATTGGGACGAACGCTGGTGGCCCATCGTCCAAGGGCGGCTCGACAAAGCCCTTGCGGCAGGGTTTGATGGGGCGTATCTCGACATGGTGGTGACGTATGAGGAGATTCCCGCCACTGCCGCAGGCACAAACCGCGCCGATTTGGCTCAAAAGATGGTCGCCCTGATTGGCCGTATCTCTGCTTATGCGAAAGCCATCAACCCCGATTTTAAGGTGCTACCCCAAAATTCGCCCGAGTTGCATGAGGTGGCGGGGTATTTGGCGGCCGTGGACGGTCTTGGCATGGAAGAGCTTTTCTTCTTGGCCACCGATATTCCTTGCGACGAAAGTTGGTGCGCCGAGAACCGCGACAATGCGGCCGTCATTCGCGCCGCTGGGAAACTGGTGCTGGCCGTGGACTACGCCACCGAAGCCGCCAACATCGCCTCTGCCCACCAACAAGCCCGCGCCGCTGGCTTCGTGCCCTACGTCAGCATCCGCAATTTGGATGAGATAAGAGCGCAAGAATAGTGGTTAGTGGCTAGTGACTAGTGGTTAGTGGCGCGAATTCATTCCGCAATCCCCATTCCGCATTCCCCATTCCCCCATGCCTACTTCTTACATTTGTCACTACGGACTGCCCCAGTTGGAGGAATTGGCGGGGGTGGATTGGGCGTTGGTGCAGGCGGGGCATTTTTCGGCCGAGCAAGTGGCCTATTTGCACCAGCACCACACCCAAACCTTTGCCTATCTCGCCCTGAGCCAAGAGGGCATTACGGCCGAGAGCGAATGTCGGCCGTGGCACTTGCGCGACCAACACGGCCGACCCATCCGCAATGCCAACTGGCCAACATGGCTGGTGGATTGCAATTCGGCCGAATGGCACGCTGAATTGTTAAACAAGCAGATTCCCGCCCTGACGGCGCGGGGATTTCAGGGGTTATTCCTCGATACGTTGGACATCATCGGCCCTTTGCCCAGTCTCAAGTCGGGCCTCATCGCCCTCATCAAAGCCATTCACCAGCAATACCCTGCGCTTAAACTCATCGCCAATCGGGGGTTCGAGTTGTACCCCGAAATTCATGATTGTTTGGCGGGGGTGCTGTTTGAGGCGTTTACCACCGCCTACACCAACGGCCGCTACGCCACATGGGATGAGGAGGGTTTGGCATGGACAACAGTGCAAGCGAACTTACTACGCACTCGCTACCCACACCTGCCCGTCCTTGCCCTCGACTACGCCGACCCAAACGACGAGGTGTTGCGCCAACTGGCCATCGGCCGTGCCCGCGCCCACGGTTTTGTGCCTTTTGTGACCGATTGGCGGGTGGGAGCGGGGAATTAGTAATTAGTAATTGAGCCGCCACCAATCCAATAAATCGGCCAAACTAGTTGTTAAGTTGAGGGTGGGTTGCCAGCCTGTGGCGGCACGGAGTTTGGTGGAATCGCCGACACAGTGGGGAATGTCGCTCGGCCGTTGGTGGGCGGGGTCGGGCTGGATGGTGATGGGAACACGGCCGAGGGCGACCAATTGCTCGACCACGGCCGCGACTTGCACCGCCTGCCCCGAGCAGATGTTGTAAATTTCCCCCGCTTGCCCCTGTTGTCCCAAGAGCCATAGAGCCTGCACCATATCCCGAATATCCACATAATCGCGGGTGGGTGACAAATTGCCTACACGCAAAATTGGTTCTTGTTCGCCCCGTTCGATGGCCACAATTTGCGCCGCCATTGCCCCGCCCAGCATGGCGGCTGGTTCGGCCGGGCCTGTGATGTTAAAGACACGGCCGACGACGACTGGAACTTGCCCCCGCCATGCGTAGCCAAGGGCGAGAAGCGTTTGGGCGACTTTGCTCACGCCATAGGGGCCGAGCGGCCGTGTTTGCGCCATTTCGGTCACAGGTTGGTCGTCCACCAACAAGCCATATTCGGCGGCCGAGCCGGGAATGACCACGCGGGGCGGGGTGGCCAGTTGGCTGGCCGCTTCCAACACCGCCTCCGTGCCCTGCACATTGACCCGCCAGAGGGCGGCCGTGTCTTGGCCACGCACCAAGCCCGCCAAATGGAAGATGAAGTCGGGCTGGTGCGCCTGCATCACGGCCGACATAGCCGCAGTGTCGGTCACATCGGCCGTGGCGGTGGCTACGCCAGCGGGCAGGGTGGCAGGGGTGGCGGGTTGTAGCACGGCCGTGACAGCACACCCTTGCGCCAGCAACAAAGCCAGCAAATGTTGGCCGACAAACCCCGTCGCGCCTGTGACCAAAATGGTGTGGTTATTCATGGTGGATTGGTTTATTGGTTTATTAGTCTAGTGGTTTATTGGTGTAGTGGTGTAGTGGTGTAGTGGAAGTAAACCAATACACGAATATACCAATATACGAATACACTATTTGCTGGCCACAATGGGGCCAGTGCCTAAGTTGACGGGGGGCAACGGCCGTGTGACGGAGCCATTGGGCAGAATGCTCACGTCAATCAGGTTGTGGTATTGCTCCACGGCATGGGCATAGTCGTCGGGGCGGCCGATGTCGAGCCATTCCCCCTTGCAATGGTAGGCGGAAACCCGCTCGCCATCGGCCATGAGATGCTCCACCAAGGTGGGCAAATCGTAGCGCTGGTTGGCAGGAATGTAGCGCAATGTCTCGGGCGAGAGGATGTAAATGCCCATGCTGACATCGTAAGAGTAGGTTGGTTTTTCGATGTAGCGGCGCACCTGCGAATTTTCGTCGAGTTCCAACACACCTAAGTCAATCTTCACCTTTTTGGGGTAGATGCTAATCGTGGCCGCCGCATCGTGCAGGAGGTGATGGGCGTATAACTCGGAGTAGTTCAGGTTGGTCAACACATCGCCGTTCATCACCAAAAATGGCTCGGTCAGGTTCTCCACCAGTTTGAGCGGCCCGGCCGTGCCGAGTGGCTCTTCCTCAAATGAGTAGTGGATGTTGACCCCAAAGCGACTACCATCGCCGAAATAGGTTTGCAACAGGTGCGCCAAATAGCCCACCGCAAGGGTTATGTCGGTGAAGCCGTGTTCGCGCAATTGGCAGATGATGACTTCCAAAATGGGGTGATTCCCCAGCGGCATAAGCGGCTTGGGAAATACTGTGGTATACGGAGCCAGCCGTGTACCGAGACCACCAGCGAGAATGATTGCTTTTTTCATACGACTTTCCTCTGAGAGGGGGAATGGGATTGCGGATTGCGGAATGGGGATTGCGGAATGAATTCGTGCCGCTAACCACTAACCACTAGTCACTAACCACTCCCCACTAGCCACTCCTACACTGTGTATTGCCCGACATTGAACAAGGCTAAATTGGCGGAAATCCAATCTATGGTGCGCTGGAGACCTTCGCGGATGGAGACTTGGGGCGACCAGCCCATGAGGTCGTGCGCTTTGCGGTTGTCGGCGATGAGCCGCAAGACTTCGCTTTTTTCGGGGCGGGTGCGGGCATCTTCGGTGACAATTTGGTATTCACGGCCGAGTAACTCCTGTACCACCTGCACCAAATCGCCAATGGAAATCTCTTTGCCCGTGCCCAAATTGACCACCTCGCCCAAGGTGGCTTCGGTGGCGGCGGCGGCCATGAAACCAGCGGCCGTGTCCCCCACATAGTTGAAGTCGCGGGTGGGTGTGAGCGAACCGAGCTTAATTACATCACCCGTCAGGGCTTGGGTAATGATGGTGGGGATGACGGCGCGAGCCGATTGGCGAGGGCCGTAGGTGTTAAACGGCCGTACCGTCGTGACAGGTGTGCCAAAGCTCAGGTAAAAGCTCTCGGCCAGTTTATCCGCCCCAATTTTGCTGGCCGAATAGGGCGATTGCCCTTGCAAGGGGTGTTTTTCGTCTATGGGGGCATACAAGGCGGTGCCATACACCTCGCTGGTGGAGGTGTGAATGACGCGGGGTGTGCCCAAATCGTTGGCCGCCTGCAACACATTCAGCGTGCCCACGACGTTGGTGTTGACCACATGGTGGGGGTGAACGTAGGAGTAGGGGATGCCAATGAGCGCGGCGAGGTGAAAGACAATTTCTTGCCCTTTCATGGCCTCGCGCACGGCCGCATGGTCGGCCAATTCGCCGAAGTAAAAGCGAATCTGCGGCCGTAGCCGAGGCTCGCTGTAGCGCAACATGCCAATGTCGTTGCGCGAGTTATAGCGCAGGAAAGCGGTCACCTCAGCCCCTTGGCTGGCCAATTGCTCCACCAAGTTACTGCCGATGAAACCACCTGCACCTGTGACCAATACTTTTTTACCGTTCCAGTTCATACGAATGTCCTTTTGGGATTTGGGATTTGGGATTGCGGATTGCGGATTGCGGAATGACTGACTGACCGACTGACCGACTTTCAACTCAGCACTCAGCACTCAACACTATCCACTCACCACACGCCACTCTTCTTCTTTCGCCAGTCAGAAGGAGGCGTAATAATAATAGTCGGCGTGTTGCCAGAGGCGACGAGTATACCACTGGGTGGCCAGCAGGAAGACGGCCGCGCCCATGAAGATGCCTATCGCCACATAATAATAAGCGACAAAAAAGCTAAACCCACCCCCCACCAGTACTGTAACCACCAAGCCCCACAGCAAAGCCGAAATAGCCATGCGGGGCTGGGAGAGGGTGATGAGGAACATGGCATGGAAAAGACCCCACGCCAACAGGTCGTAGCTGAGAAGACCCATCACGAACAAAAATTTGGCCTCGGCCGTCCACGGCAACCACCCCAACCACGTTTGTACCAGATACACAAGGCTGAGAACCGCCAAGGAGCAAATCAGCAAAGCCAGCATAAAGTGGCGTTGCTCGGTGTGGGCAAAGCGCTGGAGGATGTGGCGAAAACGGGTGGGGTCGTGGCGCGGGGTGCGGAGTTGGTCTATTTGCACCCGCCGCCAAAAGCGGTGGATGGTGTTTTCGGCCGCGCCGCTGACCAAGATAAAGCCGCCCAAGGCAAAGGTCAGCGACAGTTCGATGCTAAAAATAGCGGCCGAGCGCGAGCCATCGGCCACATAGCCCAACCAGCCCAGCACATGGCCGACAATGATGAGAAAAATATAGAGCGTGCCGTACATAAAATAGGGCCACAAGCTATAGGCCATTTGTGGCCACGGGGGGAAAACGACTTGCTTTTGGTTGACTTTGGACTGGGAGAGGAGTTCGGCCAATGTTTGGCGGGTGGCGTAGATGAACACGGCCGCAAACAAGCCTAACCCCGTCAGGGCGGCCAGCAACAGCCAAACACTGCCCATCTGCCCCGTCGTTTCGATGAGGGCGAGGACGGCCGCCATAAAGCCCGTGGACAGCCCCAACCCGATGGCAAACCACAACAACGCCTCCAACAAATAAAGC
Organism: Candidatus Hadersleviella danica; assembly: GCA_016711405.1. GTDB lineage: Bacteria > Chloroflexota > Anaerolineae > Promineifilales > Promineifilaceae > Hadersleviella > Hadersleviella danica. Next base: position 122,245 of record JADJSZ010000009.1, on the reverse strand, counting down.
ACGGCCACCATAAACCAAATCGCCGAAAGGATGACGTAGGCCACGGCCAACAGGGTGGCCTCGGCCAAGGTGAGCCAGCCGAAGGAGCTGGCCACGGCCGCGCCGCCGACGGCCGTCACCAACACCACGCCCATTCCCGCCCCCAAGATAATTTTCATGGCGCGTTGGGCGGCCAAAACATACCCTTGGCTGAGAAAAATGGAAGCGCGACGGCTCACCGCCTGCACAAAGCCATTGGTGACAAATAAGCTGGCCAACATAGCCACCCCAATCAGCACAACTTGTTGGTTTTGCCATTGCCCATACCCCTGAAACAGGCGCATAAGCAAGGAGATGAGCAACATGGGCAGGAGGGCGAGTGGGCCACGGCCGTAATTTTTAACCCAATCGCGCCATGTTTCAGGGGGGAGCAGGGGGTGGGGGGATGGACTTCGGCGGGGGTGACGGTGCGCGGCAAGTGGGCCATGATTTTTTCGGCCAACACGAACACATCGCTGTAACCATATTGCTGTTGGGCGGTTACATCGTTGATGCCCATTGATTCCAGCAAGGCGGCCACTTGGAGGCTGTTGACCACCCAGCCGCACTGTTCGTGTACGGCCGTGGCCAGTGCCACCAAGCTAGATTGGTGGGTTGTGGTGGAAATCGCAACGAGGCTCATAAGGTGGTTAGAGGTGAAAGGTGAAAGGTGAAAAGTAGACGAGCGCTCTCACTTTTCACTTCTCACTTTTCACTTTTTACACTAATTCAGGGCAATTTGGCCTGCCCCTGTCCGTTCATGGAACCAGCGACGCACCCAGCGCACCCTTGCGACCAAATACTTCACCAAATGGGTGGTCTGTCTACGTTTGGGCAGGCTAGGTGCAACCGCACGCTGGCGGCTCACTTCCCATAAGTCACGATAGGTTTGTAAATAGGCTGTATTGCACTGTTGCAGGCTAAATTCAGTCAATGATTTGTGCCGTGCTTTTTCGCCCAATTCACGGGTCAGCTCGCGGTTGTTGATGAGGGTAAGGCACGCTTCGGCCATGGCGTGTGGGTCGCGGGGTTGGACGACTAGCCCACAGCCTGCGAGGGCTTCGGGCACGCCCCCCACGGCCGTGCCGACCACTGTTCGGCCGCACATCATCGCCTCCACCACACTGTAAGGGAACCCTTCGGAGATGCTGGACAGCACCACAAAGTCGCCTGCGTGGTAAGCAGATTCGGCCGTTTCGGCAAAACCCGCAAACTCAACAGAGTCTTCCACACCCAATTCGCGGCGCAAATTCAAGCATTTTTCGTAATACCACTCGTTGCCCCGTGGCGCTTTGCCATACAGCACAAACCGCGCCTCTGGGGCCGTTTGGTGAACAAGCGCGGCGGCGCGAATCAGCGTTTCAATGTCTTTGAGCGGGTCAATGCGCCCCAAAAAGACGATAGTGGGGGGGTGGTCATCGGGCAATGGCTCACCCACCTTAAAATCAGCGGGGTCAGAGCCGTTGTAGATGGTTTGGATTTGCTCGGGGCGTGCCCCGTTTTGCAGTTCCCAGCGGTGGTTGTAGTTGCTTCCGGGGGTGATTTTGTCGGCGTAGTGGTAGCACGCGGCCGTTAAATGCCAATCAAACTGCGCCTGAAACGCTTGGTCAAAGGTGCTGGATTGGTGGCGAGCCAGCGAAAGCAACCGCTCGCGCAGGTAAACACCATGTTCGGTGAGCAGGAAGGGAATGCCATACCCCTCGCGGGCGACAATGGCGGGAATGCCGCACAAGCCTGCCAGTGCTGTGTGCATCACATCTACTCGGGGGGTGGGCAGGGTGAGCAGGCTGAGCCAGCGGTAGAGCAGGCGCATGGTATCGGTGGCATCCATCAGCCGCCCCGATGTGCCTGTGCCCAGCCGCTCCGAGAAGGCGTTGTAACCCGCATCTCCTTCGGCCATGAAGCAATCCCACGCGGCCGCCGAACGCATCGTCACATCGTAGTCGTGCCGCGCAAAATAACGCGCCATTTCCCAGAGGGTACGGCCGTAGGTGGCTGGGTCTGGCTCGGCCGACCAAACCTCTTGCAAAAAGCGGCGGAAGAGGGGCACGAACAAATGGGCAATGACTCGGGCGGAGGTGTTGTGTTTGTGTTGCCACACCTCGCTCAAATCCAAATCACGTTGCCATTCCAGCACTTCGCCAGCGCCCCACAGGGGCACGGCCGTTACTTGGCGCACATTGGCGGGCATCTTAAACAGGCTCTCCACGCCGGGGCTGGCCGTGATGCTCAGAATATCAAATGAGACTTCGGGCAAACCCGCCACAAGCATATCGCACCATGTACTGACACCACCCGCATAGTGCGGGTAGCTTCCCATGGTCACCAAACAAACACGGGGTTTGCGCGATTTAGGTGGGTAGGCACTCAGTGCTGTTTGCGGCATTATGTTTTGTTGCAACATAAACTTCTCTCCCTACGAGCTAGATAAAGACAATTTAGAATTGGGTTAGACGGTCGGGTGGCAGGATCCCGAGAAGAAACGTTTAGGTTAACATGACTTCGGTACTACTTAGATTATACGCCCATTTTGCTTACGGCGATACTTACTTTTCAATTTTGTTCAGTTAAGGTTAGGTTATGATTCTATTAACAAGCCCAAAGAGCGGGAAGTTAGTAATTGCCGAAACAAAATGTGGGCGTAGGAGCGCAATAGATTGCGCCACTACGCCCACATTAAGGATTAGCACGTAAATAAGGTGAACGAATCTCTTTTTTTAACGCAAAGCCGCGAAGGCGCAAAGACGCAAAGGGTTCAAGAGCTTGCCCCTGCATCTTTGCGACTTGGCGTTGAAAGAAAACCTGCTCAATCCATTTGTTAAGGTTAAAAACTTGGCGTTCCTAACTCAGTGCCTCTTGATTTAATCAGCGGTTGCCACGGCCGTTGAAAATTTGCCACAGCGTGCGAAGCATAATCGTCATATCCAGCAACAGCGACCAATTTTCGATGTACCACAAGTCAAATTTCGTCCGCTCGCTGATAGAGGTATCGCCACGCAGGCCATTGACCTGTGCCCAACCCGTCATGCCCGCTTTGGCGCGGTGGCGATCCATGTAGCGGGGCACTGTGTCGCGAAACTCTTGCACGTAATGCACCTGCTCGGGGCGGGGGCCAACCAAACTCATCTCGCCCAGCAAGACGTTAATCAGTTGGGGCACTTCATCCAGCTCCACTTGACGAATAAAACGGCCGAGCCTTGTCTGGCGCGGGTCGTTAGCCACCGTCCAGCCGGGGCCGTGTTTTTCCGCATCGGTGCGCATGGAGCGAAATTTGAGAATGCGAAACGGCTGGCCGTCTAGGCCCATACGCTCTTGCACAAAGAAAACAGCCCCCGGCGATTCCAGTTTGATGGCCAACCCGAGAAGCATCATCAGGGGCGATAGGAAAATAAGGCCAACCAAAGCCCCCAAAATGTCTATCAACCGCTTGAAGACAAGCAAGTAGCCGCGCATGGCATAATCACGCACGGAAATCAGCGGCAGACCCCCTAAGTCGCCAATGGTGGGTTGGGTGGCCACAAATTGGAAAATATCGGGGAAGACTTTGATGGAAACTTGCCCCCGCTCGCAGAGGGCGATAATCCGCACAGTTTCGCGATGCCCTTTCTCGGGCATGGCGATAATCACTTCGTTGATGCGGTGCTTTTCGATGAGTTCGGGCAAATCTTGGGTGGTTCCCAGCATGGGCACGCCGAGCATGGATTCGGCCGTGTCATTCCCATTGACAATGCCAATCACCTCATAGCCGAGTTGGGGCGACCAGATAATCCGTTGCAAAATGGCGCGTGCCATTTCACCCGAACCGATAATGAGGATGCGGTCTTTGCCGAGTCCGCGATTTAGCAACCAGCCGCGCACCGCTTGGTGCAAGGTACGGCCGATGATAATCAGGACAATGCCAAACAGCCACGCATAGACAATCATCGCCCGTGGAAACTCAAAATCACTGCTGAAGAGGAAGACCGAGACCGCCACCGCCAGCAACGTGCCAATCGTAACGGCCGCGACAACGGCATAAAATTGGTCCACACGGGAGACTGCACGGGGGATGTAGTATTGCTGGTTAAAGAAAAGCAGGGCGAGGACGCACACCACTTGGAGAGTCATCATGCCGATGTAGTTGGCAAAAGGCAGAGCTTCGGCCGTTAATTCATTGGGCCACGCCCACCGCACGCGCACGACATAAGCCAGCCCAAAAGCCAGCCCTATCATCAGGGCATCGAGCACGACGAGTGAAAAGGCGTACCAATTGCGGATTTTCTGAGTAGACATGGGGAAAATGGGGATTGCGGAATGGGGAATGCGGATTGCGGATTGGCTTACAGCTTACGGCTTCTGTAATCGCGCAAATCGGGCCAAAGGGCACGGCCGCCGCGCAGGGCGAGACCCGCGAGGATGAGCCAGTGGAGCCAGAAGGGGGTTTGGTCGCGGTAATGTTTATAGTAGAAGAGGGGCATGGCGCGGTAAAACTCGCGCTGGGCACGGGGGTTTTGCTTGCTGGAGGCGCGTTTGACGTGCAAAACGGTCACGCTGGGGTTGTAGATGACCTGCCAGCCCGCGTCTTTGATGCGTTTGGCCCAGTCCAAATCTTCGCCATACATCCAAAATAGCTCATCGAGCAAGCCCACTTGGCGGAGCGCGGCCGTGCGCACCATCATAAACGCGCCCACCACCGAATCCACCTCGGCCAACTTGTTCTCGTCCAAAAGGTCATGTTGTAGCGGCCGAAGCGCGGCGATTGGGGGAACAGCCGACTGAGGCCGACCATGCGGTAAATGGAAACGGCCGGCGACGGAAACGCCCGGCGACAAGCCATATCGAGTTGGCCGTTGGGCAAAACCAGTTTGGGGCCAACCACCCCCACGCGGGGGTTTTCATCCATGTAGCGCACCATTTCAGCCAGCCCATCAGGGGGTAATTCGGTGTCGGGGTTGAGCAGGAGGCTGTAGCGGGGGGGATGTGCGCCTTCCACGCCGAGGAGGCGCAAGCCTTGGTTGTTGGCGGCCGGGTAGCCCACGTTATCCGTGTTGCCAATAAACTGCACTTGGGGGAATTGGTCGCGCACCATCTCGGCCGTGCCATCGGCCGAGGCATTATCCACCACGGCCACGGAGAAAGTGACGGCCGTGCTGGCCTGCACTGTCTCCAAACAGCGGCGCAACAGCTCCCGCACATTATAACTAACAATCACAATGGCTAAATCCATAAGGCAATGAACAAGGAGTAATGAACAATGAACAAAGGGGTAGCTGGCACAAATAACTAATAGCGAATAACCAGTAACCAATAACTCCCCCTAATTCTTAGCAATTCGTTGTAATTGATACCCCTACCTTACCACTTGCTAGTCGCTGAATTACAATTGACCAACCACCGAATTACCTCTGCATCCCCACCGTTTAAGCGGCCGAAATTCTAACACAATTAAGCCATAAGCTGTAAGCTGTAAGCCATAAGCTCATTCGTTAACAAGCTCAAAGACTGAGAGACTGAGAGACTGAGAGACTAAACCCTATGAAACGTTTTGCCACCGAAGCCGTCACATTCCTGTTTTGGGCCGTCCTCTTTTTTGGGGCGGTTATTTTGTGGGGCAAGCCCAATGGACACCCATAAGCCTGATGGGTTTGCCCAGTGAGACACCCCTGAGTTGCGCGAACAGTTTTTACCCTTTTGGGAAAGCTGGGACGCGATTAATCGCGAATTTTACAGCCAACCCATCCCCCCCGAACAACTCATCGAAGGAGCCATTACAGGCATGTTGGCCACACTGGAAGATGAGCATACCGCCTACCTGACCCCTGAAGAAGAGGAAGCGTCGCGGCAACAGATGGAACAGGAGTTCCAAGGCATTGGCGCAGAGGTGGAAAGCAATGAGGGCAACATCACGATTGTTTCCCCGTTTGAGGGGTCGCCCGCCGAAGCGGCCGGGCTACGGCCGCGTGACATTATTCGCAGTGCCGATGGAGTAGATTTGACAGGCATGGATGTCAGCGAAGCCGCCGCACTCGTGCGCGGGCCTGCGGGAACCGAAGTCCGCCTCGTCATCGAACGAGACGGGGAACCATTTGAGATTACGATAACCCGCGCCAAAATCAACATTCCCAGCGTGCGCGGCGAAATGCTCGAGAACAACATCGCCTATGTGCGCCTCAGCCGCTTTGCCGATAAAACCACGGCCGAGCTTGAAGAAACCCTGACCACCTTAATGGCTCAAAACCCAACTGGCCTCATTCTCGACTTGCGCGGCAACCCCGGTGGGGGCTTATACACCGTGGTGCAAGTCGCCGACCAATTTTTGCCCGAAAGCGTCGTCCTCATCGAACGCTTTGGCACAGGGGAGGAGCAACTCTTTGAGGCGACGGATTCGGGCTTGGCGCAAGATGTGCCGCTGGTGGTGCTGGTAGATGAAGGGAGTGCCAGTGCCTCGGAGGTGTTGGCGGGGGCCATTCGCGACCACGGCCGTGGTACACTCGTCGGCCAAACCACCTACGGCAAAGGCACCGTCCAAAACTGGCTCAGCCTGAGCAACGGCGGCGGGTTGCGCCTGACCACTGCCCGTTGGCTCACGCCCGATGGCAATTGGGTTCACACCGTCGGCCTTGTGCCCGATGTTTCGGTGGCCTTGCCCGACACACCACCTGGCGAGCCATTCGTAGATACCCAGTTAGAAGAAGCCCTCCAATTATTGGGTGCGGAGCAATAGCCCCTGAATTTGGTTCATAGTAGCTGAGTACCCTGAAAAAAGGCTTTATTGCAAAAGGGCAAAAGAGCTAAAAGGCAAAATTAGTCGAGAGGGAATGGTTCACTGCCCTCGGGAGAGCAACTTCGCAAATTTTGACTGGGGACAAGGGACTTGGGACGTTTGTGACCTACAGTCCCTTGTCCCTCGTCCGAATTTGTCAGTCAATCAGAGGAAACGTGGTTGTTTGGCCAACCAAGAAACCTTCTATCTCTATCTCTACACTCTCTCCGTTTTTGCTATACTTGCGCCCATGCTTCTGAGACGTACCCCAACCATTCTCTTCGTCCTTGGCCTGTTGGCCACTGTCGCGCTCTTCGCCCTCTTCCAAGCCCGGCGCACGGCCGCCCAAACGGCCGACCAACAACTCCGCCAACTCGTGCAAGAGCGCAACTTGCACCCCCTAAGCCTGCCCACCACCACAAACCCTGCCCTCGTCGCCCTCGGCGAAAAACTGTTCTTCGACCGCGAACTGAGCGGCAACAGGGACACCTCCTGCTCCACCTGCCACAACATCGCCCTCGGTCTGAGTGATGGTTTGCCGCTGGCCATTGGCACGGGCGGCCAAGGCGATGCCCCCCAACGCACCCTCGGCGACGGCCGCCAATTTGTGCCCCACAACACGCTCGACCTCTTCAACAGGGGGTCTGCCGAATGGGTAACCATGTTTTGGGACGGCCGCGTCAGTGGCACGGCCGAAACAGGCTTCACCTCCCCCGCTGGGGAATATCTGCCCAGCGGTTTGGCCAACGCCTTGGCCGTGCAAAGCCTCATCGCCCTTGCCTCGCGCCACGAAATGCGCGGTGGCGTGTACAACGTGGCGGGCTATGTGTTGCAACCGGGGCAAAACCCCGAAGATTTGCCCGACCAACGGGTGGGGTGGGGCGATGTGGACATTTACGGCCAGCCCAATGAGTTGGCCGAAATTGGCAACACGGCCGCCGACATGCCCCTCGTCTGGGAGGCGCTCATGGTGCGGCTGGCCAACCAGCCTGAGTATGCCCCCCTCTTTGCGTCTGCCTATCCCGACACCCCCGCCGACCAACTCACCATCGCCCATGTGGCCAACGCCCTGTCGGCCTACCAAGCGGCCGAATTTGTAGCGGCCGATACCCCGTGGGATCGCTATTTGGCGGGCGATGAGGCCGCGCTGGATAGCGAAGCCAAACAGGGGGCATTGCTCTTCTTTGGCACAGCCAATTGCGCCAGTTGCCATACGGGGCCGCTCTTCACCGATTTGCAATTCCACAACATCGGCGTGCCCCAATTTGGCCCCGGCACCGATGAGATTGCCCCGCTCGATTACGGCCGTTACCGCACCACCCAAAACCCGGCCGACCAATTCGCTTTCCGCACCCCCTCTCTGCGCCAAGTGGGGCAGACAGGGCCGTGGTTCCACAACGGGGCGTATGCCTCCCTCGAGGAAGTGGTGCGCCACCACCTCGACCCCGCCACGGCGTTGCCCGCCTACACAGGCGAACATCTGCCCCCCGAATTGCGCCGCACGTTGCAAGACGCGGCCGTGACCCACAAAAATATCCTCGCCACCCTCAGCCCCCTCCTCCCCCCCGCCGAACCGCTCTCCAACAGACAAGTGCGCCAACTCGTCGCCTTCTTGGAAAGCCTGACGGAGAAGTAAGGAATGCGGAATGGGGATTGCGGATTGCGGAATAATCTCCTCTGCTCCCCTGCTCCTCTGCCCCCCTAAAAAACTATGACAACAACCACCCCCCCCCCCCCCACGCCAGTGGCCAGTTTGGCTTTTATTTGGCGCATTGCCCTTTTTGGCCATTTGGGCCGTGTTGGCCAGCATGGCCACGGCCGCGCCGCCTTCAGCTCCATTGGCGGTAGCCAGTGCCCCCACCAACGCCTCGGCCGTTGGCCTCACCTTGGTGGCCGATGGGTTTACCAACCCCGTGGACATTGTCAACGCGGGCGACGGCCGTTTGTTCATTGTCGAACAAGCGGGGTTGATTCGGATTATTGAGGAAGATGGCGATGTGCTGCCCACCCCCTTCCTCGACATCCAAGACAAGATTGACCCCTTTGATTTTTACGAAATGGGTTTGCTCGGCCTCACTTTTGACCCCGATTACACCAATAATGGCTATTTTTACGTTTATTACAACGCCCCCTACACCGATCCCAATGTCGTTACCTCCGTGCGCATTGCCCGTTTTGAAGTGAGCGCGGGCAATCCCAACACGGCCGACCCCAACAGCGAGTTTGAAATCCTGACAGTGCCCAAGCCGTTCTACAACAACAACGGCGGCGACCTCAATTTTGGGCCAGATGGCTATCTCTATGCCGCCTTGGGCGATGGCGGCGGCAATGGCGACCCGCAAAATTTGTCCCAAGATGGGGATAGCCTGCTGGGCAAAATGCTCCGCCTCGATGTTTCGGGCGTGACTAGCACCACCAACTACCTCATCCCCCCCGATAACCCGTTTGTGGGCGACCCGACGGTGCGCGACGAAATTTGGGCACTTGGCTTCCGCAACCCGTGGCGGTTCAGCTTTGACCGTATCACAGGCGACCTTTATCTGGCCGATGTGGGGCAAAGCGGGTTTGAGGAGATTAACAAGCAATCGGCCGACAGCACAGGCGGCGAAAATTATGGGTGGCGGTGCTACGAAGCACTGGAGCCGTTTGACACGGCCGGCTGTGGCCCTCTCGGCGACTACGAGACCCCCTTCTTTCATTACCCCCACTTCGACAACACCACCTTCAACGGCTGTGCAGTGGTGGGTGGCTATGTCTATCGCGGGGCGTGGTTGCCGAGTTTATACGGCCGTTACATCCTCGGCGATTACTGTAGCGGCAACTTCTGGTCACTCGCCCCCAATGGCGATGCCACCCCCCTCGGCCAACTCACCACCAATCCCAGCGCGTTTGGCGAAGATGCCAACGGCGAGCTATACATCGCCCAACACAGCGACACCAATGGTGCGATTTACCGTTTCACCATCACCCCCACCGCCCCCATCGTCAGCTTGTCCACTTTTGCCTCAGGGCTAAACACCCCCATCGGCATCGTCAATACAGGTGTAATCACCGATACGCGGTTGTTTGTGGTGCAACAGGGGGGGCAAATTCGCATCGTGCAAAGCAATGGCACCGTCTTGGCCACCCCCTTCCTGAGCATCTCCGTCAGCACAGGCTCTGAGCGCGGCTTGTTGGGGTTGGCCTTCCACCCCGATTACGCCAACAACGGCTATTTCTACGTCAATTACACCGCACCGGGCACAGGAGATACGCGCATTTCGCGCTTCACGGTTTCGGCCGACCCCAACATCGCCAACTCAGCCAGCGAACAGATTTTGATGACCATTGACCAGACATTTAGCAACCACAACGCAGGCGACCTCAAATTTGGCCCCGATGGCTATCTCTATATTCCCATGGGCGATGGGGGAAGCGGCGGCGACCCCAACAACGCTGGCCAAACCATGACTACCTTGCTGGGCAAAATCGTGCGCATTGACGTTGACCAAGCCAGCGGCACCGCCCCCGATTGTGGCCTCAGCGGCACAGGTTACACCGTTCCCCCTAGCAACCCCTTTGTAGATGGCCCCGGCGGCGTTTGTGATGAGATTTGGGCTTTGGGGCTACGCAATCCGTGGCGGTTCAGCTTTGACCGCCAAAGTGGGCATATGTTTATTGGCGATGTGGGGCAGGGAAGCTGGGAAGAGGTGGATTTCCAACTCGCCCACAGCACGGGCGGTGAAAATTACGGCTGGCGGTGCTATGAAGGCAATGCGCCCTTCAACTTGTCTGGTTGCGGCCCGATTGGCAACTACACCTTCCCCGTTCATGTCCATGACCATAGCAATAGCAACCTCTCCATCACGGGGGGCTATGTCTATCGGGGAACCGATTACCCCGTTTTGGATGGGCACTACATTTTTGCCGATTATGGCTCCGGCCGTTTTTGGACATTGCACCCCGATGGCAACGGCGGCTGGCAATCCATTAACCACGGCACACTGCTAGGCACTTTTAGAACGAGTAGCTTTGGCGAGGATATTGAAGGAGAGTTGTACGTGGCCAATTCAATTGGGGGTACGATTCACCGCATCCAAGCGGCCAAACCACCCACCCCGACACCAACGCATACGGCCACACCCACCAATACCGCCACACCTACCCACACAGCCACCGCCACGAGTACAGCGACCGCCACCCCCACGGCCACCCATACCCCCGAACCTACTTCGACGGGCACAATTACGGCCACTCCCACGGCCACGGAAACTGCAACCCCTACCGCAACGGCAACAGCTACAGCCACGGCCACCTTGCCTCCACCCCTAAGCTGGGAAAATTATCTACCGCTGGTGGTGAAGTAAGTTTGTTAGCCCTCTTAGCTATGCGCAGAAGATAAGCAAGAGGCCAAGGTAGTGGCGCAATTACGTCACTACCTTGGCCTCTTGCCAACTTCCATACCTGTAATCTCAAAGCATTGGCACTTGGATGGCGTGTTCTTGTGCCACCTCGCGGGCATGGTCATAGCCCGCGTCCACATGGCGAATGACCCCCATGAAGGGGTCGGCCGTCAACACCCGTTCCAGTCTGGCCGCCGCTTCGGGGGTGCCATCCGCCACAATCGCCTGCCCCGCATGTTGGCTAAAACCAATGCCCACCCCGCCCCCGTGGTGGAAGCTAACCCATGTCGCCCCGCAAGCGGCGTTGAGGCCAAAATTGAGGAGCGGCCAATCCGAAATCGCATCGGAGCCGTCCAGCATCGCCTCCGTCTCGCGGTTGGGGCTGGCCACCGAACCACAGTCGAGATGGTCACGGCCGATGACAATCGGCGCACTGACCACCCCCTTGGCCACCAACTCGTTAAAGAGCAAGCCCGCCTTCGCCCTATCCCCATACCCCAACCAGCAAATGCGGGCGGGCAACCCCTGAAACGCCACCCGCTCCCGCGCCATTTTAATCCAGCGGTGGAGCGGCTCATCGTGCGGGAAAAGTTCTAAGATAGCCTCATCGGTGCGGTAAATGTCCTCGGGGTCGCCCGAGAGCGCCACCCAGCGGAAGGGGCCTTTGCCTTCGCAAAAGAGCGGCCGAATATAAGCCGGCACGAAGCCGGGGTAATCAAACGCATTTTGCACCCCAAAATCGAGGGCGCGTTGGCGCAAATTGTTGCCGTAGTCGAACACAATCGCCCCCTGCGCCTGAAAATCGAGCATGGCCTTAACGTGTTCGGCCATGCTGGCCATTGATTTGTAGGTCAGGGCGCGACGGCCGTCGTCCGTTTGGGTCAGCTCGGCCGCTTCCTCCTCGTTCATACCCAGCGGAATGTATTTAAACACATCGTGCGCCGAGGTTTGGTCAGTGACGACATCGGGGCGCACGCCGAGTTGGACGAGGCGGGGCAGAATCTCGGCCGCGTTGCCCAGCAAGCCCACCGAGAGGGGCGTGCCGCTCGCTTTGGCCTCTTCCACCCATGTCATGGCCTCTTCCAAGCTGTCCGTCGCTTTGTCCAGATAGCGGTCTTTGAGCCGCCTATCAATGCGCCATTGCGCCACTTCCACCACCAGAGCCACCCCTTCGTTCATGGTCACGGCCAGCGGTTGCGCCCCGCCCATTTCGCCCAAGCCAGCCGTCAGCACAAATTTGCCCTTCAGGCTCGGCCATCCTTGCTGACGGGCCAATTCGGCCAATGTTTCGTAGGTTCCCTGCAAGATGCCTTGCGTGCCGATGTAAATCCACGAGCCAGCCGTCATCTGGCCGTACATGATGAGACCCTCCCGCTCCCACTTGTCGAAGTTTTCTTGGGTGGCCCAGTGGGGGACGATGTTGGAATTGGCGATGAGAACGCGGGGGGCATCGGTGTGGGTGCGCATAATGCCCACGGGTTTGCCCGATTGCACCAGCAGGGTTTCGTCGGATTTCATGTTCTCGAGGCTGTGCAGGATGGCGCGGTAGGCGGGCCAGTTGCGGGCCGCTTTGCCACGGCCGCCGTAGACCACTAACTTCTCGGGTTCGCCCGCCACATCGGGGTCGAGGTTGTTCTGCAACATGCGGTAAACAGCTTCGATTTGCCAGTTTTGGCAGGTCAATTGCGTGCCCCGTGGGGCGTGGATGGGGTAAATGGGGGTGTCATTCATGGGGTTTTATCAGGAAGTGCTAGGGAAAAGTGCCCCCAAAAGGATTACCGCGCTGTGGCTTAACAGTCTTTTTTAAGTAGGCTAAACAAAAAATGCTGAGTTGAAAGGTGGGGATACTTTCAACTCAGCACTTTTTACTTTCTACTTTTTATGGCAACGGGTTGGCAAAGCGCAGGACAGTGCCATTGGCCGAATCCACAACATAGATGTTGTTATTCGCATCGAGGGCAATGCCGTTGGGGAGGCCAAAGCCAGAGCTGGTGGGGCTGTATTCGCCAAAACGGCCGAGGTAACTCCCATCTGGGCCAAACATCAGCACCCGATACCCCTCGGGGTCGGTCACATAGAGACGGCCGAGAGTATCGGCCGCCATGTACGGCTTGTTCTCGATGGACTGACTGCTCCACGCGCTCACAGACCACTCGAACACGCCAAAACTGTTCGTCGGGGAGAGTTGCTGAATGCGCTCATTCCACGTATCGGCCACAAATAGCGAGCCATCTACCCCCACGGCCAAGCCCACTGGCTCGTAGAATTGCCCCAAGAGCGCCCCTAGCCCGCCGATGCCTTGCACAAAATTGCCGTCGCGGTCAAAAATCTGCACGCGGTGATTGCCCGTATCGCTAACCGCCAACTGGTTGTTGGGCAAGAGGACGATGGTGCGCGGGCCAAAGAACACGCCCCCGACAGTGGCCGCTTGGCTGGCTTCCACCGTGCCGCTCTGGCCAAAGCTGGTGATAAATTCGCCGTTCAGGTCGAATTTTTGGATGCGGTGGTTCCATGTGTCGGCCACATAAATCGCCTCCTCATCCACGGCCACGCCCCACGGCTCATTGAATTGCCCAGCGCCTGCGCCTGCGCTCCCCACTTCCAATACAACTTCGCCATCTTCAAAGACGACGATGCGGTGGTTGCCCGCGTCTGCGACGTAGAGACGGCCGTCTGGCCCCACGGCCGCGTTGCGCGGCTTGCTCAGAATGCCTTGGCCAATGACCGCACTTGGCTCCAAGGTCAGTGCTCGTTCTTTGTAGGGGTCTTCGGGCACAACAACGGCCGTGGCCGCCACCCCATAATCCCACAAACTCGCCTTCACATCTTTGCGAATGTAGAGCCGCACTTCGTCCCGCAAGGGCCAACTGCCGAGGTTAAAGGTGCGGTTATACACTTCGCCGTACTTGGTATAGTCGCGGTAAAAGAAGATGTCCCACAACGCTTGGCGCACCTCGGCATTGCCCAACCCGAGGCGCACATTGGTGGGGTCGGGGGTGAAGCCTTGTTCTTGGAGAGCGCGACTGGTCAGTTGGTCGGGATTACCCAGCACCGCCTCCCAGCCCAATTGGCGGTACTCTTCCATTGGCCACCAGAGGTAGGTATAGGTTTGGTAGTCGTAATTATCGCGCAGATACGGCTCGACTTTGCCCCAATTGTTGTTGCCAATGACCAGCGCAGGCGCATCGCCCACATCGGGGGTAAAGCTCTCGCCGACATAGCGGCGATTGGGGAAGTTCCGCAAATACCATGTGTAGGGCCACGATGATTCGTTGTCGTAGACGACCTGCATGGACATATCGCCGTTCAAGCGCATGGAAAGTTGCTCCAATTGGGGCAAGATTTCTTGTTTGGTGGCGGGTGCGCCGTGGGCGTAGACGAGGTATTCGGTGGCCAAGTCGGCGTTGGGGAAGTTGGCCATGTAGGTGAAGCGCATGGTGAGCAGGGCGAGAATGGCGAAGATGCTAAAGAGCCATGCCCGTTCGCGCACGGCCGTTTCCAGCCCTTGCCGCTGTTGCCACAGCAGATAAATCAGCCCGCCCAAGACGAGCAAGCCACCCAAGAAACGCCCCGTGCCGCGCAGTGCGGCCGTGTCTTGGCCCCCTTGCACTTGCCCCAGCCACAGCGGGGCAAAGGCCAGCGCGGCCGAGAGGAGAAACACGGCCGTTAACCCCGTGTAGAGCAGAGCGCGTTGGCTGAACACCTCCGCCCATGTCACATCGCGCAACCGTTCGTGGAAATACCAACCCACCATTAAAGCCATGGGAATGACAAAGTGGGTGCTGAGCCACGGCATTTTTTCGCCCGCCCAGCTATAAATTACAAAGCTGAGAATCGTCCACCAGAGCAAGAAGAAGGGCATTCCCGTCAGCGATTCGTTGCGAACGAGTTCGGCGAGGGTGGGCAAGCCCGATTTTTTGTTGCCCCATGTGGTAATGACCCAGTAGATGAGGCCGCCGATGAGCACCACGGCCGCCCACACCAACCCCGGCACACTGGTTGCTTCCTCGCCGGGCACGAGATAAGAGCGGTTGTAAACCCAGTTGGCGTAGCTGTAGCCGATGAGGGCAACGAATAAGAACCAAAACCAGTAGCTGGTTGCCCGATGAAGTTTGGCCCGTTGGGCCCACAAACGGGCGGCCAACAGGGTGAAAATCATCGGCAAAATTCGTAGAAGGTGGTTACGAAGCTGTAGTAAAACCACGGTTGGCTCCCCCGTTGCACTTCGTGTTGCTCCAGCCAGTAACCCAACGCGCCAATGGTGCCGCTGGCCCAACCGCTGGGGTTGGTGAACAGGGCGGTGTGCAGGAGGGTGAAGACGATGTGGAAAATGGCGGCCGAGATGAGCCAGACACGGCCGTTCCACCACAACCCCACGGCAATGCTAATGCCCAAAATGGGCACAGCAAACAGAGCCGTCCGCATAATGCCCGATTGCAGGAAGATGCTCCAACATTCCCCATTAAACAGTTTGGCCCAAAAGGCGGCGAACGCGCCCATTGTCTCTTGCCCTTCGACAAAGCATTGGCTCAGGTTGTAATCGAGGGGGTTCCAGCCAGCGATATAGACCAGCAATGGTGTGACCGAGGGGATGACGAGGGTGGCGTAGAGAATAATCAGGTCGAATTCGGGCAAGTCTTGCAGGTGTGCTCGCCATGTGCTGGCCACCAAGAACAGCCCCATACCGAGGGCGATGATGCCGACGACTTGCACCCAGCGCATGGCGGTCACGCCTGCGACGGTGGTGGCATTGTCCACGGGCACTTCTTCCACGGGGTTGGTGGGGTCTACCGCAAATTGGGCTTGCTCGGTGGGGTTGATTTCGGCCGTGGCCATCCGCTCTTCCAAGCGCGATTGGGTGAGATACCCCCCGCCAAAGAGCAGAACGCCAAAGAGGATGACCAGCAAGGGTGTGATAATTTTGCGCCACTCTTGCCCAAACCACGGCGCAAAAATGACTTGCATGAAGAGCCGATACGCCAAAAAGCTCCCGAAGATGGCCACATAGATAAAGGAAACTTCTTTGGTGCAGAAGAGCCAGCCCAACCCAAAGGCAAACCAGTAGAGCGAATTTTCTCCCTTCTGCCAGCCATCGCGCAGATAGTGCCATGTGGCCGTAAATACGATGAGGGCGGAGATAATGGCGAAAATGTCGTGGCGGATGTAGCGGGAGTAATAGGTGATGTAGGGGGAGATGAGCAGGAGGAAACTAGCCACAACGGCTCCTCGTCGCCCAATCCATTCGCGCACAAAATAGGGCATGAAGATGACGACGATGCCCAAAATGGCCACGGGTATCCGCGCTGTAAAGTCGCTGTGGCCAAAGAGCCAGTAGGAGAGGGCGGTGACGTGGAACAGAAACGGCCCGTGCATGAGCGGGGTGTGGACGTACCCCTCGCCGTTGTAGTATTGGTAGGCGTATTGGGTGTGCAAACTTTCGTCGTGGCTGACGGCTCTATCGCCCAGCGCCCAAAAGCGGCTGACGATGGCCACGATGAGGATGAGCAAATAAGCTGTTTTTTCCCAATCGAGCCGGGCGGCGAAGCCCAACGGCCGTGAGAGCCAGTCGTTGGCGGGGGTGGTGGGGGAAACGTTCTGCATAGTTAGTGGTTAGTGGTTAGTGGTTAGTGGTTAGTGGTTAGTGAATTGGCTTACGGCTTACGGCTTACAGCTTATGGCCTGTAGCTAATCGGTGTGGCGGCGGGGGTGGCGGTATAGGTGGGTTGGTGGGTGGCGGCGATGGTGGCGGTGGGGATGGCGGCCGTGTCTCCGCCCGTGTACAAGCTAAAACTGCCCAGCACGAGGAGCAGGAGCAGGGCGAAGGCGGTGACGGGTTGGGCGAAGGGCACGGCCGTCCACCACCCCTTGTGCGGCGCGGGTGGGGCAGGCATAAGCTGTGCCAACTGCGCGGCCGTCGGCGTGGCCATCTCCTGCAAATTGGCCTGAATGTGGCGCAACAGAGCGCGTTCCTCGGCCAAAGCGCGTTGGTAGGCGGGGGAAACGGCCGCTTTCTGCTCCACCACGGCCGCTTCCTCACGGCTCAGCAAGCCCAAGACATAATCGGTTAGTTCAGGGGGGGTGTGTAGGGTCATGGGTTAGTTGTCATTTGTCACTGGCTTGGGGTGCAAAAGTACGAAGTACGAATGACGAAGGACGAAGTTAATCGAAGGGATGTCGTACTTCGTACTTTGTAATTCGTCCTTTTTCCCCTAAGCCTCATTGCTCATTGTTCACCAGTATCTCCCGCAACGCCTTATGCGCCAATCTCATGCGGGATTCGACTGTTTTGGCGGGGATGCCGAGAATGTGGCCGATTTCGTCGTAGGCGAGGTTGTCGTAGTAGCGCAGGATGGCTGTCTCGCGCAATTTGTCGGAAAGCTGGCCGAGGGCGTGCCAAATGCGCTGTTGCTCGGCCGTCAGTTCGGCCGCTTCCTCGGGTGCGGTGGCGTAGGGGTCGGCCACATCTTGCTCTTCGGCCTCGGCCGTCTCTTGCCCCCACAACTGGCTCAGCGAGAAGGTGGGCAACCATTTGCGCCGCCGCTTGTTGCGGCATCGGCTGATGGCGATGCGGTAGAGCCATGTCCGAAAAGCGGATTTTTGGGGGTCGAACTGCGCCAACTGGCGAAAAGCGTACTCAAATGTGTCTTGCAACACCTCTTCCGCATCTTCCTTGTGTTGGAGCAAGCCGTAGATGACCCGATACATGTAGGCCGCTTGTTCCTTATACAGGGCGGCATACGCTTGCGCCTCACCCGCCAAGCAACGGCTGATAAGCCACTCGGTATTGCTGGCTGGCACAGCCTCGCCTGTAAAGGGCAGGGAATCGGTGAACAAAGACATGGACTATGAGCAATGAACAATTAGTAATGAACAAAGGGTGCGTCACGCTGGTAAGGAGATGGGGGTGAAAGGCCTCACGGTGAACCAATAAACGCCCCATTAACAAAGGTTGACAATGAACTCATTGTTCATTGCTAATTGATAACAAGGTCGGCGCGAACCCAGAGGATGAGGCGGGTGTCGGTGAGGGGTTGGGGGGATTGGCGGAAGAACCACCAGCGCAACGCATCGTTGGGGGTGAGGGGGTGGATGGTCGGCGGCCGATAATAGCCCCAATCCGCGCCCGTGTAGCTTTCGCCGAGGGCTGGTTCGGCCCCTTGCGGGGTGAGCACCATGTCGTAGACGGCCGCTGGCGGAACCGTTTGCCCATAGACCACAGGCAAATCGCGCAGATACCAGCGCACCGCTGGCGTATCCACCGTGCTAAACAAGGTCACGGCCGTGGGTGCGCCCTTGGTGTGGCTGGCGATTTGCTTCAGCATGGCCACCATCGCGGGCAACTCATCATCCGTGGCCTCCGCCACCCACCGCTCGCGGGGGTCGGCCGCGCCCAGATGGGCCAGCCGCCACGCCTGCGAGGTGCTGATGATGGCCGTGAAGAGCAGGGCGGGCAACACGGCCGCTTGCAACGTCGCTCGCCAATCCCACACCAGCACCACCGCCACCAAAATGACCGCCATGAGGACGCAAATCAGCGCCAAACTAAAATAGGAGTTGTCGGCGTTGTTGAACTGTTGCAGGCGGGCA
Organism: Candidatus Hadersleviella danica; assembly: GCA_016711405.1. Taxonomy (GTDB): domain Bacteria; phylum Chloroflexota; class Anaerolineae; order Promineifilales; family Promineifilaceae; genus Hadersleviella; species Hadersleviella danica. Next base: position 103,516 of record JADJSZ010000009.1, on the reverse strand, counting down.
TGACGGCCGAAATTGGCCATCGTAATCAGGCCGAGGGCGACGAGTGTGCCCGCCAGCGGCCAGCGGAGCCATGTTTCTTCCACGGCAAGGGCAAACGTGCTCTCAAATAAATGTTGCACGAGCAAGCCGACCAGCAAGGCGGAGGGCACGGCCAGCAAGGCGATGTGCCCCGTTTGGGTCGGTTGGAGCAACATGAGGACGAGGGTGAGGACGTACCAGTAGGCCAGCACGGCCGCTTGGGGGCGGTTGCCCCATGTGGCCCACGCCGCCGCGATGAGGCCGAAGGACAAGGCCACGCTCTCGTAACGGCCGAGCAACAGCACGGGTTGGAGCCACGCCTCGAGGCCGCCCGTCGCCCCAAACCCGCCCAGCCAATTGGCCAAGAGGGTGGTCATGCCGCCCAAACCCGCCAAGTTGAGCAAGCCAAAGGTGGACAAGCCGACGGCCGTGGCCGCCGCAATGATGAGGGCGGTGCGCCGCTGGGAGGGGGGGATGGGGCTGGGTTCGGCCGTGGCGATATGCGGGCCAAGCCGCCGCTCTAGCAGGGCGATGAGGAACCAGACCAGCAAGCTACTATAAAAGAGGGGGCTACTGGCCAGCCCGAGGCCGAGCACGGCCGCACCGACATAGAGCCAACCTGTCTGCCCATCTGACCGCCACCGCCACCAACAAATAAAGAGCAACACCCCTGCCAGCAGGGCCAAGCTCTCGCCGCCGAGGGTGCGGGAGAAGCTGGTGTGGCTGGGGGAGATGGCGAGGAGGAAGCTGGCCACGAGGGCGGCCGTTCGGCCGAGGACAGGGCGCAACAGCCACGGCAAGGCGACCAGCACCAGCCCTGCCAGCGCGGGGATGAAGCGCAACGCCGCTTCGCTATCGCCTGCTAGTTGGGTGAGCAGACTGGCGAGGGTGAAGATGGCGGGGCTGAGGGGCAGGTGGGGGGTGAGCAGGGTTTCGGCCGTGGCGGGTTGCCAAAATTGCCACACGGCGAGGGCTTCGGTGGCTTCGCGGGGGGAAAGCGCTGTTGCGCCCAAGTGGGTGAGGCGTAGCACGGCCGCGAGGAGCAACACGCCGCCGTACAGGAGGTGTTCGGCGGTGAGGCTGGCCAGCCAACTGGCGGAGAGGGTGTGGGGGGCGGGTTCGGCGGAAAGGCGCATGAAGAATTGTGAATTGGGAATGGTTAATTGGGATTGCGGATTGCGGAATGGGGATTGCGGATTGAATAACGAATAACGAGTAACCAGTAACCCTCAAAATACACGGCCAGCGGCCGTGAAGCGCAGTAGATTGTAGCCAATTTTGGCCAGCGGGCGAAATGGGTTGCGAAGGAGGGGGTGGCACGGGCGACAATGCCGCATGGTTTTCATTCGCGCAACGGCCGTGCCCCCCACCCCGACAACGTCACACCAACCACAAACCCCCATTCACAATTAACCATTCCCAATTCACAATTCACAATTCCCCCCACGTTGGTGGGGTGGGGCTGGGTGGAAGAAATATAATAAAAGCTCAATTATTTTTTATACTGCCCAACCCATCTTAAATGTTCTATAACGAATATTATTATGATGGCAATAAAAATAAATCGTATGAGAGACACATTTATAGAGTTTTTATTTGTATCATGGTTATGCCTTTTATTTTTATAGCAATGATTAGAAATATTATAAATCTTTGCTCCTTTGCCATTTATTCTAGCTCCTCAGCTATTTCTTCTAGCTCCTCTGCTCCTCCTTTATTATTTCTTCTTGCTCCTCTACGATTTGTCCTAGCTCCTTTATCATTTCTTCTTGCTCCTCAGCTATTTCTTCTTACTCCTTTGCCATTTTTTCTTGCTCCTCTACTATTTCGTCTAGCTCCTCTGCCATTGCTTAGGCATTTTCTATTGGCGATTGGGGCATAGTTGGGGATGGCTTTGCTTGGCATGGTGTGGTGGTTGGGTGGGGGCGGGGGGGGGGGTGGGGGTGGGTGGAGCGGTCGGGAGGCCATCCAAGCGGGCATATCGTAGGGAGAAGGCGGCGCATGATGGCAACGAAGAACACCAAACACCCTCTCGCCGCCTCCTCGCCCTGCGTTTCCAACCACCTACACATGCGGCCAACACAGGGCGAGGAGGCGCGGAAGGAACCCCGCACGTTTGCCCCGTCTGTTGCCGCGCCTTCCACCCCTACGGGGGTGTTGGGTGGGGGATGGTGGAGCGGTCGGGAGACCGTCCCAGCGGGCATGTTGGTGGGGCGGGGGGCGCGAGGGGGAACGAAGAACAGGCGGCCGTGTCATGCCGCCCGCTCGCCCGTGGCGCGGCAAACAGATGGGCGAGCGGGCGGGGCGTTAGGTGGTTTGCGTTAATGAGTTGGCGGCCCCCCCCCGGGAGGTGTTGGTGGGGGGAGCGGGTGGAGCGGTCGGGAGACCGTCCACAGCGGAACGAAAAAATTATCGGACTCCGCGCAAGCGCGGAGTGGCCTATCTCCCTACCGGTCGATTACGGCCCAGTGATCAGTGGGCAAAAAGAGATGGGGGACGAACGCACCGCACCAGCCGAAAACCGAGGTAGTTGTCGCGGTTGTTAGGATGGTCGATGGCGCGAGACGCCGCGCGCGATGGTTGAAGCGGTAGCCACGACCCGCCGCGCAAACCGCGGAGTCGCCGCTGTCATCTACCTCATCTTGGGTGGGGTCGTTGTATTTGTTTTGGCACCATTCAAGCACATTCCCGCTCAAATCGTAAAGGTCTAAGGTGGATTGGCGGCCAGTGGGGTAGAGGCCAACGGCCGTGGTTTGGCCAAGGCCGCCTTCGGCCGTGTTCGCTTTGGTGGAGTCAAATTCATCTTCGCCCCACGGGTAGGTGCGGCCGTGCTGGTATTTGGCCGCCACCTCCCATTCATGCTCATGGGGCAAACGCACCTCATACCCCAATTTGTCACTCAGCCAACGAGTAAAAGCCACCGCCTGATACCAACTGACTGTTTCGCGAGGATGATTGGCATAAAGCAAGTGGGTGGGTTCAACTTCCTCACCTTGCCCGAAATTACCTCTTCAGGCATTCCCTTCCACCATTCGTCGTTCCCAAAATCCTTCGCTTCCACAAAGCATTGGAACTGGGCAATTGGTAAGGGGTATTTGGCCAATTGGTAGTCTTGGCCAATGGAAATTTCCACCTCACAGGGTTATCGCTCTCCCGCTTATCCCCAATCGTGTATTTGCCCGCTTTCACCACCCCGCCCCACGCCACATCGGGCAAGCCATCCACCACCCCCACCCTCGCGCGGGTCGCCTAGTTCCGCCAATACTCGCCCAGCGGCGGCACGGTCGCGGGGGGGCAGTGCCCCATGCGTTAAAATGGCCACCTGCCAGTGGCGCACCCCTGCCAATACTGTCTCATCCACCTCGGGGCTGTGGCGCAGTTCGCTATCCCACCACAATTGCCCCGCCAAAAAGCCACCCCAAAAATCCGCCTCACTGGGCTGGGCAGGGGGTGTCTGCTGGCGCACATAAAGGGCTTCGATGGTGCTCCACAAAAAGCGGGGCTGGGAAACATTGTTGCCCGCCAACAAGACCGCTTCCCGCCAGCGGGCGGGGTCGCGCCGCGCTAATTCCACCAAGTTTTGGGGGAAGCTCAGTTGGCTGGCCAAGTGCATGGCGGCCAAATACTCCTGAAAGGTGCGGTGGGGAAAGCCGTAAATATCCCCGTCGCGGTCTTCCAATAAGCCCGCCCTATCCCGCACATAATTGGCAATCACGCTCTGGTTTTACCTCGGCTCCTTCTCTTTGGGGATGGCTTTGTCGAGGGCGGTAATCAGTTGGGCGCGGGTAATGTCGGCGGTTCCCCACCAAATCGGGCTGGGTGTGGTGCCTCGTAAGCCAGTTCACTCAGGGCGGCACGAAGCGAAGCGTGGTCTATGCCCAATTCGGTCAGGGCGTTGCGCTCCTCACTCATTTCTCGCCCCTGCGCATCGTAGATAACTTTGGGGCGTTGCCACAAGTCGAGGAGCAAGTTAACGCTCTCGTCGTATAAATCAACCCGCCGATGGGGAAGTGCCCCCCCATCGCGGGAACGGTGCAGGGAGACCATCAGGGCGAGGAGGAGGGGACGTTCGGCCAAGTCGTGCAGGTTTTTGTTTTGGGCGACTTCCCGTTGCAGTTGTTGGGCATAGGTGGTGGCGCGGTCGGGGGGCAGATCGGGGTCTTGGGTGGCGGCGGCGGTGTACCAACGGCCGATATACGTCTCGATTTGCTCGGGCGAAAAGTCGAGTAGTTCGCTATCGGCAAACTCGGTCAGCCGCCACTTTTGTCATAGGCATAGGGGGCGGGTGGTCACCAAGATGCGCACTTTGGGAAAATCCCTCTCAAACTGCTCGATGGCTTTTGCAACGCCTCCCGCCGCTCGTTCGGTTCGGGCACTTCGTCCTAGCCATCCAGCAAGAGCAAGCCCCTTGTGTTTTGAGGTGTTTCCAGCGGAGCCACACAGCGGGGCAACTCCCCTTCCTGCAATTCGTTGGTGATGAATTGCCACAGGTTTTACTTGGCGGCAGGCCACGGCGGCGTAATCGCGCAAAATCACATGAACAGGGAGCAGGGCGGACGTTGCCACCCCTTGCTCGGCCAACAAGGCAACATTGGTTTGTTCCCCGCCCAACGCCTCCCTGCCAAACAGAGAGGCAGATGATGCGCACGAGGGTGGATTTGCCCGCCCCCGGTGCCCCTTTTAGCACCAGCTTGGGGTGCTGGCTGATGGCCTCCAGCACGGGTTGGCGCCGCTCTTCATGTAATACTTCATGTCGTAATAGCAAAGTTCCATGCACACTGCGCTCTACATCAAGGCTGGTGAAGAGGCGGAGAGTTCGGCACGCCGCGCACTTGGGCGCGGGGGTCTATGGCCATGTTCACCCGGCGGCATTTGGATAATTTCGGCCAAATAGCTGTGCGGCCATTCGTCGGGGCGGGAAGTGGGGCTGGGGGCTGGAGTAGCGTGGTGGTGGATGTTAATGTCCCGTAGAGCGTTGAACTGGTTTTCACCTATTTTTGTCACGGCCGACAAAATCACCACCAAAGGCAAGATAGCTGGCTTTGGAAAGCAAGCCTTGTTTGTATAGTTGGTTCATCGAGGGGTTGGTCATTGTCTCGCTCCTGTGGCGGGTGGGTGGTGGTTCGGCAAAGTAGCAAAGAACAGCGGCCCCCCCCAACCCACTGGAGGCTCCGGGCGCCGCGCAGCGCCTTGCCATGGGCACGGCCAAGACCGCCAGACAGGCCACCATGCACACCCCCCCGAACTCGGCTAGGGGGCCGGAACATGCCCTATCTAACGCCAAATGTTTAAGCAGGTGAAAACAGCGACGCACTTTAAAAGTGCGTCGCACCTCCTCAAACTGTCACGCAACTGTCACACCCCCTTGCTACACTACCAGTTGGTAATTCCGTTTAACTTGGAGTGTGTGATGACCAGCGAACGCGCATTCGATGAAGAGAACAAGGTGCGGCGCAAAAAGCCGCCCACGGCCGAATCCGAACCCGAGATGGACGCAGGGACAGAATCCCCCTTGCACCATTTGCAGAGGACGGCCGGCAACGCGGCCGTGCAACGCATGGTCCAACGCTCAGGCATGGGCGCGGCCGAACTCGACGACGAAACCAGCACCGCCATCCAACGCCAACGGGGCGAAGGCCAGCCACTCGACCGCCATGTGGCCAGCAACGCAGGCGAAGCACTCGGAGCCGACTTTGAGGGAGTCCGCATCCACACCGACAACGAAGCCGACCAAATCAACCGCCAAATCGGGGCGCGCGCCTTCACCACGGGGCAAGATATCTTCTTCCGCGAAGGCGAGTATTCACCCCACAGCTCCGACGGCCAAAAACTCATCCACCACGAACTGACCCACGTCGTTCAGCAAAAAACAGCCCCCGGCGCCATCAGCGAAGGCCCCCTGCAAGTCAACGACCCGCACGATTCCCACGAGGCGGAAGCGGACCGCGTGGCCGACCACCTGACAGGCGGCGGCGACATGGGCGTACAACGCGCCGCCGCCCCCGAGGAAGAAGAACTCATGGCCAAACCCGCCGAAGAAGAGGAAGAGGTGATGACCAAAAGGCTCCAGCGGCAGGAAGTGGAAGAGGAAGAGATGCAACAGTAAAAAGTAAGTAGTGAATAGTATGGCACCCCCCCACTAACCACTAACCACTAACCACTCTAATGATAGACGCGCTCGACGAGACCATCCGCCAACTGCTCATCCGTGAAATGCCTGTCACGGATAACGAGATAGATATCGCGTTTGACATGCCCAAGCGGGAGTGGAGTGCGCGTCTCAGTCGGCCGACGATTAACCTGTTCCTCTACGACATTCGCGAGAACTCCGCCCTGCGCAAGTTTGGCTGGGAGCAAACGGGCAATGTCAGCGATGAGGGCATCGGCCGCAAAATGGCCCCCTTGCGCGTGGATTGCCACTATATCCTGACAGCATGGGCCAACGACCCCAGCGACGAACACCGCTTGCTGGCGCGTTCCATGATGGCGCTTTTCCGCCACCCCGATTTAACCCGCGACATGCTTGTAGACCGGCTCCAAAGCCAAGCGTTCGACATCCGCACCAAGTTGGCCGCGCACGACAAGCTGACCAACCCGGCCGAGGTGTGGAGCGCGTTGGACAACGAAATGCGGCCGAGCATCTCCTATGTCATCACGATTACGATGGATCCGTGGGCGGAAGAGTTCGACCCGATGGTCAGCACACTGTCGTTTGGCATAGACCAAACCCAGCCCGACCCCGAAACGAACACGGCCAAGCCGATTCGGCGCGATTCGCAACTGTATGGCTTTGGCGGGCAAGTCTTGCACAACGACCAACCGCTGGCCTCGGCCGAGGTGCGGGTCAAAGGGCGGGGCATTGCCACGGTGACGGATGCAGACGGCCGTTACCAACTGCGCGGCCTCCCCGCTGGCGAACACACCCTCATCGTCACCCCCACCGAAGGCACGGCCGTCGAACGGCCGCTCACCATCCCCGACGCACAGGGGAAATACGATATTCAATTCTAGATAGAGGGTAGAGATAGAGATAGAGGAATCCTTAGTTGGCTCACCCAGCAATCCCCTCTACTCTATCTCCCATCTCTATCTTAACCACTAACCACTCATCACTAACCACTTTATTTGGAGGATTGTATGGCAACCACCTATCTCTCTCCCGGCGTGTATGTGGAGGAAATCCAACAGGGCACGCGGCCGATACAGGGGGTGGGCACATCGCTCACCGCTTTTGTCGGCATTACCGCCGATGCCAGTATTAAGCGTCTCGACGCGAAAACTGGCCAAGAGTTTGTCGTTGAATCGCGGCTGAACAAACCCACCTTGGTCACAAGTTGGACGAGTTACACCAAAATTTTCGGCGAATTTGTATCAGGAGCCTATCTGCCCGATGCCGTCTATGGCTATTTTGCCAATGGCGGCGGCCCCTGCTATGTGACCAGCATTCGGGCCATGAACGAAGTGTCGGCCACAGACGCCACGGCCGCCAAAGCGACCATCCCCTCGGCCAAAGGGGATAGCTTTACCGTGACCGCCAAATTGGCGGGCGACGTGGGCAACAACCTTGCCGTCACCGTCACCAGCGAAATAGACGCGGATGGCAAAGCCACAGGGGCGTTCAGCCTGACCGTGGGCAGGGAAACGGCCACAGGGCTGACGATGAAGAAGAGCGACGACAAGCACGTCGGCTCGGCCGTCTTTGAAAATGTCACCATTTCCGATGTGGGCAATGCCAACAGCGGCCCCGTAGATGGCACGTATGTGTTGTCTGGGGGTGGCATGCAGTCCCTTTCGGCCGCCGATTTTATCGGCAGTGCCGCCAAACGCACGGGCTTGGAAGGGCTGGAGGGCATTGACGAAGTGCGCCTCATCACCTGCCCCGACCTGATGGTGGGGTACGATGGCACGGCCGAGGCCAAAGAGCGCGTCCGCTCCGTCCAAAGCGCCATCGTCGCCCATTGCGAGCGGTTGCGCTACCGCTTCGCCATTTTGGATACGCCTCCGGGGCTATCCCCCCAAGAAGTCCTCGAGTGGCGCGAATATGTCAACTTCGATACGTCTTATGCCGCCCTCTACTACCCGTGGGTACAAATCCCCGATTTGGTGCAAGGTGGCACGCGCATGTCCCCGCCCAGTGGCTATGTCGCTGGGGTGTATAACCGCACCGATTCCTCCCGTGGCGTTCACAAAGCACCCGCCAACGAGATTTTGATGGGTGTGGTCGCTCTCGAAACGGGCATTAGCCGGGGCGAACAAGACCAACTCAACCCACGCGGCGTGAACTGCATCCGCGCCTTTGCGGGCACAGGCATTCGCATCTGGGGCGCACGCACGCTCAGCAGTGATGGGGCGTGGCGGTATATCAATGTCCGCCGGCTGTTCATCTATGTGGCCGCTTCGATGGATGCGGGCTTGCAATGGGTGGTCTTTGAGCCAAACAGCAGTACGCTATGGGCCAAAGTGCGCCGCGATGTGACAGCTTTCCTGCGCACGGTATGGGGCAGTGGGGCACTCTTTGGCGCATCCGAAGGCGAGGCGTTCTATGTAAAGTGCGATGGCGAGTTAAATTCGGCCGATGTACGCGACCTTGGCCAGCTCATCATCGAAGTGGGCATTTCGCCCGTGAAACCGGCCGAGTTTGTCATCTTCCGCCTCAGCCAATGGGCGGGCGCAGATGCTGAGAGTGAGTAAATAGTGGCTAGTGATTAGTGATTAGTGGTTAGTGAATCTTACTAACCACTCGCCACTATCCACTAACCACTTCTCAAGGAGATAAACCATGTCGAGAACGACAACGATTCAACCGGGACGTACCGCTGGCCAAGGGGAGTTTTCGGACCCCTTAGTTGGCTTTCACTTTAGCATTGATGTGGCTGGCAAGGTGCTGGGCTATTTCACGGAATGCTCGGGGCTTGGCTCGGAGCATGAGGTGGCGGAGCATAAGGTGGTGAGTGAGACGGGGCAAGAGGTGACGATGAAAATCCCCGGCCGTTTAAAGTGGGAAAACATCGTCCTCAAGCGCGGCATCACCGAAAACACCTCCATTTGGCAATGGCGGCAAGAGGTGTTGGATGGCAACATTGACACGGCACGGGTCAACGGAACCATCACCATGTTTAACCAACGCGGCGACGCGGTGGCTCGCTGGTTCTTTGAGAACGGCTGGCCCGCTAAGGTCACTGGCCCACAACCCAAATCGGATAGCAATGAGATTGGGGTTGAGGAGTTGACGGTGACGCACGAGTACATTCGGCGCGAGATTTAAGAGAGTGGCGAGTGGTTAGTGGTTAGTGGCGAGTAGAACGCCCTAACCACTAGCCACTAACCCCTAACCACTTCCTTATGCAGACGGAATTTGATTTTACGCTCCCGTGGGGGTATTTGGACGAGTCGGGGCAGGTGCATCAGCACGGCCGTATCCGGCTCGCTTTGGCGCGGGATGAGATAGAGGCGATGCACGAGGCCCAGCAGAGGGGCAACACCGCCTATCTCCCCGTCTACCTCCTCGCACGGGTCGTCTTGCGCCTAGGTGGCTACACAAAGGTCACACCCGCCCTCATTGAACATTTGTTTGCGGCCGACCTCGCCTACCTGAGCGAACTGTATTTGCAGTTAAATACCGCCAGATAGCTTGTCAGCATTTCAGCCAGTCAGCATTTCAGCTGACTAGCTGACTGGCTGACTAGCTCACAAGCTCCTATGGAAGACATCCGCCCCTACCTCGCTTTGGTCAAAATGACCCCCAAACGCCAGCGCGAACTGGCCGAACGCATTGCCCGCCTGTTGCAACAAGATTTGCAACGGGAGCGGGAACGGCGGCGAATTACTAGAAAGTAGTAATCAGTATTCAGTCTACTCCACTGATTACTGAACACTGATTACTGACCACTAGGCACTAGCCACTACTCACTAACCACTACTCCCCCCCATGCCCATCCAACGCCTTGCTGTTAACAGCTATGAATCGCCGCTCTCCTTCCGTTTTGTGGTGGAGCTAGATAATCGGCGCGTGGCCGCGTTTACGGAATGCACCTTGCCCGCGATTAGTTGGAAGATGCAGGAAATTATTGAGGGCGGCCTGAACACGCATACCCATGAGCTGATTGGCCCGCGCCAAAAGACGAAGTTGGTTCTCAAACGGGGGCTGGCGGCTTCGTCGGAGCTGATGGATTGGTATGTGCAAACGCTCAACCAGCAAATTCAGCGCAAGCGGGTGACGGTGGTTTTGTTGGATGTAACCCGCCAACCTGTGATGACTTGGTCTATTGAGCAAGCTCTGCCCGTGAAATGGACGGGGCCTAAGCTTGATGCGAAGGCGAAAACGGTGGCGGTGGAGACGTTGGAAATTAGTTGCGGCCGTATCACGGTCGAGCTAGATGCGGCGTATAAGCAAACGGTGGGAGGTGGGGCATGAACGGCAACCAAACCAACCGCGCGGCTGAGCGTCTTGTTCAGCGCATTCAGCGGTACACGAATATCTCGGTGCTATTTAGCCAAATTGGGGAGCAGGGGGGGGGAGGGGCAGAGGTGCAGAGGAGCGGAGGAGCGGAGGAGATGGATTGGGGCACTATTCCTGCCCCAGAAATTTCGTTTGGGGGGCAGGGGAGCGTGGGGGCAGGGGGGCAGGGGGGATTCGCCGCTCAGCAACCGATTCAGCGGCAAGTTGTACCACCTGCCCCTGTTGCCTCGCCCCCACCATTAGCACCAGTACCAGTTCCAAGTGGGCCACCGCCTGCTCCTGCCCCTGCCCAGCCGCCCATCCAGCGGCAAGATGCGCCAGCGGCCAGCCCCGCGCCGCAACGGCCGTTGGCCGATAACCCCAACATTCCGTGGTCGCGCCTGCAAGCCATCCGCCAATTGCACCGGCAGGAAACGGCCGAAACCTCGGCCGCGCCAACTCCTCCGGCCGAAAGTCCATCAGCCCCCACGGCCGCCCCCACCCCCGAGCCAGACGATACGCCGATGCCGTGGGTGCTCCAACGGCAAGCCAAAGAGGAAGCCCGCCGCAAGGTGGAGACGCAAGGGCCACGGCGGGTGTTGCGGCGTAGTTCGTTGGTGGAAGTGAATGGCCCGAAAGGGGCAGGGGAGCAGGGGAGCAGGGGCAGAGGGGGGCGGGGGAGGATGTACAGCGGCAGGTTGATCCTGAAATTACTTCGGCGATGGGGCAGGAGGTGGGTGCGCCTGCTTTAACAGGTGGCGAGGTGAGCCGATCTGAAAGTGGGGAGACGGCTGGTGGCGCGGAAGTGCAACGAAGCGGCGCAGAATCGCCGCCGCTCCCAAATCCAAAATCGAAAATCGAAAATCCCGCACCTTCTCGGCCGCCGCTGGAGAAGGCGTGGCCTGTGCAACGGGCAAGTGAACCCGCCACGGCCGACAGTGCGGCCGTGAGCGAGCCATCTTACGACCCACCAGCGGGCACGCCGCCCCCCCGCGAACCCAGCCCCGAGGCGGTGCAAGCGCAAGAGGTCATGCGCCATATTGCCCCTGAAAAGGCGAGTAGCTCGAGTGTGGATTTTGTGATGCCGACTCGGCCGCGCCCCGCCCCGCCCGTACAACGGGAGACGGCCGTGCCATCTTCTAGTAGTAGCCCATCCCCAGCCAGCGAACCCCAAATGGTGAACACCGAAATTGGGCAATTGCCCAGTGATTTGTGGGGTTTGTTGGGGGATACGCCGCCTGTTCAGCGGGAGGAGGCGGCCGAGTATAGCCATGCGGTGGTGGATGCGACTGGGGGGGTAGAGGAGCAGGGGAGCAGGGGGGCAGGGGAGATGGAAATGTCTGTTCAGCGGGTTGAGGAGGCAGAGGGGCAGAGGAGCGGAGGAGCAGAGGGGATGGGTGCGGCCGTTCAGCGGGAGGAATTGCCAGCGGCCGATAGTGCGCCATCAGCCCCGTTTATGGAGCGCACTCCTAGCCCGCCCGCTTTGGCAGAGGAGCAGAGGAACGGAGGAGCAGAGGAGATGGGTGCGCCTGTTCAGCGGCAAGATGGGCCAGAGGTGACAGCCCCGACTCGGGCGGAGGAGCAGGGGAGCAGGGGGGCAGGGGAGGTGGGTGCGGCCGTTCAGCGTCAAGAAGTGCCAGCGACGCCCCCTCCACCATCAGCCCCATTTACGGGGCACATCTCTAGCCCGTCCGCTTCAGCGGCGGGCGATTTGGGTGAGGCAGAGGAGGCGGTTGCGCCCGTTCAGCGACAAGAATCACCAGAGGTGACAGCCCCGATAATTCAGGCGGGGGAGCAGGGGGGCAGGGGGGCAAGGGAGATGGGTGCGGCCGTTCAGCGGGCGGAAGTGCCAACGGCCGATAGTGCGCCATCAGCCCCGTTCATGGGGGACACCTCTAGCGCGCCGTTTCGGCGGAGGGGCAGAGGAGCAGACGGCAGAGGAGATGGGTAGCGCCTATTAAGCGGGAAGATGGTAAAGAGGGGAAGTGCCCCAATCAGCGGAGACAGGGAGCAGGGCCCCGGTGGCAGGGGAGATAGGTGCGCCTGTTCAGCGTCAGGATGCACCAACGGCCGATATTGCACCATCAGCCCTGTTCACGGGGCACACTTCTAACCCATCCGCTTTAGTGGAGGCAGAGGTGCAGAGGAGCGGAGGAGCAGAGGAGATGGGTGCGCCTGTTCTGGGTCAAGATAGCCCAGAGGTGACGGCCCCGCCAATTCAGGCAGGGGAGCAGGGGGGCAGATGGGTGCGCCTGTTCAGCGGGAGGAAGCTCCAATGGCCGAGGCCGCTCCGCCTGCCCCGTTCACGGAGCGCACCCCTAGCCCACCCGCTTCAGCGGCGGGCGATTTGGGTGAGGCAGAGGAGGCGGTTGCGCCTATTCAGCGTCAAAATGACCCAGAGTTAGCAACCCCGATAATTCAGGAAGGGGAGCAGGGGGGCAGGGGGCAGGGGAGATAGGTGCGGCCGTTCAGCGTCAAGAAGTGCCAACGGCCCATTGCACCATCAGCCCCGTTTATGGGGGACACCTCTAGCCTGCCCGTTTTGGCAGAGGGGCAGAGGAGCGGGGGGGCAGAGGAGATGGGTGCGCCTGTTCAGCGGCAAGAATCGCCAGAGGTAACAGCCCCGACAATTCAGGCGGGGGAGCAGGGGGGCAGGGGGGCAGGGGAGGTTGATGCGGCCGTTCAGCGGGAGGATGCACCAACAATTACCCCTCCACCATCTGCCCCGTTCATGGGGGACACCTCTAGCCCGTCCGATTTGGCAGAGGGGCAGAGGAGCGGAGGGGCAGAGGAGATGGGTGCGGCCGTTCAGCGGCAAGAATCGCCAGAAGTGACAGCCCCGACAATTCAGGTGGGGGAGCAGGGGGGCAGGGGGGCAGGGGAGATAGAGGCGGTCGTTCAGCGTGCGGAAGCACCAGTGGCTACCCCTCCACCATCAGCCCCGTTTACGGAGCACACCTCTAGCCCATCCGCTTTAGCGGCGGGGGAAGCAGAGGGGCAGAGGAGCGGAGGGACAGAGGAGATAGGTGCGCCCGTGCAACGGCAGGAGACGGCCGAGGCAGTGCCCACCCCTGATACGGCTCCAACGGTGACAACCCAGTTTGTGCAACGGGCGGGTGATTTGGATGAATCAGATGAACCAACTGGGGACGAAGGACTGGGGACAGGAGGGAGTGGCGACACACCACCGCCCCCTCCCCCACCACCGTCCGCCCCGCCAGATATGCCTCCTTCGCTACCGAGCGACTCATCCAACACGGCCGCTCTGCCCCAGCCCCCAGCCCCGAGACAGCCACTCCCCCCAGTGGCGACGCGATGGTGGACACGACAGGGGGCATGGAAACGCCCACGGCCGCTGGCCCTGCCGAATCCGCACCCTCGGGCGGGGTGTGGCTGACGGCCGAGGCGACCCCCACCAGCCAACCCGTGCTGGTTCGGCCGCAGGGGGAGGCGAGCGAGGCGATGTTGCACGGGGATAGCGAGGGGGTAGCGGCCGTGATAGCCCAATCCGCCCCGCCCACGGCGCAGATGGATGTGTTGCGCCTCTTTCGGGATGAGACGCAGGCGGCCGAGCAATTGCCCGAGGCGGCACCCTTTTTATTCCAGCCGCAACAGGCGCAAGAAGCGCCCGCCATTAGTTATGCGGATTCGGCCGAGGCGACCCAGTTTATGGCCGAAGCGGCCACGGCCGAGCAGAGCAACGCCCTCGCCCTGTATGCCAGCGAGAGCGAGGCGGGCAGTGAGGGGGGGCAACTCGTCCCCGTCATTTTGCAATTGGAGGGGGAGGCATCGCTCCATGTTGGCTACGCGAATGGCGGCCGTTTGGCCGATTTTTTGCCGCAAATGGCCACCCAAGAGCGGGATGGCATCCAACTGTTTGCTACGGAAGCACAGGCGGATAGGAATGAGGTGACGGACGCGGAGACGTTGGTGGTGCAGGTGAAGGGGGCGGCTGAGAAATACCTGCTCTTCGCCAGTGCGTCCGCCCTTGCGGGGTTGCTCGCCCAAGCGGAATCGCTGAACCGTGGGGCGACGATTATGGCGTATGCGGATGAGGGGGCGGCGGCGGCCGATACCTCGAATGTCGTCCAGATTTTGCTGAAGCAGGACGAGGAGGAGACGGTGGTTATTGGCTTTGCGGACAGGCAAGAGGTGGATGTGTTTTTGGTGCAAGCGGCCGAATGGCAAGCCGATACGACCCTCGATGAGATTGCCCGCCATGTGTACCAGCACTTGCAACACCAGTTGGTGGTGGAGCGGGAACGAAGAGCGTTTTAATTGTGAATTGTGAATGGTGAATTTTTAATTGTGAATGATGGGCAAATCAGCCCCATAACGAATAACAAGTAACAAGTAACCAGTACCGCCCATGAGCGAACGACTGACGGATATTGAGAAGCAATTGAAGCAAGCGGAGGCGGAGCTGAGCACCGCCCGCAAGCAGGAGACGGATGCGCTGGAGGCGATTGAACGCATGAAGCGGGAAATTGCTATGGTGCCCGTGCGGAATGCGACGATTGCGGCGCAGGAGAAGATTCTCAAGGAGACGATTCGGCCGAATATCGCCAAGGCGGAGGCGAAAATTGCGGAACTCCGCGCCCAGCGACAGGCGGAATTGGAGCGGATTGAGGCGCAACGGAAGGCTCTGGAAGCGGAGCGGGAACAGGCCAAGCGCACCCAATTGACCTTTGGTGGGCTGGTTCCAGCGGTGATGTTCCCTGTCAATCGGGAGGGGGTGCAATCGGCCGTGCGTGCCGAAGTCGAACCCGTCTATTTTCGCTTTAACCCGACCGATTACACCATCACCCAAACGACGCGTACAAGGGGCAAGGGTTGGATGCCAACAAAAATTACAACCTCAGTACGATTCCGAGGTGGAGCCGCGCAAATTGACCATGAGTTCGATTTGGTTCGACACAACCGACACGGGTGAGGATGTGCGCAAGCAGACGGACAAGCTCTTTGCCTATGTCGAAGTGGGGTCGGGGGGGGGCGATTTTTCGCGGCTGAAGACCATCTCGCAAAAGCCGCCCTATACTGCGTTTGAGTGGGGCAATTTTCGCTTTTTGGCCGTGGTGGAATCGGTTTCGCTCGAATTTATCCATTTTAAGCCCGATGGAACCCCCCTGCGGGCGAAGGCGACTGTTTCGTTTAAGGAATTTAAGCACCGCAAACTCTATGCGCGGCAAAACCCCACCAGCGGGGCGAACACCCACAACGGGGTGTGGTATGTGTCGGCGCACGAGCGGCTAGATACGATTGCAATGCAGGTGTATGGGGATGCGACCCAATGGCGGCACATCGCCGCCCATAACCACATCACTGACCCGATGGCGATTTACCCCGGCCAGCCGTTGGTGATTCCGGCGTTGTGGGAGGCGTAGGAATTGCGGAATGGGGAATGGGGATTGCGGAATGAAGGTGCTGACAGACTGAGAGACTGAGAGGCTGAAAGACTATGGCTTGGCAAGCTGAGTATTTTGACGGCACGAATTTAGGTGGCACGGCGTTGGCGACGCGGAGTGAGGGTGGGCCGGGTATCGCCAATGCGGATGCGTTGCCTGATGCTGTCAAAAAGCGGGGGGGGAAGGATAAGAACAGCGAGAATTTTTCGGTGCGGTGGACGGGGGATATGAATGGGCCGGGGAAGTTTAAGTTTACGTTTAAGACGGATGATGGGATGCGGGCGCATCTTAAAACGCCCGACGGCCGTCAGGTACAGTTGCTGAACGAGTCGCGCGACCATGTAGGCCACCACATCCGCGAGGTGACGTTATCGGCCGGGCCGCATGGTGGTGATTGAGTTTTACAACAAATCGGGCGCGTTCACGGCCGATATTACCTACGAACGGACAGGCGGACAGAGCGAACAAGATAAGCGCAAGGCGTGGCAACAGGTGACGGCACCGGGGCACCTCACCCGTGGCGGGTTGGAAGCGGCGCGGATTTATGAGGTGGATGCGGATGGCGAACCGATTTTTAATTCGCTTTACCCGATTCTGTACTGTATGTTTAACCCCAACAGCTACAAAGTGACCAAGGCTTCGGCGTTTTCGGGCAAGGGGTTGGATGACAACAAAAATTACAATGTAGACCAAGACAATAGCAAGGTGAAGCCTTCGACGTTGGACATTCCGCAGTTGTGGTTTGACACGAGTGAGGCGAAGGGGCCAGATGGTTTGCCTGAGGATGTGAGCAAGTATACGGATGCGTTGATTGAGTTTGCGGAGAGCACGGCCGTGCGCTACTCGGCCAACTTCCGCGATGCGGAAACGGCCAAAGCGGCTCCACCCAAGCTCGCTTTTCAGTGGGGCACGTTTCGTTTTTTGGGGGTCATTGAAAGCGTCAAGGTCAAATTTATCCACTTTAGCCCTGAGGGCATCCCCCTGCGGGCACAAGTAACCCTGAAAATGAAGGAGTTCCGCCACCGCAAAGCATACCCCAAGCAAAACCCCACCAGCGGGGAAGGGCCAATGGACAGGGTGTGGCGGGTGCAAGATGGGCAACGGCTAGACAGCATTGCCGCCCAAGTTTACGGCGATGCTACAGAATGGCGCACAATTGCACTGTATAACAAGTTGGATGACCCTCTCAATTTGCCTATTGGCCTCGTACTTCGGCTTCCGCCGATTTAGTCTTTCAGTCTCTCAGTCTTTCAGTCCTCCTAAGAAAAACTATTGGCTGAATGACTAACCGACTGAGAGACTAACCGACTGAGAAATAACATGAAAGATTTTCGAGAGCTACAAGTTTGGCATATAAGCTAACACGGCCTTAACTTTGGCTATTTATAAAAATTAGCAGCAGGGTTTGTTGCGGAAGAAAAATATGGCTTGATTAGCCAAATGCGCCGTTCAAGTGCTTCTATTCCCACTAATATGGCTGAAGGTTGCGGCCGAGAGAGTGACAGCGAATTGGCACGTTTTTTACAAATCAGCATGGGTTCAGCCAGTGAATTGGCGGCCATTAACGCACTTTGCTCTTGATTTAGGTTATCTAAAGCCAGAGCAACACGCTCTTCTCAACAACCAAGTAACCGAAATAAAACGCATGACCACTCCCCTCATCCGTAGTCTCAACCCCCGCAAAAATTAGCCCAAAAAGAGACTAATTGACTGAGAGACTGACCGACTGAACGACTGAGAGACTTCCTATGCCCGACAAGATGGCGGTGTTTACTAGCCAAATTTATATCAAGATAGAGGGCACGGCCGTGCAGGCGGACGTGATGCAAAATTTGGCCAGCGTGGTCGTAGACCAACACGCCCATCTGCCAGATATGTTCACCATCCACCTGTATGACCCCGACCTAAATTTTATTGATTACGGGCCGTTTAATTTGACCAGTGTGGTGGAGATTGGCTCATTTTTGGGCAATGGCCAGCCCATTATGATGATGCAGGGGGAAGTGACAGCCCTTGAGCCGAATTTTACGGCCGGGGGCACGGCCGAACTCATCGTGCGCGGCTACGACCGCTCCCACAGGCTGTACCGGCACAAGCGGAGCGAGGCGTACCTGAACGTGCGCGACAGCGATTTGGCCCAAAAATTTGCTCAAGCGGCCGGGTTGCAGGCCAAAGTCGAGGCCACCAAAATCATTTATGAACATCTCTACCAGCACAACCAATCTGATTTGGTCTTTTTGCAAGAGCGGGCGGCGCGGATTGGGTATGAGTGCTTTGTGCTCGAGAAAACGCTCTATTTTCGCCAGCCCGACCCCAAGCAGGAACCTGCCCTGACGCTGACGTGGGGGGAGAACAATTTGGCCGTTCGGCCGCGCATGACCCTCTCCGAACAGGTGGATGAGGTGCTGGTGCAGGGCTGGGACAGCGATTTGCAACGGGCGATTGTCGGCCGTGCCAACCAAGGCACGCTTTACCCCGAGATTGGGGAGAGCAAAAATGGCACGACATGGGCCAAGGGGTTCGGCCGTGGCAATCTAGTCATTACGGATGAGGTGGTGCAGAGCCAAGCGGAGGCGGATGAGCTGGCCAAGGCACGGATGGCCGAAGTGAGCGGGGCGTTTATTGAGGTGGAGGGGACGGTGTTTCGACGGCCGGATGTGAAGGCGGGGCAAGTGGTGTTGCTGGACAAATTGGGCAATCGCTTTAGCGGCAAGTACCTCATCACCAACGCCACCCATGTGTACACCAGCAAAGGTGGGCTGGAGACGACCTTCACGGTGCGCGGGCTTCGCACGGGGCTGATTAGCGAGCAGTTGGGGCGCGGTGCGCCCACGGCCGCTGGCACGGGCGTGGTCACGGCCGTGGTTACCAACAACCAAGACCCGCGCCAACTCGGCCGGGTCAAGGTCAAGTTCCCGTGGCTGACGGAGACGGCCGAAAGCGGTTGGTCACGGCTGGCGGGGGCGGATAGGGCGGCCGTCAGCATCCCGGCCGTGGGGGATGAGGTGTTGGTGGCGTTTGAACATGGGGATTTTAATCGGCCGTATGTGATTGGCATGATGTGGAACGCCAAACACAACCTACCCTTGCCCTTCCCCAAACCACAGGAAGACAGGTCGCAAATTCGCACATGGCAATCGCGGGCAGGCCACCAGCTCACCATGAGCGACAAACTGGACCAACCGGGTATTGCCCTCACCAGCAAAAATGGGCACAAAGTGAACATCAATGACCAGCAGAACAAAATGGAAATTACAACCCGTTCTGGGGTCAGCATCACCCTTGACGATACCAGCAAACAAATTACCATCCAAAGCACAGGCAGTATCCAGCTCACCACAACGGGCAATATGGAACTGAAAGCAGGGCAAACGGTCTCCATCCAAGCAGGTGGTCAGGTGAATATCAAGGCGACGGCGATTAATCTGAATTAAGGGATTGCGGAATGGGGAATGCGGATTGCGGAATAATCATTAGGACGCACTACTTGCTACCCACTACTCACTACTCACTACTCACTACTCACTATTCACTACTCACTAACCACTAACCACTGCTATGCCACTACCAGCGGCCAAACAAGGCGACCAAGTTATTGCTACCGATATTCATATTGTGATGGTTCCCTCGCCGGGGGGGCCAGTGCCTACGCCGTTGCCCCACCCATTTGTGGGGGTTTTAATGGGCAATTTGAGTATGAATGTGAAGATTAACGGCATGGCGGCGGCTACGGTGGGTAGCACGGCCGACAACATCCCGCCCCACATCCCCACCCCGCCGGGGACAACCTTTCAGGTGCCACCCACCAACAAGGGCATCGTCATGGCGGGCAGTGCGACGGTGTTTATCAATGGCAAGCCAGCCGCTCGCCCGTGCAGGCGACTCGGTGCAAACCTGTGCTGACCCAATGCCAAACATGGGGGGTAAAATCATTGCCGCTGGCAATGTGATGATAGGGTGAGGCGATTTTTTTAGCGCCGGTGCAAAGGACGCAAAGGGTTTAGATGACCGACCATGTTTTATTGCTTTTGGGGGTTTATGGACGATTTTATTTGCTCAAGACATTCGGCTTGCTTTGTTTGACCCACAAGCGTATCGAGAAAAAATGTTGGCATGGCATACGGAAGGTTCGCTCATGTATCAATGGGTAAGTAGTGCGTTCTTCAGTGCCTTATCACGTGGGTTTCACATCCTCTTCTTCTTTGGTTCTATCCTGCTATGGCTCATTCTGCTGTTCAGGATGATTTAGAACGGCTAAAGCCGTTATTACAAACCACGACTAAAGTCGTTACTACGCAACACCGCTAAAAGCTGACCGACTGATAGACTGACCGACTGATAGACTTCTATGAGCAAAGACATTGTTGGACAAGGCTGGGCTTTTCCCTTGGGCATTGGGCCGCAGGGCGGCTTTGCCATGACGCGGGAGCGCAGTGAATTGGAACAGGCGGTGGATATTATCCTCAGCACACGGCCGGGGGAGCGCGTGATGCGGGGCAAGTTTGGCAGTAAGTTGCACGAGTTGTACTTTGAGCCAAACAACCAGCAAACCGCCATGCGCGCTGTGCGCTATGTGGAAGAGGCGTTGGCCATGTGGGAGCCGCGCATCATCGTCCAAAAGGTCACGGCCGAACCCGACCCCGAAGCAGGCAACCGCCTGCTCATCTACATTGATTACACCGTCAAGGCCAGCAACGACGAACGCAGTTTGGTGTATCCGTTTTATATGATTCCGGATGAAGAGTAGAGAGAAGAGAGAAGAGAGTAGAGGGAACCCTAGAGGCCATTCACAATTCCCCTCTTCCAATTCACAATTCCCCGAGGTTCCATGAGTTTGAACGCCCCCATCCTCGACGACCGCCGTTTTCAAGATATTGTCAACGAGGCCAAAAAACGCATCCCGCAGTATTGCGAAGAGTGGACCGACCACAACGTGAGCGACCCCGGCGTGACGCTGATTGAGCTGTTCGCGTGGATGACGGACATGATGCTCTACCGCATGAACCAGATGCCGCGCGGCACTACATCAAGTTTTGGACATGCTGGGCATCACACTGGATGGCCCTGTCTCGGCCGAGTTCCCGTCACATTTTGGCTTTCGGCGCCGCGAAACGGCCGTGCTCATTCCCGCTGGCACAGAGGTCGCCTCCACCCAAACCGCCACCGAACGGGCAATTGTGTTCACCACCCAAGATGATTTTCAGGTGCAACTGCCCAAACTCGAGGCGATTATTTCGGAGGTGGCCACCCAACGCGCCCACGAAAAGCAGTTCATCAACCACAATTTGCGCCGCTTGGCGGCGGGTTTTGATGTGGTCGAGGTGTATTCACCCGTGCCGCAAATCAACGATGGGCTGTATTTGGGCTTTGCCAACGATTTGAGCCACCACATTTTAGGGCTGGACATGGGCTGGGACACGGCCAGCGGGGCGGGCGTTGACCCAACCTTGCCTCCCTATGTTTGGGAAGTGGCCACAGGGCGGCAAGATGAGCGGTGGCAGGCGTGTGAGGTGGAGTACGACACGACGCGGGGGTTTAACAGCGCGGGGCAAATCCAACTGCACTTGCCCCAAATGTACCGCTATCGCATCAACGGCCAGAGTTTGTATTGGGTGCGGGCGCGGGTGCGGGAAATTAGCGCGGCCGAGCGGCGGGAGGGGATGCGGCCGTACCAAACATCGCCCCGCCTGCAACAGTTGTTGGCCAACACATGGGGCGGCACAACGGCCGCCACCCACGCCCAAATCATCACCCACGAGTTGCTCGGCAGCAGTACGGGTGTGCCGGGGCAAGAGGTGCGCTTGCAAATGGCACCTGTGTTGCGCCGCGAGGCGGGCGAACATCTATTGGTCGAACTCGAGGACGGCCGTCGCCAAGTGTGGCGCGAAGTGCCCGACTTTACCCACTCTGGCCCCGAGGACAGGCATTACACGATGGATGAGTTGACAGGGCAGATACGCTTTGGCCCAGCCGTGCGCCAGCGCAATGGAGCCATCCAAATGTATGGAGCCGTGCCGCCGCGCAAAGCGGTGCTGACCTTCCAGCGGTATCGCACAGGCGGGGGATTGGTGGGCAATGTGGATACGGCCGTGCTCAACACGCTCAAAACGGCCATCCCTTATATCGCCCGTGTCACCAACCGCCGCGCCGCACAGGGCGGCTTGGATGCGGAAACGCTCGATTCGGCCATGATGCGCGCCCCGCTGGCGTTGCAATCCCGCGACCGCGCCGTGACCGCCCGCGACTTTGAGTTTTTGACCCAACGCGCCCTGCCCAGCCAAGTGGCGCGGGTGCGCTGTTTGCAAGCCCGACCTGTGGAATCGGGGCAAGCCATCCCGCCGGGGCTGGTTTATGTGCTGATTGTGCCCCATGTGCGCTACCCGGCGGGGTATCTCACGCCCGAGGAGTTGCAATTGCCGCTGGCCGATTTGGACACAGTCGCGGCCTATTTGGACGAGCGTCGCTTGCTAACCACCTCGCTGTCGGTGCGGACACCCGCCTATCGCTGGGTGTCGGTGCGGGTGCGCTTGGGGGCATTGCCCGAGGCGGACGAAGGGGCGGTGGAGCGGGCGGTGATGGCGCGGCTTTATCGCTTCCTGAACCCACTGACGGGTGGCCCAGAGGGGAAGGGGTGGCCGTTCGGCCGTGATTTGTTCCTTTCGGATGTGTATCAGGCATTGCAAGGCACGGAGGGGGTGGCGTATATCCGCAATGTGGAGTTGTATGCGGCCGCGCCCGGCGGCGAAAAGCTGGGGCAACCTGTGGACAACCTCGATGTGGTGGCACATGGGGTGGTCGCTTCGGGGTTGCATGAGGTGGTGTTTGTTTAGGAAGTCTTTCAGTCTTTCAGTCGGTCAGTCTTTCAGCAGGTGGCTGACTGATAGACTGACCGACTCCCACTCAAAAATCGAAATGTAGCGTGGCAAATGACAAAAAAACAACTCCCAGACCGAGCGCAGAAATACTTTCACATTAGTTCTCAGCTTGCACACATAGATAACGAGCAACTACTTTCCTTGCTGAATGCAGTGAGCAATTTAGGTTTCGGAATTCTCGCAATAAGTTGATGGGGCGAAATTTTTGTTAAAGGCTCCCCGTCACTGATATAGAGCAGGCGAATTTCTTTTCCACAAAAAACTTATATGGCCTTCCCCTGTTTTATCAGTACGGCCTCGGATCTGCGGGCTTTGGGGTTTTCCGTGAGCTTGTAGCTCATATTAAGACGACGAACTGGGTACTAAACAATGAGATACAAACTTTCCCGTTGCTTTACCATTATCGAATAATGCCCTTCTCGGGCAAGCGCAATGAAGTAGATGCAGAACGATTTAAACGGTATGTACACGCTTGGGGAAACAACAAAAATATTGAGCAATATACCCTTGATAGGGCACATGCTCCCTATGAAATAGTTTTATTTCTGGAGGGCATTTCGCAATTGAGGCTCTGTCAAGCTTTAGCCCAGATTCAAATCTTTTGGTGAACTATGGACAACCATTAATTTTTTGCAAAAAAAGGGAATGATTCATTTTGATTTACATTTTGGAAATATTTTGACGGATGGAGAGCAAATGTACCTGACGGATTTTGGGCTAATTGCTGATAAAAAATTTTCGTTGCTGGAGGAAGAAATTTCGTTTTTCAACGCCCATGCAAATTATGATTATGGGATGCTGGTATTAAGTTTATACTCTCCTATTCTTACGATTTATAAGGATTTATCAGAGATGACAAAACGATAGAAGGATTATGGGCTATTAAAAGACGACGGCAAGATGGATGAAAGCATCAATCTGTATTCTGTTTTGCTCAAGAACATAGAAGAAATTCAGGCGAAGGGCATATTGAAAATAAATGATACTTACCTCAAGTTTATCTTGAAATATCACAACATTTCTCTTTTAATGCACGACTTTTTTTAACGATGATACATAATCCAAAAGCACTTAATGACAGTTCGCATTTGGTTCGAGAAGAGCTCCCACCAAGAAAGCACTTGGGCTGAAAAATCAGTACACTATGAAACGCAGGCGTAGCAAGCATCAAGATGAAGAAATGGGTAGCGTGGCTTCGCGCAAGCACCGTGGCGAGCAAACGGCCGAGTCTGCCCCTGCGCCGCTCCAGCGGCACGAGGAGGGACGGCCGTTGACGGCCGAGAGCGCGGCCGATTTGCAACGGCGCTATGGCAATGCGTATGTGCAACGGCTGGTGCAACGGCAAGAAGATGAAGCGGCCGAAGGGGCGAATGAAGCGACCCCAATGACGGCCGCCGCCAAGCCCAAAGAGTATGAGTTCCATTCCACCGCCAAGATGGATGAACAGGGCAAACTGACCCTCGACCTGAAGCCATTGCTCGAGTTGCGCCACATGGAGGTGACGGACAAGGAGCTACAGAGCTTCCTGAAAACATGGGTGGGGTTGGGCGTGGCGCAGTTAGGGGAGGAGGTGGAGAGTGACACGGCCGAGATGGAAATCAACACCGATGGTTTGTTGGAGATGGAGTTGGGCGAGCCGTTTTTGGCGGCCATGAGCCAAAGAGGACAAGGCGCACGAGTTGCCGCTTGACAAAAATGCCCCGTTTGGCCCGCAGGGGTTGGCGGCCACGGCCAGCTTGCACTTTGATCGCAAGGAGATTGACAAAATCAAGCTGGATGGCAAAGAGGATTTGCTCAAATCCCCCAAGAACAAGCGGGGGATGATGTTGATGGTGCAGTTGGAATCTCCCTTCCCGCACCAGTTGGATGAAGATGAGCAGGAATTATTCCAGGGTTACTATTTTTGTAGGAACCGATTGAGTTTTAAAGCGAGACGCAAAGAGGTAAAAAGTGGGGTCCTGTGACCAACTTCGACGTTTTATTTTCCACTTTTAACTTTTACCTTTCACTTCCTTTAACAACCAAATGTTTGAGTTAGTAATTAGCAGTTTAGATGAAGAGCGAGTTGTGCCACTGGAGGTGGGGCGCAATTATCTGCTCGGCCGTGGGGCCGAGTGTGAGATTGTGCTGGACGCAGTCGGTGTGGCCGATATTCACGCCCGGTTGGATGTGAGCAGTTCGGGTTGCCAAATAACCGACCTGAATCGGCGAAGCCGGACGCGGATGAATGGGCAACAGTTGGAACCCCAACAGGCTATCCCCTTCCATGTGACCAATGAGGTGCAGATTGGCTTGTTTACCCTGCATGTGCGCGGGGAGGCGGAAACGGCCGAGGGGGAAACAACGGCCGCCAACACCGATGACACGCTCAAGACCATCGCCACCGAAACGCTACGGCCGCACGAAAAGCTCTCTTTTCAGATAACCGTCACCACGCTGGAATCCACCTACATGGAGCAATTTTTGCTCCGCACGGGGGCAACGGTGGTGGGGCGGGGGGATACGGCCGATATTCAACTGGCCAGCCCCCGCTTGCGCCTTGCCCATGCCCGCTTCGAGGTCAGTGACGAGCAGTGTGTGTTGGTGAATTTGCACCCGCGCAACCGCATCTTGGTTAACAATACGGCCGTGGAGGCCAGCAATCCCCTCTTGCTGAAGGTGGGGGATGCGATTGAGATGGATTGGTTTACGCTGACTTTGGGGCAGGTGGTGGTGGAAGATGAGGTGCAAGCGGCCGAGTCTGTGGCAACGGCCGAGCCATCCCCCACCCCAGAGCTAGACGAGGGGATTATTAGCCTCCATGCGGGGTGGACCGCGCAACCGACAGGGCGGGGGAGTGGCGAACCACCGCCACCACCGATGCCCGAGTTTTTGCGGAGTGCCCCGCCGCCGCCGCGACGATTACAGCCTGATTACGCCGCCGGGCCTCGGCCGTTACAGCGTCCGCTATCTCGACCATCTGCCCAGCATTTACCACACCGATTTCACCAGCCGGTTCATGGCCATGTTCGAGGCCATTTTGATGCCCGCGAGTTGGAATGTGGAAAATTTTGATTTGTACCTGAACCCCAACACCGCCCCACCCGCTTTTGTGGATTGGCTGGCCAGTTGGTTTGGGGTTGTGTTTGATGAGACGTGGAGCCTTGAAAAACGGCGTGTGGTTTTGACCGAAATTGACAAGTTGCTTTCCCGCAAGGGGACGAAGTGGGCGCTGAGCCGCATGTTGGAGATTTATTTGGGCGAGCCAGCGGAGATTATTGAAGCGAACCAGCCGCCCAACACGTTTACGGTGCGGATACCCATGCGCGAGCGGGATGTGAAACGGCCGCTCATCGAACAACTGATTGAGGCGCAAAAGCCCGGCCACACCAATTACATCCTCGAGTTTGCCACGCGGGCACGGGTAGATGCGTTATCAAAGTTAGATTTTTAGGAATGCGGAATGCGGAACGTGGATTGCGGAATGATAGGCCACTAACCACTCATCACTAGCCACTCAACCACTTATCTCGCCATGAGCAAAGAACAGCCCAACGCCCAAAAGGCACATGATGCCAAAACGCCGAAGCCGATGGTGCAGGCGGCCGAGTCGGCCGTGGCGGAGGCGGATTTTGCCGATTTGGGCCAAGTGCAACGAGCGGCCGATGAGCCGCAAAAGGCGACCCCACGCGCCCTGCGCGGGGTGCAACGGGCGTATGGCAACCAGTTTGTGCAACGGGCGGTGAATGGCAAAGGGCGCAAAAACGGCCGTCAGCCCATCCAAACCAAGCTGACGGTGAACGAGCCAGACGATGTGTATGAGCAGGAGGCGGAGCGGGTCGCGGAAGCGTTGCCGACCAACAGCGTGGCCACTTCGCCCGCCGCACCCAATGGGAATGGAAGTGTAAATGGGACGGCTAAAGCCGTTACTACGAGCGTGGATGCGGCCTTCCCAGTCCCTGTCCCCCCGTCCCCAGTCCCCAACTCGCCCCGTTGGCAGAGCAGGAAGCGGAAGTGGTGGCCGACGCTGTGGGGCAGGCGCATTCGGCCGTGCCCCCTGTGGGCGGCGACGATGGCGGAGGTGAGGGCAACAATAACAACAGCAACGGCCTGCAACGCACGAGCAGTCCCCAGTCGCTCGTCCCCAGTCCCCTATCCCCCACCACCCCCAGCACGATTCGGCGCGGTGTGCCCAACCAGCTACGCGGGGCACTGTTTAATCCTGCCCCCGCCAGCACGCCTTCCACGAATGAGGTGGAGATGGGTGGGGAAGAGACGGCCGTGCAATTGGCCGAAGCGGGCTATGTGCCGCCGCTCGGTGGGGGGGATGAGGCGCCGCCACCCCCTGATGAGAACGGGGCGCAACGGGCGGCCGTGGCGGGCTATGACACCAGCGGGGCGGTGGATTCGGCCGTGGAGAGCCAAATCGAAACCAAGCGGGGCAGTGGGCAAAGTTTGCCATCCCCTGTGCAACGGCAAATGGAAGGGCACTTGGGAAGCGACTTTAGCGGGGTGCGCGTCCACACCGATGGGCAATCTGACCAACTGAACCGCTCGCTGAATGCGGAGGCGTTTACGACGGGCAACGATGTTTTCTTCCGCCAAGGGGCGTATGAGCCGGGTTCGGCGGGGGGGCAAAAGTTGATTGCCCATGAGCTGACCCATGTGGTGCAACAGGGGGCCGCGCCTGTGGCCAAATCGCCCGTGCAACGGGAGCGGGTGAATGGGGAGGTGGCGGAAACGGCCGTGGCGCAACGGGTTGTCCAGCGGATTACGGGGCAACGCGCCTTGCGCTCCGTGCCCTTCCTCAGCCACCAACTCGGCCAATCACATATTCAGCTCAAGAGCAAAGAGGAAAAAGCCCGCGAAGAGGCGCAACAACAAGCGGATGAGGGCAAATCTGAAGCGGGGCAGGCCAAGGACAGCAAAGCAGGGGATAAGGACAGCATCCCCGACCCCAACAAAGAAAGCATTGATGAAAAGGCGAAACCCGCTAAAACACACAAATTCCAAGATAAAAAGCCCGCCAAGTTGGAAACTCAAGGGCCTGTAACGGAAAGCAACCTCGAGTTTGCCGAGCCGCAGGGGGACACGGGCGGCATTGGCTGGCCAGACACCAAGGCGGAGATTTTGCCCGACTGGGACAAAGAGACCCAGAAGTATGACGATTTTAAGGCGGGCAATTTCGAGTCTATGGGGCTGGATTTGTCGGGCTTGAAGGGGGATACGACGGGCATTAAAGTGACCGACCCGAATGTGAAAGCGGCGATGGTGACGGATGCGCTGGCGCAGGGGTGGGGTGGCGATGGGGATTTCCTGAACCCGCGTGTGGAAAACATTGGCGATGTGATGGACATGATTCCCTTTGGGGGGGAGAACATGGCGGCCGAGAAGCTGTTTAGCGAGGGGCCGGGGGCGTGGTTTGGGGAGGTAAAAGACCAAATCGGCAAGTCGTTTAGCGAGATTGGCAACAGTTTTGGGGGGATGTTTGAGGAGGGGGCGAGTGGTTGGGCGCGGGCGGCGAGTGCAATGGAACTCGTCATCGCGGTTTTGGAGCTGATTAAGAAGGTGTTGAAGATTCTGAATGTGACCTTTTACATCGTCAAAATCGTTACCAAAATTCTGAAGGCGCTGGCCAAATTGCCCTTTATTGGCTATTTGTTTAAGTGGGCGGCGCCAGTGTTTGAGAAGGTCGCGGCCGTGTTCGACCCCATCTCGATGACTATCTTTATGATAGACAACAATATCCGCACCTTCCGCACCTTGGCCACGGCGTTCCTCATCATAGACATGCTTTACTATGAGAGCGACCCCGAGAAGTTGATGGACCGCCAAGCGCGGCTGACCCAACACGCCCAAGGCATGAAGGAGATGTCGCAAGACAAGGTGAAGAAGGGGTTTCGGACAAATATAAGGATGAGCGCAAAGCGGAAGATATGTTGGTGGGGGCGGAAACGCTGGAAGACCCGCAAATTAGCCCGTTTACGATTGAACCGCCGGGGGCGATGGAAGATGGGGACAAGGCGGATTACAAACAAAAATTCCTGAATCAGTATGGCGTGCCTGATGTGGCCGATTTGGCCTATAACACGCTCATGGAAAAATCGGCCAGCCTTGCCCCACCCCCGCTGGTGGAATATGGCAAGCCGCAAAATGAGGATATTCGCTACAAAATAGACCGCAATGCGGTGGCGATTGTAGAGCTTCGCAAGCAAAAAGCGGGGCTGGCCGCCCAAACCCAACAGGCGGAGCAAGCGCAAGAGGTGGCGGCGACCGAAAAACAGATGTTTGCCCAAGTAGACCAGACGGTGCAGGAAAACAAGAAGGCGATGGAGCCGCACAAGCAGGACATGGAGGAGAAGTTGGGCAAGCAGGCTGAGTTGAAGGGGGATACGACGGACACGAAAGCCCAAGGCAAGGAGACGGGGGAAACTGGTCTCAACATTAAGGGGTTTGCGGGCATTGTGGTTAAGTTCATTATGTTCTTCATGGGGCCGATTCACAAGGTGGGGGAGAAGTCGGATGATTCGCAGAAGCAGACGCTGGCGAGTGGCCCCGACCAACAGATTGAAACGTCGTCGGCTTCGGTGGATGCATCGCAAAAGGGGATGGAGGGGAGGCGGACACGCGCACGGCCGAGACGAAGCAAACCCAAGAGGAAGCCAAAAAATCGGAAGGCACACTCGATGAGACTAGCCAATTCTTAGGCGAGCAACAGGCGGAAGCACAGGCAGGCATTGATAAGCTCGAAGAGGAAAAGGCGGGCATGCAGAGCGACCAAGATGTGGTTGCGGCCGAGGAAGCGCGGTTGATTGACGAGCGCACCGATTTGATTAACGAGGCCGTGGATTGGATGGATCAATGGCGCATGACCCGCGAGGCGATTTTTACGGAAATTGAGCTGGCACTGGGCAAGCATTTTGAGGATGCCGAAGGCCATAAGGACAAGAAG
This sequence comes from Candidatus Hadersleviella danica, assembly GCA_016711405.1. Classification (GTDB taxonomy): domain Bacteria; phylum Chloroflexota; class Anaerolineae; order Promineifilales; family Promineifilaceae; genus Hadersleviella; species Hadersleviella danica. The sequence goes on along the minus strand of JADJSZ010000009.1, from coordinate 73,849 downwards.
AAAGAGGGCGAAGAAGGGGAAGATGCCATGAATGAGATGAAGACGGATGTGTATGACCGCGAGAAGGATATGGGGGATATGGAGGGAGCCTATGTGACTGACCATATGGGTGGGGCGGATGAAGCGGATATGGATGATGAAGCAGGAGAGGGGGTGGAGTAAGGGGAATTGCGGAATGGGGAATGGGGATTGCGGAATGAGTTCAATAAGTTCGTAGTGGCGGCTTTAGCCGTTTTGGGATTTTGGATTGGGGATTTTGGATTTTGGATTGCGGCTAACTAACTGACTAGCTGAAATACTGATTAGCTGACTCGCTCTTATGAGAAGTGAATTGCAGGCGGCGATACAGGCCGCGAATGAGGCTGGAAATGCGGCGCAAGAGGTGACGTTGCGCGGCCGTTTGGCTCTGTGGGAGGGGCAGAACGGCCGTTGGGCACGCGCCGCCCGCCAGTTTGATTTGGCGGCCCAGTTGGCCATCCAACACGAGCAGGTGGGGGTGGCGGCACAGTTGCGCTACAGCCAAGGGCTGGCTCTGCAACAAGTGCCCAAGCCGAAAGCGGCCGAAAAGGTGTTGCGGGAGGCGGCCGAATTGGCCGCCCGCGCCGAACAACCACTCGGCCAGCGGCGGGCGCACCAAACGCTGGCTGAAATTGCGCTGGGGAGGGGGATTTGCCGCAGGCGACGGCCGAGACGACGGCCGCGCTGGCCCACAGCGAGAGCATCGCCCAAGAAATTGAACTGCTCCGCAGTCGCGCCAATCTCTATGGCTATCCGAAAATAACACGGCCGCCCACGCCGATTTGCAGAGCGTTGGAATTAGCGCAAGAAGTGGGGGATGAGGGGGTGGTGGTGGCGGTGGTGTGGGAGTTGGATAGGGTGAAGGCAGAGGGGCAGAGGAGCGGAGGGGCAGAGGAGCAGGATAGGCTGGGAGAGATGTTGGGACGGGCGATGGAGGCGGGCGTGTGGGGGGTAAGTAGCGATATTGCTTTGGAGCAGGCGGTGACTTTTTATGGGGCGGGGGAGTGGGAGCAGGCGGGGGAAGCGGCCGAGTTGGCGCGTCGCCATGCGTTGGAAAGCACAGATATGGTGCGTTATGTACGTTATTTGTGTGCTTGTTTGGTGTTGGCTTTGGTGCAGGAGAAGGTGGGAGAGGATGCGGCCGTGTTAGATACGCTCCTCACTTGCAAAAATACGTTGCAACGCCACTTAGGGGATGAAATCGGGGTGGCGATGAAGGAGTTATTGGATAGTTTGTTGCCAAGGTGGGGGGAAGAGCGGTTTCGGGTTGCTTTGGCAACGTATCGGATGGGAAAGTAAGTTTTTTAACGCAAAGGCGCGCAGGGGAATTATATGGATAGGGAAGTAAGGTTTTTTGACGCAGAGGCGCAGGGACGCAGAGGGCGCAGGGGGGTATTGGCAAAGTCGAAAGGGTTGGATGGAGACATACGTTTTGACGCAGGAGGGCAGGAGAAGTTATGGTATTAAAGAGCCAGCAAATACAGGAGCGTAATTTAGATATGCAAGAAAATGTGGTTAGCCAAGAAATTGTGCGAGCGGCCGTAGAAGTTCATCAAACCCTAGGCGGCCCCGGATTACTTGAAACGATTTATGAAGAAGCCTTAGTTTGGGAATTAACGAGTCGAGGATTGACCATTGCTCGTCAACAACAAATACCCCTTTATTATAAGAACCACCAACTGGGTACACCTTTACGGCTAGATTTATTGGTAGAAAATTGTGTTATCGTTGAAGTCAAATCACTCACTGAATATAACCCTATTTTCGAGGCTCAATTGCTCACCTATTTGCGCTTAACCAAACTCAAATTAGGATTGGTCATCAATTTTGGAGTTCGGTTGGTGAGCAAAGGTGGCATTCATCGGGTTGTCAATGGGCTATGAACAAAATGGTTCAATAGGAATTCATGTGGTTGCAACACAAAGAACCCAAATGGTTCAAGAATTTGTGGCGCAAGAGGCGAATTTGACGCCGCGCAGCAAGGGACGCAGGGAAAAGAGTCCTTACGCTCTGCGCCCTTGCGTCCCTGCATCCCTGCGCAAAAAAAGATGACTTTTCCCTGCCCAAAATTTATCTCGCCAACAAACCACCCCCTGCGCCCTTGCGCCTCTGCGTCAAAAACAAATTATGTTTGATTTTCAGTATCTTCAGATGCTCCTCATGCGGGTGGATATTTTGATTCACCGCGAGGTAAAGCGGTGGCAACGCGCCAATGCGGACGCGGCCGATTTGTTGCGTGGGCAGTACATCTCCGACGCAGAGGTGAACGCTCTGCTCAAACAGCCTTTTGGCTCCCATTGGCGGTATATGGTCGCCCCACCCACGGCCGCCGAGGGGGAGGTCTACGGCCGTTCCCTCGCCCGCACCGACGAGCAAATCGCCCAACTACTCGGCCGCCACCCCGACGAAACACCCCGCCTGCTCCACCTCCAACAAGCGTTTGGCCTGAGCGATTTAGAGCGGGATATTTTATTGCTGGCTCTCGCCCCCGCCCTCGATTTGCGCTACGAACGGCTATATGGCTATTTGTTGGACGATGCGACCCGCAAACGGCCGAGCGTTAACCTGCTCCTCGACCTGCTCTGCCCGCCGGGGCCAGAGCGGTTGCACCATTTGGCACTGTTTAGCCCTGAAGGAACCCTGCTCAAAAACGAATTTGTGCGCACAGTGGCCGAAGCGGGCATGGGTCAAGCCGCCCCTGCTGAATATGGCCGTTGTGCCCGACCCCCGCGCTGGTGGGCTGGTTGGTGGGCGATTACGTGCCCCATGCGGAATTGGGGGAACTTGTAAAATTGTGGCCACCGAGCGAGCCATCCCAAACCGATTGGATTATTGCGGCCGAACGCTTGCGCGAATTGGCCAGTTCGACGGCCGAATGGCCCCTGTTCGCCTTCCACGGCCCCGACGAATTGGGGCAACGGGCGGCGGCGCGGCTGGTGGCGGGGCAGATGGGACGGCCGATTTTATTTATAGACATAGCCGCCCTGCTCAAGCAAGAGCTAACCCCCACCCGCGCCGTGCGGCTGGCCTTGCGCGATGCGTTGTTGAACCGCGCCATCCCCTATTTGTTTGGCTGGGATGCTTGTTTGGCGGACAACGCCACCCCGCGCACCCTGTTGCAACAGCTCTCCCAGCACCCCGATTTTCTCTTTGTGGCCAGTAATAAACGCTGGCAAGCGCACGCAGTGGACAACGGCCGCACCTTGCTCTGGCTCGACTTCCCCATCCCCAGTTTCCGCCAGCGGCGGCAGTTGTGGAACCACCTAATGGGGCCAGCGGCGGCCGAATTTAGCATTGACAAGCTGGCGGGCCAATTCGCCCTGACCACGGAGCAGATTCGGGATGTGGTGATTACGGCGCGGGATAAGGGGGTGCAACACGGCCGTGAACTGGAGGATGAGGATTTGTTTGCGGCGGCGCGTGCCCATTCCAACCCGCGCTTGGGCGATTTGGCCCGCAAAATTACCCCCCGCTACACATGGGATGATTTGGTTCTGCCCCGCGACCCTGTCAATATTTTGCGGGAGATTGTGGACACTGTTTTGCGACGGCCGATTGTGCTGGACGAGTGGGGCATTGGCCAAAAATTGGCCAGCGGCGGGGTGACGGTGCTGTTTGCGGGGCCGCCGGGGACGGGCAAAACAATGGCGGCCGAGGTCATTGCCCGCGAATTAGGGCTGGACCTGTACAAGATTGACCTATCTGGCGTGGTGAGTAAATACATTGGCGAAACCGAGAAAAACTTGGAGCGCATTTTCAACGAGGCGCAAAGTAGCAACGCCATCCTCTTCTTTGATGAGGCCGACTCCATTTTTGGCAAGCGGTCCGAGGTGAAAGATGCGCACGACCGCTACGCCAATATCGAAGTGAGTTATTTGCTCCAGCGGATGGAGGCGTATGACGGCGTGACCATTTTGGCCACCAATCTCCGCGCCAATTTGGACGAGGCGTTTACCCGCCGTTTGCAGTTCGCCGTGGACATGCCCTTCCCCGAGGCGGAAGACCGATTGCGCATTTGGCGCACCCTCTTCCCGCCCGATTTGCCCCACGACGACGATTTGGACTTTATGCTCTTGGCCAAGCGGTTTAAATTGGCGGGCGGCAATATCCGCAATGTGATTGTGAGCGCGGCCTATTTGGCGGCGGGCAATGGGCACAAGGTGACGATGGAACATCTGCTCCACGGCACGCGCCGCGAGTTGCAAAAGATGGGGCGGTTGGTGGATAAGGATGATTTGAAGGTGTAGGAAGGGGGATTGCGGAATGCGGATTGCGGATTGGTTCCTGAACGACTGAGAGACTGAACGACTAAGAGACTTAGCTATGGCTACAAAAAGCGATTCTCCCGACAAAAAAAAGGTGCAAAAGGCGGCGGCCGATGTGAAAAAGCCCGTGGTTCAGCGGGATAGTTCGCCTGCAGTTCAGCAAAGTGGGCTGGGTCAGACGATTGATTCGGCGCAACAGTTGGGTTCGGCCGATTTGGTGGATATGCACCAGACATATGGGAATAGTTTTGCCCAGCGTTTGATAGGGGACGAGGGGGGACGGGGGACGAGGGACGAGGGACAGTCCTCAAGCCAAAATCCAAAATCCAAAATCCAAAATTCCCAATCCTCTGTCGCCATGCGCGACAGCGACGACCCCGTGGGCGGCCGTGATGTGGACGAAGAAGCAGAGAGCGCCATCCAGCGCACCCGTGGGCAGGGGAGCAGTTTGCCAGACGGGGTGAAGGGGCAAATGGAAGGGCAATTTGGGGCCGATTTTGGCGGGGTACGCCTGCATACTGATGGGCAAGCAGACCAGTTAAGTCGTTCGCTCAATGCGCGGTCGTTTACGACGGGTTCCGACATTTATTTTAAGCAAGGGGAGTATGACCCGAGCGGCACGGACGGCCAAAAGCTGTTGGCGCATGAGCTGACCCATGTGGTGCAACAAGGAGGAAGTGGGGCACAGCGCAAACCCATCCAGCGCAAACTGACGGTAAACGAGGCGGGCGACCAGTATGAGCAAGAGGCGGATGCGATGGCGGAGCAGGTGGTCAAAGCACCACAAGCGGCTCCGCCCCCCGCCGCGCCGCCTGCGGGCGGGGGCGAGGCTTCTGCGGGAGCCGCCAAGGCGGAGGCGAAGCCAGCAGGGGGGCAAGAGGCCACGGCCGTGCCCGACACGGCGGGGCAATCGGAAAACCTTGCCACCGTGACCAAGGCGATGCAGGAAAACCCCGAGGTAGCGGAAGCAGTGGCGGAGGCCAAGGACAAGGCCAAGGGGAGTTGGGCACGGAAGGGCCCGCCATGCAGGAGGCGGCCAAGGCGGAAACGGCCGTGACGGGCCAAGCCCCATCAACCCCGAGCAACAAACGGGGGCGGAAATTGCGGAGGCGAAGCAGGAGGGGAAGGAGACGGGAGAGGAAACGGCCGAGAAAAACGAGGAGGGCGAGAAGAAGGAAGACCCCGAGGAGAAGGCCAAGGAGCAGGAGGTGAAGGAGCAGGGGGGCAAGTTAGAGGGCAATGATGATTCGCAGATTAAGGACATGAAGTATGACCCTGCGGCCGTGACTGAGAGCGACACGGGACCGCGCTTGCCCACATGGAGCCAACTCGCCTACGGAACCATCCAAATGCAGGAGGATGCCCCGCTGGTGGAGGAGGAGAAAGCCGAGCGGGAAAACCTAACCGCTGTGCCTGAAACGACCAGTGAGGAAGAGCAAGCCCCTGCGGCCGAACCAGCGGCCGAGGAGGCCGAAGCCCCGCAAATGGATCGGGGCAAGATGATTTTAGATTCGATTGGGACGGGGCTGTTACAGGGCGCAGTGGGTGGGGCGCAAGAGATGGTGGTGGACAAGGTGTTTGACTTTGCCACCACGCATGGCCCCGGCAAGAAAATCCCCTATGCCGATGGGCTGATGGCGATGGGGCAGATTGCGATGGACCCCAACGGCTGGTGGGAAGGGGGCTTTGGGCAGGCGATTAGTGCTTTTCGCGAGGGGGGGCTGTTCAGTAGTGAGGGGGCGTGGGCCAAGATTGGGGATGAGAAGACGTGGGCGGGCAAAATTGCGGGGGTGTGCGAAGCGTTGGTGGCCACCATTGATTTGATTAACTCGATTTTGGGGGCTATTCAACAGGTTTTGACGATTATTTTGTTCATTTTGGGGGTGACGGCCGCTATTTTAACGGCCACAGGGGTGGCGGCGGCGGCGGCGGCCGTCATTCTCAAAATCATCGCGTGGATTGAAAAAATCCTCAATATCATTGCCAAAATCGCCGATTTCTTGAGTTATGGCATTAAGCCGCCCGTCCAACTATTGGCCATTATTTTTAGAGCGGTGGATATTGCCATTTTCGAGGGCGACCCCGATGAATTGATGGCCAAACAAGCGCTGTTAACGAAGAGTGTGACCTCTTTTGCCAAGGATGCCACCCAGCGCGGCTTGCAAAAGGCGTATGACAAAGGGGTCAACAAACTCGATAACAAGCTCTTGGCGAGCGAAAAATCGAAGAAGATGAAAGAGATTGAGAGTGTGGATGACACCACCGCGCCTCCCGGCAAAAAAAAGCAGGATTTGGTAGATGCTTATGAATCGAAGTATGGCTCTAGCTATGATGCGGATGTGAAGCGCAAGGGGAAAGAGGAGCTGACTGATTCGGACAGGTTGGCCGATTTGGGGGCGCAGAAAAAGAAGGCGCAAAAAGAGTTTGATGAGGCGACCAAGTTTAAGAAGAAGGATGGCACGGCCGTGGACGAGGTGGGAGCCAAACGTGCCCAAAAGCAATTGGACGATGCCACGGCTAATTTTGATGCGGCGCAAGCGCGAAATACCCAATTAAATAGTGCCATGACGACCGATGCCACTTTCCAAGGCAAAGTGACGACGGAGAATGCCACGATTACGAACAAGTTTGATACGGATAAGGGGACTTTGGATCCGGCCAAAAGCACGGCCGATACGGCCGCGCCGGGTAAGCTCAATGACCATGATACGGCCATCGCCAAAACACAAACTGATTTGGACACGGCCAATACCACCAAAGCGACCAAAGATACAGCCAAAACCACGGCCGATACCGAAGCGGCACAAGCCAAAACGCAGGTAGACACAGCCAAAGCGGAACTGAAACAGGCCAAAACCGACCTGCAAAAAGCGAAACAAGACCTGAAGAATGCCAAAACGGATTCGGAGAAGGCGACTGCAAAAACGGAGCTAGATAAGGCCACGGCCAAGGTGCAAGACAAAACGACGGAACTGGGGACGAAGCAGACGGATTTGCAGACTAAGAAACAGACCCAAAAGCAAAAAGCACTGGAAGCCCAACAAGCGGCGCAACAGGTGGAGGTGCAGAAACAGGTCAAGAAGGATGCCGAGAAGGCCAAAACGGATTTTGAAGCGGCCGAAACGGCTCGCCAGAAAAAATATGATGATGATGTGAAAGCGGCCGAGAAAAAGCGGGATGATGACCTGAGCAAGAAAAAAGCGGAGCTGGAAAACGAGTTTGAGAAGAATTGGCAGAAACAGCAGGCCGAAGCGAGTAAAACCGAAAAAGATACTTCCAAAGGGACGAGTGACACGGCCGCAGGAGCAAAAGAACAAGCAAAAGGATTTAGATGATGCCGAGGCCAAGCTCTCTAAAGCAGAGCAGGATATTAAAAAGGCAGAAGCGGCCGAAAAACAGGCCGACAAGCAGATAACCGCCGCCCAGAAAAAGGTGGATAGTGCCACCGATGCGGTGAACCAACGCACGACAGAGTTCGATACGGCCAAGGCAAAACGGGAACAGTTGGAGAATGATTTAGCCGCCGCCACCACGCCCGAAGCACAAAAGAGCATCCAAAAAGATTTGGATAAGGCACGCACGGCCGAGGCCAAAGCCCAAACCAAGAAAACGCAAGCGGAGCAGAAGAAAACAGCGGCGGACACGGCCAAGACGGCCGCTGAAAAAGCGAAAACAGATGCGGCCGATGCCAAGGTAGCGGCCGAAGGCGAAAAAACAACGGCCGAAGGCGAAAAAACGACTGCCAAAACAGCTTTCGATACGGCCAAAACGGATGCCGATACCAAACTCGCCGACTTGACCACCAAACAAGATGATTTTCAGCAGAAACTCGACAAGCTGGACGAGTTAGACCCTGCCCAAGCCAAGGCTTTGGGCAAAGAAAAGGCCAAGAAATCGGCGGCCGAAAAAGCAGGCGATGTCTTTAATGTGCTCTCCCTAGGCACCTCTCGCGCCCTGACCGATAGTTTCCGGGGCGGCATGTACAGCACCCGCGATGGCACGCTCAAACAGTGGCAAAACAAAGGTTGGGCGGGGCAGGCTCACGCCTCGGGGGTCACGGGTGGCTCGATTGGTATGATTAACGCCGCCATTAATGTGGCCACAGGGGGCGATATTCCCTCCATGACCGAATGGGTGAGCAATAAAATCAACTTCCAAAAAGGAGCCGATGAGTACGGGGCGGCCGGCATTGAATTTGATACGAAATGGCCGACAGCATCGAGATGGACAGGTTGCGTTTCTCGACCAGCAAGTACAGTAGCATGAAGAACAGCAACACGCTGGCCGAAATAACCCCCGATGACGAAACCAAAAAATTGTGGTCAGACGGCCGTGAATGGCCCGCCGAGGCGCAAGGAATTAAGCCCAAAGACAACCCTGTTTGGCCCGCCATGCCCGGCACTTATACGATTGAACCCAGCGAAAAAGTGGGGCTAGAAGGGCAACATGTCTATTTTGACCCTCGTGGTGAGGGAGACTATACACCGACGCTCGACAAACAAACGGTGACGGTTGAAGCGGGCAAAAAAGAGACGGTGACGGTCAATCTCGAGAAATATGTGGCTCCTGCTAAAACAGATGCCACCAAAGAGGAGGACAAAGCCCAAACCAAGCGGGATGGGCAAGTGCAACGTGCTTCAGCCAATGAACCGCCACCTGCCACTCCCACGGCCGTCATCCAGCGCGAACCCGAAGATGATGACCAAAACGCCCAATCTGAAGACGTGGGCAAGATGTGGATGCAAATTGTGTTGCAAGCGGCGCAGATGCACGAAATGGAGCAGATGGGCGTGCCCCTGAATACCACTGCGCCCCCCGCCGAAACCACCCCTACCTCTGAGGCGGGCAAATCTGAAGGGGAAGCTGTGGGCAACGAAACGGCCGAATCGGGCAATTTTGAGGCGATGATGGGCGATGAGGCCAGCATGATGGCCTTGGCCAGCAGTGTGGGCATCACCCTGCCCGATATGGCGGCCGAGGAAGAAGCGCCAGCGGCCGAAGAAGAGGGTGATATGGAAGCGGAAGGGGAGGTGGTGGAGGAAGAGGAGGAAGAAGGCGCAGTCGCCGACGGTACAGGCCGCCCCGATTTGGCCGCCTTGCGCCTCAAGCGCCAGCGGGAGATGCTGGATATTTTGCCCGAGCCGCCCGACGAGGCGGAAGCGGCCGTGACGGCCGCCGCGATGGGCTATAATCGCGTCGCCGTGGAAGAAGAGATTTTGATGATGCGCGAGCAACAGATGGCCGCCTTGCAAAAAGATGCCCAATCGCAAGCGATGGAGTTCGAGGAAACCCAAAAAATCGTCGCTGTGAACGAAATGACGATTGGCTCGTTTGAGAAGGGAACCCAGCAAAAGATGGAAGGGCAAGAAAAAGAGCGCCAAGCGAGCCAAGAAGCGGCCAACCCCGCCCAAAAAGCGGGTTCCGAATCAAGCGGCATGGAAGGTCTCATGCAAGCGGTGATGGCTCCGCTGATGCAAATTTTTACCAGCGTGGCCAGCAAATTTACCGATACCGATACCAGCCAAGCGCAGAAAAACACGGGCGAGATGAAAAACAGCGCCAGCAAGCCGGGCGACACGAGCGATATGGCCGCACGGGGGAGCCAACAGGGTATTGGCGAGGCGAACGAACGCACGGCCAAGACGATGAAGGTGCAAGCGGAAACGGAGCGCAACAAGAAGGAGTTGGCGCAACAAAACGCCATGATGGAGAAGCAGAAGGGCGACGCACAGGAGAGCGAATCGGAGTTTGGCGATTTGTCGGCCGAGGCGGCCGCTACCCGCGCCAGTATGCAAACGGACAAAGATATGTTGGCCAGCGAACACGAGACAGCCTCGGCCGAGCTGGAGGCGTGGGCGGCCGAACACCAAGCGATGCGCATGGAGCTGTTCGCCAATCTGGACGCAGAAGTTGGGGCGTATCAAGAGCAGTAACAATGAGCAAAAAAGTAGTTGGTTCATGTGCGCCAATGACCAATGACCAGTGACAACTGACCAATGACCAATCGAACTGACCAAGAACTGGAAAAGCTACGGCGGGAAGCGTTGCAAGCGGCCGTGTTGCACGACCGCATAGACGAGGCGGCGGCGCGGGGCAAAATCGCCCTGTTGCACCTCAGCCGATTAAAATGGCAAGAAGCGGCCGTGGAACTCCTGCGCGTGGCGGTGCTGGCCGAGCAAGATGGCGAGCCATTTTACGAAGCCCAAACCCGCTACACCCTCGGCCGTGCCCTCGGCCATTTGCCACCCCGCCAAACTGAGGGGATTGGCCACCTGCAACGAGCGGCCGACCTTTACCAACAGACAGGCCATCCCGCCCAAGCCATCGCCAGCCGAAAAGCGATTGCCGAAATTTACATGGCGGCCGAGCAATACGAGTTGGCCATCGAACTAACCACCGAGCTATTGGCCAGCCAGCCCCCCCTCGAACTCGGCCGTGATTTATACCGTTTGCGGGCGGTGGCCCACCTGTACAACGTGCAACTGGCCGAAGGCGCGGCCGATATGGGGCGGGCGGCCGAACTGGCCAGCCAACAGGGCGACCCCCAATTGGCCGCGTTGCTCACCAGCCAAGCCCGCGCCCTGCGCGATTTGGCCAATGGGTCATGGGATGCGCCTGCGCTGGGGGCGTTGCTGGCCAATGGTGCCATCCCCCCCGAGTTGGGTGGCGAAGGGCTGACCGATAAGCAGTTGCAAAAGGCTTTGGCCAGCTTGCAACACGGCCGAATCGCCCAAGGATTGGCCCAAGCGGAAGCGGCTTTGCAAGCGGCTCGCGACGCGGCCGACCTGAACCGCTTTGTGCGCTATCTGCTGGCCAGCCTGCTCATTGCCCAAGCGCACCAGAGCCAAAACAACCGCGTGGGGGTGCTGATAGCGTTGCTTCGTGCTAAAGTTTATTTGGAAACGAACGTGGGCACGGCCGTTGGCGCACAGGTAGATGCCGTTCTCGACGGCTTTGGCCAGCAATGGGGGGCCGATGGCCTCCGCCAAGCCATCGCCGAATACCAGCAATACATCGCCACACATGGGCCGATCAAGCTGTAAGCCATAAGCCGTAAGCCGTAAGCCATACTTTTAACTCAGCACTTAGCACTCAGCACTTCCCATGCCAACCATTCTCGAAGAAAACAAACGACTTTCCGAATCCATTCTGTGGCAACTCCAGCGCAACTTTTACGACGAAAAAGGGGTGCAGGCATGGCATGGCGTTGTGCCGTGGTTTATCACCAACAACAACTTCATCGCCACCTCCTTTGCCAAAGTGATGGTGGCCTATGTGCGGGATTGCATGGCCAGCCAGACGCTTGACCCGAGCCAGCCCATCCACATTATCGAATTGGGCGCGGGGGCAGGGCGATTTGCCTATTTGTGCCTGAAGGCGTTGCGCGAATTATGGCCAGCGGGTGCGCCCCCCCTGCGCTATGTGCTGACCGATTTTGCCCAACGCAATGTCAAGTTTTGGGCCAGCCATCCCAATTTTGCCCCCTATGTGGCCGAAGGCATTGTGGATTTTGCCCGTTTTGATGCTGAAAATGACAAAACGCTGACGTTGGTGCAGAGCAAGCAAGAGTTAACGGCCGCCAACCTCCCCAACCCCACCATCGTCGTGGCCAACTATCTGTTCGATACGATTGTGCAAGATGCGTTTCGGGTGGAAAACGGGGCACTCATGGAGAGCCTCGTCACCGTTTTGGTGGAAGAAAAGCCCGAAGACCCCGCCTATTTCCCCACCATCGCCGATGTCTCGGTGCGCTATGCGTACCAGCCCGTGCCCAATGGGTATTACCCCGAGCCTGAATTTAACGAGATTTTACACGGCTATGCGGAGCGGTTGGGGGACACGGCCGTTAGCTTCCCCATCGGCGCCTTTCGCTGTCTCCAAAACCTGCTCGCCCTGACCCACGACAATTTGCTGGTGCTGACGGCCGACAAAGGGTACAACAACGAGGCCGACCTGCTCTACCAGCGCGACCCCGAACCTGTCCAGCACGGCAGTTTTTCACTCTCGGTCAACTTCCACGCCATTGGCCAATACTTCCGCCAGCGGGGGGGGGTGGCATGGCACACCGTTCCCCGCGAGACGAGTTTGGCCATTTCCGCCTTCATGGGGCGGGGGCAAACGGCCGATTACCCCACCGCCCAGCACGCCTTCGAGGAATACATCGAAGCGTTTGGCCCCATTGATTTCTTCTCCCTGCAAGATTACCCCATTAACCCCGACACACCGCCGCCTTTACCCCACCTCCTCGCCCTGCTCCGCCTGAGCCACTACGACCCCTACTATTTTTATACGCTCAGCAATGCCATCGCCGAACAGTTGGAAGATGGGCTGACCAACCGTTTGGAAGCTGATTTTATACGCACCCTCGAGCGGGTGTGGGAAAACCATTACCCGATGGGCGAAAGCAGGGATGTGGCGTTTGAAATCGGCCGCCACTTCTACAAGCTCCAACGCCACTCCCGTGCCCGCACTTTTTATGAGGAATCGCTCCGCTTTTACGGGGAGCATCACATCACCTACTATAATCTCGGCCTTTGCCTCTACAAACTCGGCCTCCGTCCCGAAGCCCTCACCGCCTTCCAAAAAGCGCTCGAACTAGACGAAAGCTACAGCCCCGCCCGCAGTTGGCGGGTGCGGGTGGAGGGAGAGTTGTAGGGATTGCGGAATGGGGAATGGGGATTGCGGAATGGCGACTGACCGACTGACCGACTGAGAGACTAGATTGAATGCGTTACCGACTGGAAATTGAAGTGGGCCACGGCCGTTACGGCCGCTTGTACCGCGCCACCGATTTGCAGACGGGGCGGGTGGTGGCCTGTAAACGGTTGGGGGAGACATGGCTGGCCGTGCCCGATTTTGAGGAGCTGCTGGAGCGGTTGGTGCAAAGCATCGGCCGCCTCAACCACCCCCACATTGCCCCGTTGCTCGATGTTTCGCATGAGTTGGGCGAGGTATTGCTGGTAATGCCGTGGCTGGAAGCCCAAACGGCCGCGCCCCACTGGGAAGCACAAGCTGAAGAAGCACTCGCCTATGCCCACCGCCAAGGGGTGCGCCACGGCCATCTGCAAGCCAGCAACATCATCCACACCTCCCAAGGAGCCATCCTGACCGATTTTGGGCTGTATTTGCTCGACCCCCAAGCGGAAGAGCCAACGGCCGACCAAGACCAACAAGCCCTCGCCAATTTAGTCCCCCGTCCCTCGTCCCTCATCCCCAGTCCCCCATCCCCCAACACCCAGCCCCCCCAATCCGCAATCCGCATTCCCCAATCCGCAATCGCTCTGCCCCCCAGCGGCCGTGCCGATTGGCCACTCACCCTGACCAACGAGGGGGAATTGGTCTTGCGCGTGGGCGTGGCGGTGCGTGGCTTGCCCGCCGATTGGTACACCCTCAGCCAAGATGCGGTGCAACTGTTGCCCACCAGCGAGCAAAGCATCACCTTTTTGCTCCACCCACCTGCTGGGGTGGCGGCCGGCACATATCCCTTTGAGTTGGTGGCACAGGAGGTGGAGGGGGGCGCATCCGTCGCCTCGGCCGTGCTGACCATCGAACCCGTGGCCCAGTTTTCGGCGCAGATGCACCCCCAAACGCTGACCAATCGGGGGGTGTGCCATGTGCAACTCTACAACCACGGCAATGCCCCCGCCACGCTGGCCGTGGCGGGGCGCGACACGGCCGAAATTGCCCATTTTAGCCAGCCCGAAACTGTTTCTTTGGCGGCCAACGAGTCCCAAACCGTCACCGTGCATGTCTCGGCCGACAAACGGCCGTGGCTGGGAAGCCCCGCTCGGTCGCCGTTCACCGTGCAGGTGGCCCCCACCAATGGCGAAGCCCAAATTTTGACAGGGCAACTCAGTGTGACCCCCTATTTGCCGCTGTGGATTGTGCCTGTGGTCAGTGTGCTTTTCTTGCTCATTTGCACCTTGGGGCTGTTTGTGGGGAGCCGTTATGTGAGCCGACGGCTGGATTTGGAAGTGACCCAAACGGCCATAGCCGTGCGCCTGACAGCGGCCGTCACGCCATCGCCCACGGCCGAGCCAGCCCCCACCCTCACCCGCATCCCCACCCTCACCCCCCCCAGCACCAGCACCCCCACCCCCGAACCAACCGCCACGCCCACGCTGGAACCAACAGTAGAACCCATCCCCACCCTTCCTGAAGAGGGTGAGGAACAGGAGCCAACCGCGACCTCATCCCCCACCCCAACCGCCACCCCCAGCGGGGAGGAAACGGCTACCCCCGACCCAAATGAGGAGGGGGAAAAAGAGGAAACACCCACCCCCACGGCAACCATCACCGCCACCGCCACAATTACGGCCACACCAACCATCACCGCCACGGGAACAATCACCGCCACGGGCACGCCAACTCAGACGGGTAGCATCCCCCCCGTCATGGGTCTCAACGTCTTGTTTGCCACTAACACACAAAGTTTTATTCCCCCTCCTTTTGTGCTCATGCTATACTTACCCCTACGCACCACATCCGTTAGTAGGAAAAACACCCATGCCCTCCTCTTCACAACGACGCTTCGGCTGGCTCATCCTGCTCCTCAGCAGTGGGCTGGCGGGTTGTTCTAGCCCCTCGAACCCCTTCCAATCCCAATGGCGGCAGTTCCAAGAGCTGGGGTTTTGGGGGTATCTGCTCAGTTGTGTGCTGGCCTTGTTGGTCTTGGGGCTGATTGTCTTTGTGATGTATGCCGAGGTGCGCTGGGATTTTCTGAAGCTCATCAACCCTTCGGCGTGGCTGGATAGATTGCCCTTTATTGGGAAATACACGAGCCAAGCGCGGCAGTTACAACGAACCGGCCGCCAAGTGACTCAGCAAGCGAATATCGCCAAGCGGTATTTGCCCGGCGAAAAGGGTGTCACCAGCGAGGCGAACCGCCAAAAGCAGGGGCAACAAGTGTTGGGGCTGGACAATAAGAAGGTGGGCGGGATTAAGAATTGGTGGAAAAAATTGCGCGGCCAACTGCCCGAGCCAGAAGAAGCCACGGCCGATTCTCCTCCCCCACCCACCGCCGCTCCACCACCTCTCCCACCGGGAGCCATTCCGCACCCCCAACCCACCAACCCCACCGTCACCCCAGCCACCACGGCGGCCGTGGCTCTGCCCGAACAGCCCCGCATCGGCCGTATCTCCGTGCCCGTGGGCGATGTCTACAGCTTTAGCGAGCTACCCAGCACCCTGCCCCGCGATTTACTGGGCAAGCGCATCGGCCGTTACCAAGTGGATGCTGTGCTGGAATCGGGAACCTACAGCACCATCTACCAATCGTTCGACCAAAAGCTAAATCGCCCTGTGCGCCTGCACGTTTTGCGCACCAGCTTATTCGAGAGCGAAGAGGAAAAGCCCCAATTTATTCAGGATTTGCGCCAGCGGGTGGGGTTGGCCCAACAGGGGCTAACCCAAGTCTACGATTACGACATTCAGCCCGATTACATCTTTGTCATCACCGAATTGGTGCAGGGGCCAGATATTTTGGGCTATGTGCAACATTTGTGGAGCCAGAGCCAGCAGGTCAGTTACCATCGCCTGCTCACTTTGCTGGCGCAAACGGCCGAAGCTCTCCACACAGCCCACGAGCAAAATCTTTACCACATCCAGCTCACCCCGCGCCACATTCGGCTGGCCATTTTGGGTGGCGGGGATTCGGCCGACCCCGAGCAACAGACGATTCAGCCCCGCGTCGAAGATGTCGGCCTCGGCTTGCTCATCACCCGCGCCGAGGAAGCACCCACCAGCGCATGGCCCTATCTTTCACCCGAGTTGGCGCAGGAAATAGCCACCGACGGCCGTAGCGACGTGTACGCCCTCGGCGCCATCCTCTACGAATTGGTCACAGGACGGCCGCCCTACAACCCCCAAAACCTGTACGATGTAACCCACCAGCACCAGCGGCCAGCCACCCCGCCCAGCGAGTTGCGCCCCGCCCTGCCCTCCACCGTGGAGCAAATTATCCAGCGGGCGATGAGTGTCGAACCGAGCCAACGCTACCAAAGCGCGGCCGAACTGGCCCAAGCGCTGTACTCGGCCGCTTCGGGCCTCAAAAACTTCGGCGACCGCAATATCCAGCCCAGCGATTTGCAAGCGGGCATCCCGTGGATTCGCATCACCACCTATGCCGAAGCCCCCCGCCTCATTGCCCTGACCAAAGACCAGATGTTTATCGGCAATGCGCTCAATGCCGATGTGCTGTTGCCCGGCCAAGGGGTGGCCAGCCAACACGCCTATATTCGGCGGAGCGGCATGGGCTGGCAAGTTGTGGATTTGGATTCGCACAACGGCCTCTTTTTAGATGGCGTGCGCCTGCTCTCGCAAGTGCCCGAGTTTTGGGACAGCACCCGCGAAGTGCGCATTGGCCCCTACACCCTGACCCGCTACGACGGCGGCGATGTCACGGCCGATGCCGTGGCGTGGACACCCGACAGCGTCGGCCGAGTCATGGCTCCTGCCACCCGCATGGGCGGCATGGGCGAGATGGGTGCAGGCACATCGGCCGCCCTGCTGACCCTTGCCCCGCCCCAAACCAGCTTGCAACCGGGCGAACAAGCGGTGGTGCAACTGAGCATCATCAACCAAACGGTGCGCGTCGAACATTTTCATGTCGAGCTAGACGGTTTGCCCTCGGCGTGGCTGACCTTGTCTGACAACGACATTCAGCTTATGCCGGGCACGACGGGCTACCTGTTGCTGACCATTGCCCCCGCCGTGGGGAGCCAAATCACGGCCGGGGAGTACCCCTACCGCGTGACGGCCGCACCCTTGGGCGACCCACACAGCACCATGACGGCCGAGGGCCTGCTCGCCATTTTGCCCTTTGAACGCATCGCGGCCGATTTGCACCCCGAGCGCATTCGTACCAAGGGCACGGCCAAGCTGACCCTGCGCAACGAGGGCAATTTGCCCGCCGAGGTGACGCTGACAGGGCGCGACCCGGCCGACGAAGTGCGTTTTAACCCGTTCCCCCCCCCCTTCACCTTGGCCGCTGGGGCGGAACAGGTGGTGGATGTGCGCGTGGAGCCACGCCAACGGCCGTTTACGGGAACCAATCTCATCCATCCGTTTGATGTGACAGTGGCCACGCCCAACAAATCCCCACTGGTGAAAAATGGGTTGCTGGAAGTGTGCCCCTATTTGCAAACATGGTTTTTGGCGGTTTTGGGCACACTGGCCATGTTGCTGTGCGTGCTGGGCGCGTTTGCCTTTAACTATGTGGATGAGCAAAACCAACGAGCAACGGCCTCGGCCGCTCTGCTCCAAACGCCCGCCATCACCCCCACATCCGCCCCCACGCTAACCCCCACGGCCGTGCCTTTGCCACTGACTTGTGGGGATATTCGCGCCCAAAATGCGGGGCAATTGGTGGATGGGGCGGAGGCGGAAGAAGCGGCCGTGGACGGCGAGTACACCATCTACCTGAACCGCAACCCCCGCCCAACCGCTGACCATTTATTGCCACAACATGGCCACCACCCCCACCGAATACATCACCCTGCTCAACACGGGCGAGGGAGTGAATTTTGCTTCGGTGCGCTACCCCGCCCAACAATTGATAACCAGCTACACGAAATTGCGGATAGACCCGCGCACCTTGGTGGTGGATGTTTCGGACCGCACCTTTGCCACGGTGGCAGGGGAGTTGCCCGCCACGGCGTTGATTGGCAGTGTGGATTATGGCACGGCCGTGGGGTGCAACGAAGGCGTTCGGGCACTGTCGTGGCCAATGGCAACATTGACCTGACGGGCTTGCCGCTGGTTTTGGCGGAGGAGGCGACTTTTTATATGAGTGGCTTGGATGTGGAGGGTTCGGGCGCGGCCGTGAGCGAGAGCCGACAGGTGGTGGAAATGGTGGTCGGCGGCCGTTGTGGCTGGGTGCAACCGCTGGGGGCGATTCGGTTGGTGTATGTGGTGGGGGAAGATGAGTGAGAGTAGGTTACAAGTTGCAGGTTACAAGTTACAGGTGCTGGCACGACTTGCGACCTGTAACTTGTAACTTGTAACCTTGTTACCCTAACAACAAGGGAGCACCCTTCCTATGAAAATTGCAGTTCTATCCGATATTCATGGCAACTTGCCTGCGCTGGAGGCGGTTACGGCCGATATTGCCGCATGGCAACCCGACGTGGTCGTCGTCAATGGCGATGTGATTAACCGTGGGCCGAGCAACTTAGCCTGTTTGCAATGGGTGTTGCGCCACCAGCGCGAGGCGGGCTGGGTGCTTTTGCGCGGCAACCACGAAGATTATGTGCTGACTTCGGCCGACCCAACCATCCCCCGCACAGGCCCCAAATTTGAATTGCGCCAATTTTCAGAGTGGACATACCAGCAAGTGGGTACGGAACTGATGCAAGAATTAGCGGCCATGCCCGACCGCTTTGGCTGGCGTGCCCCCGATGGCTCGACTTTTTTGGCCATGCACGGCACGGTGCAGGGCAACCGGGTGGGCATCTACCCCCAGACCACGGATGAGGAGATACGGCCGCTCATCGCCCCTGCCCCCTCGCTCTTTGTCACCGCACATACCCACCGCGCCCTCATCCGCCAAGTCGGGCACACCACCGTCGTGAACATCGGCTCGGCGGGGTTGCCGTTTGATGAGAACCAACAGGTGGGCTACGGCCGTTTCACATGGACCGCCTCGGCGGGCTGGCAAGCGGAGGTGCGCCGGCTCGATTATGACCGCCAGCGGGCAGAACTGGACATGGTGACGACGGGCTTTTTGGATGAGGCGGGGCCGTTTGCGCCGCTGGTGTTGGTGGAGTTGCGGCTGGCGCTGGGGTTAATCGGCCGTTGGGCAAAGCAGTATGAGGCTGATTTTTTGCAGGGGGAATTTGGCCTTGCGGAATCGGTGGGGTGGTATTTGGCGGAGCATGGGTATGAGGCGTTTAGCCAACGGCCGTAGGGGACTGGGGACAAGGGACTTGGGACGCTTGTGCCCCCAGTCCCCCCGTCCCAGTCCCTCATCACGAGGGAAGAAGCTCAAATGCGGGGCAGTGGCGCGGCCGAATGAGGCTGAAGTGCCGCCTGTCTAGGGTGAGAATGCGGCGCACGTTGAACCGTTCGGCGAGGGCAACGAGGGTGGCATCCACAAAGTCGAGGCGACTATCACTGTATTGGGCGAGGAGTTCGGCCGTGCGTTCCAAATCGGGTGGGGTGATGGGTTCGAGCGTCCACCACGGCCGTGCCACCTGCGCCACAAACTGTTGCATCACCCGATGCCCCAACCGCGCATCGAGCAAATAGGCAATTTCGGGCAATACGGTCAGGGGGATGACCAATGGCTCTCGCACCGTTTGGGCAAATTGGGCACAGATGGTGTGGGAGCTATCGTTTTGGTTGGTCAGGGCGAAGAGGTAACTCGTATCAACCAGTATGGTCATCGCGCACACTCCAGCCGTAGATGGGGTCAATTCCCGCCTGTAACCATTCGGCATCACGGCCGTTGGCCACATCGGTTGGCTCGGGGCTGGCTCCTAAACCGACGAGGGCGAGGAGGGGGTTGGGGGGTGGGTTGTCGGCATGTTGGGTGGCCACATAGTGGGCCAACGCTTCGCGGATGAGGTTGCTGGTGGATTCTTGCTTGGCGGTGGCCAGCCGTTTTAGCTCTTGGAGCAGGTCTTCTTCTATCATAATGGTGGTGCGTTGCATGGGAGCCTCCTGAGGGGCAACTGGCGAAAAGTTATGGTTATGGTAGCATAACTTTGGGACGGCCGTCAACTCGAATTACCCTGTTTGCCGTCATTGACCAAGTGGCCGATTTTCTATAGAGTACGAGCCAATCAAGGAGAATTTTTTTGGACAACGCCGCTTCACCCCGCCTGCCCTATGTGTGGGATTACGATATAGATGAAGGCATGTTCCGCGCTATTTTGGCGGGGGAGGTGTCGCTCGGCCGACTGAACCGCGATTGGGCGGCCGTGCGCCTGCTGGAATACGCGCCCTACCCCAAGATGGTGCGCCTGCTGGGGTATGGGGGGATTGTGGCGGGCTGGCCCCGCTGGCGCAACCACATCCGCGCCCAAAATCGGGTGAGGGGGTTGGATTTTTTGGTGGAATGGCTCCCCGCCAATCGGCCCGATTTGTTGTAATAACTATGGGTAAGAGGGTTTGTAAGTTGGAACGCAGTTGGGGGTATCGGAAGAGTTTAGCGGCCGTGGTGCGTAGCCAGTTGGTTTGGGGAAGTGATTGGTATCACAACAGTTGTTTTACCAAAATGTGGCACAGAAAAGTATGGTGATATAACCCATCAGAAAACCATTTGCAAATTATTTAAGGAATAGGCATAATTTGGAAAAATAGTGAAACCCATAAAATTTTTTGAAAAGATGTTTTTTAAATGGTGAGGCAAAATTATGGTTGGCAAAATTGGAATTATAGGCTTAGCTGGAAGTGGGAAATCAACTTATTTAGCACTATTGCCCGAAGCTACTAATGATCCATGGAATATAGTTTATGGGTCAGACACTCAAAATGTGCTAAAAAATCATGGGAAAATTTAAACAACCAATTGTATCCTCCTGATACACAAATGGGACACTCTGACAAGTACAGTTTTGATTAAAGAAGATCTGAACTCCATTGGCTAAGAAAAATATTCCATCAATTGACGTGAAAGTGGATGTTGTTGATAGAGCAGGGGAACAATACAATTTTATTTAATGACCTAAAAGACGATGATGTGTTTATGAAAAGTTAGGGGATTATGATGGCATTTTGTTTCTAATAGATCCTCAGGAATTGTAGCCGATACTGAGCAAGACAAAATAAGTATAGTGATTTGTTTAAAGGTATTTTAAACAGCATAGAACGTCGCAATCCTCGCAATAACATATATGTCGCATTTTGTATTACAAAAATTGATATGTTTTTAGCCGAAAAAGACGCAATTTGGTTTCTAAAATGTGTACCCGAATTCAATTATCAAAACAACAACATAGACTTGCAAATCAGTTTGCAAGAGTGTGCAACTCAAAAAATATTTCAAGATGGTGATAATATAATAAATCGCATTAAGAACTTTTCGCTAAACAGCCTTTGAATTATTGTCAATGGTTTGCATGCAGTGCAACAGGGTGGATTGAGCTTGACGAAAATTCATTTAAGGAAAGTCCTATAAAATATAAAGAACAATACAGTCAAATTAAAGAAAGATATGACAATCTCAAAAAACAAGGAAAAAAATAAGAAACAAGAAATATATCCTCAATGGTATATGGAAGGTGATGTAGCTAAAATTCTTAACCGCAGAAAATTAAAGCCATATGGCATAATGGAGCCTTTAATGTGGCTGGCGACAGAGATTGCAAAAAAAAACTAACGCAAATAAATAGAGCTTATTTAGAAAAAGTAAAAATTCAAAATGAAAATTTTTACGTTTTAGTAGCAGAGTGATCTCAACGTAAATCACCCCCGCTGGAGTAATTTATGCGCCTAAAACATTTTTGTGTCAGCTAGCTCAGTGCCGAAAACCAAGAATACTTGTCAGGTGGTTATCAGATAATAGGTCATTCAGATGAAATTACAAATGATTTAGCCAGACAAGCAGAGCTGGCTTGTTCAGCTATCGAACTACCTAGAGTAAATATAGAACAATATTCAGGGCATGCCATGTTTTCTTTAGGAACAGGAATTTTTGTGGCATTAGCCTATCGAATTTCAAGTGTCCCTACTTTGAAACGAGGTTTTTCAATATACAAACATTATGTATTTATATCCAGAGAAGAGTTAAAAGAAATCAATTATGATTTGAGTGTGATTTTTCAGACACATACCCTGAAAAACGAAATTATAACACCCAAAAAAAAAAAGGAGTTGCCTCCATTGAAATCAGGAAATATAATTACAAACATAATTTGGATGCACATTTCGACACCTTGAAATTCTTGCCTTACGCACTTGATAAATCTGTCGTATTTAAGAGTACTTCCTCACCCTCGAACAAAGGCTAAAACAATTTGCTTATGGATGAAATTAGTGCCAGAATATTGTCCCGACATTTTTTTACATTTGTTACCAATTGTTATTCTGATAATTTTAATGCAAATACTTTGCCACGTATTATTTTTTAGAAAATTCACTTAAAACAATTTCTGCCCAGTTTGCAGTGAATTTAGATACTGACATTGGTGCTATCAATAAAAAATCCCAGTTTTAAATATGTTGAATACATTAAATTAGGGAATAAAAACAGTTCCTTCCCCATGCCACATAATGACAACTATAGCAACTTTAGGTTTAGGGGCTGTTTTAGATCGTGCAGTAGAATATGACGAATGGGTACATGCAACCCACAGTTTAAAGGCCAAAATGTACGTCAGCTTGAAGAAAAGCTTTTATATTTTGAGTTTTTTTATCAAATTCAGACAAATTCGAACTTATCCAAAACATCATATACCTTCACCACCACTCTAAGGAATATAATGATTTAATAAATTTTATATCAAAATTTATCAACCAAATGGATGCAAAAAATTGGGTTGATAAATTAACAATCTCTTTGCCATCACCGATATCAAAAAAATTCATTGGCAACGGATTTAAAAACCCTTCTCTAACAAAAATTATTCGGGAAATACTCTTGATTGATGCAGATAGGTTGTTGCAAGAAAAAGAGTATGACGAAGTAATAAAATCAATACTTTTAAGCATCGATTACAGTTTTGAGTTCTTTCTCCATGATATATGCAATAAGGTCTCGAAATTGGAACTTACTGCCAGATATCAAAACTCATGCAAATTCATTTACTAGCCTTGAGACTGTTGCCTTTGAGTTGAGTGAAGAGGAAAACGCACTTAAAAACACATTTCCCCAAGAAGCTTTAGTGGAGTTTTTTGAAGACCAACTTGGTCGACATTTCATGGATGTTAAAGAAAAGTGGTATTGCATATATATAGCTTCTAGATTCTTGAAATTGTCGAGCAATGATTTTCAAGATGAGTTAAATGCTAAATTGTATCATCTGTTCCTTACAATTACTCGAGAAACAAAAAAAACCACCTAGGATTAATTGCTAAAAAATAAATTTACTGGCAGTCACTCCTGAAATCTATATACAACCTTTTGTGATTGCAATTGAACTTTTTTCAAGTTCAAGGTGCGGGAATCAATGATGATTTTTTTGAGGGATGCTTGGGGAAATGTTATCGAAATATTGTTAACTTCCCAAAATGGTTTAAGTTATATAAGTCAAATCAAAAAAAATGCTACAAATTCAAACATGGAGGATGTGTACTACGATTTGTTTTTAAGCGGCATTAGTTTTGTTGAAATTTCAAAAGTTCCAAGTGCAATTCAATGTATATTATACTGGTTTCCTTATGAATTAGTTGACGAGGTGTTTGTGTTACAAAACTTTTATCTTTCTGCTACTTGCACAGAAATCACAAAAATTCACATTGAACTTCTGAATCTTTTTGTAGATAATATACTCGTAAACGAGCTATATTTCAAAGATGATCTGTTTGCTTTGTTTGTACATTGGATAAGTCAAGTGAATTTAACCCACTACACTAGCGAAATAGCTACTCAATACAAGATAAAGCCTATACAAGCTTTACCACTAAATTGTATAGAGCTGGAAAAAAGATTATTAGATCAAAAAGAGTCGCTAATTCGCACAAAAAAAATGTGGCACTTGCGATCACGGAATACACCCTTACTAATTTTTTTAAAGAGACTACAACAATTGGAGGCATAAGATGGAGAATATATCTAGCGACGTTCTTGGTATTCTAATTGCAATAGCACCATTAACATATATAGGCTTATTAATCTACTGTATTGCTTTAGCGTTATTAAAACCAACAGCGCACACCTTGTCTATTGATATAAATATTTACAATTTACGAGTTTGGGGATTTATGGCGGGAATAATAATGTTTTTGATTTTGTTAGTTCTTCATAAGATAGGTATACTTTTTGAAAACCCTATAGACTTAATTGGTGGAAGGTGGTTTGTATGGACATTCATGGGTAGCTTGGCAGGTGTAGTATTGCTTGAGATTAGTGCATGGACAAGGAATATATCAATTTTTCGGCCTTTTCATAGGATTTGTAGTGGCAGGCAGCTTGACATCGTTTTATGTTTTTATAATATTTGAACAACTCAGAGTTTTACTTGTTTATCTACCATGGCTTTTTATTGGGTATTATTATAGATTTCGTGATTCGGAATGGTTTGAATCGGTTTGAATCTAATGATCAGGATAATCTACCTACACGCGGGGGATGGGACTAAAAGTGAAATCATAACGATTCAGCACTCATCATAGCTCTTGATTTACCAGAGGATTAAATTTTAGCTTGAATTTTACTAGGTCATTCGGTTTTTGTAGTTTGAGTTCAAAAGGCCTTTTTGAGGCGATTTTATGCCTTAACTCAGCTTTGCCAACTATTTGCGCTCAAAAGCAGAAGCCACATATGGGTGTTGGAATCAGCTTACCCCCACGTATTGGATAATCCATTTGGGTTATTTGGCTTAAAACGCCCGCCACAAATCCGTACCACCTAGGAATTTTATGACACACCTAGTATCTCAGAAACTCTCTATAGAAAGTAGACGCAAATTGTTTGAAGCACTTATATCTTGTTTTAATAGTGACGATATTGATACTCTGTGTTTTAAGATCGGGATAAATGCCGATAGATTGCCTCATGGAATGAAAATAAGGTCAGAGAATTTATCCTCTCTTAGCTCAGAGAGAAAATCGTATTGTACAGTTAATGGCAACGTGTAAATCTGAACGCCCTGATATAATGTGGGATGAATTAATCACAAATGAAGAATTTTTTTAAAAACGAGATTTCACGTAATCCGAATTTAATTCAATCAAACGTAAATACAAAGCCCTTATGGATTTTAGGTATTGCCATATTATTATTTATTCTGTTGTTCGGATACGCTAATAAGAATGTGAAAATTATAGGCACCACTATTGATATAAATGAAAAGTTCAGGAAAATTTACTTGTAGTTGTATTCGTAGACAAAGAAGAGGTTGGACGAACATTTTCAGGGGACGTGCATTTGAGCAAGGATTTTAATTTTGAATTGAATATTTTGAATCAATATGGATACAGAGGCAAATTTAATAGATTTTACGCCTCTAATACTCGCAAACACTATTCAAGTTAATACCTCTAAGTCATTTATAACCCCTAGGAATCAACAGTTGCAAATATCGGTATTTGATCCTCTCCGCGAGATTTGACATATATTCAAAATTATGTGTACAAAACGGGGAAGTAACATCAGATTGCAATCAATCAATAAATTTATTTAACACAAATGCGGCAATTGGAATGGTTTTTATGTGGCTGCTAATATAATTATTGGTTTAGTTGGATACCTATCTAACTAACATCATAGCTACATATCTAGATCAGCGCTACCAGATACTGAGCAACAAAAAATATATATTTATATTATTGTGGCCATCTTTATTGTTGCAGTACTGATATTTTTTTACATATCCATATGATAAACTTTATTTACAGCGTCTTTGTTAGCTTTTTGGCGGCAATCTTGATTGGCACTATTTTTGCATTTTTGCTCTTTGGATTTTATGCGTTTTTAAAAAAACCGCGACAGTTTGAAAATTCTAAAAAACATGAATTGATTACTAACCTATCCTTGTTTTTCTTCCAAAAGATTGGCATGTTGTAGTATTATTTTTGCTCACTTTTTTGATTAGTTTTCAGGCGATGGCTCCATCCAAGGATGATTTTATAAGTCCAACAATTATAGCTGAAGTAGCTGCAACTGTTGCAATACCAACTCATCGCTCAACATCATTCATTCCCAACTCCACACGAACAGCTACTCCCACACGAACAGCTACTCCCACACAAACAGCTACTCCCCCGAACAGCTACTCCCACACAAACAGCTACTCCCACACGAACAGCTACTCCCACACGAACAGCTACTCCAATAATTCCTGCTTGTGAAGATGCTCCACCAACAAAATTCACTGTTGGCAGTAAAGCTGTGGTTGTTTGGGAATATGTCAATATTCGCTCATCTCCAGAAGTACCTACAGTATGGGATCAAAATGTTGTATCTATTATTCAAAAAAATGAAGTAGTAGAAATTATTGCAGGCCCTATCTGTGCACTTGAGGGATATTGGTGGAACAGTAAAACTCGAACTAATACTATTGGGTGGACACGAGAACAAATACCTAGCGGGGTTTTACTTGAACTAGTCCCCTAATTTGAACAACAAGGGTATTACTATTTGAGACTCACCTCAAATAAACCTCTAAATTAACAACCTTTTTCCAAGCCTTGCCATCTTAGGTAAAATAGCCACAGCGCAATAAGCCGCTCGTGGCTTTTTTGTTTTTAGACAGCTATCCCCCTCTCACCCCACGCATATAAGGAATCTCCCCATGAACCCCCAAATCGCCCAACGCATTGCCAACACCAAAACCAACCCGCCCAGCGACGACGCACTCGCGGCCGAAGCCGTCCTGCTCGCGGCCGACCTGCTCCACGAAGCCAAACGGCAACAAAACAGCACCGAAAAAGCCCAACAAGCCAAAATCGCGGGCATGATGGAAGACCCCAACGGCAAACTGATGACCATGGCCCTCTCCGACCAAGCCTTCCGGAGCCATGACCCCGCCCGCATCGCCGACCAAATCAAGCATTTGCTGGCCGAGCACGGCGTGCCCAAATACTTCGCCAACTGGGAGCAAATCGCCCTGCAACTCGGCTCCATGGTCGGCCAATACATCCCCCAACTCGTCGTCCCCTTCATCGTGGCAAAGCTCCGTGCCGAAACCAAAAGCGTGATTTTGCCCAGCGAAGAGAAAGAGCTACGCTCCTACCTGCAAGAGCGACGCGCCACAGGCACACGGCTCAACCTCAACCAACTGGGCGAGGCGATTTTGGGCGAAGAAGAGGCGCGGCGGCGGCTCGATTCCTACCTGCAACTGCTCACCCGCCCCGATGTCGAATACATCTCCGTCAAAATCTCCTCCGTCTTCAGCCAAATCAACTTGGTAGATTTCCACGGCACGGTGGAAGAGATTAAAAGCCGCCTGCGCGAGCTATACCGGCAGGCAATGCGCTACGAGTTTGTGCCTGCCGAGGGCACGGCCGTACCCAAATTCATCAACCTCGACATGGAAGAGTACCGCGACCTGCACCTGACCGTGGCCGCCTTCCAACAAGTCCTCGACGAACCCGAATTTATGAAGTATCGGGCGGGCATCGTCCTGCAAGCCTATTTGCCCGACTCCCACCCCGTCCAGCGCGAGCTGACCACATGGGCCAAGGCGCGGGTGGCGCGGGGCGGGGCGACCATCAAAATCCGCATCGTCAAGGGGGCGAATTTGGCCATGGAAAAGGTGGAAGCGTCGTGGCACGATTGGGCGCAGGCCCCCTACACCACCAAAGCGGACGTAGATGCCAACTACAAGCGGATGCTCATCTACGGTTGCCAGCCCGAAAATGCGACGGCCGTTCACCTCGGCATCGCCAGCCATAATTTGTTCGACCTCGCCTACGGCCTGCTCATCCGCGCCAAATACGGGGTGGAGCAGTACGCCGAATTTGAGATGTTGGAGGGATGGCCAACCACCAAGCCCGCACCGTGCAAGAGGCGGCTGGGGGGCTTCTCCTCTACGCCCCCGTCGTCAAACAAGAAGATTTCCACAGCGCCATCAGCTACTTGGTGCGCCGGCTGGATGAGAACACCGCCCCCGAAAACTTCCTGCACGACCTGTTCGGCCTCGAGGTCGGCTCCCCCAGTTGGGCGCGGCAAAAGCAATTTTCCTCGAGGCGGTGCGGCGGCGGGATGAGGCCTCCAAGGCCCCACCGGTTGCAAAATCGGTCAGCGAGCAACCCACCTTCCGACCCATCCGCCCCTTCCACAACGTGGGTCGACACCGATTTTCGCTCCCCGCCAACCAGCGGTGGGCGGCGCAAATCCTCGCCATGGCGCGAGAAGGCCATCGAGCCCTACCGCTCCAAATTGGGGAGAGTTTATTTTCGGCCAACACGGCCGGGAAGGGCACGACCCCTCCCGCCCTGAAACCATCGCCTACCAATACGCCTTGGCTCGCCCCGAACACATCGAAGCGGC
Source organism: Candidatus Hadersleviella danica (assembly GCA_016711405.1). GTDB lineage: Bacteria > Chloroflexota > Anaerolineae > Promineifilales > Promineifilaceae > Hadersleviella > Hadersleviella danica. The sequence continues at coordinate 45,472 of JADJSZ010000009.1, read as the reverse complement.
CTTGAGCGCGGCCGTGGAAGCACAAGCAAGCTGGGCGAGTACGCCCATCGCCGAGCGCAAAAAGCTGTTGGTGGCCTGTGCTGAGGCGTTGGCGCGGCGCAGAGGGAGTTGGTGGGCGCGGCCGTTTTGGACGGCGGCAAAGCCATCCCCGAAGCGGACCCCGAGGTGAGCGAGGCGATAGATTTTGCCAATTATTATGCCCGTGCCCTCGACTTGGCCGAGAGCGAATTGGCCGATGTGCAAATGGCTCCGCTGGGCACGGTGCTGATTACGCCACCGTGGAACTTCCCCATCGCCATCCCCTGCGGCGGGGTGTTGGCGGGGCTGATGGCGGGCAACACGGTCATCATCAAGCCCGCGCCCGAGGCGGTGCTGGTGGCGTGGGAGATGTGCAAGGCGTTGTGGGAGGCGGGCATCCCCAAGGAGGCGTTGCAGTTTGTACCGACGACCGACGATGAAGTCGGCCGTTCGCTCGTCACCGACGGCCGTATCAACGCCGTCATCCTGACGGGCGCACACAGCACAGGGCGCATGTTCCTCGGCTGGAAGCCCGATCTGCGTCTGCTGGCCGAAACAAGCGGCAAAAACAGCCTCATCATCAGCGGCATGGCCGACCACGACCAAGCGATTAAGGATTTGGTCAAATCCGCTTTTGGGCACAACGGGCAAAAATGCTCGGCCGCTAGTCTGGCCGTGCTCGAGGCGGAGGTGTACGACAACCCCGCCTTTTTGCGCCAACTGCGCGATGCGACGGCCAGCCTGCACGTCGGTTCGGCGTGGGAACTTTCCTCCAAAGTCACGCCCATCATCCGCGAACCGGGCGCCGAACTGGCGCGGGGGCTGACCCAACTGGACGAGGGGGAAAGCTGGTTGCTGGAACCCAAAATGGTAGATGGCAACCCCAATTTGTGGTCGCCGGGGATTAAGCTGGGGGTGAAACGGGGCAGTTGGTACCACCAAAACGAATGCTTCGGCCCCCATTTGGCGGGACAAAATCGAGGTGGGCAACGCCTACATCAACCGGGGCACGACAGGGGCGATTGTGCAACGCCAGCCGTTTGGCGGCTGGAAGAAGTCGGTCTTTGGGGCTGGCTCCAAAGCGGGTGGCCTCGAATTATGTGTTGAGCCTCGGCCGTTGGACGGCCAAACCGAACCCGCCCTGCCATGCCCACGGCCGAATGGTCGTCGGCCGTGGATGAGTTGCTCCAAAACGCCCTCGCCCTTGTAGGGGTGGAGCTATCCGAAGCGGATGGGGAGCTGTTGCGCCACACGGCCGGCCGTTATGCCCACGCATGGCGCACCCATTTCAGCCTTGAGCATGACCCGAGCGGGATTTTGGGGGAGACGAATGTGTTCCGCTATCGGCCGCTCAAGAAGGGATTTTGTTGCGCGTGGAGAAGCAGGGCAACACGGTCAAGGCGTTGCAGGCGGCCATTGCGGCGCAGACGTGTGGCACGGCCGTGCAGTTGAGTGTCTCGTCGAGTGCGCAAGCGATTACGCAGTTGGACAAGGTGGGGGGGATGCAGGTGTTTGTGGAGGGGGAGGGGCTTGTCGGCCGTCTGAAGTCGGCCACGGCCGATAGGTTGCGGGTGTTTACGGAGATGCCCCGTGCGGTGCGGGTCGCGGCGATTGAGGCGCATATCCCGCTGGTGGAGGAGCCGGTGGTGAGCAACGGCCGACTGGAACTGCGCTATTACCTGCATGAGCAGGCCATCAGTGAGACGACGCACAGGTATGGGAATGTGGTGGGAAAGAAGTAGAGGGGGGGATAGAGATAAGATGAACCCCCCTTGAAGGTGTTGACCTGTTTTCTATAACGCGCTTCCCAAACTGCCGAGCAAACGGCAACCCCCGCTGTGGCCGGGAAACGACGCTGCCAAGGAAAGGTGGTGGCGACAATGCCAAACCGCGGGGATTGTCGAACCGGCCGCCGCGAGACGGCGACCAAGGGAATAACGGGCCGCCGCGACAAATCACATCCATCAAGGAGCCACGCCAAGAAAGACGAATAGATCGCCCCATCACCAACGGCAAATACACCACCTCACTCAAACTCGCCGTTAAAATGAAATTGGCCGTGGTGTTCTATGGCGCAGCCATCCCACCCTAAAGGATTGGCCGTGCTGGTCATATCCCCACTCCAACCTGTGAAAATGGAGCCGCCATCGGCCGTGGCCGTCAGCATCACAATCCCCCCTTCCGCAAAATTGGCACTACACGCCCCGCCACAGAGAATGCCCGCTGGGGTGCTGGCCACCTGTCCCGTGCCTGCCCCCGCTTTGCTAATGGTCAGCGGGTGAGTAACTGTATTGTCGTTGAACGTGGCTATGACTGTTTGGGCCACATCCATCGTCACCGTAATGGGGTTGGCCGTGCTGGTGACTGCGCCGCTCCGGCCCGCAAGGTGGCACCATTGAGCGGGGTCGCGGTGAGGGTGACGACGGTGCCGGGGAGAAAATCGGCCGTGCAAATCGCCCCGCACTCAATGGCCATCGGCACACTGCCCACATGCCCCGTGCCCGTACCCGCTTTGGCCACGGTTAGGATGGCACTGCTGATGGAAAACAGATAGGCGGAGCCGCTTTCCAGTCCAGCATCATCATCTCGAGGCGCACCCACAATTGCCCTATCGCCACTGAACGAGACTGACCAGCCAAACCAATCTTGTGCCGCACCATCATCGGCCGTCAACTTCCCGATTTCGCTCCAATCCTCCCCCGAGCGAGCAAAGAGATATGCCGCCCCCGCTTGTTCCAAGCCATCCACATCGGCATTACCCGCACCCGCTAAAAGAGTATCCCCTCTGATATCCACCGAACTCCCCAATGTGTCAAAATTGGTTCTATCGCTGGCGCGGAGGATAGTTTGTTGGTTCCATGCAATGCCCGTGCGGGTGAAGACATAGACCGCTCCGCTATTAGAAGTCGCGCCATCATTAGACCCAGTCGCTCCAATGGCCACGGTTTCGCCACTGATAGAGACCGAATAGCCAAAGCTGTAGTAGGCCAAGGCTTGGTTGCCCGTCAATTTGGCCTGATGGCTCCATGAGGTTCCTGAACGGACAAAGATGTAGGCCGCACCACTATTTTCAGCCAAATCATCATCCAGAGAAGAACCCACAACGGCCGTATCCCCATCCACATCCACCACAAAGCCAAAGCGGTCTAGGTCAGAGCGGTCAAAAGCAATCAATTTAGCCTGTTCCACCCATGTCACATCCTCCCCATTTTGCTCCCGCACAAAGATATAGGCGGCCCCCGAGTTCTCGCCCCCTGTGTCTTCGTGCTGGCGTGCGCCAACGATAATCGTATCGCCGTTGATGGCGATGGAATCGCCCAGTGTATCGTTGGCGGCCATATCGCTGGCGGCGAGTTTGCCCTCTTCTACCCATGCACCCCCTTCCCGCCGAAACACATAGGCCGAGCCAACATCGCTAATGCCATCAATGTTGTCCAAGGGAGAGGTGGCGACAATCCAATCCCCTTCAATGTTGACGGCCGTGCCAAATTCATCGCCACTGGCGTTATCGGCAGGGCGCAGTTTGGCTTGTTGAGTCCATGTCTCACCATCAAATTCAAAGACATAGACCGCCCCTCGCCGAGAATCAATAAAATAAGCCCCCACCACAGCAGTGTTCCCATCTATGGCGACGGTTGTGCCAAATTGGGCGTTTTCGGCCGCATCATCGGCCGCCAACTTCTGTTGTTGGACGGGGGGGAGTTGGCTCTGGATGTGTGCCCACTCGGCCGCACTTAGCCCAGCAGGGACAAGATTGCTCCCCGAGGGAGAGGAGACGGCCGAAACCAGCCACAAAACAGTTAGCAACAAGATTAAAAGAGTTTTTTTCTGCATCGGTACTTCCTTTACTACGACATGAGATGAAGGCCAAAATCCCGCCCTGCGTGGCGAAATCTTGACCACGGCCAATTATTGCAAAAAAAAGCGGGCAAATAAATGTCCGCCTTTACACCCCAACGCAAAAAGCCCACGGTCGGCCGTGGGCTTCTAATGGACACAAAACAGGGCATGGTTCACGCGAGGTTACAGAGGGCAGAATTTAGCCCCCCGCCTCTCTATCTCAACGCACGGCCGCGCCACACCCACCACGAGCCACCCACCAAGAGAAGCACCCACCCCAACCAGTAGAGCGGTTGCCCAACAGCGGCCGTATCCTGCTGGCTGAGGGTTACGGCCGTGGGGTTTGGCGAACGGGCGTATTTTAAATCTAGGGCTGTTCCATCTTGGTAAGCAATAGCTGGATGCCCAGCAATAATTTCCAGTTGGCTATACCGCCCCACACTATTGGCCGAGTTATCCACCTCAACGATGGGATTCCATGCTGTCCCATCCGGATTAGAGGCACGGATGTAACGCAAATCCTCTGTGTCATATTTGTAATAACTAATGGCAGGATGGCCAGCCACAACTGTCAAGCTGGTAAAGCGAGCCGTAGGAGCCAAATTTTGGGGTGTGCCCCACGCCGCCCCCGTCGCATCATTAGCCCGCACAAAATAAAGGTTGTTATCCCGTTGGTAGGTCATCGCTGGTCGGCCGTTCACCTCGGCTAAATCACCTTCCCCACCCGTAGAAATAGCCCCAGCCGAATCTACGACCACGGCCGTGCCCCAAGTCGTCCCTGTGGTATCCGTGGCGCGAATATATTTTAGACACCGTTCCTCTACATTTGCGATAACTAATGGCTGGGTTGCCGTTAATCACCGCTAAACTGGCAAAAGACCTGTGCCATTGGGTGAGGAACTATCCAAAACGATGGGCGTGCCCACGTTGTCCCATCCGCATCATTTGCCCGCACATAGTTTAACGAGAAGAAACCAGTGTGATACGCAATGGCTGGGCGGCCGTCTACAATCGCCATCGAAACGCTGGCGACAGACGCCCCGCCAATAGCGACAGGTGTACCCCATGTTGTGCCATTGGCATCGGTAGCCCGAATATAGCTTAAGCCTGAACCACTACTATTGCGATAGGCAATGGCGGGATTGCCATTAACCACCATAAGTTGGATATGACGGCCGACCGTACCCGTTGTTTGCACAGCTACAGGGGTTCCCCACGCTGTACCCGTGGCATCAGTCGCCCGCACATACATCAAATCAAAAGCGGTTCCCTCAAAATAGGCAATGGCAGGATTGCCATTAACAGTAGTCATCGAGGCAAATTGCCCCGCATTCCCCGTCGAAACCGCCGTGATGGGTGCGCCAGCTCCCCACTGATTGGCATACACCAATTGATACCCCAGTGAGAGCAACGCCACTACCACCACACGCCACATCAAATTGACCAAACGGAAACTTTTCATACGACATACTCCAGTGAAAAGGGTAAAGGATTAGATAGGGAGGTGTAGAGATAGAGATAGTTGCGTATGCGAGTGTCACACATCACAGGTAAAGTAGTAGTGAGTGGTGAGGTGGCTGGTAGGGAACTACTACTACTACTACTTACTATTTACTCGAGTAGAAGAATCCTTTACACAATAGAAGAAACGCCGTAAGCTAACCAACGACGTTTCCTCTATCTCTCTATCTCCCATCTCTATCTCCCATCTCCACTCATTTTACCGCATAAACGGAGCCATCGTAACTGCCAAAATAGACCACCCCATCGGCCGGCATGGGGGAGCTACCCACAAAACCACCCGTCCGATACATCCACACGAAACGCCCCGTGTGCCTGTCGAGCGCGTACAAGAATTGGTCATCACTGCCAAAGTAAACCACATCGCCCGCCACGCTGGCCGAGCCATACACTTCGTGGTTCGTCTTAAACCGCCACAACTGCTCCCCCGTCTCCGCCTCAAAGGCGTAGAAGTGCATGTCGAGATTGCCCACATACACCACCCCATCTACCACGGCCGCCGACGACACAAACGGCCGTGGCAATACCTTTTCCCACAGCACCAAACCCGAGGCGGCATCCAATGCATAAAAAATGTTATCCAAACCACCCACATAGATGCGGCCGTGGCTGACCGCTGGGCTGGCATAAAAGCCACGCGGCGTGGAAACAAGCCACACCTGCTCCCCTGTCTCCGCCTCCAAAGCGACCAAATCCCCCCGCTCGTTGAGCAAAATAACATGCCCGTCTACCAAAGCGGGGGAGGAGAAGATGCTCCGCCCCGAGGCAAATTGCCACACAGCTTCGCCCGTCTCGGCCGAAAGCGCGTAAAGCGTGCCCCTGTCACTGCCCACATAGAGGAGGCCATCGCCATACACGGCCGAAGAGCGTATCCCCTGACTCTCGGGCACAAACTCCCATGCGAGGGCGCGGGTAGCAATGTCTATGGCGTGGAAACCTTGGTCACTGCCCACAAAGACACGGCCGTCCACCACCAACGGACTAGAGAAGATTTTGCCCCCCAGTTCAATATGCCACAGCTCCGTGCCCGTGTCGGCACTGACGGCGTAGAGCTTCCCTTCGTCGTTGCCAAAGTAGACCACGCCATCCGCCACTTGGGGGGAGGAGTGGACTTCGGCGGGGGTGTCGAACTTCCAGACGAGTTCACCCAGCAGAGCGGGTTCGGTGTCGTATAACCCCGTTCGGCTGGCACTGCCCCGATACCCCACCAGCGGAATAAACTCATGGGCGAGCGGGTCAATGGGAATGGGTGTGGCTGTGGTGGTTGGCTCAGGGGTGAAGGTGGCCGTCGGCTCGGCCGTGTGGGTTGGCTCGGCCGTGGCCGTGGCTGTCGCCGTCGCTGTTGGGGCAGGGGTGGCTGTGAAGGGTATCATCGTCGCGGTTTCCGTAGGGGGAAGGGCAGTTGGCGCGGCAGAAACGGCCGTTGGCTCGGGCACGGCCGTGGTTGTTTGGCAAGCAAACAGGAACGGCAACATGAGAAAGGTGAGGAGGAGTTTTTTCATCAGAGAAGCGAGAAAGAAAGTGCTGAGTGAGGAGTGCTGAGTGCTGAGTGCTGAGTGACCTCTAAGGACATCGTAATTCGAGCATATTCAGATAAGGGGAAAAAGTGAAACAGTGGCTTGCTGACTAGTACGATGGCGGAATTAACTCGGTAGTTTTAGTTGTCATTCTGTTGCGAAGCGTGGCATCGCCACCTCAAAGCGAAGAATCCCTAAAACCTATGCTAACTGAGGCCAAGCCTCACTTCGTTCGAATGACAAATTAACAAGTTATTTGCGCCGCAATGTACTAGCTGACTAGCTGACTAGCTGACTAGCTATTATGCGCCTCATAATATAGTTCCAACGTGTTTCCCATTGGATCCATTAAAAAGTTCTGAAGGTATTTAGAAGGTTCTCCGCGTGGCTCCGCATCATAAACCTTGACCCCCTCTTGTTGGGCACGCGCCATAATTGCGTCAAAATCGGCTTGGCTCACTTGCAAGACAAGCGAATGGACTTCCAACTTGCCTTCAGCCCAGCCCGGTTGCCGTGCCCATTCTTGGGCAACAGCCAAAGGTTGGGTCGCACGCAGAAAATTCAGGGCAAGATTCCCCACTTGGTAGCTCAGCCACCCCGCCTTCTCGTCGTTTCGATAAGATGTCTCCTCTAAACCAAGTACATCGGTATAGAATTGGCGATTCTTGTCAATATCATTGCACCAATAAAAAAGAGTACTGACTTGTGCTTGCATGGGTTCTCCTATGGTTGGTATATCAAGAAAAGAGAAAAGAGAAGAGCGAGAGGAAAATGGTTGACGAACCACGAATGGCCTGACCGCCAAATTTTGGTGGATAGTATTCTGTAGGGATAAACCTTGTCCTACCCACTGGCTGGATAATCACAACGGTTGCTCCTACAATCTACTCGACAAAAAACTCGGTCAGACGACTAACCACTACCCCTAACGACTTCCCCCCTTCCTAATATATCCACGGCCGTGGGAAAAACTGGTCTGCTACCGTACCAATTGAATGGTGATGGGGAATGTGATTGTTTGATTTGGGCTTAAGAGAAAGGCTCCCCCATCCCGACTAAAGCAAGAATCCACCGCAGGCTGAGGAATGGTCTTACTTTGACAATGTTAAATTAGGTTGTTCAAGTGCCTCTTCCCCTCACCCCAACCCCTCTCCCCAAGGAGAGGGGCAATCACTTCCCCCCTCTCCCTCGGGGAGAGGGGCAGGGGGTGAGGGCGTGTTTTCTCTCGAGAGGCTTGGGAATCTAACATTGTCAAATTACTCAAGCGTTAGCGATTGTACGATTTCGTGAAAGAACACCAGATTGGCCTCATCTATCATGCGATACACATCGCGCCACTCCATGCCACTGCTGACCTCGACATTGTAAGGCTGGCCGATAATGGTTATGAGGTCATTTGTCTGCTCATCAAACAACATAACCGATCTGTTATAAAAATGGTCTGTTTGCCCCGTCTCTGAAAGCGTCGTGATGTATTCAAACCCCTTAAACCTGCCCATATCAAGTTGGCTAACCCTGATAAGCAGGCTTCTTGCGTCAGAGAGCGACTCGCCATCTTTCAAGTTCAGCAAGGATTGGTAGGTGGTATCTTCTTTCCAATCCGGCTTTTCCGCATTCATTGTATGTTGGATGACGATATTGTAGGAGTTCGTGAGTTCATTGATTCGTTCCGATGGGTCTGTCCCATACGGATACACTTTGTCAGACCCGAGTTCAACGCGGATGGTATCGTCCGACACATAATCCATGACAAACCAATTGGCAGGATATTGAAAACCAAGCCCGAACGCATTATTGGTGTACAGTTTCTGCATCGCCGATGGACTCGTTGCTGTGGGTGAAACGGCGATGGGTATTTGTGTTTCGACGATTGGTATCTGCGTTTCCACAACGGTGGCTGACTCGGTAATGCGCAAGGGTGCGGAAGTGGTAGCCAGCGGTGGCGCACAAGCATTAAGGGTTAAGACCATAATCAATAGGAAGAGGGTTAAAGTTTTTTTCATCGTGTTCTCCTTGAACGTTTTTTCATTCTGTTCTCTTAGCGGGTAATGAGGCACTATTCCCTTTCCACTATACCCACGGCCGTAATAAAAACTGGTCTGCTTGCGTACCAGTGGGGAATTGGGGATTGGGGATTGCGGAATGGGGATTGCGGAATAAAAGCTAACAGCTATTAGCTGACAAGCTGACAAGCTGACAAGCTGATAGACTACCAGACTAACCATGCTAAATGACACACTTCACCACCTACTCACCGAGCGCGGCTACAGCCCCGGCCAAGCGGCGCGGCTGGCGGGGTTGCCCAAGACCAGCATCGTCAACTGGTTGGGCGGCCGTGTTGTGCGCCCCCGCTATTGGGAGCCGCTGGTACAACTCGGCCGTGCCTTGCGCCTGACGGCGGCCGAGCTTGACCAACTCCTCACGGCCGCACACCATCCCCCCCTCACCCGCCTGTGGGCAAGCGTCAGCACCCCCGCCCAACGCGAACTACTCGCCTTTTGGCAAAGCCAAACCCCCGCCCAACTGCCCACTCTGCTCCATGCCCGCCAGCAAGGCGAAGCGGCGCATTATCTCGCCCTGCTACGGCCGCTCGTCCCCCTCTGGCTGGCTCAAGGGCTATACGACCAAGCCGCCTATTACCTCGACTGGCCCCCCACCGAGCCACCCCTCCTGCATCTTTTCCGCGCCCAAATAGCGCGTCACCAACAAGCGTACACCACGGCCGAGCGACACCTCCGCCGTGGCTTGCCCCTTGCCCGTGCGGGCAGTTGGGAACACGCCGCCTTGCTCACCGAATGGGGCGTGGTATGTGCCTGCATGGAGCGCAACGGCGCGGCCGACCACGCCTTCCAACAAGCGCACGACCACGCCGCCCCTTACCCCGATTTGCTGGCCACCATTCGGGAAGAATGGGGCATTGCCGCCTTTTTGCGCGACGATTTGGACACGGCCGAGAGCCATTACCGCACTGGGCTGGCGCAATCCGCCGTTTACCCCGCTGGCACAGTCATGTTGTCGAAAAGTTTGGGGGCGCTCAAGGTATGGCAGGGGGAGCTAGACACGGCCGAGCAACAAATAGCCACGGGGCTGGCTTTGGCGCAAGCCATCGGCCACCATTTGGGGCAGGCGAGCTTGCATAGCAACGGCGCGGCCGTGGCCATGCACCAGCAAAATTGGCCGTTGGCGGCCGAACGGCTGGCCACGGCCGAGGCATTGGCCGTGCCGCTGGCTCATCCCAAGTTATTGCTCGTTGTGTGGGTCAATGCGGGGTTGGTGGCACACCAATTGGGCGATGAGACGGCCGCACGAAGCTATTTCACAGCCGCCCAGCAACATCCGTGGGCAGAACAGATGGGTGGGGTGGTGGCCAAGGCCACGGCCGCCACGGCCGCGCTAGACCAAGGCCAACCTCTGCCCCCGCTCTCCCCCTCGCTGTTGCTCTGAGCTAGTAAGGTGACAGTCACTTTAAAAGTGACTGTCACCTAATCAAAACTAGCGCACCACCAGCGGCAAATAAACCGTGTAACTGGAGATAGGCGGATTTGGAGAGGCAAAAACGTACACAGAGCCGCTCGCACTGCCCCCCTCACCAGCATATGGTGCGCCAGCGATGGCGGTGTTGCCACTGATGGCAACGGCCGTGCCCAACTGGTCCAAAGCGGCGGCATCGCTGGCGGTCAGTTTGGCCTGTTGGCTCCACGTTGCCCCACTGCGCCCAAAGAGATAGGCGGCCCCACTGGAGTGGGGACTATCAGTATCCTCCAGAATCGCACCGACAATAATTTTGTCGCCACTGATGGCGACCGCACGGCCGAACCAAGCCGAGGGGCTGGCACCGCTGGCGGTCAGTTTGGCCTGCTCGCTCCAACTTGTCCCACTGCGCACAAAGACATAGGCGGCACCACTAAAAATGCCACCAGCATCATCCAAAGGTGCGCCGATGACGGCCGTATCCCCACTGACCGCCACCGACGTGCCAAACGTCTGTTGCACAATGGCATCACTGGCCGTCAGTTTGGCCTGCTGAGACCAATTTGTGCCACTGCGCACAAAGACATAGGCGGAGCCGCTATCCACGCCATCATCATCATCGCCATAGGCCCCCACCACGGCCGTCTCCCCACTGATGGAAACCGCGAGGCCAAACAAGTCACCTTCGGCGGCATCATTGGCGGTTAATTTGGCTTGCTCCGTCCAATTGGCGCCATCCCCCACAAAAATGTAAGCAGAACCGCTTTCCGCACCATTATCGGCATCCTTGGGGACACCGATGATGGCTGTATGGCCATTAACAGCCACAGCATGGCCGAATCGGTCATTGGGGGCTGGGTCGCTGGCGGTTAGTTTGGCCAGCTCTGTCCAACTGCCCCCACTGCGCCCAAAGACATAGGCGGCCCCACTTTCAGTCCCGTCATCGTCATCGCCTATCGCCCCAATCACGGCCGTGTCCCCGCTGATGGCCACCGCATAGCCGAACCAATCAGTGGGCATCCTGTCGCTGGCGGTCAGCTTGGCTTGCTGGCTCCAACTCTCCCCGCTATAGACAAAGATGTAGGCCGCGCCGTGGTCATCATCCTTGCCATACGCCCCGACCACGGCCGTATCCCCGCTGACAGAGACCGAGTAGCTGAACCATTCATCGGCGGCGGGGTCGCTGGCCGTGAGTTTGGCTAACTCTAGCTCTGTGACCAACGCTGGGGGGGGTAACTGGCTTTTTATCTGCGCCCAATCGGCCGCGCTCAGGCCAGCGGGCACGGCCGCTTCTCCCCCCGCTGGGGCGGATACGGCCGCCACCAACCCCAATACCAGCACCATCATCAGCCAAACAAGTTTGCGTTGCATCCAATTATCTCCTTAGGATTAACTCGTCAATAAGGTATCTTTCCCAAAACGTCGTGGCGCAATCTATTGCGCCACGACGTTCAAAGTGTAGCCCACCTTAAAAAAACATGAAAAGCAATCAATGCTCCTCTTGCACGATGTCGTAGGGGCGAGAAGGCGGCGCATGACCCCAACGAAAACCACAAAACCCCCTCTCGCCGCCTCCTCGCCCTGCGTTTCCAACCACCCCCACACGCGGCCAACAAAGGGGGTGTTGGGGAGTGCAGGCGCATGGTTTTTGAATGCCCAAGGCTCCCTTCTAAAAACACCTGCGGCGTTGTTGCAAAAAGGTGCGGACTTGTTTGTAAAAAAGGTGCGCACTTGTTTGCCAAAAGGTGCGCACCATTTGCTCAAAAGGTGCGCACCTTTTAGGCAAATGGTGCGCACCTTTTTTATACGGTGCTGACCTCTGGTAGGCCTTGTCCGTTTGAGTCACGAAGATGGCTGGCCAACCTATCTTTTTGGAACTCTTTTGGGTATGCCCACGGCCGTGTTGTTAACCAAAAAGACCCCACGGGTTTTCCAAACCCGTGGGGTCTTTGCGTCATGTATTGGCGGCGTATTAGGGGGGATTAGTAGAGTGGTCGGGAGACAATATATCGTAGGGGCGAGAAGGCGGCGCATGATGGCAACGAAGAACACAAAACGCCGTCTCGCCGCCTCCTCGCCCTGCGTTTCCAACCACCTACACATGCGGCCAACACAGGGCGAGGAGGCGCGGAAGGAACCCCGCACGTTGGCCCCGCCTGTTGCCGCGCCTTCTCGCCCCTACGGGGGTGTTGGGGGTGGGGGATGGGTGGAGCGGTCGGGAGACCGTCCACAGCGGACACGTCGTAGGGGCGAGAAGGCGGCGCATGATGGCAACGAAGAACACCAAACGCTGTCTCGCCGCCTCCTCGCCCTGCGTTTCCAACCACCCCCCCCCCCCCCCCCCCGGCCGGGGGGGGGGGGGCCCCCCGCCCCCCCCCCCCCCCCCCCCCCCCCCCCCCCTCCCCCCCCTGGGGGTTGGCGGGGGGGGGGGCGCAGGCCTCTGCAAAAGGCCGCATTGGGGGGGGCCGCCCCCCCCCCCGTGTTGGAAGTTGGGGGGGGTGGGGGGGCGGGCCCCACGACTACAGTCGGACTGGTCAAGAAGAGATGGGGGACGAGGCACACGCACCAGCCGAAACCCGACAAGGCTGAGACGGAGGTCAGGATGGAAGTTGAAGCGATACGCCGCACGCGCGTAGTCGTCGTTGCTGACCCACGACCCGCCGCGCAAACCACGGGAGTCGCCATCTCATCCACCTTCGTTTGGGTGGGGTCAGAGGTTTTGTTTTGGCACCATTCCCACACATTGCCGCTCATGTCGTAAAGGTCTAAGGTGGGTTGACGGCCAGTTGGATAGAGACCCACGGCCGTGGTTTGGCGCAACCCGCCTTCATCCGTATTCGCTTTGTCTTGGTCAAATTCGTCGCCCCACGGGTAAATGCGGCCGTCGTTATACCGCGCCGCGACTTCCCATTCATATTCATGGGGCAAGCGCACCTCATCCCCCAACTTATCGCTCAACCAGCGGCAAAAAGCCACCGCCTGATACCACGTCACCTCAACCCGTGGGTGATTGGCATAAGGCCAACTGGGATTTGGCTCAATTTCGCGCCCCACGGTGCCCATTCCCGCCCACCATTCAGCATTCCCAAAATCGGCCGCCTCCACAAAGCATTGGAACTGGGCATTCCTTAAACTTTCGGCCTTATCATCCCCACCAATCGTGTATTTCCCCGCAAGCACCACCCCGCCCCACGCCAAATCGGGCAAGCCATCCCGCACCCCCACCCCCAGCCGTGGGTCGCCCAACTGCCCCAGCACCACGCCCGCTTCCATCCGTTCCCGTGAAGGCAAATACCCCCATGCCAACAATTGCGCCAGTCGTTGGCGGATGCGCACCAGCAGGGTGCGCCCCTGCTCTGTGTCCTGCATTCGTTGGGCCTTTATCTCTAGCACCGCTTCTCCCGCCAGCCATACTTGCCGCCACCCAGCAAGTCTAACACGAGGTTTCTCGGGGCACAGTTCCGCCAGCAAAGCCAACACCCGGAACGGTTCGGGCTTGACATAGATGAGGTAACCCACGGCCAGTAAAATCACCGTGCGCCATTGGGCTTGGTCGGCCAAGGGGCAAGGCGCGTTGGGGAAAATCGGGTTGCCCTTCGGCGTTGTGGCTGTTGGCCAAAGCCACCCCCGCCAAATACTCCTGAAAGGTGCGGTGGGGAAAGGTAAACAGATGGGGCAACCGCTCCACCAGCAAGCCCGCCCGCGCCTGCATCACCTCCACCACCTGTTGCGCCCAGCCATGGTCGCGGGAAAGGGGGGCGAGGGCATCGTACAACTGTTGCCTGCTCACATCGGCTACCTTCTCCCCATCATCCCCCGCCCCAATCTGCTGGTGAACCAGCAAAGCGACTTGCGCCAACGCTTGTTGCAACTCCTTGTCGGTGCGCCCCACTTGCTGGAGCAGTTGGCGCAGGGTCACGCCCTCATTCTGCTCCAACTTGACAGCCTCCCAACGCCAGAGCAACATCTCCACCACCTCTTCATATAGTTGGGCGCGTCCCTCAGGCAAGGCTGTTTTGTGCGTGTTCACCAAAGCCATAATGGTCAGCAGGAGGGGGTTGCCCGCTAAGCGGCGCAAATCGGCTCGTTGGGCAATGCTTTGGCGCAAGGCGGCTGGCCAAAATCTCCGCCTTGCCCCGCTCCAGCCGCTCGCGGGCTACAAGTTCCGCGTACCAGCCCTGCACAAAGCGTTGCCGTTGCTCGTCGTCAAATTCGGCCAGTTCGTATTTGGCAAAGCCCCCCAGTTGGTAGCTCTTGTCCTCATAGGCCAAAATGCGGCAGGTAACGGTGTAGTGGCAGGCGGGGTAGCGTTGGGCAAAGGCTAAAACAGCATCGCGCACCAGTTGCCGTTGGCTGGGGTTGGTCACTTCGTCGAGGCCATCCAGCAAGAGCCAAACCCGCCCCGCTTGGAGTTCGGCCAATAAGGGCTTTTCCACAAAGCCGAGGTTTTGGCGTTGCAATTGGGCGGCCACAAATTGGGTCAGGGCATTGAGGGGGGTGGTGCGCCGCTTATACTCGGCCACTTCGGCGGGGATGGTGGGCAACATGGCCGCAAAATCGCGCAAGATGAGTTTGAGCGGGAGCAAAGTCAGTTGGGCGGGGCGCAGGCTGTTGTATTCGGGGGTGAGTTGGGCGTGCCAATCCCCTGCCCGCCCGAGTTGGTGGCCGCACAGGGCGTGGGCAAGGTGGTTGACAAAGGTGGATTTGCCCCCGCCGGGGTCGCCTGTCAGTACAAGTTTGGTCGCTCTTTCCCACACGCCCCCAAAGCGGTGATGGGGAGGCTCTCTTCGCTGTCGTCGCCTTGCTCCGTGGGCAATGGTTTGTTGGCTGGTGGTGCTGAGAGTGACGTAGACGGCCGCCAGACGCAACGGCCGCGCACTGTTGGTGGGGTCGGCCGCACTCACATCCAGCCCATCAAGGCCAAGGCGGTTGCTCTCGTTCAGCACCACCTCGCGATAAATGCGCAACGCTTCGGTGGGGTCATCCGTCGGCTCGCCATAGTACATGTTGCCTTGGATGTTGTACTGGTCACGGCCGATTTTGTCACGGCCGACCATATCACCACCAAGTTGCAAGGTGTGCTCCTTGCAAGGCTTGCAACTGCTGTTGCAATAGCTCAATTTGGCGTTGGATTTCTTCGGGGTCATCGGCAACTGTTCCTCCTGTGGGGTGCGTTGAATACTCTGCGGGCATTATCCCTGAGGGAGCCAGTTCATGTATTGGCATAGTAGCGAATGATTTGGCATAGTTCAATACACCACTATCCCCTGCACCCTCTCCCCCCTCACGCCGCCCGCTCCCGCTCCATCTCCGAAATCGCCTGCGCCACATTCTCAATGGCGATGCGTTGTTTGCGGTATAAATCCGATTCGCTCATGGCCAACCGGTGCGCCACATCACGCACGCGCCGACCCTGCACAAACTGCATCTCCAAAATGTTGTAGAGGAGCCACTCCGTGCGGGTCATGCTCCGCTCCCCCTCGGGGCGCAACCGCTCAATGGCGCGGAGCAAAATATCGCGCAACGCTTGGGCGGGGTTGCCCTCGTGCCGTGCCAACGCCTCTTGCACAATGGCCAGTTGCATCAGCGGGCTTTCGGTCAGCTTGGGGCCGCCCCAATAATGGCTCAGGGCATCTTTCACCCATGTGCTAAATTCGTCATCGCTCGACTCTTCTTCCACGGCCGTTAACGCAGGTGTCCCCCCAAACGCCGCCGCACTGCGCCGCATCTGCAACGCGTTTAGTTGGGGGAGCAGGTTATCCACGGCCGCGAACACCTCTTGCTGAAGCACCCTATCCTCCAACGCCTGCGCCGCTTGCTCGGCCAGCCGTTTCAGCATCGCCTGTTCGCTGGCCGAAAAATCGGGCAGAGGGGCACGGCCGCGCATCCCCAGCAAGCCCAACAACACCTGCTGTTTGCTGTCGTACAGCGGTTGGAGCCAAAAGCCTTGCCACACAATCAGCCCCTCGTGGGTGTGCCAATCCTGCGTTTCACTGGGGGGCGCATCGCTGGGGCTGTGCCCGTTGCCATTGCCATTGCTGTAAAGGAGGGGGGGAGGCACGGCCGCCAATTGGCGCAAACTCTGCTCCTGCACCAACTCCTCCGCATCCGCCAACGGCCCCACCACCATCTCGATTTGGGGCGTTTCCCCCACAAACGAGACGATAAACGCGGCCGGGGTGCGCAGGGCATCACAGGCGGCGGCCAACACGCTCTCCAAAAAGTCGCGCAACTCTTGGGTGGTCACAATGCGCTCGCTCAGGCGCAAAATGCGGCTCACCTCGGGGTTTTGGTCGAGTTGGAGGAGGGTTTGGAGCGGCCGTTTATAGGTATGCACCGCCCACTCGGCCACAATGACAGTGGCCACCACGGCCAACGCGGTGGCCGTGCTTTTGGGCAATCCCCAAAAGCCATCGGTGCGGCCGACCAGTAGATAGGTGGTGAGCACCAGCGTGGCCGCCAGCGGAACCCGCGCCAAGTATTTGTAGAGCCGCACCCGCACCACCCGCTCGGGCGAACTGGCCCCAAAATAGGCCAATTGCAAGGTCAGCATCCCAAACATGATGCCGACAAGCAGGTTGCCGACGACCAGCAACAGCCAAAACCAAAGCGGCAAGGCCAGCTCGGTGTTGCGGCTGATGAGCAGATAGGGGAAGACCCCCACGGGCGCGGCCACCAGTGCCCCCAAAATAATGCTCATCCGTTGGCGGGTGACATGGATGAGACAGCGTTGCCGCGCCCGCCAGACGTTGTGGATGCTAACGGCCGTGACCATCCAAAAGTACAAGGTGAAAACGGGAAACAAAATGCCCGCTTGCAGATGGGGGGCGCGGGGCACATTGATAACATCGCCCACCACCAAATTGGTGAAGGCGACCAAGGCGACGAACAACGCCCCCATGACATAGATAAAGCGAATAAGCAAGCGGCGGCGGCGGGAGACATCGCCTGTCGTCACCAGCAAGGCATCGGCCAGATGGAACATGGCCGAGGGGACTTGGGCAATGCCAATCCACTCCACGCGCAACCAACTCTCGGCCGAACGGCTGGTCAGGCTGTTGGTGACAAGCAACTCCGTCGTGTAAACCATCACCACAAAAGTGACCAGTGCCACAAAGGCACGGGTCACCCGGTTGCGGAAGCTATCGCCCAAGTTGTAGAGCACCACCGACGCGCCAAAAATAATAATGGCCGATTGGAGGACATCGTTGGTAAGGGCGAGGATGTTGCGAAGGGTCTCTTCCATGGGGAGGGGGGGGAAGTGAAAAGTGAAAAGTGAAAAGTGAGAAGTGCCAAGCACCCCACCTTTCACCTTTTACTTTTCACCTTTTACTTCTTTAAGCTGGTGTGGGACTAGGGGGCATGTCCATGTTGGGCGGGGTGGAGCTGGCTTGTTTTTTGCCCTTGGCGGAGGAACGGCCGTCGCCAGAGCCACCTTTGGCGGGGGGGGTGGTTTTTAGAATGCCCGTTTCCAACAGATGGGCAAATGCGTCAGCCTCCAAGGTTTCCACCTCGAGCAACGTTTGCGCCACCAAATCGAGCTTATCTCGATTTTCGCTCAAAAGTTGCCGCACCAGTTCATATTGGGCGGTAATAATATCGTCTACTTCTTTGTCAATTTGTTCGGCAATGGCATCGGAGTAATCCCGTTGCTCGCTGATTTCACGACCGAGGAAGACCATCTCCTGCCGCTTGCCATAGACCCGCAAGCCCAACTCCTCGCCCATGCCAAATTGCATGACCATACTGCGGGCAATTTCGGTGATACGCGCCAAATCGTTTTGCGCCCCTGTGGTCACATCACCAAAGACAAGCTCTTCGGCCACACGGCCGCCCAAAGCGGTGGCGATAATCGCCTTCATGCGCCGCGTCGTGTACAGCTTGTTGTCATCTTCTAAGTACCACGTCACCCCACCAGCCATGCCACGGGCAATGATGGTCACTTTGCGCATCGCCTGCGCTTCGGGCAACAGGTGCGAGACAACAGCGTGCCCCGCTTCGTGGTAGGCGATGAGTTCCTTCTCCTCCTCGCTAATCACCCGGCTCCGCCGCTCGGGGCCAAGTTGCACCCGCTCGATGGCCTCCTGAAATTCTGACATGCCGATGGCGGCCTTGTTGCGCCGCGCCGAGAGCAAAGCCGCCTCGTTGACGGTGTTTTCGATGTCGGCTCCCGCAAAGCCGGGGGTGGCTTTGGCCAAAAGATGCACATCTACTTGGGTGGCCACAGGTTTGCCGCGCATGTGCACGCGGAAGATTTGTTCACGGCCGCGAATATCTGGCTTGTCCATGACCACTTGGCGGTCGAAACGGCCGGGGCGCAACAGGGCGGGGTCTAAAATGTCGGGCCGATTTGTGGCCGCAATGATGATAATTTGGGTATCGGTGTCGAAGCCATCCATCTCCACCAAAATCTGGTTGAGCGTTTGCTCCCGCTCATCGTGGGAGCCACCTAGCCCCGTGCCCCGCTGACGGCCGACAGCATCAATCTCGTCTATGAAGATGATGCAAGGGCTGTTGCGTTTGGCCTGCTCGAACAAATCCCGCACCCGGCTGGCCCCCACGCCGACAAACATCTCCACAAATTCGGAGCCAGCAATGGAGAAGAAGGCCACGCCCGCTTCCCCCGCCACCGCTTTGGCCATCAGCGTCTTGCCCGTGCCGGGCGAGCCAATGAGCAACACGCCCTTGGGAATACGCGCCCCAAAGCCAATAAATTTCTCGGGTTCTTTCAGGAAGGCGACGATTTCTTCTAGCTCTTCTTTGGCTTCGTCCGCGCCTGCCACATCGTCAAACGTGACCGTGGGGCGGTCGCTGTTGAACAAGCGGGCGCGGCTTTTGCCAAAGGACATGGCTTGGTTGTTAGCGCCTTGGTTTTGGCGCATGAAGAAGAACAGGATGGCCAAAACGAGCACAACGGGCAGGAAGAAGGTCAGTAAGCCGAGAACGCCAGCCCATTGGCTCGGCCGTTCATAGCTAATCGTCGTGCCTGTGGATTGGTACACCTCGGGCGAAATGCCATAGGCCAACAAAATCTCTTCCAGCGAACTGGCCCCGCTGATTTGCACCTGCACGCTTTGGGCATCATCGGCGCGGTAAACGGCCGTGACTTGGTCACTGGCCTCGGACACAAGCAGTTCTTTCACCTTGCCCGCTTCAATGTCCTGTGCCAACTGGGTCAGGGAAACGGGCGCGGCCGTGGTGGCGTTGTTGCTGGAACTCCACAAAATGGCCATCACCGAAACAAGAATGAGGCCATAGATAAACCAACGGGCGATATTTGATGAGTTCATAATTTTTAGTCTTTCAGCTTGTCAGCTTGTCAGCAATTCAGCAGTCAGCTTGTCAGCCTCTTCTCTTTTCTCTCTTCCCTCTTCTTTCTCAGTATAGCAAAGAAGACCGCACGGGTCAGGGCGGGACAGGGGCAGACAACCAATTTCTAAGGCGAGCGCGGGGCTTATTGCCAAGCAAGGTAGACGAGATACCAGAGGGGGATTAGCCCCAGAAGCGCCACGAGGGCGGTTAGGGCAAGGCTGGTGGCCACCCAATCGGTGGCGGGTTGGGCAAGGGTGGGGGGGAGGGGAGTGGGCACGGCCGTTTCCTTCTTGTTTAGCCCATTGGGGCGCACCGCTGGGGGAGGAGGAGCCACGCGCACGGCTGGGGGTGGGGCGGCCGTGGTCTCGTCTTCAGCGGGGGGGGAACCACCCGCCCGGAGCGGCTCGCCCAACTTGGGCATTTCGGCCGAGGGTACGGCTAGTTGTTCGCGATAGGCGCTGAGGATGCGGCCGAGTTGCCCGGCCGTGCGATAACGGCCGGCTGGCTCTTTGGAAAGCACCTTAAACAAAATTTGCTCCAAGTAAGCGGGCACTTGCGGGTTCAGGTCGCGCACGGCCGGGGGTGGCTCGTGCAAATGCTTGAGGGCAATAGCGGTGGAGGATTCCCCCTCGAAGGGCAAACGGCCGCTGAGTGCCTCGAACAGCATAATGCCAATCGAGTAGACATCGGAGGCGGGGGTGGCTGGCTCCCCCGAGGCTTGTTCGGGGGAAAAGTATTGGGGTGTGCCCCAAATCATGTCGCTTTGCTGATGGCTGGATTGGCTCAGGGCGCGGGCGATGCCGAAATCAGCCACTTTAACAGTTTGGTCGGCCGTGACCAGCACATTGTGGGGCTTCACATCGCAATGCACCAGCCCCGAACGGTGGGCGTAGCCAATGCCTTGGCACACCTGAATAATCAGGTCGAGGGCGACGGGCAAGGGCAGGCGTTGGCCGCGCTCGGCCGCTTCGGTAATAAGGTTTTTAAGCGTTTTGCCCGCCACAAACTCCATGACGATGTATGGCCGATGGTTGTACTCGCCAATGTCATGCACGGTGACGATGTTGGGGTGGGTGAGATTGGCGGCCGAGTGCGCCTCGCGCTGGAATTGGCGCACAAAAAGTTCGTCGCCCGCCAGCCCTTCGTGGAGCATTTTAATGGCCACAAGGCGGCCGAGGAGGACATCTTCGGCGCGGTAAACGGTGGCCATGCCACCTGTGCCCACTCGGCCGAGGAGTTTGTAGCGGTTGTTGAGGATGACTTGGTCTGACACGAGGGGGATTTTAATCTAGTCGTGGGGATTTGTCATTCGTCATTTGCCATTGAGATATGGTTCACGACTTATGAAGGAGCATTTTTGCAAATTTTGACTGGGGACAAGGGAGTTGGGACGCTTGTGAACGCCAGTCCCTTGTCCCCAGTCCCACGTCCGAAATTGTAACCATGACTGGAACCATCCCGTCATTGGCATTTTTGTTTTTTGGGGGTGTGCCATAATTGCCCGTTGGGCACTAGCCCTTCCACAATCTCAAATCCAAAATCCAAAATCGTATGATTCGCCTTGCCACCCCAGATGATGTGTCTGTTTTACTTGGTTTGATTCATGGCTCGTTTGGCCAATATGCGGCCATAATGCCCCAACCTAGCTCTCTGCGAGAGACTTTCGAGAGTGTGACGGAACGGCTGGCTCGCCAAACTGCGTTTGTGGCGGAAGTGTCGGCCGTGCCCGTTGGGTGTGTTTTTTGCTACCCCAAAGGGCCAGATGGGGAACCGGGGGAATTGTATTTCGGCCGTTTGGCCGTCTTGCCCAGCCACAGGCGGCAAGGCATTGCGGGGCGGTTGGTCGGGGCGGTGGAGCAACTAGGCCATGTACATGGCTACCAACGGGTGACGCTGGGGGTGCGGATTGCGTTTGAGGGGAATGTGCGCTTATTTCACTCCCTCGGCTACGAAATTTACGGCCACGGAACCCATGCAGGTTTTGAGGAGCCAACTTGGTTTAAAATGATGAAGGTGTTGGGGTAGGGTAGGACGGTTTATGAGTAGATTTGTATATTGATGTATTGATATGCAACTAGGCCAATACACCACGATAGGAATCGCCTACTACACATCCAAAAATTGCAACGCCTTCACCCGCCCCAAATCAAGTTGGGCATCCAATCGCTCAAAGATTGGCTGGCAGGCGGCTAAAAATTCGGCCGCTTGCGCCCGCTCCGCGCGGGCGATGGCCAACTCGGCCAGCAACAACTGCGCCCGTGCCCACTCATACTCCTCCCCTGTTTCATCTAAAATAAGGCTACTTTGCGCCAAATAATCCTGCGCGGCCGTGAAATTCCCCTGCCGCAACGCAATCTCGCCCAACACCCGCAAACTATTGCCCTCCTCGCCGCGCATATTCAACTCCCGTGCCAAGGTGAGGGCTTCTTCCCCATTGCGGTGGGCATGGTCGTATTCGGCCGTCAGCAATACTGCCTCTGCAAAGTGGCGGTATAGCTCAGGCAAAAAGTCCCGCGCATTTGCTTGGGCCAAATAATCGCGACCTATTTGCAAATGTTCTAAAGCCTTTTGTGGATCATTGCGCCGCACATAAGTCGCTCCCAGATTATTATGCAATCCACCCAACACCCATAAAGAGCCACGGATTTGCTGAACACCATTCAACGCATTTTGATACGTTTGCAATGCCTCATCAAGTTTGCCTTGGTTAAGTAGAATCCCTGCCAAGTTGTTATCGCCTAGTGACCGATTATAAATATCGCCAATGCGATTAAACGTATCCCGCGCCTTTTGGTAACTCTCCCGCGCCTTCACCCACTGCCCCATATTAAAATACGCATTCGCGATTTGGTTATAGGCAAGGGCTTGAGCATGAATGTTATTGGTCGCTTGGCATAACTCAAGGCCAATTTCGAAGTAATCAATGGCGGCCGTGCTATTCCCTTGCAACCGGCTGATATGCCCCATCAAATTATATGCCCGTGCCAACACATCTTTTGCCCCTTGTTTCTGGGCAAAGCTAAGGCTCCGCTGGGCACGTTCCAACGCCTTCTCATAGTTCCCTTGGCGCGTGTTGATAAGCCCCGCAATGACGTGCAATTCGGCCAGTTCGGCCGTTTCCAACGCCTCATCCTCTAAAATATAAAGACCATTTTGGAGCCATTCGAGTGCTGGCATGTACTCACCGCGCAACTCATACGAACGGCCGATCCAGCGACAGACCCGCGCTTGGGCATTAAAATCTTGCGCCGCTTGGGCCAGTTTTAATGCTTCCTGCAAATGCTCATTGGCCTTGTCATATTGCCCCGTAGTCACCAAAAGTTCCCCCGTGGCACTGTTAATATCCAGCCGCGCCTCGGCCGTTTCCTCCTCAGGCAGATAAGTTGTGCAATGCAACGCCTTCCGAAAATGCTCGATGGCTTCTGTGTTGGCAAACAGTTGCTGTGCCCGCTTGCCCGCTAGGGCTTGGTACTTCAGGGCGCGGGGCCAATCCTCGCCTGCATAGGCATGGTGGGCCACGGCCGTCACCTGTTCGGGATTCAGCCGCTCTAATTCCTGCCCAATTGCTTGGTGCAACTGCTTCCGTTGCATGAACAGCAACGTGTCATAGGCCACTTCTTGGGTGGTGTTGTGGCGGAAGAAGTAAACGGCCGTCATCTCGCCCGGCACAAGCGACGGCCGTTCCAACCGAATAAAATCCCGCGCATCCAACTCCTGCGTCTGCACCCTGAGTATTTCCGCCTCCACATGAGCAGGGTGCGAGCTATGTACCAACCGGACCTCAAATGTCCGCCCAATAACACTGGCCACCTTCAGAGTTAACTTGTGCCCCTCGGGCAGGCGATCCAAGCGGGATAACACCGTGCCATAAATCGAATCGGGCACACCGATGTTCACGCCTGTTAGCGGCGCATCGGCCGCGAGTGCCCACCCATCCCCCTGTTGCACCAAACAATCCCCCTCCCGCAACGCTTGGATAATCACTTCCGAAAGCATCCACACGCCATCAGCGGCTTGCATCAATGCCCCCGACTCCTGCAATGCATCCACCAACTCCTCGGTGAAAAACGGGTTGCCATGCGATTTCGCCTCAATCAGGGCTAAGGCCAGCGGTGAAACATCGCCTTCCACTTGGTTTTGCACCAATTGGGTCAAGGCATCGGCCGCCAATTCAGTCAGTTCGAGGGCGTGGTAATGCTCAAATTCACTTAGGGCAGGCAATACGGCTTGGTCGGCACGGAGGGCAGGGCGCTGGGTAAGCAACAGCAAGAGGGGCATACTGCTCAGCACACGGCCGATGGCCAGCACCAACCCCTGCGACGCTTCATCCAACCAATGCACATCCTCCACCAAAATAAGCAACGGTTGCTCCTCCGTCCACTTGCGGAGCAAATCAATCACCAGTGCAAACAGCGCTTCTTGGCGCAACTTGGGGTCTAGGGCGCGGGTTGTGTCATTTTCGGGGATAGCCACACCAAGTAAATCGCCCAATAGGGGCAAACGCAACAACCATTCATGGTTCATCGCTTCGATTTGGCGTTGGATTTGGCCAATTTGCACGCTCTCCCCCGTCTCATCCAACCCCAACAGAACGCCCAAGACCTGCCGCCACGGGGTATAAGCAGTGCTTTGCGAAATGCTTTGGCAAGAACCAACGGCGATACGGACACCTTCATGGAGGGCGCGGTTGGTCAGTTCGGCCGTGACATGGCTCTTGCCCACCCCTGTTGCGCCTTGCACATTGAGAATTTGCCCCGTCTGGAACGATTGGCGCAAAATCTCTTCCATCATGGTCAATTCCGTCTCACGGCCGATAAGCGGCTGGCTGTAGAGGGTGGCCGGCCGTTGGAACGAGGCATGGAGCCTCCCCAGCACCTGAAAGACGCGAATTGGCTCCTCCTTGCCCTTCACCTTCATCAGCCCCAAATCTTGGACGTTGTATTGGCTACGCACCGCCTCGGCCACCCATTCGCGCACATACACTTGCCCCAACCCCGCCTTACCCATCAGTCGGGCGGCCATGTTGGTCTCTTCGCCCAACACCCCATACGTCCGGCTTGCATCTGCGCCATAAGCACCAGCCCGCACGCGCCCTTGGCTAATGCCAATTTGGATGGTGTGGATAAAGCGCAGGTTGGGCGGGGGAGTACTGAGTTCCAACCCCGCCGCCACAGCACGGCCGGGGTCGTCGTCGTGGGCAAGGGGAGCGCCAAAAGCTGTGTAAAGATAGCTCCCCTTGTCGCCCACGGTCACTTGCAAGACATACGCTTCGTACCGCGCCAGCACGTTTTGCACCCACTGAATGAACAAATCGAGCTTTTCGCCCGCTTGCTCGTCTTCATCATATTCGATGCCATCAAATTTGAGAAAAAGCGGGGTGGCGGGGCGCAATTCGGCCAGATATTCGGCTTGCCCCTCGCGCAACCGTTCGATGATGGGGGGTAATATCCATTCCCGCGCTTGCTCGGCCGTAATGGCCCCATCGGGCAGGGCTGGCCACGGGGTACGGGGAATGTCGGTGGTGAGGTGGCTGAGGGCGGCGAAGCGGTGGCCTGTTTCGTCGTTGGTGCGCCATTCGGCCACGGCCGCACATTCGCCCAACTGGGCGGCCGTCTGCTCCGAAACGACAACCTCCCCCTTTTCGGCCATCTGCTCCCCCGCCGCCATCAGGGCAAGGGTGCGCCCCGCCAGTGCATCCATGTATTGGATGGCGGGTTCGCCCACCCGAAAGCGGCGCACAGGGCCAACGGCCACGGCCACCTTCACCGCCAGCGAGACAATCGTCCCCGCTGGGGTTCGCACTTCGGTGAACTGTTGCATGGCGTGTTGGATGGCGAAGGCGCAAGCGGTGGCTCGACGGCCGTCGTCCCCATCAAACCAGCAAGTAATCGCATCCCCCGTAAAGTTAATCACGCTCCCCCGGTACTCATGCACTTCGGCGATGAGGGCGTTATAAACATGGTTGAGTTGGCGGGTTAGCTCCTCGGCTCCCCGCCGTGCGCCGAGTTCTTGGGCCAAGGCGGCCGTGAGCGGCGTAAAACCCGAAATATCGGCAAACAAAGCGGCTCCCTCGGTGCGTTCAGGCAACGGCCGTCCTTGCACCAACGCTTGGCGGCGATCCATGGGGATGTAGGCGATTAGCAAATCCATAAGAGGGGGAGGGAGTGTGTGGTCACAATTCGCAAGGACGAGCGTCAGTGTGGTCTCGTCATTGCCGGATGGCCGTCTGTCGTTGCCGGGTGCGCTTTTAATGGGAGGGGTACGCAAGTCATGCTATTATAACCGCAAAAAGCCAAGGGGCGCAGGGGAATGGGGATTGCGGATTGCGGATTGCGGAACGACTACTCACTACTCACTACTCACTACTCACTAACCACTCGTCACTAACCACTAACCACTAACCACTAACCACTACCATGTCCAAACCACACTTTGTTATCCTCGGCGGCGGGTATGCGGCCGTGACCTCCACCCAAACCTTGCGCAAGGCCATTCTCAAGGGCGACTTAGATGTCACGGTGATTACCCGCGAGAATTACCACAACTTTCATGGCTTTGCGGCCGAGATGATTACGGGACGCATCCTGCCCAGCCAAATTCTCAGCCCTGTGCGGCGCATTTTCCCGCCCGCCAATGTGTTGGTGGCGGAAATCACGGCCGTGGATGTGCCCACCCAAACCATCACCTTTAAACGGCAAATAGATGGGATACGTTCCCAACTCCACTACGACCACCTGCTGGTGGCTTTGGGAGCAAGTGATAACCTCGAAGCGTACCCCGGCTTGCGCGAACACGGCTTCCGCTTGCACACCTACGATGGTTGTCTGCGCTTGCGGAGCCAACTGATTACCATGTTTGAACTGGCCAGCCTGACCACAAACACGGCCGAACGCCGCCGCTTACTCACCTTTGTCATCGCGGGCGGTGGCTATGCTGGCACCGAAATAGCAGGCGAAATTGCCGATTTGTGCCGCCTACTCACCGAACGCGAGTACAAGCACATTCGGCGTGAGGAGTGCCGCGTGTTGCTCATCACCCCCGGCGCCACCATTTTGCCTGAGCTTTACAGTGGCATCGGCGCGGCTGGCTATGGGGATGGCTACCCCCAATTGGTGGCTTACGCCATGCGCCACATGGCCAAACTGGGGGTCGAGGTGCGCATCAACAGCCGCGTAGCGTGGGTCACGCCGCTTGAAGTGGGGCTGGTGGACGGCGAGCGCATCCCCACCCGCACCGTGGTTAGTGCGGTGGGCAAAAAGCCTGCCGCGTTGGTAGCGACTCTGCCCATGTCGCACGACGAACGCGGCCGTATCCACACCGACTCCACGTTGCGTGTGCCCAGCCAACCCAACATCTGGGCGGCGGGGGATTGCGCGGCCATCCCCAACCCCAACAACCCCGCCGAGCATATTTGCCCCGCCAATGCGGCGTGGGCGGTGGAGGAGGGCAAGGTGGTGGCGCAAAATGTGTTGCGGGTAGTGCGCGGGGAGGAACCACGGCCGTTTACCTACAAAGGGCTGGGGCAAGGGGCATCCATCGGCCGTCGCACAGGAGTGGGCGAGTTTCGCGGCTGGCAGATGCGCGGCCTGTTTTCGTGGCTTATGTGGCGCATGTTGCTGGTGATGAATGTGCCCACATGGGATAGGCGCTTGCGCCTGTTGGCTGATTGGCTCATCTGGCCGCTGGTCGGCCGTGACATTGTCGAGATGAGCGTAGACGATGCCGACGACTACGAAATCAGCCACCATGTTTTTCAGGCCGAGGTGTGTATTATTGAAGAGAACCAAGTGGGGGATTATTATTACCTCATCGAAGAAGGGCAGGCAGAGGTGCGCGATACGGAAACGGGGGCAACCCGCCTACTCGGCCCGAACGATTATTTTGGCCAACACCCCCACGAGATGGTCACGGCCAAAACCCAACTTCGCGTCGTCACCATCCGCGCCGACCAGTTACACCAGTTACAGGCCATTGCGCGGCCGTTGCTCGAAGTGTAGTCAAGTACCTCGAGAGATAAAGTCTCATTTTTATTGCAAAAGCGCAAAGATGCAAAGACGCAAAGGGTTTCAAAAAAACTCCGCGCTCTCTGCGCTCTCCGCGGTTTAATTTCTTTTTTTACTAGGCTTAGGAATAGCCACTCACCACTTCAATGGAACTCTCTCACCAACATTT
The DNA here is from genome assembly GCA_016711405.1 of Candidatus Hadersleviella danica. Classification (GTDB taxonomy): domain Bacteria; phylum Chloroflexota; class Anaerolineae; order Promineifilales; family Promineifilaceae; genus Hadersleviella; species Hadersleviella danica. Next base: position 17,621 of record JADJSZ010000009.1, on the reverse strand, counting down.
CGATAAACTGCGCCAAGTGGGCGACCCAACCCTTGACCCCATCATGGCTGACCTGAAAGAAAACGGCCAAGTGCAAGAGGTCAATGATTTGCTGATGCAGATCATTGAAAATCACACCGATATTCCTGCGGCATTGCCCGACAACATTGAGTTTTGGCTCCGCGAAAAGCGGGAATTGCCCGCCGATGTGGATCGGGAGCGGCTGGCTCGCTCGTCCGCTTTTTTTGTGGAACACGGGGCGCTGATTACCCTGATTTTGTCCACGGCCGCGCTCGTCACCTGCTACGCTGGCTCCAAAGGGTCTAAAGTCCTCACGTTTAGCTACCGCATGGGCCAAAACCCCTATCATCGCATCGCCGAAACGGGGCAATTTGTGTTGCTGGTAATGGATCCCGATGGCTTTGGGCCACATGGCAAAGCGATTACGACTTGCCTGAAAGTACGGCTGATGCACTCGGCCGTGCGTTACCTTGTGCGGCGCACGGGCAAATGGGACGAAATTGCGTTGGGTGTGCCCATCTGCCAAGAAGATTTGTTGGGCACGCTGATGGTTTTTTCAGCTGGGGTGTTGGAGGGGCTAAAAAGGTTGGGGGCGACCATTCGCGATGAGGATGCCGAGGATTATTACTACGGCTGGCAGGTCATCGGCCGTCTGATGGGCATTCGCCCCGAGAACATACCCGCCAATGTGGCGGAGGCAACGGCCGTGGCCCATTTTATCGCCCAACGCCAATTCGGCCCCTCTCCCGAAGGAGTCTACCTCACTCGTTCGCTCATCAACATGCACAGCGATTTAATCCCCGGCACCATGTTTGATGGCATTGTACCCGCCCTCATTCGCCACATTGCAGGGGAGGAGGTGGCCGATTGGATGGAAGTGCCCCAAACGCGCTGGCAAGGGATGATGAATCACGCCACCAAGATGGGTCAATTCTTAGATGTACTGGATACCACTTTTGGCGGCATAGACAAACTGATTGACAAGCTGGCTATCGCCCTGCTCATGCGTAACTCCATCGCCGTAAACGATTACAAACGAGCCGCTTTTCACATCCCCGCCAAGCTCAAACTGACGTGGGGAGAGGAAGAATAAAGGACGAAGTACGAATTACAAAGTACGAAAGGGTATCGTACTTCGTAATTCGTCCTTTTTGAGCCTAGTGGTAGGGACAGCCAGCGGCCGTGGCCGCGCCAGCACCCACCAGCTCACCCACAGGGGCGGGGCGGCGGCGGTAGCGCACAATGGTCGCCGACGGCCGATTTGCGCCCATGCCTTGTGCCACATGGGTATCTTGTGTCACCAACTCCACCTCAAACTGTTGCCAAAGCAGAGCCGTAATAACCGACATTTCCATGTTGGCGAAATTCATGCCCGTGCAACGGTGAATCCCCCCTCCAAACCCAATCAGGCCAAAGCGGTGCTTTTTGTCCTCGGCACGGTCGGGCGCATAGCGCAATGGGTCAAATTGCTCAGGGTTGGCAAATACCTCGGGCAAGTTGTGGGTGAGCAAGGAACTGGTTTGCACCAACCAACCTGCGGGCACGACATAATCGCCAACTTCCAGTGGGGTGGTTACGTAGCGGAAAACCATATCAGCCGACGGCCGTACTCGTTCCACTTCGCGCACAGCCCACTCAATGTGCTCCATCTGTGCCAGTCGCTCCATGTTGAGTTCGCCTTGATAAGGCAAAACAGCATCCACTTCTTGCTGAACTCGTTGGGCATACTCGGGGTGGCGCAATAATTCCACAATTGTCCATGCGGCTTGCCCGGCCGTTGTTTCATGCCCCGCAAAGAGCAAGCCCAGCAGGAGGGGAATCACATGCTCATCGTCCAAAGGTTGGCCCGTGGTATCACGCGCATTGAGCAATTCCTGCATGAAATCGTCATATGCGTCGGGGTTTTGGCGGCGTTCGGCCAACATCGGCCGTAATAACGCCTCCAACTTGGCGCGGGCACGGTCACGCCGCTTGAATTTGGGAAGAGGCCAATGGGCGGGAAGCATTGGGTCGAGGGCAAGGCTAATCGCCTCATACAATGGCCAAAACTCGTCTCCTACCTGCTCCTGAAATTTGCGCCCCATCAGGGCACTGCCCGCAATATCTTGCACCAACTGGGTGACGGCCGCCACCAGCTCTATCTCGCCCGTTTCGCCCAGCGTATCGAGCCATACTTGTGTGCGCTCTTGCATCACAGCGAGATACTGGGTCATTTTGTGCCGTTTAAACGGTTCGTGCAAAACTGAACGAGTCTGCTTGTAATACTCAGGCCCCACCAAAAAGGCGACATCGCCAAACGATTCGCGCAAAAATTGATATGGCTCCACCATGCTCAACGAGCGGTCGGTCTCTTGGAAGAAGATTTTGCTGTACTCAGGGCCAACAAGCACAGCCACGTTTTGGGTGGCCAACTTCAGGGCAAAGACAGGGCCACATGTGTCATAGCCATGCTGAAGCAATTGGTCACGGCCGTTGCGAAAAGACAAAGCGTGCCCCAAAAAGGGCAACGCACCGGGGGCTAAAGGGGGGATGGGTTTACTCATGGGGGATAATCCTATAGGTGAAGGGCGGTTAAGAGATTGGGTTGCGAAAGGGTTGAAATAGGAAATTGCCTATATGATACATAGTATATCATAAACCGAGTGAGTGCCTTGGCACAATGCCCTATCTCATCCGTTTATAACCTTTATAACGCATCTGCTACAATCCCCCGCATGTCACTTCCCACCGCTTCCCTGCCCCGCCGCCTGCTGGACAATGCGCCACTGGTGGTCTTTTTTTTGCTGTTATTCGACAGCTTCCACCTCGTTTTTGCCCGCCTCTTGGCTCCTCTTTTGCCGCCATTGGTCGCCTCTTTTTATGTGATGGCCGTGGCAACGGTGCAATTGGCGGTGGGCATGGCGTGGCTGGGGCAGTTGCGCTGGAGCGTATTGTGGGAGCATTTCTGGTTTTTTGCGGCCGTGGGTGGTCTCGTCGGTGGGGCAATGGTCTTCAGCTACACCTCCATGACCTACATTGACCCCGGCACAGGGTCTCTGCTGGCGCGGGCTTCCACCATTTTTTCGATTGGCTTTGGGCTGGTCTGGTTGCGGGAGCGGCTCAATGCGCTGGGCTGGGTGGGCACGGCCGTGGCTCTCGTCGGCGTGGTCATCATCAGTTTCCAACCGGGGGATTTTTGGCAGTTGGGGGCGCTGTTTGTGCTGGGGTCGTCGTTTATGTACGCCTTACACGCGGCCGTGGTCAAACGTTACGGCGGCGAGATTGATTTTGCCAACTTTTTCTTCTTTCGCGTACTGGGTACATCAGTCATTTTGTTGGCGGCCGTGTTGGGAAGCGGGTCGTGGGAGTGGCCGAACACGGCCGCGTGGCTCATTTTGCTCATCACCGCCACCGTTGATGTCGTCCTCAGCCGTGTCCTCTATTATCTCGTCCTGCGCCGCATCGAAATGAGTTTCCACGCCATTATTTTGACCCTCAGCCCCGCCATCACCATTTTTTGGTCGTGGCTCTTCTTTAACCAATGGCCCACATGGCAAGGCATGGGCGGTGGGTTGCTCACCATTGCAGGCGTGGCCTTGGTCACGCGCAGTCGGCAAGCAAGGAAAGATAGAGTGTAGAGATAGAGATAGAGGGGTACGTAGTTGACTGACCTACGAAGGCTCCCTCTATCTCTATCTCTCGCCTCTCTCTCATTAGCTCCTAAGTTGGATTGGTTTCACCCCCCAGCTATGCTACTATTTGCTCAACCTGCCTGTCCCCCATCACAAGTTTCTCAACCTTGAACTAAGCTTATGAGTATCCAAAACCGTTCCCGTCAACTCATCAACGATTACTACACCCTTGGCGAAGAAATCGCCAACAGTATTACCCACGGCATTGGGGCTATTCTCAGCGTGCCGGGGCTGATTATCTTGGTGCTATTTGCCACATGGTATGGGGGAATGTGGGAAATCATCAGCTTTAGCATCTATGGCACCACCCTCCTCTTGCTCTATTTGGCCTCCACTCTGTACCACAGTTTTCAACGGCCGCGCCTCAAGCACATCCTCCGCATCATAGACCACTCCTCCATTTACCTGCTCATTGCGGGCACGTACACCCCATTTTTATTGGTGGCCATTCGCGGAACCTTGGGCTGGACGATGCTCGTCTTGGTCTGGGGACTGGCCGTGTTGGGCATTGCCTTTAAGGCATTGTTCATCCACCGCTTTCAAGTCCTTTCCACCTTGGCCTATGTGGGCATGGGCTGGCTGTGCGTCATTGCGTGGAACGAAATGGTCACCAACCTGCCCCCCCAAAGCCTCACCTTGCTGGCCGCTGGCGGGGCTTCCTACACCATCGGGGTTATCTTTTATGCGTGGCACAAAATGCCCTACAACCATGCTGTGTGGCATTTGTTTGTGCTGGGCGGCAGTGCGTGCCACTATTTTGCGATTTTGCCACTGGTCGGCTAATCCGATAGCGATAAGCAAAATTAGCCAGTTCGAGGTACTTACCCCTCCCACCGACTCAAGGAGTTTCCCCCCACGAAACTCCTTTTTTTTACCCCACCCCCACTTCCCAAGGAGATTTCCCCATGACCATCCCCAATCTACGGCCGCGTGTTCTCGTGTGCGACCCCATCGCCGAAAATGGCCTTACCCTCCTCGCCCAACACACTGATGTGGATGTCCGCACCAATCTCAAGCCCGAGGAGATATTGGCCATTATAGACCAGTACCAAGGCGTGGTCGTGCGCAGTGCCACCACCATGACGGCCGAAATTATCGAGCGCGGGCACAACCTGAAAGTCATCGGCCGTGCAGGCGCAGGTCTGGACAATATAGATGTCCGCAAAGCGCAAGAAAAGCACATTGCGGTGGTAAATGCGCCCGATGCCAACACCGTGGCCGTGGCCGAACACACCATGGGCTTGCTCCTCGCCCTCGCCCGCCGCCTGCCCCGCGCCGATGAAAGCCTTAAAGCAGGCAAATGGGAAAAGCAATCGTTTATGGGCACGGGGCTAGTCGGCAAAACATTGGGGTTGGTCGGCTTCGGCCGCATCGGCCGCCAAGTGGCCATCCGCGCCCAAGCATTTGGAATGAAGATACTGGTCAACCAACTGCGCCCCACCCCCGAACTAAACCTTGCCGAAGCGCGAAATGTGGATTTGCACGAACTGTTGCACTTGTCCGATTTTGTCAGCTTGCATGTCCCAATGCGAGCCGACACACAGGGCATTGTCGGCCGTGCCGAACTCGCCCGAATGAAACCCACCGCCTACATCATCAACACGGCGCGGGGTGGGGTGGTGGATGAGGATGCGTTATTGGAAGCACTCAGCGACGGCCGTTTAGCGGGCGCGGCTCTCGACGTGTTTGTGACCGAACCCGCCACCAACACCGCCCTCATCCAGCACGAGAAAGTCATCGCCACCCCCCACATCGCCGCCAGCACCGAGGATGCCCAGCGAGTGGCCTCCCTCGCCGTGGCCGAGCAAATTGTGGAGATTTTGCGCGATGTTGAAGTGGAAAACATCCTCCCCCTGCGCGTTGTGCCGATGGATAAAATTTTCCCCCACGAAAGCATTGACCCCAAACGAGTGGATAAATTGGCGGCGCGACTAGATGCGGAAGGTCTCCTGCGCAACCCAACGGTGGTGATGCAGGTGGAAGACAAATACATGGTGCTGGATGGGGCGACGCGCACGGCCGCGTTCAAGAAGCTCGGCTACCCGCACACTGTCGTCCAAATCTGCTCCCCCGAAACGGGTTTGGGCTTGCACACATGGTACCATGTCGCCCAAAAGATTGAGGTGGAGGATTTGCTCGATTTACTACGCGCAATTCCGAACATTGCGCTGGTTCCCAGCACGGCCGAAAAAGCGGACGACGACATGTTCGCTTACGGCAGTTTGTGCTATTTGCACACGGCCGACGGCCGTGTCTTTCTGGTGCAAACGGCCGCTGGCCTTAACCGGCTCGACGCACTCAACAAACTCACCGAAACTTATATCGCCGCTTGCACCGTAGACCGCACCCTCGAAAAAGACCTCATCACGCTCAAGAATGACTATCCCAATTTGGCCGCCCTCATCGTTTTCCCCGAGTACACCGTCTCCCAAGTCATGCAGGTGACGCTTTCGGGGCGTTATTTTCCTGCGGGCATCACCCGTTTTCTCATCCCCGGCCGTATTTTGCGCCTCAACGCCGAACTGGCTATCCTAAAATCGGCCGAGATGAGTTTGGCGGACAAATCTAAATGGCTATACGACTTTTTAGAAGAAAAAACCAAGCACAACGCCATTCGGTATTATGGCGAACCCGTCTATTTATTAGATGAATAAAAGAGCCTCCCTATAGTTCCCCAAAGACAAAAAGGCCACTGCTTCAGGCGGGTAAACCAAACCTGAAACAGTGGCCTTTGTTGCGTTGAACGTTGGCAAACTACTTCTTTTCTTTCTTTTCTTTTTTGGCTTGCTTCTTTTCCTTAGGAGTTTTGGCAGGCTTTTTCTTCTCACTCTTCTTGCTGTCTTGACCTTTACTCATGATTTTGTCTCCTTACACAAAACGATTTGGATCATCAAATGGCGTCGGTTTCCAAGAACTGCGCCAGTTTTACAACGGCCGAGGCTCCTGTGCAAGTGCTCAATTTAGAGCCGTGTGGGTTTCGACAAACATAAATTTGCCCACAGACAACACTACTTTACCGAGAAATCAAATTTTACCCAATCTTCTTATCTATTCCCAAATAGTCCATTCTTTGTTATCTTTAGCATCTTCTGACTATCCCCCCCCTATCCTTGGAGTTTGACGCATGTCCTTTTTCACTTCTCGCCATGTTTTGCTTGGGCTTTTGGGAGCCTTCTTCCTGTTTTTGCTCATCCTATCCCCATCACAGCAACAACTAGTGGCACAGGTGGCAACCCCACCCGTCTCGTCAGCGGCCGAACAACCGGCCATCCCCTTCCCCACCCCCGACAACAACCTCATTTGCGAAGTAGACCCCGAGAACGACTTACCCTGCCATGCCGCTATGGTCGCCGATAAATTGCCCGCTGAAAATTTGGCACCTTTGGCAGAGGTTCCCTGTGTTGCAGGGATGGCGGGCGCATACCCCTGCCAAAATATCGACCTACTTTCGTTGATGCCTCTCAGCACTTTCACTTCACCGGGGCAACCTGCCCCCTCTGGGGGAAATGATATTTGGGGCTGGACAGATCCCTTAACCAATAAGGAATATGCCCTAGTCGGTCTGACCAATGGGACAGCCTTTGTGGATGTTACCGACCCCGTCACCCCCATTTATTTAGGCAAACTTCCCAGCCACACCATCCTCACCCGCCCCAACCCCATCTGGCGCGACATTAAAGTGTACCAAAACCACGCCTTCATCGTCGCCGATTCTGCCCAAAACCACGGCATCCAAATCTTTGATTTGACCCAACTCCGCAATGTGGTCAGCCCCCCTGTCACATTTGCCAACACGGCCCATTATGGCCAAGTCGGTTCCGTCCACAACATTGCCATCAACGAAGCCACAGGTTTTGCCTATGCCGTCGGAACCTCCTCTGGCACAACCACATGCAGTGGGGGCTTGCACATGGTCAACATTCAGAACCCCGCCTCGCCTACCTTTGCAGGCTGTTTTAGCACCGATGGCTACACCCACGACACCCAATGTGTCATTTATAACGGCCCCGATGCAACCCATGTGGGCAAAGAAATCTGCTTCAATTCCAATGAAGACACCCTCACCATTGTGAATGTGACCACCAAAAACGCTCCTGTGCAACTCTCCCGCACGGGCTACGCCTTCTCCGCCTACAGCCATCAGGGCTGGCTCACAGATGACCAGAATTATTTTCTGATGAATGACGAGTTAGATGAACAAAATTTTGGCGTAAACACCAAAACGCACATTTGGAATGTGCAAAACTTAGACCTGCCTGTTTATCTGGGAGCCTACACCTCGCCCGTTAGCCCCATTGACCATAATCTCTACGTGAAGGGAAACTTGGTCTTTGAATCGAACTATCCGGGCGGGTTGCGCGTGTTGGATATTACGGGTATTGGCTCTGTTATCCCAACCGAAGTGGGGTATTTCGACATTTACCCCTCCAGCAATACAGCCAATTTCAATGGGTCATGGAGTAATTATCCCTACTTCCCCAGTGGGAATATCATCGTGAATGGCATTGAGCAAGGCCTATTCGTCTTAAAGCTGACAGAGGCAATTGCGATTACGCCCACGCCCAGCAGTACGCCAACCAACACATCAACCCCCGGCCCTAGCCCAACGCCAACCAGCACGCCCACCATTACCCCATCGCCAACGGCCAGCAACACGCCGACGATTACGGCTACCCCCACGGCCAGTAGCACCCCCACCAGCACATCAACGGCTACCGCTACATCAACAGCCACAGCAACCGCTACAGCGACGGCCACATCAACGGCTACAGCAACACCAACGCCTACGGGCACAGCTACGGCTACACCCACACCCACGGCCACCGCCACAGAGGAAAGCGGCCACGCAACGACCTTCTACATTTACATGCCTTTCGTTTTTGTAAACGACTAAAACGACCAAACTGAGGCGAATCGCATGAGGGGGGCAAATCTCGAAGATTTGCCCCCCTCATGTTTTATTTCTAACGGCCGACAACTCTCCCCACGGCCGCATACACATCCACCAGCCCAAAACCAGCCGCATTATTCGGCACAGCCACTTGGGTACACGTATTGGTCGCCATAATCGGCGCGGCCGTCTCCCGCAACAACTGCGTCGTGCCCTCCACATCCCCCACCAACTCGGGCGCGGCCGACCACAGCAGAGCCACCACCCCCACCACATGCGGCCCCGCCATAGAGGTGCCGGGGATGGCCACATACTCCCCGTTTAACCAACTCGAAAGCACATCCTCCCCCGGAGCCACCAAATCGGGCTTGGTTAGCACATCCCCATCGTAATCAATCGCTGGGCCACGACTGCTAAAATCGGTCACTGCCCCCGCCTCATTGCTCGCCCCGACGCTCAACACCTCATCGTGGTTGGCGGGTTCGCCCGTCGTTTCGCAGGCAGGCCCTGAGTTGCTATTGCTAACGACCATCATTTGCCCGGCGTTGTAGAGGTGGTGTGCTCCGAGACCCATCACGCGGCCGTCGCACCCCTCCACAGGGGGACAACCCCACGAATTATTGGTGACGTGCGCCCCACGGGTGGGGTCGCCGTCGGTGAACGCATTGCCGCCAAGGGGGAAGGGGGCGAAGAGGAACTGCATACAGGCCAGATAATCGGCCGGGTTGCCGAGGTTGCGCGGTAAATTGCGGCAAGCAATCCACTGCGCCCCCGGTGCCACGCCGATGCCCCCTTGTCCCGCCACGGTGCCGGCCGTGTGGGTTCCGTGGCCGTTTTGGTCGGTTGGCTCGGCCGTGCCCAACGCAGGGTCGTACCAGTGGTAATCGTGCTGGCCATCTTGGCCGGCGTAGCTCGGCCGTAAATCGGGGTGGTTCCAATCGCTCCCCGAATCGGCAATGCCGACGATGATGCCTTCACCCGTCACCCCAAACTCCGCCCACACCTTATCCGCGCCAATGGCTTGCACGCCCCATGTGGGGCCATTCGGGCCGGGCAGGTCTTCCGTGGTTAATTCTTGCAGGTTGGGGGCTTGATTTTGCACCCAAAAATCGCGCAGGGGGCGGGTTTGCGGGCTGATGAGTACCGTTTCGACATCGTCTCGTTGTTCTAGTTGCCAGCGCAGGAACCAATTGCCCTCCACCTCGAGGGCGTTGACCAAATAATAGGGGGTGTAGGGCAGGCCACGGCCGTCTAAATACCCGCGCAAATCCGCTTGGCTGGTGTTGGCGTGGGCGGTCAGGGTGTTGTAAACGGCCGTCACCCGTTCCTCACGATTGGCTATCGTGCGGGCAAATACAGTATCTGCCTGTTCGGCCATCACCACCACAAACAGCTCGGGCTGGAGGCCACTGCCCCCCGCAAGGGCATAGCTAAACCCCAAGGCGACCAGCAAAAGAGCGACCAAGGAGGTGGCCAAAAGGGGCTGGGCGAAGATGCGGCGCAAGGGCTGGCGCAAAGCCATCTGCCCAAGGGCGAAGAGGGGAGCCAACACGGCCACCACCCCCACGCCAAAGGTCAGTGCCCATGTCCAATCGCCCAACATCACATCCCCTTCCGCCCCTTCGACCAAGGCGAGGGGCAAAATGAGCAGGCCAAACAAGCTGGCCAGCATGGCAGGCCACGCTTTGGAGATGGCTTGTTGGGGAGCCAAACCGAGCAAGCTGGCGGGAAAAATGGCGGCCACGACCAGCACGGCCGTTAGATTCACCCCTTGAGACCAAAAGCCACGGGTGGCCAGCAGGGTCGGGGCAAGGGCGGCCAGCAACAGGGCGGCCAAGAGGGGTGCGCCGTAGGGGTGTCGGCGGGGGGTGTCGGGGGTGTGGGCAAAGGGCAGGGTGAGTAGAAGGGTGGCGATAGCGGCCGTGCCCAACGCATCCACAATGGCCAACCACAACTCCATCGCTGTGCCCAACGAGCCAAAATAGGCGTAGCTCCATGTGAGCAGAAGACCGCCACCCAAGCCCCACCCCGCCAGCCCCCAATCCCGTGGACCACGGTAAAAATCGCGGTAGAGCCAGAAGACGACGGCCGCGACCAGCAGGGAAAACAGGGCAGGGGTGCTGTGGGGCAAGCCGGGCCACCCCAGCCAATGGTCAAGGGCGAGCAGGAGACCGCCGCCGAGAGTGTGGACGGCCGTGACGAGAACGGCCGCGCCCACGCCCCGCCACAGTTCGGCCCCACGGATGCGCCCCACGCCCCACAAGGCCAACCCAGCCAGCAGGCTAACAACAAGGGGCACGGCCGCCAGCCGCAAAATCACTTGCCAAAATGGGTCAGGACTGCCCACCAAGTCGGGCAGGAGTTGGATGAGCCACCATCCCCCAGCCACAAAAAGGGCAGGCAGGATGAGTAGGAGCGCGGCCAAAAGCCACCACCCCCAACGGGTAGGGGGTAGGTTGTTGTCAGTTGTCATTGGGTATTCGTCATTGGTCATTGGTCATTTGTCCTTTGCCCCTTTTCCCCAGATATTCACCTAACATTTGTTTGCACCTCCCCTTGCCACTCCCTATAATTTTGACATGACTACAGGTGATGTGCATATTCTCTTGGTAGAAGGGTTGGGCAACCAACATTCATGGTTGGCCGCCCTATCCAAAGAGTGGCGGGTGACGGCCGTGCATACGGGCAATGAGGCTATGGAACGAGCCGCCGCCATTTCACCGCAGGTCATTGTGTTCGATGCCTCGTCGTTGCGCTCCAATGGCGTGCGCAATTGCCGCCGTTTGCACAAGCAGTTCCCCCATATTCCGCTCATTCACATTCGGGCGGCCACAGAGGATGTGGAACCAGCTGATATTGCCGATATTTTTTTGGCGCAACCCTTCACCTCGCGCAAACTGCTCAATCGCATTCGGGCGGTGTTGCCCGCCAATTCGGCCGAGGAACAGATTGTGCGCCTTGGGTCGCTGACGCTTTATTTGGGCAAGCGTTCCATCGACGTTAACGGCCGAGGGGAGCATTTGCTCACCCCCAAATTGGCGCGGTTGCTAGAGGAATTTATGCGCCACCCCAATGAGGTCTTGAGCCGCAAACAGCTCATGGAACAGGTGTGGCAGACGAGTTACGTAGGCGACACGCGCACACTGGATGTGCATGTGCGCTGGATGCGGGAGATTATCGAGGCGGAGCCAACCAAACCGACCATTTTGTCTACTGTGCGTGGCATTGGGTACGTTTTGGAAATGCCCGAATAAGAGGGGTGTATTGGTGTATTGGTGTATTGGTATATTCGTCTATTAAATTACACCAATACACGAATATACCATTAGACCATTTCACCCATGAATAACGAGAATTTAGGACAACAAATCGCGAAAGCATTGCTGGATGAGGAGCGTTTGCTGATTTTGGGCTGTTTGGCGCAAGGCACGGCCGTTTCTTTGCCCGCTTTGGCCACCCAAACCAAGCTGAAAGAGGGGGCACTGCTCCGCCATATACGTTTGTTGCAAGAATTGGAACTTGTCAGCACGGCCGGGAACCCCCATGAACTGGTTTATCAGTTGGACACTGCGGCCGTGCAACGGCTCAAACGGGAGTTATTTGCCCCGGCCGTGCGCCCTGCGGCCGATGATGTTGTGGCGCGGTTTTCCGAAAATGGGCGGTTGATGGCTCTCCCCTTGGATAAACATTGGGAGCAAGTCAAAACAGTGATGGCGTGGGTGGGGGAAAAATTCGAGGGCGGCCGTACCTACACCGAAAAAGAAATCAAAGAACTCCTCGCCCACCATGCGGTAGACCACGCCACCCTACGCCGTTACCTCGTTGACACAGGGATTCTCGAGCGCAACAACAAAGGGGTGTATTGGCGCAAGGAGTAGAAGCAAAGGACACCATTGCGTCATTCGTCATTCGGGTATGGTTCAAACTATCTTTACAATTTCGGACTTGGGAATGGGGACAAGGGACTGGAAGTTATAAGCGTCCCAAGTCCCTTGTCCCCACTCAAAACTTGTAAATTTGCCATTTACACAATATCGCGAATATCCACTAAGGTTTGGCCCGGTAGGGTGGCGAGGGTTGTTTGGACATCGTCTAAGCGCACATCTTTGAGCTTGATGACCACATCATAAAAGCCCGACATGCGCCGGGTGGGGAAGGTGCCAATTCCCATTAAATTCCATTTTTGGAGGGCGACAAAGTTGAGCAACCGCGCCACTTCGCCGGGCACATCGGGCACACGCATGGTGACACGCACGCCGCCGATGGGAAAGCCGAGCATTTCTTGCAGGGCGCGTAAAATATCTGTTTCGCTGAGAATGCCCAGCACCACATCCCCTTGCTCCACCACGGGCAGGCAACCAATTTTGTGTTCAGTCATCAGCCGGGCGGCGCGTTCGGCCGTGCGGTCGGCCATAATGGTGTGGATGTCTTCGCGCTTGAGCATGACTTGGCGCACAGTGAGATTGGAGAGGCGGCGGCTAATTTCCCACACATTCAGGCTACTGAGCATATCAGGTTTAATGGCAAAGCTGTTGCGCGTGACAAGGCCAACCAGTTTTTTGCCATCGCCCACCACAGGCAAATGGCGGATGTGATTTTCACTCATCAGCCGTTGGGCTTCGGCCGCCAATGTTTCAGGCGTGGCCATAATGGGGTGGCGAGTCATACAATCTTTGACGAGCATGGGAACCTTTTAGGGGAGGGGTAGCAAATGGTCAAGAGAGGGGAAGTATAACATATTCCAACCTCTATCTCGCCCATTGTTTGCTATAATCCCCCGCAAGAAAGTTAAAAGTAGAAAGTGCGAAGTTAAAAGTAGGGCACTTTCTACCAACCACTTTCAACTCATCACTGAGCCTGCTGAAAAAGGACAAATTACAAAGTACGAAGTACGATAGCCCCCGAGTAATTTCGTACTTCGTCATTCGTACTTTGTACTTTATTCACCGCACTCAGCACTTTCAACTCAGCCCTATATTTTGGAGGTCGTATGTCCATTTCCCCGTCTGATTTGCTGGCCGATTTTGTGGAAGTAGATAGCTTTGCCGCTGTCCAATATGTACGCAACAAGATAGGAGATAACCAATGGCAGGTGGTTGTGGTGGATTTGGGGGGCGGCCGTTATGCCCTCTTCACCCTCGCCCATCTCATCGAAGCATTGACTGCATGGCAGGGTTCCCCCTTGCCGAATAGCATTGGTGGAGCGGCCTTGGACCAAATCCCCGGCTTTTTGGAGAAGTATGCTGTCACGGCCGTAGACATCTCTTCCGCCACCACCTTGCCCGAAGCCCGCAAACAAATTATCCGCAACCCGCTCAAGCTGGGCGTGGGGGTGGAAAAAGGTGCTGTACGGGGCATTATCGGCCGTGGCGATACCGTGCGCAGTGGCGATTACCCCGTGGTGAGCTTTGATGCCTTGCCCGTCGGGGCGGTAACAGCCTCGATTCCCGGCGTGCTCAGCGCCAGCGAGGGCGATAAGGCACAACCTCCTCCAAAGCGGTAGACCCCCGTATCGTCAATGTCGAACTCTACGACGAAGATTTGAGCCGCCTAAACCCCAAAGAAAAGCCCCTCACCAAAGAAACCGATTATTTGCTCTACTTTTTTGTGGACAAAGTGGCCAGCAAATTCACCATCACAGGCTCCCAAAACGTAGACATCGCCACTATTTTTAAGGGCGACGAAGATGCGCTAGACATTACCGTGCAACTGGAAAGCGAAGAGTTTGAGATTCAGAAAAACGTGCAGACGTTGCGCGTGCCCCGCACGGGCAAATCAGACAAGCTCAAGTTCCCCATCCGCACCAAACACGATGGCCCCGCTACAATTAACGCGGTTTTGCTCAAAGATGGCGCATTTATCCAAGTGATTACCCTGAAATTCTTTGTGGGCGAACTGTTCAGTGTGGAGACGAAAGGGCGGGAGATTAACGCCGCGCCCCTGTTACGGCCGCGTGACCTCAGCCTCACCATCCTCAACACGGGCGCAAATTTCCAGATGATTCTTTCGGGGCCAACGGCCGCGATGGCCACCCTCCCCCTCGACAAACGACAACTCTCCAAATGGGTGGGGCAAGTGCGCCAAAAGCTGTTGGATGTCGTTCACCTCGAAGCGAGCGGCGTGCGCCTCTACCAAACCCGGCTTGATATTCCCGCCAATGTCAACAAACACACATTGCCCATCTTGGCCAATGCGGGCTTTGATTTGTTCGAGAAGATTTTTTACGAAGGACAGCGGCCGATATGCAAACCCGTCTCCTCGGCGATACCTTCAAGAAACTAGCCCGCAAAGAGACGCTCAACATCCAAATCTTCTCGCAGGAGTTCACCCTGCCGTGGGGCTTGCTCTACATTGGCGACGACCCCGACAACCCCGAACCCGAGCATTTCCTCGGCCTCAAACATGTCATCGAACACATCCCCTTGCAACCCCAAATGCAAGTAACCGACCGCGCCATCAACACCACCAAGGGGATTCAAGTCGCCCTAAATGTGAACAAAGATATTGACGACCAAATGGGGCAACCCATCATCCAACGCCAAATTGACGAATGGCAAAAGCTGAGCCAAGGCAACAGCAACATTCGGGTGGAGGTTCGTTCAGATGCGGTGGATGTGATGACCGCCCTAAACGATGGCGAGGCCGTGGACCAAATCCTTTACTTTTACTGCCACGCCGAATCCTACAATTTGGATGAGATGGACAAGGGCGGTGCCGATATGTCCCGCCTGATTATGACGGGGCATGAGGATTTAACCTTGCGACGCATGAGCCGAAACCGCACCTCGTTGGCGGGGCAACCGTTGGTCTTTATCAATGCGTGTGAATCGGCCGAGCTTTCGCCCGAATTCTACGATGGTTTTGTGCCTTATTTTGTCAGCAAAGGGGCGCGGGGGGTGATTGGCACTGAGTGCGAAACGCCTGCCTTGTTTGCGGAGGAGTGGGCGAAACGCTTCTTCCCGCGCTTCCTCGCGGGGCAACCGCTCGGCCAAATCTTCCTCGATTTGCGCCGCGAGTTTTACAACAACCACAACAACATCATGGGCTTGCTCTATGCGCTCTATGTAGATGGGGATACGTATGTGAGCAATCCGCTGATGAGCT
This sequence comes from Candidatus Hadersleviella danica, assembly GCA_016711405.1. Lineage (GTDB taxonomy): Bacteria > Chloroflexota > Anaerolineae > Promineifilales > Promineifilaceae > Hadersleviella > Hadersleviella danica. Next base: position 1,955 of record JADJSZ010000009.1, on the reverse strand, counting down.
AGGAGGGGGAGAGATTGAGAGATGGCACGGCCTTTGCCATCTCTCAATCTTTCGTGCCGGTGGGGCTATGCGGTTATCCAGCACCTGCCTCAGCCAGGGGGACACTGGTGGGATTAATTGCCTCGGGTTATCCCGTGGCCGATATTTTAGGAGCCTACCCCTATTTAGAAGCAGACGACATCTGGCAAGCCTTGGCCTACGCCGCATGGCGAGCTGAAGAAATAGAACTCCCCTTGGTACAAGTATGAAATTGGTGCTGGATATGAATCTCTCACCTATATGGGTGGATGCTCTGAGCCAAGATTATTATGGAATGGGCAAGGGATAACAATTTGCAATACCTCTGGCACAGTTAAATAAAGCACATACAGCCATATGATAAAATCATTTCGAAATTGATTTTCGAGCGTGAAACTGAAATGAAGAAACAAACCAAGTTCCTTGTAGCTACCTCGTTTTCGGTCAGCATAATCATTTGGCTAATCTTTTATTCTTACACCAAAGCAGACATCGTCACTTACAGTTTTTTAGAAGATATTCCTTGCACCCTTCCTTGTTGGGAAAACATTACACCGGGCACAACCTCAGAATTAGATGCGCTGAAAATATTGATTACACAAAACTATTTTCGCCTGAATCTTCCAATTATTTTCAAGATAATAAGTTTCATTTTGTCACCCCCCTCAAAAGATGCCGTCTCTATCACCTTGCCAATGGCCAAGTTGAGCGTATCACTCTAAACCATAATCAATCACCTCCCCCTGAGTGCAATGATAGACAAATTAGGTGAGCCAGAGAAAGTTTATGGACACAGCAGGTCAACATGATGTGTTGTGCCATGTTTCGTTTTTATACTATCCGAATCAGGGTAGTTATCGTTCAATCTGCCCTCTGTGAGGATTTTCATACGATAGCACAAGGGCAAATTAACAATGTCATGCCTGATACGCCCGTCACAATTCTTCATTTATCGGAAACGGCTCCCACCTTGGAGGCGATGCTATCTACCCTTCAATTACCAGCACGCGAAATTGGCCAAATAAGATACAAAGGAGTTGATTGGAAGGGGTATGGGTTTTATGCCCCATAATTGAGGTTAAGGTGTAATCTACTTCCGCTTCCCCAACTTCTCCAACACCTGCACCAACCCCACCTGCCACACCCAGGCCGCCAAATCCTTCAGGAACCAACCCCGTTCGGCTCACCCGCACTTGCTCTCCCAAAAACGTTGCATCGCCACCCCTGTCCATGTTGTGCAAATTCGCTATTTGAATGCGAATCTGGCCTCGACTCATGCGTCACGGCCGATGCCCCTGCCCGCCCCGCCAACACCTTCACCTTGCAACTGGTACAACAATTTCTCCACTGGGGGCAGGGATAGGCCAAAACAATCCAACAACTCGACCGCCATCCCCCAATCTCCTCCAACGTTACCAAACCCGCCATGCGCCGGTATAGGCGCAGGCGCAACCCGCGTCGGGCACTTAATCGGGCGATATACGTCCTAACAACGGCAAATCAATCAGCACCGTTTCACCGTCTCCACCTTAATCACCTCACCCGGCTCGGCCGACTGCGCCTGTTTGCGCAAACGCACGGCCGTGGCCAGCATCCGCGCGTGTACAAATCAAAGCCATTCGCCGCGATGTGCCCGCTCTGGCTCGCCCCAGCAATTCCCCCCGCCCCCGTATCCCAATCCATGGCGATGCTATAGCCCGCCTCCCAATCCGTCGCCGACGCAATCGCCCTGAGGCGCGCCTGGCGATTTGGCCGCCAACGTGCCCCAGCGGTGGAAGAAGTAGGAGTAGGCGCGGTGCGCCCCACGGCCGACACGGCCGCGTAACTGTTGCAACTGCGCCAGCCCAAACGTATCCGCCCTATCCACAATCAGCGTATTGGTACTTGGGGATGTCCAAGCTGCCTCAATGATGGTCGTCGAGAGCAAAATATCCACA
>JADJSZ010000008.1 GCA_016711405.1 Candidatus Hadersleviella danica | reverse complement strand
CCGCCTTCGTCGGCAAGAACATTAACCTCTTGCTCAGAGGTTGCGCCCGTCATTGGTGCGGTGGGTTGCTCCCTTCCTACCTCCTGCACGTTCTCCTTTTGCCGCTTATTACAAGGCATCTTCATCTTTGTTCATTACTATAAAGTCGTTCTGTATGGCACTTTCTCTCCCCCAGCCGCGAAAGCGGATGGGCGAAGATACGGCCAAGCGCTCCCCAAAGATGAGCGGTTTTCCTTACCTCGACATTTTTACCAGCGAAATGATGTGGGCGGCTCTCACAACTCTTGCCTTAGTCGGCGGTTCGGTCTTCTTCTTCACCGCCAAAATTGAAAGTCATGCCAACCCCTTAATTACCCCCGCTCCATGTGGTTGCGCCTTGGTATCTCTCATGGTCGCAAGGGTGGCTCAAACTGGCTTCGAAAGAGGCGATTGCCTTTGCCTTCATTCCAGGCTTGGCTGTCTCCTTCTTCATCATGCCCTACGTGGAAGTCGGCCGTAGCCGACGCTATGGCGACCGACGGGTTGGCCTGAGCGTGCCATGCTGTTCATCTCCTCATGTGGATTTCCAACTGGATGGGGTTCGCCCGAATATCTGGTAAAGTTCGGCCGAGCAAGAAGTTGCCCAAGATATTATGCCCCAAGAAGGGCACAGCGATTTGCCAAGCGTCCCCTACGAAGAACTGACTGTGGAAGCTACCCTCGCTTTCCGATTAGCGATGAACAACCCCATTTGCAAGCGGTGATGGACAAATTCAACGACAGCCCCTATGCCTATGGCTGTACGTTAACGGCAACCCCGCCCCCATGGCCGTGCGAATCTTATACCAGAGCCGATGGCACCACTGGTTATAGCAATGGTCAACGCAACGACATTATGCCCGACCCTGTGGCCAAGTTGATTATCACCCAAAACCAGCTCAATGTGCGGGCTTTAACCCTCACTTTTGAGGTAACCGATCCGCAAGATCCTACCCAGCTACTGGTTGATTTCAAGTACACCAAATACCGCCACGAAGATTCGGCTTACGAAGAGGAGTAATCAGACATCATGCAAGTAAAAATTGTCATAGGCACACTGGCCTTCATGCTGACAATGATCATCTTCGGCTATGCCGCTCTGCGTGAGCCAGCCCGTTTAGACCGTTGGGCGGCCGCATCCGAAGCCCACGAAATTGAAAAAAGGCGGCGACCTGTTCCACAGCAACTGCGCCACCTGCCACGGCGAGAAAGGCGATGCTACCGAATGCTACGATGCTACGGGTACACAAATTGCCTGTGCTGGGCGTGTTCTGGCTCATGCGGCTCTCCTCTGCCTGACGCCCTCACGGGTAAATCCCCCCGGATGACGGAAATGGCATGGCAAGGAACCCTCGAAGGATTTATTTCGAGCACCCTTGCCGCAGGTCGGCCGCAAAATGGGATGCCCACATGGGGCAGTCAATTTGGTGGTTCGCTCGAAAAATACCAAATTGATTACATTACCAGCTATGTCATCAACTGGCGTACACCTGAAATGTGTTCGAACCCCTACCCCGAACCCAGATTGTCTACGAATCCATCCTCTTGCCGTGGGCTTTTACTGCTCCCGAATGCCCTGCTGGCGCTTGCGCCCCGCAAGGGATGCCCAACAACTTTGGGCAACGGCTGTCCTTGCAAGATATGGCGGATATTTTGGCCTACACGCTCAACACCACAACGTTTGAGAGCAATGTCGAAATTGAATATCCGTAACGAGATGTTCCATTGATGTTAAAAGCCCTGTCAGAAAAATTCTGACAGGGCTTTTTTTTTCCTGTAGCAGGTGTAACAAATTTGCGGACACGGCCGCGACACCGCCGCTACAAAACCATCTATACTTCAATTTATTGATTGTTAGAAGGCTTTGTTGGCTCATCGCACCCTCACTGTACCAACACCGCACCTTCATTACAGTTCGCTGGCAAAGCCTTCACAATCATCTTTTCGGCGAGTTACTCATTCTGAAACAAACCCCCCACCGTCGTTTCAACGCCTCCCCAATTCATCTTCATCTCCCAACGTAACTCCCAAAAATTTCATGGTGACCAAAAACTGGGCTTCGTATCGAAGCCCAGTTTTTGTTTGCGTCTAAATCTTCCCGTATCTTCCCAATCAGTAGTGGCGCAATAGATTACGCCACTACGGTAATTTCGCTGGGGGTGGTTGAAAGCCTATGGCACGCCGAATTATTGAGAAGATACTGACATCCCCTCTACTTAACCTTATCGGGGTCAATAATATACTCCCACCAATTGTTGCTCACGCCATCGGTACGGCCGCTGGTTTGCGGCAAATGCTCAAACCACCATTTGTGATGAGCGCGGGTATCGCCTCCGCCCCAATCCTCGCGGTTGAGCGTTTTAGCTTCGCCCGCTAAATTAGGGAAATTGCGCCATGTATGGGCACGGGAGGGCACTTTTTGGTCGCGTCCCCACTCGTAATCCTTGGTGCTGTTGGGGGCAAAGTGCATTAGTCCCACCTCAGCGCGGTTGGGGTGGGTTTGGTCATAGCGGCTGAAACGCTCCCACAAATTCTCTTCCCCCTTGTGGTTGCGGTAAACATGCTTCATAATGGATTCGGCGCGGTGGCCCATGTTTTCTAACATTTCGCCCACACCGCGCTGGTAGCTGAAGCCCATCATCACAAAACGGCGTTTGGCGTGATTAGTGTTTTCAAGGGCGGGGCGTTGCACCAAAAAGCGCCGGGCCAGCCATGCGCGATTCATAAAAGCCGCCGTAGGGGAAGCCAAAAAACCACACCTCGTCGAATTTGCCCTCGTTAATCTGGGGAATAATATTGAATTGCGCCACCAATTTATGGTAATCGGTCCAATCGGGGGTGTGAAAACCCCCACCGTCTTTACCCTTGGAGTGCCACGAGACGACGAATTTGTCAGGGTCATAGACAAAGCCATCTACTTTGGCGGGAAAGCTATCCACCACATCGCGCTTCACAATGCTGTAATTGGCATAGCCACCGCTTACTTCGCGCAAATCAGCGATATATTGGGCGGCCAACTCTTCGGGATTTTTCCAACCCATCACTTCGATGAGGCCTTTGTTGCCCTCCGAAGGGATGCGCGGGTTGAAGGTGATGAGGTAGGCTGTTTTTTGCACGGGTTGGGGACGGCCGCTGGGAGCCACCGTATCAGGTTTGCCCAAAGCATTGCTCAACAAATCGGCCGTATCCTCCACCATATCCGTCACTTTTTTGAGGAAGCTCATACAAATACTCCTTTTTTGACTAGGGACAAGGGACTAGGGACGCTGGTGACCAGTTCCCCGTTCGAAATTGTAAAGACGGCTTGCACCATGCCCGATTTACTGACTGGCCAAACGGCGAAATTTGGCAACCCCTTTGCCGACCAAAGGCTGGCCGTGGCCAAAGCAGATGGTGTGGCATTCCACCTTGGCCAGCTTGGCAAGGGAGCGTTTTCCCTCGGCAAAATTTTCGTAGATGATGCTATAGCCCAACATGCCCATGTTGCTACAAGCATCGCCCGCGAAGAGCAAGCCGCCATCTCGTTCCAACAAAAAGGCCTATGTGCCCCGTGCCGTGGCGGTGAAGATGGCGCGTAGGCCACCACCAAAAGGCAGGTGTTGCCCGTCTGCCAATTCTTGGGCAACTTCGGCCGCTGGGTAATTCGGGTCAGAGCCTTTGATGAAGATGCGGAACAAAATTTGGCTGAGTAACCCCGGTGAGGGGATGGGCGTACCCATGGGGCACGGCCGCGAGCAACTTCTGCATCGAGGTGGTGCATCCACACCGTTGCCCCCGTGGCTTTTTGCAGGGCGGCCAAACTGCCCGCATGGTCGGGGTGGCCATGCGTGACGAGGATGTTTTTCACGGCCGTTGGGGCATAGCCCAACGCTTCCACGGCCGCCAAAATCTGCGCCTCGCTCTCCTTGTAGCTCGCATCCACCACCACCACTTCGGGGCCATCCTTGATAAAAAACACATTGACTGGCCCAAGGCCAAGCTGGTAAACATCGGGGAAAATTTGCTTGAGTTTCATAGGGGAAAGATAGAGACAGGAGATAGAGATAGAGAAGGCGTTGGTGAGTGACGTATTTGCTTACGGCTTATGGCTTACAGCTTACGGCTTTTCCTGCCAATCGCCGCTTTGGCCGCCTGATTTTTGGGCGAGGCGGATGTCGGTGAGTCGCATGGTGCGGTCGGTTGCTTTGGCCATGTCGTAAATTGTCAGGGCGGCCACGGAAACGGCCGTGAGTGCTTCCATTTCCACCCCCGTTTTGCCCGTCACGCGGGCAGTCGCTTCGATGTCAATGCAATTTTCGGCCGTGTTGGGCGTGCAAACCACCAACACCTGATTCAGAGCCAGCGGGTGGCAGAGGGGAATGAGATTGCTCGTTTGCTTGGCCGCCATAATACCCGCCAACTGCGCCACGGCCAGCACATCCCCTTTCTTCATATTTCCTTCTATAATCAACTGCAACGTGGCCGATTGCATGACCACCCGCCCCCGCGCCACTGCCACCCGCTCCGTCTCAGATTTGTGACCCACATCCACCATGCGGGCACGGCCGCTTTCATCTAAATGCGTTAAATTTGACATAATAACCAATAACCAGTAACAAATAACCGATATGCCCCATTACCATGCCCTCTACCTTTCCCCACACTTGGACGATGCTGTCCTCTCTTGCGGGGGGCAGATTGCCCAGCAAACGGCCGCTGGCTTGCCCGTCCTCATCGTCACCCTCATGGCGGGCGACCCGCCTGCACGGCCGTTATCCGCTTTTGCCCAAAAATTACACGACCGCTGGCAATTGGATGCGGCCACGGCCGTCGCCGCCCGTCGCGCCGAGGACACGGCCGCTTGCGACCTGCTCCGCGCCGATTTACAGCACTGGGACATCCCCGACTGCATTTACCGCGCTGACCCCGCCACAGGCACAGCCCTTTACAACGACGGTGGTGCTATTTTTGGCTCCGTTCACTCTGCCGATAAGCAACTAGCGGTCGAATTGGCCACTCGCTTGGCGCAATTGCCCACGGCCGAAGCCATTTACATCCCCCTCACCGTTGGCCATCATGTAGACCACCAACTGACCCGTCTTGCGGCCGAGTTATGGCCGACCAACACGCCCATCTTCTACTACGAAGATTACCCCTATGCTGGGCGGGCGGGGGCGGTGACGGCCGCTTTGGGCGACCCAGACCAGTGGCAAGCGCAGGTCATTCCGCTCACGGCCGAGGCGTTGGCCCGCAAATGTACTGCGATTGCCGCTTACCAATCCCAAGTTAGCACCTTCTTCAGCGACACGGCCGACCTCGAGGCAAAAGTGGGCGGTTATGCCACCCAAGTCGGCGGCGAACGCCTATGGCAACTCGCCGGTAGAATATTATTACCCATATCTTTTCTGTCGAGAGATAAAGTCCGTTTTTATTGCAAAGGCGCAAAGATGCCAAGACGCAAAGGGTTTATGGTTAATTAGCTCTCAATGATTTTGCCTTTTCGCTCTTTTGCACTTTTGCCATAAAGCCGTTTTCACCCCTACACCTCTTCCACTAGCGCAGGGAGCGACACGGTAAAGGTACTGCCCGAACCGTGCGAACTGCGGACTTCGATACGGCCGCCGTGGGATTGGATGATAAACCGTGCCAGAGCCAATCCCAGCCGAGTGCGCCGCCGTTTCGCGGCCGTTTCCCCCTCCAATTTCGTCAGCCCCTCCCAAATCTCATCCAACCGATTGGGCGGAATGCCCACCCCAAAATCTATAATTTGCACCCGCGCCTCGTGGTGGCGCATTTCGCAAATGATTTGGACATAATGATTGAGTTTGTTGTATTTGAGGGCGTTGTGCAGGAGTTGTTGGAACCCCTCAACCAGCCGTTGCTCATCCCCCAACACGGGCAGGAGCTTGCCGCGCACCTCTAATTCCATCTTGTTGTGCCGTGCTTCGGCCATTGGCAAGAGGCTTTTCATGGCCGTGCGCACCACCGAATCGAGGTGAACGGGGGCAAGGGTGAAGGTGGTCTGTTTTTCCAGCCGCCCTGCAACAGTGATGAGGTTATCCACGAGGGCACGCGCTTCGCCCGCACTTTCTTGCAAGGGAACCAGCGCACTGGTCACGGCCGCCGCCTCGGGTTGGCTATGGAGCTTCACCAGTTGTAGCTCCAAATCGTTAAAGGGCTTGCGAATGGTGGGCGACACGAGCGCCGTAAATTGGCGGTGCAGGGCGATGAGTTCCACGAGGCGGCGGTTTTCTTTGCGCCAAATCTCGGTTGTGGCGCAAGGTGTGCAAATTGGCCGCTTGCATGGCGTGTAGGGCTTGGGATTGCACCAGCAGGGGGCCAAATTTGGCCGCTTGTTCCCGCAAAAGCTGAAAATCCCGCTTGTCGTAGGGGGATTCGTTGCTCTTATGGCCCAGAGCCAGCAGGGCTACAAGCCGTTGGCTGGCGTGAATGGGCATGAAAAGCGTGCCCTGCCACTGGGTAATCAGGTCGCGCTCGGCCGCTTCAAGCTGGCTAAACAAAGTCAGCGAATCAATATCTTCTTGGGTGAGTGGATGGGGGTTGTGGCGCAAGTAGGCCACAAAGGGGCTATCGGCCGCGAGGCTGGCCGCTTCGGTGGGGGCATGGCTGGAGAGAGGTTGGAGCAGAAGTCGGCCGCCGGGGCCATCGGCCGCTTCCATCACCCAACTTTGCTCGTGGGGAATGTTCGTGTGGAGCCACTGGACAAATAAATCTACCAACTCGCGGGGCGCGAGGAGGCTACTGCCCAAATCGAGTTGTAACTCCAACGCTTCGGATTCGGCCGCTTGGGCAGGGGCCACCACCCGCTTCGAAAACCCTTCGGTGAGGGCGAGGAGAAGCAGGAGGGTGATGGCAAAGAGGGCGGCCGATAACACCAAAATCGAGTTTTGCGACGGTGTATTGACCACATAGCGAATGAGCAGAACCATGCCCGCCCAGATGACAATAAAAAGGAGCAAACTGCGAACGGCGACGAGCAAAAATTGGCGCAACACATTGCCCACATCGGGCAAATAAGTGCGGGTGATGCTAAATGTGCCGATAAACGTGGCCAGCACCAGCCCCACCGCCCCAATTTGTTGCAGGGTGATGGAATCGCGCACCAAAGCCAGTGCCCCGCCGATGAGAAAAAGGGTGGTGGTGAGAAACCAAAAGCCGACTTGGTTGCGAAAGAGCGATTTGGGGACTGTGCGGTTGGCTCGTTCAATTTGGAACCATGCCAAAGCGGTGGGTACAACCCAACTGCTCACCCACAAAATGCCCCACCAATCAAAGTGGTAAATGGTGCGCCCCGCAAGGTTGATGGCGGGCAGGCGATAAGCCCAAATAGCGGGGTCGAGGGCGATGGCGGCCAGCCACAATACCACGCCGCCCAGCGGGAGCCAGCCAAGGCGCGGCCGTGTTTGGCGGATAAAGGCGAGGGTGGTCAGCAGGGTAAATGTGCCTGTCAGCGTCAGCGAGTAACGGCCGAGGGCGCGCCAGTTATACGCCACCCACGGGTTAAAGTTGATGCCCAAATAGACACTCAGCAAATGGCTCGACCATGCGGCCATCGCCAGCAACCCCAAAACCCACCACACCCCGATTCGTTTGGCCACGGGCTGAACCCGCACCACATACACCGCCATCCCCACAAAGCAGAGCGGCAGAATGGACACAATGAGAAATTGAACCAGTAAGCTCATGGCGGCTATTGTAACTTGGGAAGGGGATTTGGGATAGGGAGGGGAGCGGGGGAGCAGGGGAGCAGAGGAGAAAGAGAGTAAGGGACTGAGAGACTGACAAGCTGACTAGCTGACTAGCTGACTAGCTCCCCAATAATTTTGCGATCCGTAATGGCGAAGGCATAGTGGTCGAGGTCGGCCGTGCCCACCCATGCGTGGTCGGCCACACCGAGGTGTTGGATTTCGCCACCACGGTAGAGGGCGTGTAGGGCGTGGAGCGTGATGCGAAAGTGGGTGTAGGCGTGTTTGATGCTGGCGAAGGGGTGCTGGTGCGCTGGCGGAACCTCAATGACGATGCCCAACTCCTCCTCGATTTCGCGTACAAGCGTTTGGGCGATGGTTTCGCCCGCCTCCTGCTTGCCGCCGGGGAACTCCCACAGGCCGCCCAACAACCCTTTGTGCGGCCGTTGAGCTATCAAAAACGAGTACGGCCGATTTCCTCCCGCCAAATGACCCCCGCCGCCACCTCGAAATGGGGCGTTTTTTTGGCGCGGCGGCTTGACAGGCCGCTCGAGTTGCGTGCCCCGTGCTTGCGCCAAACAGTTCGGCCGCAGGGGGCAATCGGCGCATTGGGGATTGGCGGGCAGGCACACCCGCTGGCCGAGTTCCATGAGGGCTTGGTTGTAGTCGCCCACGCGCTCGGCGGGGAGGAGGGCGGCGGCCGTTTCCCACAGCTTGTTTTTGGTGGCCGTTTGGGTCACATCCTCGGCCACATCCAGCAAACGGGTGAGGACGCGGATGACGTTGCCATCGAGCACGGCCGCTCGTTCGCCAAAGGCAATCGAGGCAATAGCCCCCGCCGTGTAGCGGCCGATGCCTTTTAATTTTTGCAGGCCAGCGGCCGTGCGCGGCATCTCGCCGCCATGTTCGCGCATGACGGTTTGGGCGGCCGTGTGCAAATTTCGCGCTCGGCTGTAATAGCCCAACCCTTCCCACTGCTTCAATACATCGTCCAGCGGGGCACTGGCCAACGCCTCCAGCGTGGGGAAGCGCACCATCCACCGCTCAAAATAGGGAATGACGGTGGCCAACTGGGTTTGCTGGGCCATCACTTCGCTGACCCAAACGGCGTAGGGGTCGGGCGCGGCGGCCGTGCGCCACGGCAAGGGGGTGGGGGCGGCCGTCCACCACTCGAGTAGGATAGGGGCGATAGGGGGCATGGGGGGAAATAGCTAGTGAAAAGTGAGAAGTGAAAAGTTTAACCGTGGAGGGCGCGGAGGCTCTGGGAAGAAGAGTTGTGCAATTCGTGTCAAAAAGCCTTCCCCAGCTGGCTAGTTCGGCCGTTTATTCTTGGCTGAGGTGGACGAGGAGGCGGCCGTCGGCCGTCACCTCATAGGTCAATGGCTCTAATTTACCCAGATTCCAATGGGGTGGAGATGCTGTTCTAAAACCTCACCTGTGAGTGACCATTTGTCCCCTGTGCAGGGGTCTTCAAACCGCCTCGTGGCGGAATTCCACGGGTAGAAACAGCGGAACATCAACCGACTGGGGTCGCGGTAGGGGGCGCGTTGGTCGAAAATATAGAGGGCATCGGCCGTGTGCCCAGCCATGCCGAGTGCCCTTCAGCTAAAATGAGGTGGTAAGGGGTGTCGCTGGGCGGGAAATCGGCCAGCAAGCCCACTTCAATCGGGCGGCTGGGGTCTGGCACGCGGGGCAAGGCATACCACACGGCCGCGCCCACCATCCCCGCCAGCCACAGCACTATTGTTCCCACCCATAAATAAGCCAACATCTCTTGGCGATTAATCGGTTGAATCGTTGCATTCATCGGGTTTATCTCCTGTTTCGGTAGGGGGAGGCAGGGGTGTATAAACCGAGTTACGAATCGCCCCACACCACCACCACAAACCGCTTCGGCCCATGCACCCCCACGGCCATCACCTGCTCGATGTCGGCCGTTTTGCTCGGCCTACTGATAAGGGCAAGGTGCGCAGGCGGGGGCTGATGAGCGGCTGGCTACCCAGCTAAACAAATCGGCCGTTATCTGGTGCGTCCCCACCAACGCCACATGAATCGGCGGCAACAGCGTTGCCAAACGGCTCTGGTTGGGGCCACTGGCCACGCCCACCGTGCCTGTTTCGGCCAAGGCCACCACGCACCCGCTCAGGCCCACATCGGCCGTGGCACACACCTGTCGCACATCCCCCACCGTGCGGCCGACCACATGGCAGGCACGGGTTGGCCAACGGCCGCCCCAATCCACCCCATCCAGCGGCGCTTCTTGGTTGATGACGATGCTCTGCACCCCCCACGCTTCCAGCAAGCCATCCAACACCCCCAGCGCGGCCGACCAATCGGCCGCGTGGTGGACTTCGCCACCAGCGGCCGTGAGAGCTGTCGTAAATTGTTGGACGAGGGAAAGGGTGGTAGGTGTATTCATTATTTCTCCCCCTGCAACCCTTCGTGCCACAGTTGGCTGAATGATTTGGCGGCCAGTGGCGGCAAATCACGGCCGAAATCCACCCGTGGGGGGCGCAGACGGCCGTTTTGCACAAACGGCCGTTGTCCAATCCGCCCCAAGCGCGTGGCCACCGCCCACAGGCGCGGCCGACGCAACAGGCGGGCGACCATGCGTTCGGCCGTGCGTTCCGCCCACGGGAGCCGCCCCGCCCGCACCCCATCCACCCGCAACTGAATCAACATGCGCGGCAAATCAATCCGCACAGGGCAGACATCTTTGCAAGCCCCGCACAGCGAACTGGCATGGGGCAACGCCTCATACTCGTCACGGCCGAACAACAGCGGCGAAATCACTGCGCCGATGGGACCGCTGTAGGGGGAGCCATAGGCATGGCCGCCCGCCTCGCGGTACACGGGGCAAGCGTTCAGGCACGCCCCACAGCGGATGCACTGCAACGCCTCCTCATACGGCGTGCCCAACAGTTGGCGACGGCCGTTGTCTAGCAACACAAAATGCACTTCTTGCGGCCCGTCGGGGTCGGCCGCGCGGGCAGGGCCAGTGATGAACGAGGTGTAGATGGACATGGGCTGGCCAGTGGCACTGCGGGCGAGGAGCGACAGCCACACGGCCGCATCCGCCCATGTGCGGGCCATTTTTTCGATGCCCACCACGGCCACATGCACGGCGGGCGCACTCGTGGTCAGGCGGGCGTTGCCCTCGTTTTCCACCAGCACCAGCGTGCCCGTTTCGGCGATGAGCATGTTGCCGCCCCGAGATGCCCATGCCCGCCTGCAAGAATTTTTCGCGTAACAATCGCCGCGCCTCGGCCGTCAGTTGGGGGATGTCGTCGGCGGGCAGTTCACGGCCGACTTGTTCGCTGAATAGGGCGGCCACCTGCTGGCGCGTTTTGTGGATGGCGGGGCCGATGATGTGCGAGGGCGGTTCGCCCGCCAACTGGATAATCCACTCCCCCAAATCGGTTTCCACGGGCTGCATGCCCGCTTCTTCCAAGGCTGTATTGAGGTGAATTTCCTCTGTCACCATTGATTTGCTCTTGGTGACAAGGCTGACACCGTGCTGTTGGGCGAGGCGCACGATGATGTCGCGGGCTTGTTCGGCCGTTTCGGCCCAGTGGACATGCGCCCCAGCGGCCGTGGCTTGTTGCTCAAACTGGCGCAAATAAACATCCAAATCGGCCAGCGTCTCCGCCCGAATCGCTTTGAGTTGGTCGCGCCGAGCTTCGGCGAGGGGCATTTTGGCCAGTGCCGCCTCGCGGCTCAAGCGGAATTTGCCCGTTGCCCCTTCGATGGCACTTTGCAGGCGTACATCTTCGATGGCGATGAAGGCGCTGTGGCGAAAATTGGCCACGCTCACAGGGGTGGTGGGGTGACTCATCGGGTGGCCTCCTCGAGTAAAATGGCGATGTGTTCGAGGCGCATCCCCCCCGCCGAGGCCGAAAGGCCGCGCAGTTGGAGCAGACAGCCGGGGTCGGCCGTGGCCAACACGGCCGCGCCCGAGGCTTGGGCTTGGCGCAATTTTTCGCCGCTCATGGCGTTGGCTACCTCAGGCAGGCGGGCGGAGAAGAGGCCGCCAAAGCCACAGCATCGGTCTGCTTCGGCCATTTCTTGGATGGGGTAGCCCGCCTGTTGCAACTGCTGGCGGGGCTGGTCGCGCACACCCAACAAGCGGCACATGTGGCATGAATCGTGGTAGGTGAGGGGGGATAGCTCCTCTTTCGGCTCCCATGCAGGGGCAAATTGGGCCAAAAATTCGCTCAACTCATACACTTTTTTGGCCAAAATTTGGGCGCGGGCGTGCCACTGCGGGTCGTCGGCCAAGAGGTGGGGGTATTCGATGCGCATCATGGCGGCGCAAGAGCCGCTGGGCAGGACGACAAATTGGTATGGCTCAAAGAGGGGGATGGTGCGTTTGGCCAGTTCGCGGGCTTCGTCGTGGAAGCCGCTGTTGAAGAAGGGCTGGCCGCAACAGGTTTGCCCTTCGGGAAAGGCGACCTCGAACCCTGCGCGGCGCAGAAGGCGCACGGCCGCCACCCCAATTTCGGGCATAACTTGGTCTACAAGGCAGGTGACGCAAAGGGCAAGCATGGTGGGGGGAGAGGGAGAGTAAGAGAGGAAGAGAGGGGGAGCGTAAACGAATAACCAGTAACCAGTAACTCCCTCCCCCCTTCACGCCCCGTTCACGGCGAATTTACGACGCTGGCACGGACTAAAAGAGGGGGGAACCGTATTCTAAAGGCATGGTCACAACAGCGCAATTTATGCCTACTTTTATGCCTTCTGTGGGGAGCCAACAACTCTCCCAAACCCTTGCCCAGAGTATTTATCAGGGCGAGGTGATTATGGATAGAGCGGGCAGAGTGATTTTTGCCAATGCCACGGCCGAGATGCTTCTTGGTTTTGCCCCGCGAGATTTGCTCGGCCGTTATTGCGAGGAGTTTTTGGAACACGACGTGTGCGCCCTGACAGCCCTGAGTGCGGGACAAGCGCACCGCTACACGACCAAATTGCGGCACAGCGACGGCCGACTCATCCCCACCACCATCACCGTGACCAGCACGGAGCTATTTGGCGAACACATTCGCCTCGTTTCTATTTCCGCCATCCCCCACCTTGGCCCCCTGCAAGATACGCTGATGATGGAGCAACGGTTGGCGGGGATTGGCACGCTCACCTCCAGCATTGCCCACGAATTGAATACGCCACTGGCCATTATCACCAGCACCTGCGAAAACCTGCGCGAACTGGTGAGCCAAAACGATGTACCTCTCGAGCGGTTGCAACGGTATGCCGAAATGATAGAAAAGAGCGGTTGGCGGGCGGCCAAATTGGTGGAGATTTTGCAAACCTACGCCCGTGGTGGACACCTCTTGCAAGAAACCAATCTCAACCAAGTGGTGGACAATGTTCTGCTCATGCTTTCGGAGCAGTTTCGCACCAAATGGGGTGTCAAAGTGGCCACGGAGTTGGCGCGTGACCTGAAGCCGGCCGTGTGCGACCCGAACCAGATGACGCAAGTGTTTATCAACTTGCTGACCAATGCGCGGGATGCACTCAGCCGCACGGGGCGAAGTTCAGCTTAAAACATGGAACATGCCCGAGTTGGCGGCGGTGGCGGTGGCCATTAGCGATACGGGCACGGGCATTTTAGAATCGGAGTTGGACACCATTTTTGAGCCATTTTACACGACCAAAGCCAAGGGTGAGGGGACAGGGCTGGGGTTGTTTGTCGCGGCCGAAATCGTCCGTGAACACAAGGGCTGGATTCGCGCCCAAAACAACACCTCTCGCGGCGCGACATTCACCGTCATGTTGCCCTGCTAGTCCCGAGTCGTCAGTCCCCATGTCACTGGTGGGGCACGGCCAAAATATCAATATGGTCTAGCGCGTGGAGCTGGTCGCAAAGGGCGTGGAGTGCTTCGGCTTCAGCAGGGACGAGTTGACTCAGCGAACCATGAAAATCGTGGGGCAGATGATGTAGGGTGTAACCCATTGCCGCAATTTCTTGCAAAAAGGCCACTGGGCGACTGCCACTCGTCACTTCGATTAGGTCGGGAGCATACTCAAACACAATGGTCGGCTTAAATTGCTGGATGAGGCCGCGCATCCCTGCCACAGCGCGGGGTTCGGCGCCCTCAATATCCATTTTCACCACATGCAGGGCGGGTAAATCGGTCAGAAAATCGTCCAAGCGCACCGCTTCGATGATGAGCGGGGTGGCATCTGCGGCCGTGACTTCGACCATGCGGCTGTTACTGCTCTTGGCCACGTTGTGGAGCGAGAACGTTTGCGCTTTTTCGGCCGCCGCATACGGGTAAAGCGTCACATGGTCAAAGCCATTAACGGCAATGCTTTGGCTGAAAAGCTCACAATTGGCGGGCATCGGTTCAAAGGCCAGCACCCGTCCCTTGGGGCCAACCAGCGCACCAGCTAACATGGAGAAGAAGCCGATATTTCCCCCAATGTCTAAAAAGAGCATTTCTGGTTTAAGCAACTCCTCCAACGCACGAGTGACATGGGGTTCGTATAGTTTGATGTCGGCAATAGATTTGCCCACAAAATGGTCAATCAGCCGCACATAGAGCTTGTAATTTTGGGGGAGTTGCACCAAAACGGGTTTGTCGCGCTCTGGCTTGGAGGTGCTGTAATTCGGCACTTTCGAGGAAGAGGTTGGCGAGGTAATCCACGCTGACATGGTGGTTTTGGACGAGGTTGAGGAAGCTGGCATACCCTTCGGCATCGGGCAGGCGGTTGAGGAAGAGGCGATAGGCGTAGAAAATATCTGGTTCGGCGGCCGTGGCAAAATGCGGGGCGGGGAACCGATAGCGCCAACGAGCCAAATTGAGGATGAGTTTGTCTACAATTGTGAAAACGACGCGGGATAATTGAGCCTTCATGCAGGAAAATCTCCAAAACAGGGTGTAATGGGCGGGATTATACCACCCCTGTCTGGTCGTTATCTCCCAATCTCTAAATCTCTCCCACTCTCACGCTGGTTTACAACCCCAAAATCTCGCCCAGCGCGGCCGTTAACACTCCACCTCTCTCGGCCGTGGTGTCCCTGCACCGAAATGCGGGCAAAAGCACGGCCGCCCCACTGCGTAATCGGAATCTCAATGCGATACTGATCCAGCAAGCGGTGCTTTAGTGCGGCTGGGTCGGCGATGGGGGCAGGGGCAGATTGGCCATTTGGGCGTAAAAATCGCTGGTGGGGTGGTAAAGCGGCCGTTCATCTGTCAAATCCATCACCGCTTCCAGCGCGTGGCGGGCGAGGGCATGGCAATCTTGCCGCACCTCGGCCCAATTGTGGTCGGCTTGGAAAGCGATGGCGGCGGGTATGGTGAGATAGGCGGAAGGATCGGCCGTGCCCCCCCATATCAGATAATCCTGAAAATCGGAGCCAAAGTTGTATTGGCGGGTTGGCCCCCAGCCCCAACTCACCACCAATGGTTCGATGAGGTGTTGGGCGCGGGGATGGGCGTATAAAAAGGCGGAACCTTTGGGAGCGCACAACCATTTGTGGCAGTTACTCGTGTAAAAATCGGCGTTGATGGCCGCCATATCGAGCGGAATTTGCCCCACGGCGTGCGCCCCATCCACCACGGTCAGAATGCCCGCCGCCTGTGCCCGCTGGGCAAATGAGTTCCACGGGCAAGGTCAGGGCGGTGGCGGAGGTGATGTGGCTGACGAAGATGACTTTGGTGCGTGGTGTGACCCCTGCCCAGAGCGCGGCTACAATGGCCTCGGCCGTGGTGGCGGGCAAGGGGGATGTGCTGGCGCACGGGGTAAACCCCTGCTTTTGGCTGAGAAATTGCCATGTGTGGTCACACGCCCCATATTCCTAAATCGGTGGCCAGCACCTCATCCCCCGCCCCCCAGCGGCAAACTGCGGGCGACGAGGTTGACGGCGAGGTGGCGTTGGTCACAAAGGCGAGGTCGTCGGCCGAGCAGTTGACATAACGGCCGAGTACCTCCCGTGCCACGCGCAACTCATCAAATACCCGCGTCATTAAAATTGGACGGGCTGATGTTCCAGTTGGCGTTGCCACTGCTGGTACACCTCGAACACAGGGCGGGGGCAAGCGCCAAAGGAGCCGTGTTTGAGAAAAACGACATTTGTGTCGAGGAGGAAGTGATTGCGGAGGGACATGGGGGTACTCGTTACTTGTTATTGGTTATTCGTTATTTGTTACTCGTTAATGGTTATTCAATAACGAATAACCAGTAACCAATAACCACTCCAACACGCCTTGGGCGGCGACACGGCCGCTGGCCATGCAAGCTGTCAGCAAATAGCCACCTGTGGGGGCTTCCCAGTCGAGCATTTCGCCCGCGCAAAAGAGGCCGGGGGTGTCGCGCACCATCAGGTGGGGGGTGAGCGACTCGAAGGCGACGCCGCCCGCACTGCTAATCGCCTCGTCTAGCGGCCGAGGGGCGACCAAGGCCACGGGCAACGCCTTCATCGCCGCCGCCAATTGCAGGGGGTCATCCAAAACGGCGGGGGAGAGGCACTCGCGCAGGAGGGCGAACTTGACCCCTTTGAGGTTGAGACGACTGCTGAGGTGGCTGGCGAGGGAGCGGGAGCCACGCGGCCGAGCCAATTTTTGCGCCAACTGGGCTTCGGTTTGGTGGGGGATTAAATCGAGGTGAATGACGGCCGTGCCCTCGGCCGACAACGCATCGCGCACGGCCGCCGAAACGGCATAGACCAAGCTCCCCTCCACCCCATAATCGCTAATCACCAATTCCCCTTGCCGCTGGAAAGAGCCAAAGGTGAGCGCGACCGACTTGAGCGGTTCGCCCGCAAAACGGCCGCGAAAATAGTCGCTCCACGCCACCTCAAAGCCGCAATTGGCGGGCTGGAGCGGGCGCACGGGCACACCCTTGGCCACCAGCCACGGAACCCACGCCCCATCGGAGCCGAGCCGCGCCCAACTGCCGCCGCCCAAGGCCAACACGGTGGCGTTGGGGGTGATGGCGTGTCGGCCGTCGGGCGCATCGAACAGCAATGCCCCATCTGCGCCCCAACCCTGCCACGCATGGCGGGGATGAAACTGCACCCCATTCGCCTGTAGCCGCTGGAGCCACGCCCGCAGGAGGGGCGAGGCTTTCATGGCTTTGGGAAAGACGCGCCCTGAGGTGCCGATAAATGTTTCCGCGCCCAATTCGTCGGCCCATTGGCGCACCTCGGCGGGAAGAAGCGCGGAGCCACGGCTCAATTAACGGCCGTCTATCGCCGTACCGCGCCAAAAATGGTTCGAGTGCTTCGGAGTGGGTCAGGTTGAGGCCGCCGCGCCCCGCCAGCAAAAATTTGCGGCCGAACGAGGGCATTTTGTCGTAGACATGGATTTGCAAGGGGGGTGAGACGGCCGCTCGGCTCAAGAGTTCGGCCGTCATCAACCCCGCTGGCCCGCCGCCGATAATGGCAATCATAGGGGGTACTCGTTATTCGTTATTGGTTATTAGTTACTGGTTACTCAAGAGGCTTACGAACCAATAACGAGTAACGAATAAGGGAATTATTCTATTTCGATGGCCAAGGCCACCGCTTCGCCGCCGCCGAGGCAGAGGGAGGCGATGCCGCGACGGCCGCCACGGGCTTGCAAGGCGTGGAGCAAGGTCACCAACACCCGCGCCCCGCTGGAGCCAATCGGGTGGCCAAGAGCGACTGCGCCGCCATTGACATTGACCTTCTCCCAGTCCCACGCATGGCCGTTTTGTTGCATTTCTAGCCCGTTGGCCAACGCTTGCGCGGCAAACGCCTCGTTTAGCTCGATTAAGTCCACCTCATCCAGCGACCAGCCCAGTTTGGCCAGCAGGCGGGGGATGGCTTTGGCAGGGGCGGAGAAAATCCACTCGGGGGGCACGGCCGCATGGGTGTAGCCCACCACCCGTGCCAAGGGGGTCAGCCCTTGCCGTTGTGCTTCCTCGCGACTGGTGAGCACGAGTGCCGCCGCGCCATCGTTCAGGCGGGGCGTTGCCGCCGTGACCACCCCATCCGCCTCAAAAGCGGGGCGGAGCTTGCCCAACTGCTCGAGGGTGGTGTCTAGCACATAGGTGTCGTGGGCGTAGCTGGCGCGGATGGATTCGTCCTTGTCCACCACAAGTGGCCCTTTGCGGGTTTTAATGGTGATGGGGGCGATTTCGGCCGCAAAACGTCCGCTGGCCGTCGCACTGGCGGCACGGTCATGGCTCCGCAGGGCAAATTCGTCCAATTCTGGGCGGGTCAGCTCGAATTTGCGGGCGATAAATTCGGCCGCGTTGCCCATGCCCCAATCTTGGAAGGCGCACCAGAGGCCATCGTGCAAGATGGCATCTTTCATTTCGGTGTGACCGTAACGTGCCCCCTTGGCGGGCGGGGCAACAGGTAGGGGGCGTTGCTCATGCTTTCCATGCCGCCCGCCACAAAGACATCGGCTTCGCCAGCGGCGATGGCGTTGGCGGCCGTCATTACCGCCTTCAGACCAGAGCCGCATACTTTGTTGACGGTGAACGCGCCGACGCTATCGGGTAAGCCTGCGCCAAGGGCGGCTTGCCGGCGGGGTTGCTTACGCCTGCGCCGAGCACGTGGCTATAATGACTTCGTAAACCGTGTCGGGGCTACGCCAGCGCGGCGGATGGCCTCTTGCACGGCCGCCGCCCCGAGTTGGGGGCTGTCAGACTGCTTAAATCACCTTGAAAACGGCCGACGGGCGTTCTGGCCGCGCCGACGATGACTGTATCTCGTTCGTGGTTGCTCATGGGAAACTCTCGGGGGATTGTGGGATTTTTGATTGGGGATTTGGATTTTGGATTAGCTGTTTTTGCACTTATACCCTAGTCTGGTATAGGGTGGGCTTTCAGCCCTGAATACAAATGCAACCGTTTGGCACACTACTCACTAGCCACTCACCACTATTCACTCTCATACAATTCGACGAGAACGCCGCCCGTACCTTTGGGGTGGATGAAGGCCATTTGCGCCCTTCGCTGTTTAGGCTGGGGTTGCTCATCAATGAGGGGGCACATTGTGGAGCGCAGCCGTTGCAACGCTTCCTCAATGTCATCTACCTCGAGGCAAGATGGTGGATGCCGAGTACCTTTTGCAGGTATTTGGCCACCCCATTGTCCTCCACAAATGGGCTAATCAGTTCGATGTTGCTCTGGCTGGGCAGGAAGGCAACATCAACTTCTTTCTCCTCTTCGCGGTGCTGTTGGCTGACGGTCAGGCCAAAGGGCTTCGGCAAAAGCCTGTCGCTTCGTCTAAGCTGGGGGTTGACAAGGGCGATGTGGTGGATGCGGGTAATCATGGGAATTGTGAATGGTGAACGGTTAATAGTGTTTGAATGAGGGTTCGTTGGCCGCTTTTCATCTCGTGCGCGACAGCGGGTCTCTATCGTCAGCGTTTTAATCAGGTTGAGGTTTAGATTACCTTGCGATACCGATACACATAACGCGCATAGGCACCTATGAAAAAAATCAAAGTCCAAATACCAACTCCAACAAAAATGTCAAACAAATGTGTCCAATCATCTATGAGCTTAAGTATCAATAGAAATAGAGTGAAGGGCAGGGTATCTAACAAGGCTAATTTCAAGATAGTGATGTTAAGCCAACGCATTTGTTTTCCTCAGACATAACTCGGCCGATATTCCCCACACCCCGCGCAGGGTGTGGCAGATTTCGCCGAGGGTGACATCGTTTTCGACACAGGCGATGAAGAGGGGCAGGAGGTTTTCATCGGTACGTGCGGCCGTTTCCAACTGCCCCCGCAACTCGGCCACCTTGCCATTGTCCCGTTGGCCACGGAATTCGGATGCGGGCACACTGCGCCGCCTCAATGGCAGGATCAAGGTTGGAGCGTGGGGATAGTTAGCTACTCATCTGCTTGCACAAATTGGTTCACGCCGACTCACAATTTGTTCTTTGGCCTCGAGGTCGCGCGCTGATAATGGTAGGCCGCCTCTTGGATTTGTTGCTGGATGTACCCCTCTTCGACGGCGATTAACGCGCCGCCCATTCGGTCAATTTCGTCAATGTATGCCTGTGCTTGCGCCTCGAGTTGGTCGGTCAGGCTTTCCACATAATAGGGGCCAGCCAGTGGGTCAATCGTGTCGGTCACGCCGCTTTCGTGGGCGATGATTTGCTGGGTGCGCAGGGCGATTTGCAGCCGCTTCCGTGGGCAAAGCGCCTCATCACGGCCGTTGGTGTGCAAACTTTGTGTGCCGCCTAGAACGGCCGCCAACGCCTACAAAAGACCACCCGCACGACGTTGTTCTCGGGCTGTTGCGCCGTCAATTGCTTCCCCGTTTGGGTGTGGAAGCGCAACATCAACTTTGGGGTTTGGCTCAAAGCGGTGGCGCATAATGTGCGCCCATGCGCCGTGCGGCGGAACAGCCACCTCCTCCAAAGTTGTTGTGGGCGTTGAAGAAAAGGAGAGTTGGTCGGCGAATTTGTCCCACGTCTAGCCCTGCGTTCACGGCCGCTTGCACATAGGCAATGCCATCGGCCAGGGTGAAGGCGATTTCTTGGGCAGCCGTGCTTCCCGCTTCGCGGATGTGGTAACCGCTAATCGGATGGTGTTCAGCGGGGCACTTCACGGCCGCAATAGGCGAACATCCGTAATCAGCCGCATGGACGGTTTGGGGGAAGATGTACGTGCCCCGCGCAATGTACTCCTTCAAAATGTCGTTTGGATGGTGCCGCGCAGTTGGCTGGCGGGCACACCCTGCTCTTTGCCCACCGCAATGACCATCGCCAGCAAAATGGCGGCGGGCGCGTTAATGGTCATGCTGATGCTGACTTTATCGAGGGATGCCATCAATAAGACGCGCATATCGGCCAGCGTGGGGATGCTGACCCCCACTTTGCCCACTTCACCCAAAGCCATGTCGTCGTCAGGGTCGTAGCCGATTTGGGTGGGCAAATCGAAAGGCGACGGAGAGCTGGTTTGCCCTTGCTCGAGGAACTTAGCGCTCGTTCGATTCTTTGGCGGTGCTGAAACCTGCGTATTGGCGCATCGTCCACAAACGGCCGCGATACATGGTCGGTTGCACGCCACGGGTGAAGGGGTATTCGCCCGGGAAACCGAGCTTTTCACGGTATTCATCGTCAATATCAGAAGGCACGTACAGCCGTTCCACAGGGATGTGTGAGCTGGTTTGGAACTTTTCGCGTCGTTCAATCATGGGGAGTTACTTGTTATTCGTTATTCGTTATTGGGTATTGGTTATTGAAGTTGGTTAGCGAACGCCCCTATAACGAATAACCAATAACAAATAACTCTTTACTGGTGGAGGATACGGCCGATTTGCTCCATATGCACACAGTCGTGGGTCATAATTTTGCATCAGTGCATCGGTCATGGTGAAGTGGCCGCGTTCGGGGTGGATGCGGCCCGTTCCCACTCTTCGTCGGTGAGGTTTTTGAAGAAGGCGATGAATTGGGCGCGTTTGGCTTGGAAATCGGTGAAGACGGCCGTTAGATTTTTGCGCGTTGTAGCGTCGTTCAATGGCGATGGCCTCGTGGTCGTAGGCGGGCAGGGGCGGGGGTTGTCTTGCTCGCGCATCATCATCGCCCGCAAGCGGAAAAACTCGTCAAAGTCGCGCAGGTGGCGGACCCTTCGAGGTCGTCCAACCTTTGTCGCCGTCGTTGGGGTCGCGCAGGGTGGCGGCCGTTTCTTGAGACATTGGCCAGCAAATGAGGAAAAGTTGCAAATTGTTCTGCGCCATCCACAAACAGCGTTGGCGCACTTGGGTCCATGGTGGTCATAGGGATTTTGGATTGCGGATTTTGGATTGCAGTTGGCTTGGCGGCTAACGGCTCATGGCTAACATTATAAATCTCAAAAGCCTGCTTTTGGTAGACGGAAAAAGGGCGTTGGGGTAAAGTCGAGGTTGCAGGTGTGAACCCAGAAGCGGGTGGGGTGGAGCTTGCCATGCCTTGGCGATGCTTCATTGCAAGAAGGGCAGGCCGTGGCCGGCCAGCAAACTCAGAGCATCAGCCGAAAATAGGTAACTTCAATCTCGAGGAAGAGCCGCTGGTCAAGTTCGACGTAGCCAGCGGGCACCTGGCGACGTACAGCACATGCACCTCTACATTGGGGTCGTGGATGATGCAGGCCAGCTTGTCGTCGCTCATTCGGCGGCGGTCTGTCCACTCATACGCCTCGCCGACGGTGTTGTAAGAGGTAGCGGTAAAGGAGATGGTCGGCCGAACAGCTTGCCCAACGGCCGCATCGGCGGGCAACGGCCGTGGCGCGGCAGTGGGCGGGCTAACGAACATTTGCAGGTAGGTGGTGATGAGGGACGTTATTCATTGGTCAGTCGTCATTGGTCATTCGCCATTCGCTCTCCTCACCAACCCCTTCTGTCATTTCTCAATCCAATCATTGCCTCCTCCCCCGTTTCCGTGGGCAGGCGTTGGTTAGTGTGGAATTGGTAAAAGGGCCGAGGCGGCAGGTGAGGGTGGGGGCACGGCCGCTGTATCTAACAGATACCGTTGAATGATTATATCCCAATTTGTAACGTATCAGGCACAGCGTCCCAGCCATCGTGCTGGGCGGCAATTACGCCCTTTGGGCATCTAGCAGATGTACAAACGCTTTGAGGTCGTCAGGTACGGCCGCCTTTCCACCCGCCAATAGGATCAATTGTCCTGCCAACACATCAAACCCCACAAGGGTGAGTGCGCCCCAAAGGTGGTGGCTTGGGCGTGGAGTCGGGGGCAATGTGCGCTCCCCAAGCGAGGTAGGTGGCAAAACTGGGAGTAGCGGCCGGACGGAAACTCGGTTCGGGCGGCGGATGGGCGACCGTGAGCAGTTCGGCCGCTGGCGGGGCGTATTCGGGCACGTAGAGCAGGCCATCCCCCCGCCGGCGGGCAAGATGAGTGCCCCAGCCCGGCGTTGTTTCAGCGCGTGTGCGGGTCTTCGTTAAGCGAGCGCTGAATCGTCAGCGCATCGAGTGGGCGAAGGAGCCGCTGACCATCACGGAGGCTGGTTTCCTCCGTGTCGCACGCCAATGGTGATTGCGTCGAACCAGACAGTTTGGTATTTGGCGCGGGTTTTTCGGCCGTCTGTGGCCACATCGTAAAGCCCCAGTAGGTGTTGGGCGAGTGTAAGGTGAGGATAAATAAAGGGAAGGGCGGGGAGCGGAGGAGCAGGAACAGGAGGAGATTTTCCCCCTCTGCTCCTCTGCTCCTCTGCTCCTCTGCAAGATTTTGTAGGCATTGACTGGGGCTAGACACCACTGGCAACGCCCCACCAGTCGCACCATGCTCGGTGCGTCGGGGGAGAGGGCGCTGGGGAGAGGAGGGTGAAGCCAGCAAGACGGGCAAGAAGGTGTGGCGGGGTTCGCGCCAAGCCTTAGAGACGAGGATCAGACCGAAAAGGTGAAGGGCGACCGTGGGCCAATCGAAGAGCGGCGCACTGGGATGGCGGCTGTCTCCAGCGAGGTCGGCCGCCCAGCTAAACGCGCCCAAGGTGGCTTCCGTCGTTCCCAGCTGGGGCGCACATCCCCGCCCACACGCCTCCAGCAGCCTGCCACCAGTTGGTCTAAGACGCTGTTGTAATTCGGGGTTGAGGGCGAGCGTGATAAAGAATAGAGGCAGAGAGATGAGCAGGGCGGAAATGGTGAATGCAGACCCGGATTGCGGATTGCGGATTGCGGATTACCCGCTCCCCTGCTCCCTGCTCCTCTGCTCCTCTGCGCGAACCATTGGGATTACCCCGACCAACACTGGCACTGCCAGCACCACCCGCGCCCCTGTGTGGGTATAAAGGGTGAGGCCCAGAGGCCAGCCAGCCACGGCCGTTTGGTAAGGCCATGCCCCAGCACCAGTAAACAGGAGTTCGCTGATGGGGCGGATGCTGCGGTGCGGCTGAAGATAATCGGCCACCGGTGCGGGGCGAGGAGGCGGCCGTGGTGAGTGCTCCACTGGTTGCGCCCCATTCGCGCCGCACCAGCGCATGGTGAGGGGCGATGAGGGTAACTTGTCACGACGGAGGGGGTAGCGGATGTGCCAGTTATCGCCCAAGGCGAGAGCGGAAGGGGACGTTGAAGTAGTAGAGGAATGGGTGGCCGTACCGCTTGCCAGAAAGAGGGTGTGTGGTTGCCTTCTAAAATCCTGGTGACGATGTCGGCATCGCGCGCTTCGTCTTGGGCAAGGCGAGGAGTTCGGCGAGCCACAGCGGGCGCAACAGGGCGGCGAGGAGGAGAACGGCCGTGCCCCACCACACAAACGGAATGCCAGAGAATCGCTTCATGCTGCCCCTGACTTTAGCCATTTTACAAACTGGTTACAAATGCTTCACAGGGTGAGGAAAGATGGGGGTAGAGTAGTGGTGGAGTGGCAGGTGAATTTGGTGTGAAGTAGTGAAAAGAAAGTGACAAGTGCCGAATCACATACTCTCCTCCCTAATCTGCCCTCTTCTCTAAGCTACTCCTCTCTATCTTGAAGGACGCTAATGGGTGAAACAAAACGCAATTTGTGGAATGATACGGGGGTTATGGTGCTGTTTTTGGTTCCCGCTCAACCCATCTCGGTCAGGTTTGGCGATTTACGCGAATGGTTAGTGTGGGGTTGGGTGGGGTGTTTAACTCACCCATGTGTTGTTGCATTGGCAATGGGTGGTGGAAACAACACGGCGGTTATTCAAGCCGTTTGGCCAGCCAAGTGCAGTTCAATTACCCGCAACAAGCCTGCTGTTGTTGGGGGCACGTTTACGCTGGTTATCGGCAAGTGGCGTGATGGTTTCGGAGGAGATCTTC
>JADJSZ010000007.1 GCA_016711405.1 Candidatus Hadersleviella danica | reverse complement strand
GCAATGCCAACGGCCGCGCGGTAAGTGATGATGTTTAGCCTTCTCGCCACCAACTCATAGGCAAGGCCAATGCCAAAGATAAGCGTCCCCATAAAAATGAAATCAAATAGTCCCCAATTCCATTCATCGGAGACGAGCATCCCTATGACGGGGATCAGCAAGAGCAAGACCGTTACGAGGGCTATGCGGATAATGTTTTTGTTGTTTTTCATGGTCATCCTTGTCATGTTTTCTCTCATAATTTCGGCGAATGTTTCGATGAACATCCAGAGAACAGGGCCGAATAATCCTTTTTTGTGCTGAGCATGTTCGTGCAGAATATCCGTAAAGGTTTGCGCCATTGGTTCCCCAAACCGTTCACGGTAGGGCTTGGGGTAAAGGCAAAGTAGGGTGGTGTACCAGCCCCGGAAGCGTTGGATTGCGTGTTTAGATGCCATATGTCGAACTATTTGGGACAAGTCGTTTTTGTTTAGCGGCCGCTAAAACTTCGCGGTAGCGTTTCAATTCGGCCGCAAGGGCTTGTTGGCCAAGGGGGGTGATTTGGTAATAGACGCGCCGCTCGTCATCCATTTCAGGGTCTATTTTTTGTCGCTTTCGCCTATCAACCCCGCCTCAATCATGCGGCCGAGGGAGCCATACAGTGTGCCCGGCCCCATATTCACTTTCCCTTGTGAATCCAACTCCACCTGTTTCATAATGCCATAGCCGTGCCGTTCTTGGGTGGAAAGGGCGAGGAGAATGTGCAGGACGGCTGGGGTGAGGGGTGCGTTGGGTGTGTTTTTTGCCATGCGGTAATACTATATCCGCAACGGATATATGTCAATGGATGGATTTGGGAATTGTGTCCTCCCCGAGTGGTGGCGACGGCATGGGGAGATTGCCCCTCATATTCAGCTAAGTTTCGGCCGTCCCCCCCCCCTTTTTCGGACACCTTCACCCCATCTTAACGCCCCACTAACGCCAACGGAACACCCACAGTCCTATAATCGTTTGTAAATTTGTCATTTGTCATTTGTCGCAAAACCGACTGACCGACTGAAAGACTGAAAGACTGAAAGACTGAAAGACCGACCAACTGAGAGGCTAACTTATGTTTCGTAAAATCACCCTAATTGCCGCCCTGCTCACTTTGTTTGTGCTGGTGGCCTGCCAACCCGCCGCCGAAGAGCCAATTGTCATTACCGTGCCGGGCTGGATGTGCCTGCAGTGGAACCAGAGCCAGAGGTGGCCATTTTAGAGCCGACCTTGGCGGCCGTGGCCACAATTCCTATCGCCACTATTCCCGCCAGCGTTGATGGCCAACCCACGGCCGCGCCCGCGCCCATTATCACCGTCACTGAACCAACCCCCGTGCCCACGGCGCCCCCAGCCCCACGGCCGCGCCCACACTCTACAAAGTGATAGATGTTGCTTTTGACGACACCCTCAACGTGCGCGGCGGCCCCGGCATTGCCTACGACATCACGGCCGCTTTGCCACCCACCCAAATGGGCATCCAAATAACGGGTGCAGGTGAGCAAATAGGCAATTCGCTCTGGGTTCCCATCGTGGCGGGCGATGTGCGCGGCTGGGTCAATGGCACTTTTTTGGCACAGATGAGCGTGGCCGAGAGCTTTTGCTTCACACCTGAGGTGGGGTCATTGGTGGAGAAGCTCCAAGCGGCCGTGCAAGCCCGCGACGGCGTGGCTTTGGCCGAACTCGTTCACCCCGAGGGCATGACTGTGGGGCTGAACTGGTGGAACCCCAAATTCCTCACCCCAGCCGAGGTGGTGGGGATATTTAATAGCACGGCCGCGTATGGCTGGGAACCAAGATGGCAGTGGCTTCGATTTGACAGGCACATTTGCCGAGCGGGTCTTGCCCGATTTAGACAAAGATTTGCTCCCTGCCAGCCAAATGGGGTGCAACACCATCCTAAACGGCCCGACGACGGGTTTGGTGCAACTGCCCGCTGGTTACAGCCAACCCTTCTTTGCCCTACACCGCCCCGCTCCCCCCCAAGGCTTCGAGTTCGATTGGGGCACATGGGTGGTGGGGATAGAAGTGGTCAACGGCCGTCCCCTCATCCGCTACCTCGTCCACTTCGATTACGAGATATAGCTTTAGCTGGTCAGCCAGTCAGCCATCAGTTAGTCAGCCGTAAGCTGAAATGCTGACTAGCTGGAATTGACTAACTCCTTATGGCTCATCCCCAGTCCAGACCATAACGGCATATGAAGGTACAAAAGCTGACAAGCTGAAATGCTGACTAGCTGACCAGCTAAAAAGTACCTTAGTCCTATATCGCCGCTTATTTACCTATCATTAAGGTACAGTAGCGCATAATCAAGGCTAATCTCTTCGTACCTGTGCCATGCTATGAGCGACAACCACAAACAGACCAACCCCTTCTTCAACCGCCAGCGCATTAGCGACCCAACCTATTTCTACGGCCGTGAGCGCGAAGTTGAAGCCCTTTACAGTGCCATCGTCACCCGCCAATGCCGCTCCATTGTGGGCGAACGGAAGCTCGGCAAAAGCTCCCTCCTCACCCAACTCTCCTGCCCCACCAACCTGCGCGGGCACGGCCTCGACCCTGACAAATACATCTTCCTTTATATAGACCTCGAAGGCATGTCTAACATCAGTTACGATGAGTTTTGGCCCGAGGTGATGGATTTGCTCGAGTTGGCCATGCCTGCCAGCCAAGAGGGTTTGCGCAAGATGGCGGCCGAGATGGCCATGAGCGCCGAAGTGCGCTTTACCCAAGTGCGCCGCCTCCTGCGCCGCCTCGAGCGCGAAGGGCTGGTCTTGGTGATGATGCTCGACGAATTCGAGAGCCTCGCCCGCAACCCCGCCTTTGAGGCCAGCTTTTACGGTGAACTCCGCAGTCTGGCGGGCGAGTTGGGGGTCGTTTATCTTACAGTCTCCAAGCAGAGCTTGTACGAACTGACCTATCAGCACGAAGACACGCTCTCTTCCCCATTTTTTAATATTTTCTCGGAAGAACGGCTCAATTTGTTGCCCGAAGAAGAGGCCAAAGGATTGCTCCAACATCTGGCCACCCGACACGGTGGCGACCCCTTTCCTGCGGATAGTATCAAGCGCATGGTGGAGATGGCGGGCACGCACCCCTTCTTTTTGCAAGTAGCGGGCAACTATTTTTACCAGCACAACGGGGCAGACGCGGCCGAACTCGACAAGCTCGAAAAGCGCTTTAAGGCCGAAGCCGAAGACCATTTCCGCTATTTGTGGAGCCAACTGCGCGACGAAGAGCAATCGGTACTGAAAGGCAAGCACACGCCCAACCACGATTTGGTGCGCCAATTGGCCATGAAAGCGTTGTTGCGCCCTGTGGACGGCCAATTTAAGCCCTTCAGCCGCGCTTTTGCCGAATTTGTGGAGCGCAGTTTGCCCACCGACCGCTCCACCTTGCCCCACATGCCCAGTGTTGATTCGAGCGATTTGACGGGCATTACATTGGGCAACTACCGCATTTTGTCCCCCATCGGCCGTGGTGGAATGGCCGTGGTCTACAAAGCGTACCAATCTTCGTTGGATCGCTACGTGGCCATCAAAGTGATGGGCAACCAGTTGGCGGGCGACCAAAGTTTCGTGGAGCGATTCCAGCGCGAGGCTTCCAGCGTGGCCAAATTGCGCCACCAACACATCGTCCAAATGGTGGATTTTGGCTTGCACAAAGGCATCTCCTACATGGTGATGGAATTTGTGGATGGGCCAACCCTCAAAGAAAAGCTGAACGAGTTGCGCCAGAAAAAGCAGGCGCTGTCGCTGGCCGAGGCGGCGCATGTGTTGCAAGGCATTGCGGCCGCGCTCGACTATGCCCACGCCCACGGCATTGTCCACCGCGATGTAAAACCCGCCAATATCTTGCTCCGCCCCGAAGAGCAGTTGGCCCGGCTGACAGGCGTGTTCCCCTTCGCCTCGGTGCTGGCCGATTTTGGGGTGGCCAGAATGTTGGAAGGGGTGCAACTGACGCGCACAGGCGCGGCCGTGGGCACGCCCGATTACATGTCGCCCGAACAAGCCTCGGGCCACGCCAGTTCTCTTGCCTCCGATATTTATGCCCTTGGCATTGTGCTGTTTGAGATGCTGACGGGTGAACTACCCTTCCGGGGGGATACCCCCGTGGCGGTTATTTTGCAACACATGCAAGCTGACCCACCTTCCATCATCGAGCGGTTGCCCTATTTGCCCACGGCCGTAGAAAGCATTATCAACCGCGCCCTTGCCAAACGCCCCGAAGAGCGGTTTATGACCGCTGGGGCAATGGCGGAAGAATTATTGGCCATAAGCCGTTAGCCGTAAGCCATAAGCTGGCGGAATTAGCTTACGGCTTACAGCTTATGGCTTACGGCTCCTCCCACTCTATGCGTCTCAATCATCGCGTTATTCACACTGGTTTTTGGGCGGGGCTGATTATCAGCCTCGCTTCGCTTTACCCTGCCATTAGTTTGGTGGCGCCGCTTTCCATTCCCGGCCTGAATCGGCCGATTGCCAACGATTTGTGGCACGGGGTGGCTCTGATGATTTCAGCGGCCGTGGTTGGCTTGGTGCTGTTCACGATGGGCTTATTGGCCGCTCGCCGAGGCGGGGCCGAAACCACTCTGATGGGAGCCAAAATGGGGGGCGTGGCTGGGTTGTTGGTTGGTGCCGTCACCTTTGTTTTTGTCGCCTCGCCGTTGGCCGCCATTTATGCCTATGCTGGGATTTCTGGCTATGTGCCCAACCCCGAATTTCTCTTCCCGCCCCATGATATATTGGCTCGTTATACCGAGGTGATGCTTCACGAGCCAACCGAATGGCTCTGGCTTTGCCTTGTTTTTAATGGGCTGATTGGGCTAATTGGGGGGGGGATTACGGGCTGGCGAGCCAGCCAATGGCCGCGTTCCAAGCGGTTGCCGCTCGATTTGCACCTTGCCAACCGACAATTGCCCCCCCGTGATTGGTTGGGGGATGATGTGGCGGCCACCAAAACGGCCGTGACCATTGGCCTCGTCATCGGTGTGTTTCTCGCCCTCTCTGAAGTGAGCCTGTTTAGCGACATTACCAACTTTGTCTTGCTAACAGCGGGGGGCATGAACGAAGAAAATCTCGTCTCCGTCAGCTTTAGCTTGCCGTGGTGGGTCTCGTTGCTGTTGCTGGCCATTGCCCCCATCACCATCTATTTTGTGCGCCAACCCCATACCCGCTGGTCCACTCGCCTTGGGGCGGTGGTCACAGCCTCCAATATGGTTTGGGTGCCCTTGTCGCTCATCGTTATGCGCTATCTTTACCTGTTGTTGGGGCTGTCGCCTTATCTCATTTTGCACAACGTGGAGACGTGGCAGTTAGACCCGCAGGTTTTGGTGGCGCAGGGGGTGGAATTTTCGGCGGCCGAATTAAGCCAATGGTCTGAGCAGTTTCGGCAACTGTTTGCCAGCAGTGCTGTCAAAAACACTTTTTTTGGCACATCCGCCTTTATCATGCCGTGGCTTTTGCTCATTTGTGGGATGACTTTTCTAACCTTGTGGGCGTTTCTGGGCACGGCCTTGTTTGGGTGGGTGGTGGTTTGGCTACGGCCGACCCCTGTGGATAAAGCGGCCGAGGTGCGCCGCAAGATGCGCCAACAGCCCACCGAAACATTGCCCATCCTGCACCGCCTCTTCCTCACCACCCCCAATGCGTATGACGTGTTGGCTCACTTAGCCCTCGAAACGCACAAAAACAAACCTGTCATCTCCGAATTGGCGGCGGCTTACCACACCTTGGGAACCAGTGGCAACACCACCGACCAAATGCGGGCTGGGGGGCGCATTATCCACATTCTGGATCAGCATCCTCAATGGTACTGGGCTAAACCGATTCGCAACGTCTACATGGCCATTCACCACATGGCCGAGGCGCGGACACTCGAGGATATTTTGGCCATCGAACAGCCGGCCGATTTAACCACGGACTCGCTCCCCGCTTACATCATCTCCATGAGCCAGCATGTCGGGCAAATTATCCAAGAGCTGTTGAAGGTGGAAAAGGTGGAGGATTACCGCACCAAAATCATTTTCCTCGAAAACAGCCTCAAGGCGATTCACAACGCCCAGAAAGAGTTGGAAATCAATGCGACCGATTGTGGGATGACCTCGCCTCCCGAACAGCCCGTGATGATGGCCGCTCTGGCGCAGTGGCAAACCACCATTTTAGAAGTGATTCAGCGCATGAAAGGGCGGGCGGCGATTAGCAGTATGCTCAAGAGCAACACCTGCCCCCTTTCGGCGCAAGTGCCGCTGGTGTATGAGGTGGCCAACAACGGCCTGAATGTGGCCCAAAAAATTCGCTTCCGCGTGCATGAGGAAGATGGCTATCACCTCGCCCAAAATGGGTTTGGGGATGTGCTGATTGAATTTTTGCCCCCCGGCGAGAGCCGCGAAGTGAGCCTGAACATTACCCCCACCAACGGGTTGCGCCGCTTGCGGGTGGCGTGGGACATCACCTATGACGATGCCGTGGATGCCAATCGCAAGCTGGAATTTGCCGATGTGGTGGAGCTGACTGACCCTGACCGGCCGTTTAAGCGCATCTTCCCCATCCCCTACGTCACGGGCACGCCGCTCAAATCGGACGAGGTATTCGTCGGCCGTGACGATGTCTTTTCCTTCATCCGCGAGAATTTGCTCGGAACCCAGCAAAACAACGCCATTATCCTGCACGGTCAGCGGCGCACAGGCAAAACATCCGTCCTATACCGCCTCGGTAAAGTGATGGCCGACACTCATTATGCCGTGCTGATAGACATGCAAGGCAAACCCGCCCGTGGCGAGGCTGAATTTTTATACGCCATCGCCGACGACATTATCTACACCCTCGAGGAACACGGCCTCGATGTGGAATACCCCGAGCGGAGCGATTTTGACGAAGCCCCCGAGTTTTTCTTCCGCAACAGGTTCTTGCGCGGATTGCACAAACATTTGGGCGGCAAAAACCTGCTCTTGCTCTTTGATGAGTTCGAGGAGCTTCAGCAACGGGTGCAAGACGGCCGCCTGACCCCCGAAATTTTCACCTTTTTGCGCAACCTCATTCAGCACGAAGAAAAAGTAGACTTTGTCTTCTCGGGCACACACAAACTCGAGCAACTCGGGGCGGAATACTGGTCGGTGCTGTTCAACATCGCCGTCTACAAACCCATTACCTTCCTAGGACCCAGCGAAGTGCGCCGGCTGATTTTGGAACCCGTGGCCAAAGAAAATATCGAATACGATGCCCTCGCCCTCAAGCGCATGGTCAATGTGACGGCCGGCCACCCCTACTTCACCCAACTCATCTTGCACGAGATGATTGTTTACTACAACGAAACCGAACGCACCTACATCACCGTTAACGATGTAGACCAAGTGCTGGACAGAATTGTGGCGCGGGGCGAAGCGCACTTTAAGTACATTTGGGCCGAATCGAGCCATGAAGAGCAGGTCATCCTCCGCGCCCTCACCGAGCTTTTGGTGGGCAGTGATGGGGTGACGACCAAGGATTTGCACAAATTCTTGGCCGAACGGGGTTATAATTGGAATGAAAAATGGGAAGATGGCCTAAAATCGCTGGAAGCACGGGACATTGTCATGAGCCGAACGGCTAAAAGCCCGCTTTACCGCTTCAAGGTGGATATCATTCGCCAATGGATTGACCGGACGCGCCCAGCTTTATAGGACTGAGTTAAAAATCCCATTCGGGCATAAATGCTAAGTTGAAAGTGGGCGACTTGCTTTCAACTTAGCATTTTCTACTTCTAAAGGTGCTGGTTGCTGAGCAATCCACAATCCAAAACCCCCATCTAAAATCAAATGAATTCTCTGTTTGAAATTTTTATTATTTTTGTCTTGTTATTGTTAAATGGTTTGTTTGCAATGGCCGAGATAGCCATTGTGTCGGCGCGAAAGGCGCGGTTGCAACAAGCGGCCGATGAAGGGAGCACGGCCGCGCAAGCCGCCCTTAAAGCGGCACAAGACCCCAATAACTTTCTGGCCACCACCCAAATCGGCATTACCCTCGTTGGTATTTTTGCAGGAGCCTATGGCGGAGCCAACTTAACCGATAATTTGGCCAATTTCCTCAATACCATTCCTCTCATAGACCCCTATGGGCAAACGGTGGCTTTCATTTCAGTGGTTGTGGCCGTCACCTATTTTTCGCTCATCATCGGCGAATTAGTCCCCAAACGGTTGGGACTGAACAACGCCGAACGCATCGCTATGTTGGTAGCTCCCCCAATGGCGATTTTGTCGTGGCTTACCTCCCCTGTGGTCTGGTTCCTCACCTTTTCCACCAACCTCGTTTTGCGCCTGTTGCGCGTCCAGCCTTCGGATGAGCCAGAGGTGACAGAAGAAGAAATTAAGGTGATGATTGAGCAGGGGCGGCAAATTGGCATTTTTGAGGATGTGGAACAGGAGATGATTGAGGGGGTTTTGCGCCTCGACGACAGGCGGGTGAGCATGGTGATGACCCCACGGCCGCAAATCGAATGGCTCGACATCAACGACTCCCTCGCCGCCATTACCCAAACAGTTTTAGATACGCGGCTCTCCCGTTTCCCCGTGGCCAATGGGGATTTAGACGACATTTTGGGCATTGTCTACGCCAAGGATTTGTTGGCGCAAATTCTGACTCAGCAGGAAATTGAGTTGGCCACATTGGTACGGCCGCCGCTCTACATCCCCGAAGGCATTTCCGTCTTACAAGCGTTGGAGATTTTCAAGCGCGAACAAACCCATATCGCCCTCGTTTTTGATGAGTATGGCGGTATTGAAGGGCTAATTACGGCCGATGATATTCTCGGAACCATTGTCGGCGACATGGCTTCCGAAACAAACAACACCTTGCCCATTGTCGAACGCGACGATGGTTCGTGGTTGGTGGATGGCTTGCTCCCCGTAGATGATTTCCGCGAGGCGTTGGGCTTCACCTCTTTGCCCGATGAAGCCGAGAGCCGTTACCAAACTGTGGGGGGGATGATGCTCCATATGTTGGGGGGGATTCCCAAAGTTGGTCAATCCTTTGTGTGGCAAACATGGCGCTTTGAGGTGATGGACATGGACGGCCGTCGCGTAGACAAAATACTCGTCAGCACCACCCCCGAACGTTAGCCATTCACCCCGATTTGTGCCGAATGTCTTTGATTTTGGTTACAAGTTACAGGTGGCAAGTGACAGACCCTCCTGTAATCTTTTCCTCTCGCTACTTTCGGGTGGGTGAGTTTTTTAGACAAGCATTCCACACCTTCAACTACCCCTCATTTCAGAGCAAAAACATGACCAATTCAACCCCTTCTATCCCCACCCCTCTGCCCCACAACACCCCCCTTCGGCCCGCTCTGCGCTTGGCCGTGCTTGTCCTGCTGAGTGCTTTGGCATGGGCTGTGCTGGCCTATATCGCCAACGGGACTTACCTGTTACTGGCCATTGGCATCGGCGTGGTCATCGCCACGGCCGTCGGCCGTCTCGTCACCCACCCCACATGGCCTGTCGCCTTGCTCCTCTTCTTCCCCGCCGCTCTGCTCACGGCCGTCACCATTTTGCTCGGCGATTACCTCTTCTACATCTTCGTTCTCATGTCCGAAGGAACCCCTTTCACCGAAGCCATTGGCGTGATTTCCGCCCGTTTTGTCGAACTCTCGGCCGTGGATACCATCACCGCGCTCATTTACGCCCTCGTCGGAACCCTCATCGGCCATATCTTCGCCATGCTCCCCCAATCCTAGCCTTTTTCGGGGAGGGGATAACAAAAACGGCCGTTTAGCACCTGCTAAACGGCCGTTTTTTGTTACCTGCGGTTCAAGTCACTAACCACTAACCACTACTCACTACCCACTACCTCCCAATGAAAGGCAGATAAATCACTGGCTGTGCCACAACAACAGCGACCGTGACAGCTTGCTCTGCCACCAATGGGACTATATGGCTCACCGTGTTGCTCGTCACAGGGTTGCTAGTGGCCTCGGGAGCCGAGGGCAGAGGCTGTATTGCTGATGGTGATGTCGGCCGAGACCTCGGCCGTGTACGTCACCTCACTGCTGATAACCACATCCGCACAAACAAAACTGGCCGTGGCGTTAGCCGCCAAGCCAAAGGGCGCACCCAAGGCGGGCGAGCAACTGCCACTGTGGTTGGCTGTCACCACCACATTGGCCAAAGCAACGCTGTTGGGGTTGGTCACGGCAATGGTATAGGTAACGGCCGTGCCCGGCTCCACGGCCGTTTGGTCGGCCGTGTGCGTCAGCTCCACGGCAAGGGTGGGGTCCACCACGGCCGTGCAAGTGAAGCTGGCGTTTGCGCCAATACCCACGGGAACCGTCGTTTGCAAATCGCCGGGGATGCTATTGCAGACGGGATTGCCCAGCGGGGCGGCAAAGGTATCCGTCACCGTCACCGTACCCGTCAGCGTACCCGTATTGGTCACATCAATGGTGTAGGTAATGGTTGCGCCGGGAGCCACATCTGCCCCCGTGGCGGGCACGGCCGTTTGGCCAATTTGCAACTCGGCCACGGCCGCAGTGGGGGTGATGCTAAAATTGGTGTTGGAGATGTCGAAGAAGATGCTGGTGGCACATTTGACCATCACCCGCGCCGTGCTGGTGCTGATATTGGGGGATGTGACCGAGGCCGACCCATCGTTGGGGGTGCTGGCCAGCAAGCTGGTCGGGTAGGTAAAGCCGCCATCGGTGGAGAGCAAAATATCCACGGCCGCACAACTAACGGGCGCGGCCGTGGTGTTGGCCACATTCCACGTCACATTGGCGGGTTGGTTGCCTGTCCATGTCACGGCCGTATTCGGGGCTGTCACCAGAAAAGGGCCAGCCGCATTGGTCACATTAAACGAAATAAGCGACGTATTCACCCCACCCGCGCTAGGAGCGACATTGTTATCGCGCACGGTTAGGCGAAAACTGAGCGAGCGAGTGTAGGAGGGCAAAATTTCGCCAATCGTTTGAGTATTATTGACAATATCTGACCAGCGGGGGAAGGTGCGCGAGGGCGACGAGGTGGAGGAGAAAGAGCGGAAAATGGGGGCATTGCCCGAGGGGGAGTTGGGCGCACCCGCAGGCCCCAAATCGAACTGTTCCCAGTTGTAGCTCAACACATCACCCGCATCTGCATCGCTCCCCGAACCCGTCAGGGTGAAGGGGGTATTGATGGGGATGGTGAAGCCGCCTGTGCCCGCATCGGCCGTGGGGGCGGTGTTGCCCGTGTTGATAATCGCGGCACAGGTGTTCCCGCTGTCGTTGCGGGTGTAGTTCACAATCTCATCAATGCTAAAGGTGTGGAAATGGTCGTCGCTGTTGGGCTGAAGGTCTTGGGCATCACAAATGCCCGCATAAGCCATGACCGTTGTGCCACTGCCCGGCTCATAGGCGGCCGAGCTACTGCGGTTGCCACTGCACGAACCCGCATTGCCGTTAAAGGTGTGCAACGCATCATACTGATGCCCGAGTTCGTGGGCCACGTAATCTATCCAGAAAGGGTCGCCAATGGGTGCGCCCGAGCCAGTGACTCCTCGCGCCTTTTGCCCCGTGCGACATGTAACGCCCAAACCCGCCAAGCCGCCACTGTTCGTGCCAAACACATGGCCAATGTCATAGTTGGCATTGCCAATCACACTGTCCAGATTGGCTTGGTTTTGGGTTATCATCGTGCCCGGCGAGCCGTTGGTGTAGGGGTCTGCGCCCGCAGTTGTGTAGACAATGGTGTCGTTATTGGCGATTAGCACCATGCGAATGGCGGTATCTCGTTCATACACTTGGTTGACGCGGTTGATGGCGGTGACAATCGCCGCTTGGCCATCGGGCACTGTGCCGCCGTGAAATTGGGTGTATTCCCCTGTGGCGGCCACGGCCAAGCGGTAGGTGTACAGTTGCGCCCCAGTAGGGGGCGCGGTTGGGGTGTTGCGATTTGGCTGGGCATCACGGCCGAAATCGTCCAGCACCCCCATCTCAAAAAAACCTGTCTCGCGTTCATAATCATTTTTCGCGTAGACAATATAGTGACTGGTGTCTTG
Source organism: Candidatus Hadersleviella danica (assembly GCA_016711405.1). Lineage (GTDB taxonomy): Bacteria > Chloroflexota > Anaerolineae > Promineifilales > Promineifilaceae > Hadersleviella > Hadersleviella danica. The sequence goes on along the minus strand of JADJSZ010000007.1, from coordinate 24,269 downwards.
GGTGCTGTACGGGTCAATAAAGAAACTCCCCGCACTGGTAATCATCATGGCGTGGAAGCCGTGCAGGGTCACATCGAGGCGCACCGTGGCTGTGGGGTCGGCTACCATACGGCCGGCATACGTCTTAAAAGTGGGGAACTTGGCCGCCAATTCTGGCTCCATAATGGGCGACTCGACGAGGGCGAAGTCGGCCAAAGTGCCATCGGGCAAGGGCAGGGGCAAAATGAGCGGGTGGGCACGGCCGGCTTCGGTAAATTCCAGCGGGGCGGTGGCCAACAAGCTCTCCAGTTGGCTTAGGTTGAGCTGGTAGGTGAGATAGCGTTGGGGGATGATGTGCCGCTCGCCGCGCAGGGCGATGGTGGCTTCGGGCACGGCCGTCCACAAACCGCTTTCGGCCGTGGCGGGGCGGTGCAGGGCAATAGCGGCCGTCAGCCACAGCAAAGTGACCAACAGGACAATTTGGGCAAACTTCAAACGCATGGGGTTTTCCTCGAGGGGGTAAGAGTGTGTTTTAAAAGTGTTCAGTGTTCAATAATCAGTGTTCAGTTGAATACCTGACTTCTGGGGTTACGCACTGAATACTGGTGCAAAGCACACTTTTAAGAAGATAACGGGTTACTGTCCGCGCAATTCAGCGGCCGTTTTGCGCCAATCAATTGCGGGATATTGGGCTTCTAGCTCGGCCGCCACCGCTTCGGCCACCTCTTGGGGCGTGCCTTCTCGTGCTTGCTCCGCACCCCACCGAAAAGTTTCGATATACGCATCTGAGCCAGTGAGCTTGGCGCTCATGGCCGCATTGTCTACAGCTTCTTGAAAACGGGCGGGCAACTCAATGCTGTGTCGTTGCCGTCCCGCCTTGGCTCGCACCTGAACGGGAATATCGTGCCAGTACATAATTTGGTAGGTTGTCATAGGGGTTGGGGATGGGTATCGCTTGGGAAAATGTGCTTGGGAGCGTTGAAGAGAGGGGAATCTTACGCTACTATCAACTATAGCTAACAATTGGCCATTGATACCAATTAGGTTGCAGGTTACAAGTTACAAGCCGCTTGCTACCTGTAAGGCCTTAACTGCCCTGAGATGTTAACACTTTTTAGACACGAATTTTCTCTTAAATAATTCCGTGACGTTTTTAACCCATTTGCCAATTATTTTCGCGAAACCACCTAACTCGTAACAAACGAACAAACCACACCCATGAAACTCCTCCTCCCTCTTTTACTCTGCCTTGCGGCCGTCACTGTTTTGGCCCAAGAGACGGCCGCTCCCCCGCCCACCCTCTTCGCCCCTGCCACAGCGGAAACGGCCGTCCACACGGCCGAACAAACCCCCACCACCACCCGCGCCCGCGCCGCCACCCTCACCACCACCACCTTGGGCGCATCGCTCACCCTCAACTTGTTTGACGATGTGCTGGTCACGGCCGAACAACTCAGCACCGAACCCGCGCAGGGCGGCGGCTACTTGTGGTACGGTCATATTCTCGACCAACCCCTCAGCCAAGTCACTTTGTTGGTGCGTGATGGCCAACTGTGGGGCAATATCCGCTGGCCGCTGGCCGTGTACGCCGTGCGGCCGTTGGACACAAACGGCCTTCACCTCATCGAACAAATCAACGAATGGGGTTTTGCCGAGCCGCCTGATGACAGCGTGTGGGATAGTAGCCTCGTGCCGCCCCAAACAGCCGCACCCCACAAGAAAACGGCTCGGTCATAGATGTGTTGGTGGCCTACACCCCCAGCGTGCGCCAAGCGTTGGGCGGGGAAGAAACGGCCGTGCAAGCCCTGCTCGACCTCATCGTGGCCGAAACCAACACCAGCTACGCCAACAGCGACATTGCCCAACGCATCCGCCTCGTCCACAGCGTCGAAGTAGCCTACACCGAGGCGGGGCCAAACAATTCGCTCACCGATTTAACCCGCCTTGCCAATACCAGCGATGGCTTTTTAGACGAGGTACACGCCCTGCGCGACACCTACGGGGCCGATGTCGTTCACCTGATGTATGAAAACGGCGATTGCGGTTACGGCTACATTTTCGCCCCCTTCTCCATCTCCAGCCGCACTTGCGCCGCCACCAATCTCACCTTTGCCCACGAGTTGGGGCACAACATGGGGGCGCGGCACGATTGGTACGTGGATGCCGTAGCGGGCAATCCCAATGGCTACACAGGCAACCACGGCTATGTCTACCCGCCGGGGCAATGGCGCACAGTCATGGCCTACAACAACCTTTGTTCAGCTTTGGGAACCTCTTGCACCCGCTTGGCCTATTGGTCGAACCCCGCCAAATTTTACAATGCTGTCCCGATGGGGGTGTGGGAGGGGACGAGTACCGCTTGCGCCACAAGCAACACGGCCAACCCGCCTTGCGATGCGGATAACCGCCTCACGCTCAACCGCACCGCCCTGACGGTGAGCAATTGGCGCACCACCCAACTGATGGCCACGGCCGCTCTCGAGGTAGATACCACGGCCGCCTACCCCAACCAAACCCTGCGCTACACCATCACCATTCGCAACGATGCGGCCGTGACCGCCCTCAATGTGGTCATCCACGGCCGTGTGCCCCACCTCACCAACCTCGTGCCCGGCTCCCTCAGTGGCGATGCCAGCCCCAGCGGCACGGGGGGCGGCAGTACCATCACATGGAACACAGGCACAAATCTGCTTCCCGGCCAAAGCCTCACCCGTGAATACGAGGTCGTGGCCCAAACGAGCGGCCTCGTCAGCAACGATGTCGCCGTCACTTCGGCCAACTCACCCCTCAGCCACGCCAGCCGTGTGGTGGAAACACAGGTGGTGCAAATCGCCAGTTGTGGCTTTGCCGATGGCTTCGAGACGGGCAATTTGAGCGATTTTTGGGCGGTGGAGACGGCCGACAGCGGCCGTGTACGTATCTTGGCCGATGTGCCCCGCACAGGCCAATACAGCGTCGTGCTGGATGATGCGCTGGACGATGCCGACTTTGGCACGGCCGCCCTCATCCTAACCGCCAACTTGGTCGGGCGCACAGCGGCCGATTTCGATTTTGCATGGCGCGACTTGGGCGACGAATACCACGCTGATTACGATGGCGTTTTTGTGCGCTCCAACCCCGCCGCTAGTTGGGTCAAGGTCTACGATTTTAGCGGCAGTACCACCAGCTATACCGAAGCCCACCTCGATTTGGAGACCTATGGGCAAGCCTTCACCGACCAATACCAAATCAAGCTCCAGTTTTACGACAACTTCAGCTTTAACCCCGCCAATATTCCCGTGGGCGATGGCTACGCCCTAGATGACATTCGCTTGGGTTGCCCCCTGCCCCAACTCACCATCAGCCAAACGGCCGATGACCCGTTGCCCGCCCCCAGCCAAACGCTCATCTACCAAATTATGGTGGAAAACAACGGCACGGCCTCAGCCACCCAAGCGGTTATCTCCAATACCTTGCCCGTGGGGGTTAGCTTTGTGGGGCCGATTACAGTGACGGGTTCGAGCGGGGTGGTGGCCACCAGCGCGGCCGATTTACCCACTTTGGCCAGCCAACTCACCATCCCTGCTGGCCAAGTGGTAACAGTGCAGTTCCCTGTGCAAGTTAGCCCAGAAGCGTTGCCGGGCACGGTTATTCGCAATGTCGCGGCCGTCACCAGTCTTGAGGTGACAACGCCGCGCACGGCCGCTGTCAATGTCATGGTAGATGGGGCGTTGCTCCAGCCCACGCTCAAACCGAGCGATATTATTCCCGAACAAGGGCAACTGCTCGACCTGATTCTGACCTTGCCCAATGTGGGGCCAGCTCTTGCCACCCAAGTTGTCGTTTCGGGCACACTCCCGCCCGAACTAACGCTTGTTGGCTCCGTGGTTTTGGTGGGCACAACGGGCACGACGATAACGGATACAACAGGCTTGCCCCTCTGGGCGCATGAGTTTGAGGTGGTTGGGTTAGAGAGTGTGCAAGTGCGCGTGCCTGTGCAACTCTCCCCCACAGCCACGCTCGGCATCCCTGTCCCTTTTACGGCCACGGTGAGCTATGAGCAAACGGCCGTGCCGGTTACTGTTTCGGCCGTGCTCACCCCCAGTGTTAAACGATATGTCTACTTACCCGTTATCATGCGTTGAGGGCATGGTCTAATTTGGACGGGGGACGAGGGACGAGGGACAAGGGCGACCTCTTGTCCCCCGTCCTTAGTCCCCAGTCCCCCATTCCACACCTCCTAAACCCGAGCGTTATATCTCTGTTGCATTACAGCCCAAACTCACGTACAATCCTGTCTGTACGTGAAAGGCATGTTGGAAACGTGTACACACTCCCCCGTCGGTCTTGTGTCTCAGCCTGATTTAGAAACCTTGCAGGTATCAAACCCACCTTCACACGTATGGGTTTCAGTTTAAGGTTATCGTCGCCCGGCGATAACAAAGTACGCGAAACATTGTTGATAATCAGGTATTAGCACAGGCAAGGTATTGAAAGGCCGTCGAAGAGATTGTTTCCTCACCGCCATTGATAGAGCCAGCCCGTGACAAATTAGAATCGGAGAATAGAAAGAAATGGAATCCAAACTTTATGTTGGCAATTTGTCCTATGATGCAACAGAGGACGATCTGCAAGAACTGTTCGGGCGCGCTGGCTCGGTAGCTTCTGTGGTGGTGATTAAGGATCGTGAGACTGGTCGTTCCAAGGGTTTTGGCTTTGTGGAAATGTCTAGTGATGCGGAAGCGCAAAAAGCGATTGAAATGTTCCACAACTACGAGTTCCAAAATCGCCCCTTGACAGTCAACGTTGCTCGTCCCCGTGAAGCGGGCGGCGGCGGCGGTGGTCGTAGCGGCGGCGGCTTTGGCGGCGGTCGTAGCGGCGGCGGCGGTGGTTTCGGTGGCGGTCGTAGCGGCGGCGGTGGCGGCGGCTTCGGCGGCGGTCGTAGCGGCGGCGGTGGCGGCGGCGACCGTGGTGGCTTCGGTGGCGGCCGTGACCGTGACCGTGGCGGCCGTAGTGGTGGTGGCGGCGGTGGCCGTCGTTCCTCTTGGGACGACTAAATCCCGACACGCCTCGGCGTTAAATTTTGAGGGCACAAAGGTTTCCTTTGTGCCCTTTTTATTGCCAAAAAGGGTTAAATGGTTTTTGTGCGAGTTGGTGGTTGAGAAATTGGCAATTTGGGGGAACTCTTCCAAGTTGGGCAAAAAATTCTTGACACGGCCGTTTTCTTGGATATAATTCCCACTCGTTGATCCTTCCTCGATAGCTCAACGGCAGAGCATGCGGCTGTTAACCGCAGGGTTACTGGTTCGAGTCCAGTTCGAGGAGCCTCATCTAAAAGCGGTCAAGAAATTGGCCGCTTTTTTGTTGCCTGTTTGCTGAGCATGGGGAGAATTGGGTGCAGGGGAAGCATCTAACAAATAAACCCACTAAAAGCTGATAGCTGATAGCACAAGGAGAAGACCATGCCCAAACCAGTGGCACTGATTATTTTAGATGGTTGGGGGATTCGGGAGATGCGTGAGGGGAATGCCGTTGTGCAAGCGCACACGCCCAATTATGACCAATGGCTCCGCACCCGCGAGCGAGCCGTGCTAGATGCCTCGGGTGAGGCAGTGGGGTTGCCGGCGGGACAAATGGGCAACTCGGAGGTGGGACACTTGAATTTGGGGGCGGGACGGGTCGTTTACCAAGATATTACACGCATTGATGTCTCTATTCGCAATGGTTCTTTTTTTGCCAATGAGGTTTTGGCGGAAACGGCCGCGCAATTGCAACGCACAGGGGGCAAACTGCACCTGATTGGCTTGTTGGGCGATGGGGGGGTGCATAGCCACCAACGGCATATGTTTGCCTTGCTCAAGTGGGCTAAGGCGCAAGCCATCAATCCGATTGTGCATGTGATTACCGACGGCCGTGACACACCACCGCATAGTTCGTTGGGCTTTGCGGAGGAGTTGGAGCAGGCGATGGCACAGGAAGGGGTGGGGGTGATTGCGTCGGTGAGCGGCCGTTATTATGCGATGGACAGGGACAACCGCTGGCCACGCGTGGAATTGGCGTACCGTGCCATTGCCGAGCACCTAGCCCCCCAAAGTTTTGCCACCGTGCGCGAAGCCATCATGGCCGCCCACGCCGCTGGTGTGACCGATGAGTTTGTGGTGCCGGCTGTGCTTAATGTGGTGCAAGATGTGACCATTGGGGAGGGGGATGTTTTGCTTTTTTACAACTTTCGCGCTGACAGGATGCGCCAAATTGTGAAAACATTCCTGTTGGCCGATTTTGATGGCTTTGCGCCTAAGCCCATCCCCTATTTGAGCCTGCTGCGCATGACGAATTATTCGGCCGAATTTGCGGGGGTTAAGGTCATATTTCCCGAGCAGGAAATTACCAAACCGCTGGCCGAGGTGGTTAGCTTGGCGGGGTTGAAACAGTTACACGCGGCCGAAACGGAAAAGTATCCCCACGTCACTTATTTCTTCAATGGGGGTGGCGAAACCCCGTTTCCAAACGAGGCGCGGCTAATGGCTCCCTCGCCCAAGGTGGCGACTTATGATTTGCAACCTGAGATGAGCGCCCATGAGTTGACCGAGAAAGTTTTGGCTTATATGGAAGCCGAGCGTCCCGAATTTATTTTGGTCAATTATGCGAACCCCGACATGGTGGGGCATACGGGGGTGCTTTCGGCCGCTATTAAGGCGGTAGAGACGGTGGATGAGTGTGCGGGGCGGTTGGTGGCGGCCGTGCTGGCGCAAGGCGGCGTGGCCTTGGTCACGGCCGACCATGGCAACTGTGAGCGGATGGTGGAGTTGGTGACGGGGCAACCGCACACCTATCACACGACCAATCCTGTGTCGTTTTTCATTATCAGCGAGGGGTATATTTTGCCACGGCCGCGTGGCGCCCTGTGCGATGTGGCTCCGACGGTGCTGGAATTGTTGGGTGTGCCCCAACCCCCCGAAATGACAGGGGAGAGTTTGGTGGCGAAGGAGTAGGGCGGGGGGAAGCGAGTAATGCCCCTTTCTTGTTTTCCTAATTTAACGGTGGATGTAGTGGCGCAATATATTGCGCCACTACTTATTGTTGGGAAGAGACGAGCCAACCTTGTTCGGCAACGGCCGTGCCATCGGCCGCTTGGAGAGGGAGCCGTGCGCCTGTTTGCCAATTATAGAGACCAATTCGCACCTGTGGATGAGCGGTTGAGGTGGGCACATGGAAGGTGCGTATATCGGTGAGCGGTGAGCCGATAGGCCACTGAGCCAGCGGCAGGGTGTTTGCCCATGCTTGCCCATCTGCTTGGGTGATGAGGGTTCCATTTTCAGCGGTGGTATGGGCGAAAATTGTCATCTCCCACGGCAGGGGGGGTGGCTTGCCAAACCATCTTGAGTTGCCATGTCTGTTCATCTAGCTGGCTAAACTGCGCATCCAGTAGGGTGAGTTGGCCGTCGGCCGTGCGCATGAGTCCTGTTTCATGGGGTTGGGTGGGGCCAATTTCCCCCACAGGAACCACGGTAATGGACTCGGCCGTGTAGTGGGTGTTGTAGACAACGGCCGCCTGATGGGTGGCCAAAATGGCGGGCCAATCTTCCCCCATGCCGAGCACATCATAAAAATAAGGCATGGCTGGGCGGGTGTCCTCATAGGCTCGAAAGATGGGTTCGCCCTGCATGGCTCCATTCACCTGCACAATCCGCAAGGGGAAAATATAGGGAACCATGAACACCGTCCCTTCGTGCCCGAGGGCATAGGTGGTTGTGGGAGCGGTGATATGGGTGGGGAAATTGATGAAAACGGGCGTTTGTTGGGTTTGTTGGGCGGCCGTAGTCAGTTGGGTGGCTTGCCACCATGCCTCTCCTAATAAAGTGTGTTGAGACAGATGGCGGCGGATAAATTCCCCATTTTGGGCCAGAGTGATGAGGAGCAGGAGCAAAACGGCCGCTTGCCCCCATCGTCCCCGTTGTGCCCACACCCAGCCCCCCGCGCCTGCCCACACCAACGCGGCGCCCACACTGGGCATCAGAAGCAGGCGGGGGGCACTGATGACGTAAGCGAAGTCGAGCAGAAGCAGGGCGGGCAGAGCCGCCAGCCCATAAAACAGAATCCCTGCGCCAACGAGTTTGGGGAGGCGAGGGGCGGTGGCGATGGTGAGCAGAAGGATAGCCAACAGCGTCAGTCCCACGGCCGTGCCCAAATCGTTCCAGCCCCAATTGTCACGCAACCACCCTCCCACCCATGTGAATGGGTAGGCGAACCCTTGGGCAAAATAGGCACTATTTTGCCAAATTGCTTCGGTATGGTTCAGAGAAGTGGAAGCGGCCGTGTCGTTCTGAGTCACTAAGCTCCACAGCCATGCCCACACCCCCCAAGGAACCATATAACCCACCATCCACCATTGCCATGCCCGTTGGAGAAGGCTGTATCCGATGAGGACGATAGGGGCAATGAGTCCATTTTCATGGGCAAAGGGAGCCAGCCCCACCGCACCTAAAGCCAGCAGTAGCCAGCCAATTTGTTGACGCTGTTGGTATTGGATATGGGCAAACAGGGCGGCCAGCACCAAAAAGGTAGCCCATAAATGGTAAACGGCCCCCACCCATGCCACGGCCTGATAGCTAAACGGAAAGGCAAGGTAAAGGGTGGCGGCGACCCAGCCAATGGCTTGTTTGGGGTTGGTGGGTGGGGTAAGCCGAGTGGCTATCCAACCGACTAGCCAGCCATTGGCGGCGTGCAGAAGTAGATTGAGCGCATGGTGCAGGAGGGGGTTGTGTTGGCCAAGGAGGTGGTAGGTTGCCCACCAAATGGTACCGGGGAAGGGGCGATAATAGGGAAACCCACCTGTACTTTGCCACAGGTCGGGCAAGGTATGGGTGGCGATATAAGGAAAGTGGTCGAGGTCGTCAAAGAAAAAAGGGAGGGTTAGCGCAGGGGAGTAAAGAACGGCCGTGATTACGCCACACCAAACGGCCAGCAAAAGCCACGGCCGTTTAAGGGATTGCATCGTTGCTCTCTTCGTTTGTTGGCTCACTTGTCTCCTCAACGGGTTGTATAGATAAAGTGCCCGCCTCGATTTGCGCCAGAATCGTTTCCATGGCTCGCTTGCCCGCCCCTTTTTGGGCGCGTTTGTGGTCTACATAAGGGTTGTCTACATTGAAATAGTTATAGACACTGCGCGAAAGTTCGCGCAGAAGGGGGAAGCTGACGTTGGCGTTGAGCCAATCGCTATCTTGGTGCAGGTATTGGACGATGACATAATCGCCGCCGGGGGAGAAGACAACGCCGACATCGCCGTGGGTGTTGTAGGCCCAGCCGTGTTTGTGGGCCACGGATACTGTTTCGGGCACGCCATAGCGGATGAGGTTGCCTTCGGTGTTTTGCACGAGTAAATCGAGCAGAAATTGGCATTCGTCGGGGGCAATTTTGCCTTCATAGGCGGCGAGGAGGGCACCGCCGCCCTTGGCGCAATCGTAAACCATCGCAAGGAGGAGGCCCATTTCCTCGGCCGTGGTTTGCATGGCGGGGTCGGGGTCTAGGTTGATGTCGGTGCGCTGGTTGGCGGGGGTGGTGTAGGTCGGCCGTGTAGGGCGCGGGGCTTCTTCGTAGGGGGTGGCGATAAAGGTGTTGACGAGACCCAAACGGTGCATGGATTCGGTGAGGATGTCTACCCCGAGATAGGCATTGTCTTGTTGCGCCACCACATCTAGAAGCAAATTGGCGCTGTAATTGCCCGAGAAAATGGCTGTTTGAGCCATGAGCTTGGCTTGGTCGCTGTCTAGCTCCCCATCTACCACACGCAATACCTCTAGCATGATGGCAATTTTGACGGTGCTGAGTCCTGAAATGGCGGCATCGGCGTTGATGGATAGTTCTTCGCCTGTTTGTAAATCAAGCACATAGATGACCCCTGTGCCATCGAAGCCGCGCATTTGTTCGCGCAGGTGGCTTTCGAGGAAGGCCATGTCGAGGGCGGGGGCGGGTTGGTCGAGCACGGGGATGACGGCCGTGCGATTTTCAGGTTGGTAGAGCGCGGCCGTCAGACTTTCAATCCCGGCCGTGCGGTCGCCAATGCGCCCTGCTTCGCCCAGTTGGATAAAACCTGTGTCACTGAGGAGTTGGGGCACTTTGGCGGGTTTGTCGAGCATATCCGCCAATAAGTTGACGAGATAGGCCACGGCCGCTGGGTCGTGGTTGGCGCGGAGGGGCACTGTAATGGGGCTGAGCGGCCGTTGGATGAGTGCGGCGAGATAGCGTTTCCCCATAACTGCTGGCGGCCAACTGGACGGCCGCCTCCTCCAGCATTGTTTCCATTTCCAAGACGAACCCTGCTTCGGCGGGGTTTATTTCCACCACCTCCGTCTCATAAACAGCCATGATGGGCTGGTTGTATTGGGCGCGGATGCGTTCGGCCGCTTGTTCGGCCGAGAGTTGCGCCACGTCTACCCCTGCAATACTGCTCCCCAGCGGGTAATTGTCCCGTACTTGCAGGAATGCCCACCCTTCCCGCCCCATGTAATAGAGCAGGCCAGAGAGCAAAACCAAAAGCAGGAAGCGGTAAAAGCCTTGGCCAGATGTGCGTGTGTCGCGTCTCATAAAAAGTGCTGAGTGCTGAGTGCTGAAATGCGCCTTATTTACTGCGTGTAGGGGGCATCAAAATTGAAGTAGTTGTAGGTGGCGCGGGATACATCGGCCATGAGGGGGGAGCTGGTGGCCCATTCGAGCCAACTGTTTTGGTGGAGGTATTGTACCAACACATAGTCGCCGTTGGGGGAGAAGATGATGCCCACATCGCCGTGGGTGTCACTTCCCCAGCCATGTTTGTGGGCGACAGGGGTGCCGGGGGGCACGCCCTCTTCGGTGAGGCTTCCGATGACGTTTTGGGCCATGATTTGCAAGATTTGCTGGCACTCTTCTTGGGTGATTTGCCCCTCAAAAGCGGCCGTTAATCCGCCCCCACCCCATTGGGCGCAATCATAGAGCATGGCGAGGAGGGAACCCATGTCTTCGGCCGTGGTTTGCATGGTGGGTGTGGGGGAGGTGGTGATGGCAGGCTGGCTGTTGGCGGGTGTTTCGAGGCTGGTTTTATTCGGCCGTGGTTGGCCATCATAGGGAGCCACCAAATAGGTGTTGGCTAACCCAAGTCGGAGCATCGTCTCGGTGACCATATCCGCCCCAATGAACGGGTTTTCTTGCCCCGCAATCAAGTTGAGCAATTGATTGGCGCTCTCATTGTCCACATCGAGCAACGAATTGGTGACGAGTTCGATTTGGGTGTCGCTGAGTGGCCTATCGAGGACGCGCATCGTTTCGATTACAATGGGCAGTTTGAGAATGGTCATACCCGAAAGCGGGGCATCGGCGTTGATGTTGATTTCATCGCCCGTTTGCAAATCGAGGATAAAGATGCTGGCCACGCCCCCGAAATTGTCCAAATGGTTCACAATAAGGTTGGCCAGCAGGTTCATATTCGGCCGTGGGGGAACCACTGGCTCCACAATCAGCCGCGCCTCACGGCTGGTGGGGCTGTACAAGGCCGCTTCCACATCATTCAGGCTGGCCAGAACGTTGGTGCGTACCCCCTGCTCGCCATACAAAAAGCTGAGTGTGGTGGGCACGGGTTGGGGCGGCTGGGGCGATTTGTCTTGGGTGCTGGCAATCGTTTCTAGCGTGGCTTGCAACGTGGCGCGGTTGTGGGTGGCGCGTAGCTCCACCATTTCCAGCTCGAGTGGCAAACCCAAAATGTAGCCCATGAACCCTTGCCAATAATCTTGCTGTTGTCGTTGAAAGCTGGCTTGGCTCAACATTGTCTCAAAATCGAGTTCAAACCCCGCATCTTGACGGGGGTTAATTTCTTGGCGCATGTTGCCATGAAAAACGACCACGGGGGCATCTAAATAGCGGTTGGCTAAGGCGGCGCGAACTTGCTCTTCGCTATAACCGCTCACATTGATGTTGGCGATGGTCATGCCCGTGGGCATGTAGGCGCGCACGTTGCTGTACTCGATGAGCTTGTAGAGAATCAGCGCGGCAATGGCGATGATAACGGTGGTGATGAGCCATTGGAAGAGGCCGGGTTGGTTGCGTCTGTTCATGGAGTGCGGAGTGCGGTGAATAAAGGATGAAGGATGAAGGACGAAATTACTCGGGTGCTATCGTCCTTCGTCCTTCGTACTTTGTCCTTTTTTCAGCAGGGCAAGGGCGATGGCGCGGCGGGTGAAACTGGAGATAGGGGGGAGGGATGCGGCCGTGAACCATTCGGCCGTGATGATTTCGTGACTGAGTTGGAAGGGAGCCGTTGGGCTGGGGGAGGGCAGTTGGGCAAGGTAGGCGATGCCGATATGGTCGGGGGGCGTTTGGTGTTCGAGAAGGAGGAGGGGGCCGATTTCGGCCGTAATCCCCGTCTCTTCCCGCAATTCTCGTGCCGCCCCTGTGCGCGGGTCTTCCCCTTTATCTAGCCAGCCGCCGGGCGGCCCCCACGGCAAGGTGGGGTGGTAGACATGTTTGAGCAATAAAATCTGCTGGTCGGTGTTGATGACGATGACGCTCACGCCGACGCGGTGTTGGGGGGCAAATAGGCGCACGGCCAACCGTAAGAGCCAGCGCGACGGCCGCCACCTGACCAGCCCCGCCATGCTTCGCTTGAGGCGTGTGTGTGAATTCATGTAGGCTAACGGTGAAGATGAGCTTGCCCCATAGCGCCCAGAGTATAGCATACCCCTCGGCCGCTCTAAAAAATTGTTAGTTGGAATTAACAAATTCTGACTGTGGACAAGGGATAGGAGATAGTATCTTCCTCCTGTCCCTTATCCCTAATTGTAAGATGGCTTAAATCATGCCAAAATTAGTCATCAAGCCCTATTTGACTGACAAATCGTTGTTTGAGCTTTTTCTAACTGCGGAGAGCGCAGAGGGCGCGGAGTTCTCTCTGGGGAATTTCTATGGGTTCTCCGCGCCTCCGCAGTTCAATAAGTTTTGTCAGTCAATCAGCATCAAGCCAGTAACGAATCCACCCTCTGTGCGTATAGATGGGCAAGGAGAAAGATGATTATGTCACAGTTAAAACTTACACGACGGACAACAGACCGCTTTATTGCAGGGGTTTGTGGCGGCTTGGCCGACTATTTGGGCGTAGATGCGACGCTGGTGCGGGTCGCCTTTGTGATTTTGGGCTTAGCCAGTGGAATTGGCATCCCTCTCTATTTGTTGCTCATGTTGGTTGTGCCCAAGGAGGCCGATGATGGCCAACCACTTGCCCATGTGGTGCAAACCAATTTGGACGAGTTTGGGCAAACCCTCTCCGAAGTGAGCGACAACAGCAACGGCCGTCAAACGGCCGCGCTTCTGCTCATTCTCATGGGCGGCGATCTCTTGCTTTACCAACTCGGTCTGATTGGAAGTGGGTTGTTCTTGCCCCTCGTCATTATCATGGCGGGTTTTTGGGTGCTTCGCCTGTGGTGGAAATAACAATGTAACCCATTCAAATGCTCTGGGCGGTCTCCAGACCGCCCCAGCTAAGGATGCTGAGCCGTTACATGGGTGACAAGAAGATAACTAACCCCGGCATGGTTCAAGCTATCTTGACAATTTCGGACTAGGGACAAGGGACTGGAGGTCACAAGCGTCCCAAGTCCCTTGTCCCCAGTAAAGATGTTCTCTCGAGGACTGTGAACCATGCCCCAACCCCTAACCCGCCTGATGCGCTTCATCCAATAATTGCTGGGAAAACGCCATCAGTTCCGCCTCCTCAACTCCCAAATACATTCCGGGGCCATCCAAGGTCACCCCTCCCCCTTCGGCGATACAAGGATTTACAAAGATCTGTAAACTGTGCCCATAAACGGTTTTATCTGGTGGAGTATCAAAGTAAAGAGGGTCAATTGGGCTTCGGTGGAGGGTCATGCGGAGTTCTGGGCTTTCAAAGCCACTGTAAACGACCTGCTCATCTTCATGTTCGGAGGCCAGCAAATCCCGCACCGTGTAAAACCAATTCCAAAAAGTGCCATATTGCACCAAGATGCCGTGTTCAAAGATGGTATTTTCACCCACCATCATCCGAAAGGTGCAACAGAGCCAACCAACTTTAGACTGATCTATCTCAGGCCAATTTGTGATGGGGAAGATGCTCTCCTCTTCTTCTAGCTCCTCGGTTATTTTCGCTGTTACGGCATCCCATAGATCTTCCCCCATCTCATCATCCTTTGGGGCATTCGATGAAAAAACGGGGCCACGGCTAAATAAGCCACTGGGGGGCAATCGCTTGTCAATGCTTACTTCGACACCTAGATAAGTGCGTCCTGTGCATCCATTGTGGATGATGGCCATGTTGTTTTCCTCCTCTGTTAAGTGTTAAGAACAAAAATTGGTAAGTGTTCAGATTTTGCTTGTAGTGGCGGCTTTAGCCGTTTTTCTAACCACAGAACGCAGGTTTTCCTCCAGACTCTTTGCGCCTGTCGTCACATTCGACAAATTGGCTGTTTGCCATACAATTACAAGGTACTTTGCTAAAAATAGAGCAGGAGTAAAATGATATGGCTAAAGTGGTTTCGGTGCATTCTTTCCGTGGCGGCACAGGCAAATCTAACACCACCGCAAACCTAGCGGCCTTGTTGGCCAAAAAAGGGTTGCGCGTTGCTGTCGTAGATACTGATATTCAATCCCCCGGTATCTACGTGTTGTTCCGCTTGGAAGAATCAGAAATGGTGAACTCGCTGAACGATTATTTGCGCGGTAAATGCGCAATTGAGGAGGCGGCTTATGATGTGACTTCACGCTTGGGCGTGTCGGTCAGCGGCCGTGTCTATCTCGTTCCCGCCAGCGCCAAAACAGGGGATATTGTCCACATTCTGCGCGAAAGCTACGACCCGGCGTGCTAAACGATGGGTTGTATGATTTGATAGACGCACTCGATTTAGACGTGTTGATGATTGATACCCATCCCGGCCTAAATGATGAGACCCTGCTCTCTATCACCATCTCGGAATATCTCATCATCATCTTGCGCCCCGACCAACAAGATTTCCAAGGGACAAGTGTGACGGTAGAAATTGCCAAAAAACTCGATGTGCCCAATCTGATTTTGTTGGTCAACAAAGCGCCTCAAATGTTCGATTTTGTGGCTCTCAAGAAACAAGTTGAGAGTACTTACGATGCCCCTGTGGCGGCCATTATTCCCCACTCCGATGAGATGATGGCTTTGGGAAGCAAAGGTATTTTTGTATTGCACCACCCCGACACAGAAGTGGCGCGGAAATTGCAAATCTTGGCAGATATGTTGGCAGATGGTTAGTGTAGTGGCTAGTGAGTAGTGGTTAGTGAGTAGTGCATAATGACAGCTACTAATTACTAATTACTAATTCCTCCTCGGCGGCCGATGAACGTACAAGAACTACAGGCCAAAGTAAGCGAATTAGACCCCGTGCGTGGGGTAACACTGATGAACGTGTTGGAGTTGCCCGAGCCACTGGCAAAAGTGCTTCGGGAGGTCATGCGGCTACGTTCGGTCAGTTTACCCCAGTTTGCCGAGGCATTGGAAATGAGCGAACCTGAAGCGGGTTTGTTGGCGGCCGTGTTGGTAGACAAAGGCTTTTTGCGGCTCTACCAACGCTCGGCCGAAGAGACCCCCACCTATCGGGTGCGCTTTGACCACAGCGGCGGCCGTGGTTTGGCCAGCTCCATTTGGGATTCCTACGTAGAAATAGATAGGGACAGAGGATAGGGATAGTACCCTATCCCTCCCTACTCCTTATCCATATCCCCCCTAACGGCCGTGACCATAATTATTGCGGTGCAATCCTTTCGACAAGGAACAGGTAAAACCACCGTGGTGGCCAATGTGGCCGCTTGTTTGGCCACTCAGGGCAAAGTTGTGGGTGTGGCCGACCTCAACTTTCCCGCCCCAACGCTTCATCTACCGTTTGGGGTTTCCATGCACCCCCGCACCCATCATCTGAACAACTTTTTGTGGGGTGGTTGCCACATCGAAGAAGCGATTGTGGCCGTGCCCCTGCCCAGTGGCGAACTCGGCCGTCTCTTCCTCCTCCCCGCCAGCATCAACCCCCACGATATGATGCGCATGGGGCGCAGTGCCGCCCATGTGCCCCTGCTCAACACCGCCCTGCAAGAATTTGCCGAGGCGTGTGCGCTCGATGTGCTTTTGCTCGATTTGCACGGCGGGTTGCACGATGAGGTTTTGTTGGCGATGGCGATGGCTGATGTGTTGTGGATTGTCTTGCGCCCCGATGTGCAAGACTTTTTGGGAACGAGTATTTCGCTCGATTTGGCCACCCGCTTGGCGGCCGAAAATGTCGCCCTCATTGTCAACGAGGTGCCGCCCAGTTTGGATGAGGCGCAGGTGGCGCAAACTGTGCGGCAAACCTACGGCCGTGAGGTGTTAACCGTCTTGCCCCACGAGCCAGAGATAGCCGCCTTGGCCAGCGCGGGGGTTTTTTGCTGGCGATGGCCACGCCACCCTGCGGCCGAGCGCTACCAACAGCTAACTACCGCTCTTCTTCACCACGGTTGATGGCCGGCTGAACCACCAAAAAACCAGCCCACCCAAAATCAGGCCAACCAGCCCCCCCACAGCCCCCCAACTTTCATTCAGCAACATGACTGCGGCCGTGGCTCCCAAAAGCCCCCCCACCAAAATGACCGCCAATCCGCGCTTTCCCAGCCACAAATAAAGCATAAAAAAAGTCAGGGCTAAAACAATTGAACCATCCATGATGAGCCTCCAAGGTTTTTAGTCTTTCAGTCGGTCAGTCTTTCAGTCTCTTCGCTGGCCTTGCATCCCAATACGCTCAGTGTAACAAAATAGGGTCAAAATTAGTTTCAATAACGAATAACCCATAACCCATAACACCCCCCCACCCATGAACGACAAAATTACCCACTACACCCCCACCGAAACAGTACCCGCCCATGTGGCGGGGCGCAACCGTTTGGAGGAGTGGCAGGCCAGCCAGCCGCCCAACTACTTCACGGCCGATAGCGACTTACAACGCAAACTGGAACTCTATCTGGGCAAGGAAAAATACGTTGCCACCGCGCCCCATCTGTATAAATTTGGGCAAACGGCCGCCAGCGAAATAGACCCTCTCGTGCGCGAAGCCAATTTGCCCCACAACAACCCCTTCCTTAATCGGTTTGATGGCTTCGGCCGTCGCCTTGAAGATGTCGAATTTCACCCCAGCCACCATGCCGCTGGCCGGCTGATATACGGCGGCCGACCCATGGCCGTGTTGGGCGAAATGGGCAACTGGAAGCTCGCCCTGAGCCTGTTCTACCTCTCCTCCCAAAACGGCGAGGCGGGGCACAACTGCCCACTGGCCTGCACGGCCGGCATCATCAAAGTGTTGCAACACGTCGCCCCCGCCCCCTTGCGCGAGAAATACCTTGGCCGCTTGCTCGACCCCAACTACGACACCAATTTTAACGGGGCGCAATACCTCACCGAAGTGCAAGGCGGCTCCGACGTAGGAGCTAACTCGGTTTGGGCACGGCCAGAAGACACCGATAGCGATATTTGGTATTTGACGGGCGAAAAATGGTTCTGCTCCAATGTCACGGCCGATTTGGCTCTGGTCACTGCCCGCATGGGGCACGAAGAAGGCACACGGGGGCTGGGACTGTTCCTCGTGCCACGCCAACTCGAGAACGGCGAAGTTAACAACTTCACCATTCGCCGCCTCAAAGACAAGCTGGGCACGCGCTCGATGGCCTCTGCCGAACTCGATTTTCGGGATGCGCTCGGCTACCATGTCGGCAGTTTTAAGGATGCTCTCCAGCACGTCATCAACACCTCGCGCATTTACAATGCGATTGGCTGTACCGCCAACGGCCGCCGTGCCCTGACCATTGCGTGGACATACGCCCAAAATCGGCTGGCGTTTGGCCAACCCATCATCCGCTTTCCGCTGGTGCAAGCGCAATTGGCGCGGATGCGGACTGATTGCGCGGCCATGTTGGCTGGCTCCCTGCGCATCGCCAAGGTGATGGACGACATTGAACTCGGCCGTGCCAGCGAGGCCGACCGCGCTTTTTTCCGCATGGCGGTGAATCTGAACAAGTATCGCACGGCCGTTTTAGCCCACGAAGTCATTATGACCGCCATCGAAATTTTGGGCGGCAACGGCGCCATCGAGAGCTTTTCCGTCTTGCCCCGCCTGTTGCGCGATAATATTGTGTTCGAGAATTGGGAGGGAACCCACAACGTTTTGTTGGCGCAAGTCCAGCGCGACATCCGCAAATACGCCATCCACGAGCCATTTTTGGCGCACATTCGCCAACTATTCCAAGCGGCCAACTTCCCCGAGCTGAAGCTAGAGGGGTTGGCGCAGGTGGAAATTATCGCGCAGGAGTTGGGAGAGGTGTTGGCGATGGATGAGTTGACGGCCGCCATTTACTTCCGTCCCCTCATGGACAGGCTGACCGACTTGTACTACACGGCCTGTATGGCGGCCGTGTCCACGGCCGAAACTTTGGAGACCACAACCACGCTTTGCTTGGGCAAATTCGCCTCGCCCACTTCCAGCAAAACGTTACCCGGCGCATTGGCCAGCTTGCGGTTGGTGGTTAGCGCACAAACGACAATTGTGTGGATGCGGCTGTGGTTTAAGAGGTTGTCTTGGATGACCACATAAGGGTGGGGGTAATCACCCAGCTCCGAGCTTGCGTGCCCCTCGGCCTGAATCCAGTAGATGTCCCCTTGGTTAATGGGTTGTGAGTGATGATAGGTCATTTGGGTGGCGTAATTGGCCACGTTTCGTGACGAAAGACCAATTTGTTCAGCTTAAAAATTGGACGTTCCTTCACTTTTTGGCGTTGTAAGCATCTGCTCAATGCGCCTATCGGGAATTAACCAAAGCAGGGCTACGAGAATGTAAAGGGCGATGGAAATCCAGTGGGAGACAAAAGCGAAGCCAATAGCCGAAATATACAATAAGGGGGAGGCTTTCCCTTTCCAGTCATTGCCAATGGCTTTCTTCAACAGGGAATTTTCACCTTCCGCAAGAATGAGTTGTTGTTGGAGTATCCAATAGGCAATGGCCGCCATTAGCAAAACAACACCATAAATCGCTGTCGGCACGGCCGTAAACTGATTTTCTCCCATCCAGCCCGTTGTAAAGGGAACCAGCGACAACCAAAACAGAAGATGGTGATTCGCCCACAGGATAGAACCTGTTACTTTATTGCAGGTCTGCAACATGTGGTGATGGTTATTCCAGTAGATACCAAGGTAGATGAAACTAAGCACGTAACTCATTATCCGGGGAATTAACGGTGACAAAGTGGCAAGCGTGTCACCCTGTGGCTTAGTTGTTTGGTTTGACCAAGCCAAACGGTTGCAGGTGCGTTTGCCTTGCTTGTTCCCCTTTTCCCAGAGAGAGGAGGTGGGGCACGGCCGTTTTTCAACCATTCAGAGCCGCCCACACCTGCCGCCACTCCCGCTCCCCATACAAATAAAATTGCCCTGCCATCACGCTTCCTTTCAGTGCCACAGGCAACTCCACATACGTCACATTGCTAAATGGGGTGTGGCGGTGTTGCTTTTGGAGGCGGCCGTCATACGCCCGCTTGGTATTCGTGTAGAGATTGAGGGCAAAGAGACGGCCGTGGTGGCTCACTAGCAAATCAATCCCCTCCTCCACATCCAATTGCGGGTTATACAACACATGGTGGGGGAGCCGCTCAGACAAAAACAGGGCAAAATGCCAATCGCGTACCAGCGAAGGGTAGGTGCGGTAAATTCGTGCTTGCAAGGCGGTTTGGGTGGCGGCCGTCAACGGCCGTTGCTGGAAAAAGAGCGCATTATCGGCCAAGTAATGCGCCCAAACTCTGCTTGGGTGGGGATGGGGTCGAGGTGGCTGTAAAAAGTGTAGACAAACGAAGGCCAAGCCACCCCCCACTCCACCTGTTGGTCTTTGATGGGCAAAAAAGTCAGCGGGTAGCCCGCCACACGCTGAGCCACATCGGCGGCTGTGGTAGACACGTTGGCCAACAGATTGGGATACGGGTTGGGCAATGGAAACGGCCGCATGGCGAGATATACTAAGGTGATAATCAAGATAGAGGGTAGAGATAGAGATAGAGGGGGGCTTAGTCGGCTGGCCTTCTATAGGTTGCTCTATCTCTATCTCCCGCCACCATCTCAAAGGACAAAGGACAAATGACCACCATCTCCCCTCCACCCATCCGATTGGCCCGCTGTGCGGCACATTTACGAAGCAGGCATTGCCACGGGGCAAGCGACATTTGAGACGGCCGCTCCTGCCGATTGGGAGAGCTGGGATGCGGGCAAACGACCCGATTGTCGTCTTGTCGCTCGCTCAGCCGACGGCCGTGTGCTGGCCGGCTGCCCTCAGCCCCACCTCCAAACGCCCCGCCCACGCAGGCGTATGCGAGGTGAGCATTTATGTGGCGGCCGAGGCACGGGGGCAGGGGTTGGCTCGGCGCTCATGGCGGCGCTGATTACGGCCGCCCAATCCGCAGGCATTTGGACGTTGCAAAGTTCGGTCTTTCCCGAAAACGAGGCCACGATTGCCCTGCACCTCCGGCATGGCTTTCGCGTCCTCGGCCGCCGCGAACGCATCGCCCAACTGCATGGGGTGTGGCGGGATACCCTGCTGTTGGAAAGAAGGGAATTGTGAATTGTGAATGGTTAATCGTTAATTGTTCACAATTCACAATTAATCACACAATTCACAATTCACAATTCACCCAGTTCTACTGGCTGTAGGTCATGGTTATCGGCGGGGGCACGGCCGATTTTGGCGATGTCGCGCCATTGGCCATCCACTTTGAGGCGCACAATGTCGGCCGTGTAGTCGCAATTGTTTTCGCTGTTGTTGCGGAGCAGAGAGGAGCCAACCCCATACACATCCACGGGCACGCCCAACTGCTCAAAGCGGGTAATTTTGGCCGCATCGAACCCGCCTGTGACGACGATGCGGACGCGGCGGCAGTATTCGGCCGCCATGTCGCGCTGGTCGGCGGGCAAATCCCACTTGCAACCCGTATCCAACGCCTCGCGCACGGCAAAGACGAGGCGGGGTGACCCCCAAATCGAGGTGCTTTTCGCCCAAGGGTCGACGGCCACATCGCGCATACTGCCGCTGGTATCGAGGCGACGCCAAACAAGATGTATTTTTGGCTTCTCGGTTTGGCCATTGGCCAGCAGATGGGCGTAATGGCGGAACATCGCCTTGGCCGTGCGCAGGCTGTCTTGCACGCTGTCGTTGTTAAAATCCACCAAGGCGATGCGCGGAATGTGGGCGGGAATGTGGTGCGAGAAGGCCATCATGGCCGCGGCCGTGTCGCCCAAAAGCAGGCAATGGCCGCATGGGCAATGAGTTCCACCGCCCGCCCCGCCCCACCAGTCCCCTTGGGCATCGGTGGAGACATAGGCGGAGACTTTTTCGCCAAAATCGTGATTAAAGCGCTTGATGGCGATTTCGTAGGCGTAGCCATCGGCCGCTTGCACCTCGTGTAAATCGAAGCGGGCGGGGAAGAACAGCACCGCTTTGCCTCGTGCCGCCTGCAACACCTCATACACATTGGTGGCGATGCGGCTACTGCGGCTGAGTACGCCGAGCATGGGGGTTTCGAGCAGGGCAAAATCGCGGTAACGGCCGCGTACTTTGATAATCGGTTGCACTTTAAGAGGGTTGCCGTGGTAATGGGTCACAGCACCATCATGCACTGCTTCGACCTCGAGATTTTGCCAGCTATCCACCCATTGCCCCGCCTCGTCCATGGTGCCCGTGCAATGGCGCAACATGCTCAGGATTTGTCTATGCCCACGGCGATGGTCATGTTGGGGTGGCGGGTGAAGAATTGCATCTCTACCTCGAGTTCACCCACATCGAGCCCTGGCGGGTCACGGCCGATGTCCCGTGCAAACGCCCCCTGATACCCCCCTGCTTGACCTACTCCTTCCAGCATGGCCGAGATATTGGCAAAGTATTTATCTGAATACCAGCCCTGTTTCATGCGTTCGCTATCCAGCTTAAACACGCGGTTGGTGAGGCGTTTGTTGTCAAAAATGGTCATGAAGTTTTTCTTTGTCCTTTGTCATTGGTCATTTGCACCCACAACCTGTCAGTGACGAATGACAAATGATGAATAACAAATCACTATTTTCGCACCAAGCGAATGATGGTTCCGAGGAGGCCAATGAGGATGAGGGCAAGGCCTGCCCAGAGGAACCAATTGGTGTTGGTGGTGTCAGCCGCATCCCCATTGGCGGAGGTGGTGCTGGGCGTTGGGGTACTGGTGGCAAGAGTGAGATTGGGGTTGGCGTTGGGGTGTTGGTGGGGATGACGCTGGTGGCGGTGGGGTGCGGGTGGCGGAGTTGGTGTTGGTCGCCACGGTGGCCGTGGCGGTTGCGGTGGGCAAGGTGGGGGTAGCCGTTTCTTCGTTATTGGGGTTGGGCAGGCCGTGGCTGTATTTTCTGGGGCGATTGGTCTGTGCCGCCGCTCTGTAGGGGCGGGGATGGGGGTGTTGGTGCTTCCGCCGGTGGGCACGGCCGTGCGGGTAGGTGGCACGGCCGTATTCGTGGGCGGGGCAGAGACGGGCGTATTGGTGGGATTGCCCCCACCGCCGCCACCGCCTGGCGTAGATGTTGGTGGGGCAGGGATGGGTGTTTCCGTGGCTGGAATGGCCGTTTCCGTAGCGGGGGCGGGTGTGGGTGTGCGTGAAGGGATGGTTTGCGCCGCGACGGTGGCGGGGTGGCTAAAAACATAAAAGGGCCAAGCCAGCGCCAACCCTAAAATGAGAACGTGTAAAAAACGGGGCAGTTGTTTCATAACAATGAGTAGTTTGACAATGTTACATTTATCGTCTGAATCGCGTTTTGAGACGAGACTTGCGTGATTTTGTCCTGTTATCCAAGTGTTCAATCACTAGCTCAATGGCTTGTTCAGGCGACAGTTGCCGAAGAGGCATAGCCGCCTGAAGCAGGGTACGGACATTGGCGACGGATAACTTGGTAAGACATCAGTCTCATAGACTTCAATAAGAGTTGGGTCTCTCGAAAATTGTTGCTCCCAGTCCAGCTTCGTCTCGAGAACAAACCAACTAGCCATAATGGTGAAGGCCAAATGGTGAAGCCAACCACGATATTTGATACCTCGGAAATCAGCCCAACCAATCTCCGATTTAGAGTCTTGATTAGAGCGTTCGATGAAATACCTCTGGCACTTTCGCTCGGCCATCACCTCCAAGGGACAATCCGTTGGGGCATTCGATAAGGTGTAGGTATAGTCCTCTTTTTCGTGTTCACGCCGAATCAACAACCATTCTTCACGCAATGACCCATCTTCACGAACTGTCCAAACTCGAAAACGAGCAAAATCAGCAATTAAATGACCCCGTTCATTGGGACGGATGGTAATGGTGTGCCACCGTTCAACTTTGTAGACTAATTGTTGAACCTGATAGGAAAGTCCAATGACTCGTGGCTTCTTGGCTCTCACACCTTTCTTCGTCACAGGCCAATGGATCAAGGGGCGTTCTAAGAAAACTGTGGAATTACTGGGGACATCGCCATAGTACTCAATTTGTTCTTTGTCCAACTCGTCTCTCAGCCAACTATTCCGCCCATAAAGGGTATCAAAATCAACCGCCTCAAAAGGCACACCTTGACGATGAGCATTTTTAATCAGTTCTGCGGCGATTTGAATTTTGGTTTGGAAGACAACTTGTTCGGGTAAACCAACTTTTTGACGTGCTTGGGCAAACTTTTCGCTAAACCATGCTTCTGGCAAATACAATTGACCATCAATCCAACAGTGGTGGCCATTATTGACTAAACCCGCAAAGACACCTACCTGACTTTGTTCAATTTTGCCTAAGTTGCCATTGTGTTGCCTGCTACTTCCTGCTTTGTGCTGGCCACTTTTATCGGCCGATTCATCAATGATCAACACGCTTCCCTTTTGGAATTCAGGTCGTGCGCTAATCTCGTCTTGCACCTGAACAATTGGGTTTTGTTCGCTCCAAGGAGAATCGCTCAGAAATTGTTGCATGTTTTGGCTGGGAATCTCCGCTTCACGCGCAATGTTGGTCATCGTTTTGTCGTTGTTGAGACGCAGTAACCCGCTTAGATAAGGGAACACATAGTGGCCTGTATCTCGAGTTTTGGTTCGAAAACCGTCTTTAAACCTCTGACAAAAAATCTGTAGGCGAGTTGGCAACTCCAGAATGGCCGACACTGGCAATCCCCAGCGGTCAGCTAAATCGTTTTTTGGGGTTCAATTTCGATGATGTTCATGCTTTTATTTTCCTCAAATGCCACTGTACGAGCCTAATGTAACATTGTC
>JADJSZ010000006.1 GCA_016711405.1 Candidatus Hadersleviella danica | reverse complement strand
AACTCCGCCTGCCCCCGCCCCATCGTCTGCGCCTCATACCGCTCAAACACCAGCACCCCCGCCCGCAAAGCCAGCTTCAGCTCGCGCAAGAAACGGCCGTCCTCCGCCACCAACCGGTCGCAAAACGGCCGCAAATGCGCCACCTCCCCCTCGGCCGCTTTCAATTCCCCCCGCAACCAGCGGGGCAACCCCCGCACCACCCCCGCCTGCGGCGAACTTTGGATAGCCTGCAACTCCGTCGCCATCCAGCCCACATCCAACTGCTTATACCCCAACACCCCAATCACCACCCGCCACAGCGTCGGCAACGGCTCCCCCAGCAAAAAGTCAAGGTAACTCGTCACCAGCCGCTCGTGCGCTTGCCCAATTTGTTGCGCTTTGGCGGCCGAGAAGACCACGGCCGACTGCGTCTCAATATCGGTAAACGGCTCCTGCAAGATGCGAAAATCATTCTGCAACGCATTCTCAATTTCCACCACCATATACAGCAAATCCCGCCACGCCACATACACCTCGCGCAGGGTCATCACCTGCAACCCCCGCTCGGGGGCCAGCGCCACCCCCCACTGCTGGCCAAAGTGGGGCGTGTGCAAAATGCCCAGCTCATACATGCCCAGCATCGCATCCACCTCCGAATTCAGGTGGTGTTCAATCTTCTGGTAAGCAATCGTGCCATCCATGCCCGCATACGATTGAATAATCTTGGGGCCGCCGGGGTGCATGTGGTTAAAGGCGTTCATGTCATACACTCGGCCGCTCACCACAATCCAATACCCATCCTCATCGTTGTTGTGCAACACCAGTTCCGAAAGGGGGATGTGCGCCTTCTCGGCCGCGAAATGGGTTCCCGCATAGCTCGTAAACACCTCCAACATCAGCCTGTCTTCGCCCATCATCTGGTACAGCAACTGATTGGCGGCCGTCTCATCCGGCTCATAACGGCCGATGATTTCCCTCAGCCCCGCCAAAATGGTGTTGGCAAACGCCGTGCGGCCGCAAATGTAAAACGAAGCCCCCTGCTGGAGCAGTTCCCACAGCCGCTGGGCGTTGGCCTCCTCCCGCATCGCCCCATCCACATACCCCCGCTGGCCCGCCACCACCGCAAACTTTTGCGTGTGATGGTCGAACGCCACGGCCGCATCCGCCCGCGAAAAGGCCACGCTGACCCGCAACTGCCCCCCCGCCACCAGCGGTTCTAGCTCCTCTTGGTAATAAAAATCGGCCGGCTGGCGCGTGCCGAACAAGAGCCACATCGCCCCCGTCCCCCCGCCCGCACTCGTTCGGCAATGAGGCCGCGCATGGGGGCGATGCCCGTGCCCCCCGCAAACATCACCAACGGCCGTTTCCCATCGGCGGGCAAGCCAAAGCGGGGCGGATGAACGACCTTCACCGAAACCAGCTTGCCCGGCGCACCATCCGCCAATCGGGCCAAAAAGCTAGACCCCGTGCCCCGCCGTTGCGCGGGCGGCGAGAGTTCGCTGGCGGCCGTCTCATAATGAAAATGGCCCACCGTCAGGTGCAACTCCTGCGCCTCATCCTGAATGGAAGAGATGGAGTAAAGCCGCCACCGCTCGGGTGGAATGATGCGGCAAATGTGTTCATAATCGCCGGGGGTGGCTTGCCACAGCCGTTTGGGGTTATAGCCGGCCGTGGCCAACATCCCCAGCAAATCCCACATTTCCCACTGGTCTTCCGCCCAACCGTCCAAGATAGCCAGCAACCGCTCGTTGTTGGTCAGCTTGTGCAGGGCCAGCGCGGCCGTGCGCTCCACAGGGCGCAAACGGCCGAACTGCAACAACGTCGCCAGCGGCAACTCCGTTTGGCCGTCATAGCCGTGGCGCAAATGCAAATGGTCGCGCCACGGCCGATTGAGTTGCACCCGCTCCGCCCCCGTCGCCCCGAGGGCACGCAACGTTTTTTGCACCAGCTCGGGGCTGTTTTCGGGCAAGATGGCGCACCGGTCGCCCGCCACATAGCGAATGCCCGTCCCCGCAATGTCAAACACCACCTTGCGCACAAAATCCAGCTCGTGGTCGCGAATGCTCTCCACCCGTTTGAGCGGAACCATGTGGGGGGTGGAAGGGGTACGGCCGTACCGCTCCATGCGCGATTCATCCAACTCGGTGGCCAATTTGTCCCACACCCGCTCGCTGTAACTGCCCGCAATCCCGCCCAATGTCTTGGCCCGCCCCGCCTTAAACGACAAATCCAAAAAGCCATACGCCTTGAGCCGGTGGCGTTGGAGCAACCCCGTCTCCCCCGCATACGCCTCGCGGGCTTCGTCGTACACCCCTTTCAGCGTCTTATCCCCTTTGTGGGCCACGTAATCGGTAATCGAAATTTGCTCCAGCGCGGTCAGCCAATCCCGCCAATGCACGGGGAACCAATCCCGCGTGCGCTGGGTTTCGTGGCCGACGGTGGTGGCGTAGCTCTGCCGCCCAAAGAAAATATCGAGCGAGGTGAAGCTGGGAATGGCCGTCCCGCTCGGGCCGGGGATAGATTCGGTTGCGGGTTGGAAGGGGAGGCGAAGAGCGCGGCCGTTTTCCCCCACACCACGGGGTTAATATACAACTCGTGGTACGGGTTGGGGTTCACCTTCATCAGCGAGACGTAGGTGAGGTGTTTGAGGCCATCGCTGATTTGCACAAGGCTCTCGGCGAGGGTGTGCGGGTCGTCGGCCACGGCCGCTTCTTGCGCCCGCAAAATCGGCTCTATCAGCGGCGCAAACAAATACATCATCTCGATGGGTGCCGTTTGGAAGCGGCGTTCGTCCTCGTTGCCCACCATCGGGATGGCCAAGCGCAAATTTTCCACCACAAAGGGCTGGTCTAATTGCGGGTTGATAAATTGCCAGTTGTGCGAGTTGAGGTCTATAAAGGAAAGGTGGGGCGCGGGGCGGTGCAGGCGGGTGGTGATTTCCTCCCACGGCCGTTGAATATGCGGCGGAATGCCCCCTCGGGTGGCTCGGGTTCGCAATACCAATAAAGATGCGCCAAGATGCTGAACAGCGACGAGGCGCGGAGCAAGTATTCGTCGGGCAAATCCTCGGCGCGGGCACTCAGAATGGGCAGTTGGTGGATGGCCTTGCGGACGGTGTAGGTGCGAAAGAGGCGGGGGATGTCCTCGGCCATCTCATCCCACGCCTTGTGGCTGGCGGGCAGGTGGGTGAGCGGTTGCTGGCGCGGCAAAAAGCCACGCGCATAGGAGAGGAACCAAGGTTGTCGTGCCCCAGCGCTTCGTTAGTCGCTTGGGCTTGTTCAATTACGCGCCGGGCAGGAGACATGGGATTGCGTAGTAACGGCTTTAGCCGTGCTTTTGGATTGCGGAATGGGGAATGCGGATTGCGGAATGCGGATTGCGGAATGCAGACCGCTGACCGACTGAAAGACTGAAAGACTGAAAGACTGACCGACTGAAAGACTACAACGTCCCCACCACCGCTTGGCAAACATCGGTTCGCCCAACAGTGCCGAGGAGTCGGCCGTCTTTGACGACGGGCAGGCGGTGAATGTTCTTCTCCAACATCAGGGCGGCCACCTTGGCCACATGGTCATCGGGGTCTACCACCAGCGGGTGGCGAATCACCAGCGGGGCAACGGGCTTGTACATTAGTTCGCTCCCTTTGCGCAGGAAGAGGCGGAACGCCTGCTCGAGGGTTCCCCCTTCGCTCATAATCTCGGCCGTGTCGGGCATGGCCGCCCGCAACACATCCCCCACCGAAAGCACCCCCACAAAGTTGTTGTCGTCATCTATCACCATTAAATCGCCCACGCCCGAAAGGGCGATAATTTCGGCCGCTCGGTGCAAGGTGTCGTCCAGCCGAATCCGCACCGCCCGCACCGTCATAATGCCCCGCACCTGCATGAAAGGCATCCCCACCGTGGCCCGCCACTCGGCCAACAACTCGTCTATGATGGGGTAGAGCTTTGTTTCGGGGGGCGACCACGGCCGCACCAGCAAATAATCAATGGTGTGCCTATTCAGCAACCCCAACGCCGCTTCCGCCTCGGGCGCATCGGCAATGAGCAAGCGGCGGCCGTTGGGGTAGAGGTGGTTGCTTTGCTCCAAAAAGTCGCTAGGGGCGTGTTCGTCTATCAGCAGGGCGATTTGCTCGTTGGCGGTGCGGTAGCTGTGCAGTTGGGCGAGCGGGTCGGCCGTTTCCCCGTCGAGAACGACGACGCGGTAGCCTTCGACATACCGCTGGCGCAGGGTGTTCCCAAGGGCGGAAGCTCGGCCGCTGTGGACGAGAATAATCGGTTCGCGTTCTCTGGACATGAGGGGAGGAGAGTTATTCGTTACTGGTTATTCGTTATTGGGTGTTGTGGACGGTCTCGACCGCCGGTCAGAGACGCCTAATTCAGTGAATTCCTGTCTGATTTTAAAAGATTTCCGAAACCATCTTATTGCAAAAGGGCAAAAGAGCTAAAAGGCAAAATTACTCGAGAGAAAATTCGTGCAATTCGTGTAATTCGTGTAATTCGTGTAATTCGTATCAAAAATCTTCCTCCGCAGGCGCACAACCAATAACCAATGGGTGTGTTTCATTTGAGTTGGAGCTTTGTAGGGGTAGGCCTTGTGCCTACCCAAAATCTCAGTCAAACCAACATCTAGGGCAACCACAAGGGTTGCCCCTACGACCTGCCTCAATTGAGATTAAACACACCCATAACCAATAACCCTATTCTTCGATTACCTCAAAAATCCCCTCCACCTCCACCGCAAAGCCAACAGGGAGCGAGACAAAGCCAAGGGCACTGCGGGCGTGGTAGCCGCGCCCCTCTTTGCCCAAAATATCCCAAATCAGTTGCGATGCGCCGTTGATGACCAGATGTTGCTCCGTAAATTCGGGGGTGCAATTGACAGCACCGAGCAATCTGACACAGCGCAGGTTGTTGAGCGTGCCTGTCAGGGTGTAGGCGGCTTGCAAAAGCTGGACGGCGCAAACACGCGCGGCCGTTTGCCCCTCCTCCACATTAAATTCCCGCCCCACCTTGCCCTGATACCCCACCGAGACATGCCCAGAGGTGTAAATCGTGTTGCCCACTCGCGTGGCAGGAGCCAAATTGGCAGGCGGGTTATAGGCCAGTAAATCGAGTCCAAGTTCGTGTGCTTTTTCGTCAGGAGTCATAAGATTTTGGATTTTTGATTTTGGATTTGGTTGGTGTTATGAGTGTTTCGTTATCTGTTTTGTTACAAGTTACAAGTTACAGGTGGTAAGTGACTTGTAAGTGGGTCTGTTTTGTCTCAGTACAGTTTTTCTGCTCGAGAGATAAAGCCCAAGCCTAGAGCTACCCACTCTATCCTACCTCAGACTCCGCACAAGGGCATTGTACTCGGCCGTGCCCGGTTGCGGGCCGTGCAACACGGCCGTCACAAACTCGGCGGGGGGCTGGTAGTTGTGCGCCACCACATAATGGTAGATGAGCGATGGGGCGGCGTAAATCTCCTCCTCGCCAATCACTCGAATTTCGCCGAGGCCAGGGGTGTAAGCACGGCCGTCTACTTCGCTGGGGGGCAATGCCCCGCAAAAGGGGCAAGGTTGCGGCCGTGGCCACGGGAAAACAACATTGCCCACTTCGCAAAAGGCGAGTAAGTGCGCCACAAAGTTGGCGGGCACTTTGCCCGTGGCAATGGGCCGTTGGCGGGTCAGCCACCCCACGGCCAGCGGCGTAAAGCCCAATGTGTCTGTTTCAGGCGCGGCCGTATACGGGTCAAGGTCAGCCAATAGATGCTTGTTCATCATGATGAGTTATTCGTTACTAATTACTGGTTATAAGTTACTGGTTACTCGTTATTAGAGCAACTGGTCATCCACAACCTGTGAAGCTGTGACCAATGCCCAATGGGGCATCAATGAGTATAATGGTCAATAATCTTCAGCAGTATCTCAGTTTAGGAGGATTTTGGCATGACGACAACCACGGCCGCGCAACAACGATTCAGCACCTTCGCATACAACCTCATCATCATCATTTTTATCATCGGCCTTCTCGCCCTGATATGGTTCACCTATGGGCGACAGGTCTTGAGCACCGAGCCACCCATCCCTCCCAAGTCACCGTCATCGAGCCAGCCCCCTTGCCCGTGGCGGTCAATGCGGCCGATGTCCTCTTCCAAGAAAGTTTTGATGTAGATACGAGCAGTAGCTGGGATATGAGCATTGCTGGCCAAGCCGAAATTGCACGGGGGGTCATGGTCTTAGATGACAATCAATATGATGGCATCGCCTTTGCCCAGCCCCACCTCGTCTTTGATAACTTTGTAGCCCAAGTCCATACGCGCTGGTTGTCGGGGTCGTTTGGCGGCCGTTATGGCCTCCAATTTCGGGTGCAAGATAGCCTCGATGGGGATTATTACGCCTTTTACATTCGCAACGACGGCCGCTACGTCATCGGCAAATACCTTGTCGGCCGTTGGTATCCCATCCACGAAGAATTCAGCGAAGCCATTTTGCGCGGGGGCGGGGTCAACCTTCTGCGCGTCGAAGCCGAAGGCTCCACCCTGCGCTTTTTTGTCAACGACACCTACCTAACCGATGTGGTCAACGAAGGCTTGGGGGCAGGCGATGTCCGCCTCGCCGCCGAACGCGCCACTGGCGACACCACCTCCTTCGCCGTCGCCTTCGACAACTTGGTTATCTCCCAGCACAGGGGAGAATAGGCGGTTAGTCTTTCAGTCTCTCAGTCTCTCAGTCTCTCAGTCCCTTTCTCCTCTGCTCCTCTGCCCCCCTGCTCCCCCTATGTCCCCCTCCTCCCCCCCCGCTGGTGGTTCCTCGCCCTCGGTCTGCTGATGGCCTGTGGGGGCACGGCCGCCGAAAACACCCCCCCCGCCCTTGTCATTAGCGATGCTGTCTCGGCCGTGCAAGTCGTCGTCGCCGCCAACGATTTCGAGGTCGGCCAGCCGCGCATTCCCGTTATTTTTTACGATGGAGCCAATCAGGCGGCCGATATTCAAGCCGTCGAAATCTCCGTCTACGATACCAGCCAAGAGCCACCCCTCGTCGTTTGGACCGGCCCCGCCACCACCTATCGCGATTACACAGTTCCCTACTGGGTCTTTCAGCCCACGCTGGATAGGCCGGGTATGTGGGGCATTTTGGCCACCGCCACCTTGGCCAATGGCCAAACGGCCGAACAACGTTTCTCCATCATGGTCGAGGAGCAACCACGTAGCCTCCTCATCGGCCAGCCCGCTATCCCCAGCCAAAACCGCACCCAAGCCACCCATCCCGACCTCAAATTGCTCAGTTCAGCGGCCGAACCCAACCCCGCCCTCTACCAACTCACCGTCGCCGAAGCCCTCGAAAACGGCCTGCCCACGGTCATCAGCTTTACCACCCCCGCCTTTTGCCAAACAGCCATCTGCGCCCCTGTGCTAGACAGTGTGGAGGCGGTGCAGGCGCAGTACGACGGCCGTGCCAATTTCATCCACCTCGAGATTTTCAAGGAATTTAACCCCTTGGTCACGGCCGATGAAGTGCTGGAATGGGATTTGCCCAGCGAGCCGTGGACATTCGTCGTCGGCCGTGAC
Source organism: Candidatus Hadersleviella danica (assembly GCA_016711405.1). Classification (GTDB taxonomy): domain Bacteria; phylum Chloroflexota; class Anaerolineae; order Promineifilales; family Promineifilaceae; genus Hadersleviella; species Hadersleviella danica. The sequence continues at coordinate 18,599 of JADJSZ010000006.1, read as the reverse complement.
GGCCTCATCCGCGCCCGCTTGGGCGGCCCCGTCTCCCCGCAAGAGTTGGCTGAATGGGTGGAGTTAGTGGTTAGTGAATAGTGAGAAGTGAAAAGTGAAAAGTAAAACGTTTGCCTACCTACAAACCATCCTTTTTACCTTTTACATTTTACTTTTTACGAATTTCGCCACCGTTTTTGCCCACGCCGAACTGCTCGCGGCCAGCCCAGCTCCCGGCGCACAACTTGCCGCTTTGCCCAGCGAAATGCGGCTGGTTTTCAGCGAACCAGTCAGCGCGGGAAGCACTTTTTTGCTGATGACGGCCGACTTTCGCGCCATTCCCCTGCCCGTTTACACCCCCCCAGATGCACCAAACACCCTTTTGGTGGATAATTTGCCCAGCCTTGCCCCCGATATTTACACCGTGCAATGGCTCATTATTAGCTCAGATGGACACAGCCAAACGGGTAGCTACCAGTTTGGCCTAGGAGATTCGACCATGCTCACCTCGCTCACCCTCGCCGAATCGGCCGCCTTCAACCCCCCTGCCCTCATGGCATGGCTCATGATAGCCCTCGCCCTCGGCTCCGCCACGGCCGTGCGCTACTGGCTGATGAAGAAATAACGGCTGGTGTATTTGTATATTGGTATATTTGTATAGTGGTATATTGGTACACCTATACACCAATAAACGAATATACCAATACACCAATCCCCCCCCCCCCATGCGTACCACCCACAATTACCTCTTTCTCAGCGATTTGCACCTGAGCGAAGGTGTGAACCCGCATACGGGCAAGTTGGACCGCAACGAGGACTTCTTCTACGACCTCGAGTTTGCCCAACTGCTCGTTTACCATGTGAACGAGTGGAAAAAGGCCAAGGGGGATGACCCGATGGCACGGCCGTGGAAACTGTGCATCAACGGCGACATTTGGGACTTCTTACAGGTGGTCAGCCTGCCCCCCGATGACCACCCCATCTTTACCAAATATGGCGTAGAGCTAACCGACAACAAGCGCGAATATGGCTTGGGCACCAGCGAACCCGAAACAATGTGGAAATTGCGCCGCATTGCCGAAGGACACCCTATTTTTTTCCAAGCTCTCGGCTGGTTCCTCGCCCATGAAGGGTTCGAGGTGATTTTGCTCAAGGGCAACCACGACACCGAACTTTATTGGCAAGGAGTCCAAGAGGTGACCCGCCACGTCATTGGCGAGCAATACGCCACATGGTACAAAAAAATGTACGAAGGCGCGTTGCCCGATTCCCCCTTTGCCTTTCGCACCAACATGCCCCCCAAACTGGAACACCTCGCCCAGCGCATCCAGTTCCCACCGTGGTTTTACTACGAGCCGGGGCTGTTCTACGCCGAACATGGCAACCAGTACGATGCCGCCAACGCCTACCGCAACTTTTTGCACCCCACCGTCCCCGACCGCCCCGATTTAATCGAATTGCCGTCGGGGTCGTTTTTTGTGCGCTATTTTTTTAACAAAATCGAAATTTTGCACCCCTTTGCGGATAACTTACGGCCGCTGACCCGCTATGTCAACTGGGCCCTCAACAGCGAACCGCTCGACACCCTGCAACTCGTCTTCCGCAACCCGCGCACCCTCTGGAAATTCTTCACCAGCTTCACCGCCAAACAAGTGCGCCAAGCCACCCTCAAACAGGCCGTCCAGCCAGCGGGCAAAGACGACAAAACGCCGCTCCCCCTCGAAGAAGAACGGCGCACCGCTTTGCACACCTTGCACGACCTCTACCAAGCCGAAGGCCAAAGCAACAGCCGCCGAAGCCTGTGGCAAACAGCCTTGGGGGTGGTGGCACGTACCCTTGCTATGGTGATGGCTCTGCTGGGCATTCGCTTCTTTGTGCTGGCTTCATATGCCTTTTTTGCTGTCGCGGCCGTGGGCGTTCTCATCTGCTACTTCATTGCCGCTTACCTCAGTCGCAAGTTAAACGATGTGGAGAACTATGTTTCTCTCTGGAACGTGAGCCAAAATGTGCAACGGGTGCTAAATAACGAGATAGCGGGGCAAAGAGCGGCCGTGCCCTTCCATATATTTGGCCACGACCACCACGCCACCTTCGAGGAACTGCACGACCCCCACAACCCCCAGCCCCCTTCCGCCAATGGTATGTCAACACAGGCAGTTGGCTCCCCAGCTTTAGCGAAACCGACCGGCTGACGCGGGGCGATTTACAACTCGCCTTCCTGCGCCTCGTCCCCGGCCTGCCCAATTTCAGCCAAAACCTCCCCGAACTACTTGAATGGCTCCCCGATGCCAACCGCCCACGGCCGATTCGCATGTTAAAACATGTTGAATAACAAATAACGAGTAACCAGTAACTAACCCTACCCGAGAGAAGAGAGAAGAAGATGCCCCATTCAAACTACAACGAAATAAAGCTCTATGCTGGTTCGGGTTGTCCTGAACTGGCCCAGAAAATTTCAGATTACATCAACGTGCCCCTCAGCAGTTGGAGCATTTTGGATTTTCCCAATGAAAACATCTGGATTCAGCTCAACGGCAGTGCGCGGGGGAAAGATGTCTACATCATCCACTCGCACAACCGTCCTGTTCATCGCAATATCATGGAAACGCTTATTGCCATTGATTGCCTGAAGCGGGATTCGGCTGGCCGTGTCACGGTTGTTCTGCCCTACTTGGCCTACTCCCAAAGCGACCAAAAGACGATGCCCCGCGTGCCCATCACCGCCCGCCTGATGGCCGACATGCTCGAGGTAGCGGGAGCCGACAGGTGGATGACGGTGGATTTGCACGCGGGCCAAATCCAAGGCTTCTACAAAATCCCCGGCGATTCGCTCACCGCCCGCCACCTCATCTCCGATTACCTCAAATCGAAAAATCTAGACAATGCCGTGGTGGTGACACCCGATTTGGGGTTTGCCAAAGGCGGCCGTAAATACGCCGACGAACTCGGCTTGCCCCTCGCCTTTGTCGAAAAACGCCGCCTTGGCAACGATTTGCGCCGCGAAGCCCTGACCCTGATTGGGGATGTGGACCACAAAGATGTGATTATTGTGGATGATTTGGTAGACACGGCCGGCTCCATCTCCCAAGCTGTCAAAACTGTCAAAAAGAATGGGGCGCGAGATGTCTATGTCGCCTTCACCCATGCCGTTCTCTCCGACCCGGCGGCCGAGCGGTTGCGCGATTTGCCCATCAAAGAAATCATCACCACCGACACCCTGCCCATTCCCGCCGAAAAAATGCTCCCCAACATCACCGTCCTCTCCGTTTCCACCCTGTTGGGCGAAGTCATTCTCCGCTCGCACGAAGGGCGCAGTGTAGGCGAATTATTCAATGAATAGCAAGACAGCGGGTCAGCATTTCAGCTAGTCAGCCATATTGGGTGAAGGTGAAAGGTGAAAAGTATCGTCGGTGCACCCGCCACCTTTTACTTCTCACTTTTCACTTCTCACTCTTAAAATCCAACGCCTTTTGAGCCACCTCTTCCCGCGTGAGGTAGAAGCCGCTGGCCCACCCTTTTTGCCACGCCTCCCCGCCCACGGCCGTGCCCAGCACCCCCCGCACCCACGCCATATCTATCTCCTGCGCCTTGTCATAGGGGATCCCCATGCGCTGGCGAATCCCCTCGCTGGCCGCCAACAAACAAGCGGCGTGTTCCACTTGTTGCCGTTGCGCGGCAATAAATGCCAACACCTCCACCACCTCCACCACGGCCGCTTTTAATTTCAGCCGCAAACTGGTTTGCAAAGAGGTATAGGCGAGAGCCTCGGCCGTGTCTAGCTCCCCCAACCGTACCAGCGTCAGCGCCAAATTGGTGCGCGATTGGCTGATGCGCCCCTCAAAGCCCAACTCTTGGCGCAAGCGCAACGTCTCCTCATGGTAAGCCCGCGCCGCCCCATAATCCCCCAACGCATACGTCGCCAGACCAAGGTTGTTCAGTACCCCCGTCAGAATCACCTTATCGCCCAACGAGCGCCGTTTTTCAAGGCAAGCCATTAAATAGGTGTAGGCGGCCGTAAAATCCCCCCGGAAATAAGCGGTTAAACCCAATTGGTTCAGCGCATTGCCCATTCCCCGCGCATTCCCCAACCGTTCGTAGATGGCCAACGCCTCCTCAAAATAGACAGGCGGGGAGGCAATGTCAAGGCTCCCTTCATTCCGCAACACCATCCCCAAATCCAACAACGCATGGGCGCGTGCCTCCTCATTCCCCAACGCTTGCCACAAGGCAATGCTGTGGTGGTAATGGGCAAACGCCTCCTCAAAATCATTTTGGCGCAGGGTTAATATGCCTCGCCCCCGCCATGCTTGGGCCAACAACGCCGATGGCTCGGCCGAAGCGATGCCCACGGCCGCGCCCAACCACTGCCGCCCCTCCTCAAAATAACCCCGCACCTCCCAATACTCCACCAACTGCACCCCCAGCGAAAGGGCCAGTTCCCCTTGTCTATGCTCGGCCGCCCACGCCAGCGCGGCGCGAATGTTGGGGTACGCCTCATCAAGGCTATTCAGCCAGCCCACCGCATTGCCCTGCTGGCGCACCTGCGCCTGTTGCTCCAAAAATTGGTGGAAAAACTGGGCATGGGCATGGCTCATTTGCTGGTGCAAGGAGGGCTGGCTGGCCAACCGCTCGGCCGCAAATTCGCGCAACGATTCCAGCCAGCCAAAGTGCAACTCATCCTCGGCCGTCATGGCGGGGCGCAAGGTGAGCAGATTTTTTTCAGCCAAAGCCACCAGCGTATCTAAATCGCCCCCGCAAACTTCGGCCACGGCCGTTTGCGTCCCCCCACCCAAAAAGACCGATAACCCCGCCCACAACTGCTTTTCCTCCTCGTTCAGCAGTTGGTAGCTCCACTCAATCGCCCCGCGCATGGTTTGCCGCCAACTGTGGTCATCCCGCTTGCCGCCTGTCAGCCAACCCAGTCGCTTGTCCAGACGGGCCAACATCGCCTCGGGCGTGAACAGCTTGATGCGGGCGGCGGCCAGTTCGATGGCGAGTGGCAAGCCATCCAGCCGTTGGCACAACTCGGCCACGGCCGTTTGATTGTCTGCCGTCAGTTGCCAACCCGGTTGCGCCGCTTGCGCCCGCTGGGCAAACAGGCGCACCGCTGGCGCACCCAACTCTGACTCCACGGGCAAGGGTGGCACGGCAAACTCGTTCTCCCCGTTCAGTCGCAAAATTTCGCGGCTTGTCACCAACACCTTGAGCTGGGGTGCATGGCGCAACAATCTGCTCACCACTGGCGCGGCGGGGATGATTTGCTCGAAGTTGTCGAGGACGAGGAGTTGGTGACGGCCGTGCAACGCCTGCAACAACAGATTTTCGGCCATCTGCCCGGCCGTTTCGGGCAAATTGAGGGCTTGGAGCAGGGCAGGCGTAAACAACAATGGGTCGCGCACGCCGCTTAAATCCACAAAGAGCGTCCCCTCGGCAAATTGGCTGGCCGCCTCGGCCGCTGTTTGCAGAGCCAAGCGGGTTTTGCCAATCCCCGGCGCTCCTGTCAACGTGAGCAAACGAATGTCGGGGTTGCCGAGCAGTTGCACCAAAATGGCCACTTCGTGTTCACGGCCGAGCAAACTTGTCAGCGGGCGGGGCAGGTCGGGTGGGGGTTCGGTGGCGGCTTGGGTGGGGGGGATGGGCAACCGTTCGGCGGGCACGGCCGTGGTCGTCGTCTGGGTCAGGGTCAGCGGGCTGGGGGATTCGGTCTCGCCACGGCCGAGCATGGCCAAGGCCACCAATCGTTCCGCCCATTCTGGCTCATTCTCCACCTGCAAGGCGGGCACAAACCGCGCCAAAATCATGTTCGCCTCGGGAAACCGCTCATTCCGCTCAATGCGACTCAGGTAGGAATAGTGGTAGCCCACCTGCACGGCCAGTTCCCGCTGGGTAATGGCGGCCCTGTTGCGCAAATAGCGCAATAACTCACCAAAATTGGTGAAATCATTGGGAGTGATGTGCGAAACGCCCTTTTTTTTACCAGCCATAGGGCAGAATTTTAGTCTATCGCCCACCTAAATGAAACAGAGGAGATAGAGGTAGGAGATAGAGGAAAACGTAGTCGGTCAGCTTACCATGTTTCCTCTATCTCTATCTCTACCCTCTATCTCATTGAGGGCCATGACGGCCGCTTGTTGGATGGTGAGCCGCCGCCCTTCTTGTTGCGCTTGCTCCAGTTGTGCCACCGCCAATTTGTCCCTCAGCAAGGCCAAGGTGGCTTCATAATCCTGTTGGCCATCGGCCGTAAAGGGCAAATTCATCTCGGTGCGGTACAGGGAAACGGCCGCATACAACTGCGCCGCCAGCGTGTAACGCCCTTGGCTGGCCGCAATCTCCGCCATGTGCCCCACCGAATTGGCCATCCCCGGCCAATCATTCAACTCCTGCCGCAAGCGCAACCCCTCCACCTGCCACACTATTGCCTGTGCCATATCCCGTTGCACCAACGCCAATTGCCCCAAATTGGCCAATGTCGTCGCCGTGCCCATCACATCTTTCCGTGCCCGCTTGAGCGACAAACTTTCCTCCCACAACTGCCGCGCTCCCTCTAAATTGCCCCTGCGGCGGTATACAATGGCCAAATTGTTCAACACGGCTGGGGCAAGATTGGTGTAAAAGGTGGCATTGGGGCGATAAATGGCCAAACTGGATTCGAGATACGCTTGCGACTGTTCATAGAACCCTTGCCGCCCCGCCAAATTGCCCAAATTGTGCAACGAATGGGCTATAAATTCATCATTGCCAGCCGCTTGCGCCCCCGCCAAAACTTGTTCGTGTAACTGTTTGGCCTCGGCATAGGCATGTTGCATTTGGGCAAAATTACCCGCCCGATTCAGAAAACGCCACTGTTCGACCTCTGGCAACAAGCCCAAATGGGTCTGCCCTGCGGCAAACCAGCGCCGCGCTTCGCTGATACGGCCGCTGAACAGCCAGTAACGATCCATAGCCTGTATCAAGCGCACCAGCCAACGAGCGTTATCGGCCTGCGCGGCCGTTTCGGCCAACCAATACAAGGCGGCCAGCAAATTGCCATCCTCGCGTCTCATCTGGCGGATGCTATCCATTTGTTTGGCTCCAAACAGGTCTTGCATCCATTGTTCCACAAGGCGGGTGTACTGGTGGGCGTGCCGCTGGTGCACGGCCGAGGCATCGGCCCGGCTGGCCAGCCGTTCGGCCGCAAATTCGCGCAACGATTCCAACCAGCCAAAGCGCACATCTTCGTCGGCCGTGGTCAGCGGCAAAGTCAGCAGATTTTTTTCCGCCAGTGCCAGCAATGCTTCTAAATCACCCCCGCACACCTCGGCCACGGCCGCCAAAGTTCCCCCACCCCGAAACACGGCCAACTCTTCCCAGAGCCGCTTCTCCTCGGCCGTCAGCAATTGGTAACTCCACTCAATCGCCCCGCGCATCGTTTGCCGCCAATCGTGGTCATCCCGCTTGCCCCCTGTCAGCCAGCCCAACCGCTTGTCCAGCCGCGCCAGCATCGCCTCGGGGGCAAAGAGTTTAATGCGGGCGGCGGCCAGTTCGATGGCCAGCGGCAGGCCATCGAGCCGTTGGCACAGTTCCGCCACGGCGGGCTGATTGGCGGCCGTGAGTTGCCAGCTTGGTTGCGCCGCTTGCGCCCGCTGAACAAACAGCCGCACCGCTGGCGCACCCAGTTCTGGCTCCACGGGCAAAGGTGGCACGGCAAATTCATTTTCCCCGTTCAGCCGCAAAATTTCCCTGCTTGTCACCAACACCTTAAGCTGGGGGGCATGGCGCAACAGTCGGCTCACCACTGGCGCGGCGGCGATAATTTGCTCAAAGTTATCGAGAATGAGGAGTTGGTGACGGCCGTGCAACGCCTGCGACAACGTTTGTTCGGCCATGTTATCGGCCGTTTCGGGCAAATTCAGGGCGTGGAGCAGAGCCGAGGCCAACTGCAACGGGTCGCGCACCGTGCTTAAATCCACAAAGAGCGCCCCTTCGGCAAATTGGCTGGCCATTTCGGCCGCTATTTGCCGCGCCAAACGGGTTTTGCCAATCCCCGGCGGCCCTGTCAGGGTCAGCAAGCGAATGTCGGGGTTGCTGAGCAGTTGCCACAAAATGGCCACCTCCTGTTCACGCCCCAACAGGCTGGTGAGCGGAGTGGGCAAATTGGAGGATGGGGTGGGGGCAGGGGGAGCCGTTCGGCGGCGGCGGCCGTGGTGATGGTTTGGGTTTGGGTCAGGTTCAGGGTTACGGGGGGTGCTTCTTTGGCTTCGCCACGGCCGACGGCCGCCAAAGCCACCAGCCGCGCCACCCATTCTGGCTCACCATCTAACTGCAAAGCGGGCACAAACCGCGCCAAAATTATGTTCGCCTCAGGGAAGCGCTCATTCCGCTCAATGCGGCTCAGGTAGGAATAGTGGTAGCCCACCTGTATGGCCAGTTCCCGTTGGGTAATGGCAACACGGTGGCGCAAATAGCGCAATAGCTCACCAAAATTAGTAAATTTTTCGGGGGTAATGTTATTCGTCTTGTTGCCAGCCATAGAAAGCCGATTTTAATGCAAGTTGTCAACAAATGTCACCATAGTCAACAAAGGGGGGGCTAGAATGAGTGTAGTAATTAGTTGAATGAAAACGGACGAATTACGAAGTACGAATTACGAATTACCATACCCTCGACATCATTTCGTACTTCGTACCTCGTACTTCATACTTCCCCCCTCCCCCCATGAAGCGTCCTGTCTTAAAACGCATCGTTAAAACGGTCGAAATCGTGACTTGGACGTTGGAATATGAGGATGTTCCCGCCGAGGAATTGGCGGATGGGCAACCCACGGCCGATTCTGCCCCCCATCCCTCTGTCTTACCCGATTTACCCACCCCCACCCCCACGGGGGAGAGATTAGACACATGAAACCAGCTCAGTACAGCGTACAGGTCAACGGCCGTGTCCAATTCCCCCGCATCTGCCCCCATTGCGGTGCTTTTGCCGACCAAACCCTGCCCATTAGCCACACCTTTAGCCGCAAACAAACTTCTCGCACCAAGAGCGGCCACAAAACCACGCGCACCTATTACGATACCGAAACCTTCCGAGTTCCTTTTTGCGCCGACTGCATCGCCCTCCACCAAGCCGAAGTTGTACCGCCCACATGGGGCAACTATGGCTATCAGGCTCTGTCTATGGTGCAATACGCCATTTTCGCGGGCATGGTCATTTTCTTTCTAACTACCATGTGGCGCGATTTGCTCCAAGAAGAAACGGTTGCTATGCCCTTTATTTTAGGCAGTGCCATTTTCGTCCTGCTCGGGGTATTGCTCCCCCTCTATTTGTCCATTCGCCGTTCGCGCCACCACGTCATCTCTGCGCCCACACGCATTAGCCGTGCCGTTTCTTTTGGCGATAAAGTGCGCGGCAAGTTCTGGGAACGGCCGTCGCGCACCTTTCATTTCAGCCATGCCGTCTATGCCCAGCAATTTGTGGCCGAAAACGGCGAACGTGTCTTAAGCTCATCCCCTTTCGCGGCCGTCACCTCCGCGAAGGTTTAAGAGATGGGTGGGAACCTGTAACTTTGTCCGCATTTACACTTTAGGAGAACTATCTGATGAAAACCAAAACTTTGCGTCTCGTTGTCTTGGCCTTCTGCGCCACCCTCTTGTTGGCCTTGGTCGCTTGTGGCGGCGGTGGCAATGTCACCGTGGCCGATTTGCCCACCTACCCCGATGCCGTCCGCTTGCAAGCTGGCGAAGACCCCATTGCCGACACATGGGCCAACAACATGGCCCAAAATGCGGCCATGACCAGCAGTTTGGGCGTGGGCGGCTCCATTGAACAAGTCGCCTTCCGCCTGCCCGCAGGCACCACATGGGACCAACTCAATGGTTTCCTGACCACCGAACTGGATACGGCCGGTTGGGAGACAGGCATGGGCGGCCCCGGCGGCGATATTGCCAGCCAAGCCTTGGCCAGTGCCAACGCAGGCAACGACATGTTCCAAACTGCCATGTGGAACAAGGGCGACCAAATCCTGACCGTCTTCCGCCTGACCGACCCCAACAACGCCGAACAACCCTACCTGATTGTTTCGTTGAACACGAATTAGCTAGTCAGCCTGTCAGCCTGTCAGCCTGTTAGCGGTTCGCTTTATCGGAGCCGCTGACAGGCTTTTTTTTGTAATTGGGAAGATACCCCGAAACCACCTTAAACGAAGCATATTCCAACATTAAGGAAAAACCATGCACATTGAATTTACCGCCACGACTTTGTTTGCTGAAAATGAGGAGGATGTTGCCTATTTTTCGCTGATGGATGGAGGAGAGGACGAGCCAGAAAACATTCTTATTTTCCAAACTATGCTCCCTAGTACAGGTGAAGTGGGTGATATTCACTTCGAGTATAACGACCAAAGCAATGGGGCTTATGGCGCTATTGCCAGTTGCCGCCTCGGCCGTGGCTCGCTCCACATCACGCTCCAAAAACAACTCGGCCAGTTGGAGGTGTAGATGGGTTTGATGTGCAATTAGAGCTAGATGATGACACCTATGCCGAATTAGCCGATGCGTTGGCCCTCATTTTTGCCGATAACCCCCTCTTTGAGTTGGTCTCCAACTAATTAGATAGAGACAAGAGATAGAGATAGAGGGGAACATGGTTGTTCCGCCTACTAAGGCTTCCTCTATCTCTATCTCTACACTCTATCTTGACCCACCTGAATCGTTACGGAGATTTTACAGATGTTATTTTCTAAATCATTCCTCCCGCGCAAACTAACCCTTGCCCTATTGGGTATGGGGCTGTTAGCTGTGGTGGCATGGAGTGGTGTGGCCACCCCCCCAACGGCCGTGGCCAGCCCCAACAACCTGCCCAGTACCATCACCGTCAACACAGCCACCCTCTCCCCCACCACCTTGGGCGACCCCAATGACGGCAATTGCGACCTGCGCGAAGCGTTGCAGGCCGCTTTTACAGCCTCCCTCACGGGACAAAGCACCACCTTTAACGAATGCACCTCAGGCGCAGGCCCTGTCTTCATCATCTTTGAAGGCGCGGCCAGTGCCCAACCCATCACCATGCCTGCGGGTGGTACCCCCCTGCCCTTCATTCGGGGCAATGTCACCCTCACTGGCCCGTCACCCTTGCGGGGAGCGGCATTTTTGACCCACCGGGCGACACCAAGGATAGCCGTCTCCTGCGTGTGGCCAGTAGTGGCATGTTAAACCTCGTCGCCCTGAATATCGCCAATGGGTTTACCTCTGGCGGGGGTGGTGCCATTTTGGGCGACAACGGTTCCACCATTAACACGGCCGGGGTGTCGTTCATTGGCAATGCCGCCTATGGCGATGGCGGTGCCATTTACAGCAACGGCTCGGTGAACATCTTGGCCACCAATTTTTCGGCCAACCAAGCCTTGGGCAAACACCCCGCCAATGGCCAATCCAACCCCAACACAGGGCATGGCGGCGCCATTTATATCTCGGGGTCTGGGTCGCTGAACATTGCCCTGAGCAATTTGAGCGCCAACACCGCCTCTAAAAGCGGGGGTGGGGTGTATGTGGGGCAAAGCACCACGGCCACCATTAGCGACAATAATTTTGCGGCCAATGTGGCGGGCGGTGGCGGCGATAACCGGGCAGGTGGTGGGGCTTTATACAACTCCGCTGGGACTGTCTCGCTTATCCGCTCCACCTTCAATGCCAATCTCTCCCTACGCGGGTATGGCGGGGCCATTTTCAACCAGCTCAGCTCCAGCGGTTTTACCATTGAAGATAGTTCGTTTAACGCCAATGTGGTGCAAAAGAACGACGACAATGGCGGGTTTGGGGGTGCCATCTACACCGAAGAGGACATGAGCATTACCCGCTCCACGTTTAACGCGAATGTGGTGCAGGCGGATAACGGCCGTGGTGGTGCCATCGCCAACAACCGCGCCGCCATCTTGCGCGTCACCAACTCCACCTTCATGGCCAATGTCGTCACCCAGTTTGCCAGCGTGGTTCCCGCAGGGGCAGGTGGGGCGATTGCCAACTACGACAACCCCTTCCCCGTCAGCTCCGAATCCACTGTAGAGCTACGCAATGTAACCCTGTTCCTGAACAAAGCGGGGGATGATGCGGGTTTGTACAACGCCAATGGGGAGAGCATTAAGCTGTGGAACACCATTTTGGACCACGGCCTCAACGCCGCCCCGCTTTGCTCGGGCACGGCTCCCGAAAACATGGGCAACAACATCCAAAGTGATGGGACGAGTTGTGGGGCGGGGATTCCCACGGCCGACCCCAAGCTGAACCCACCCGATTTTAACGGCGGGGCGATTACCAGTTTGTTGAGCCTGATGCCCAAGACGGACAGCCCGGCCGTAGATGCAGGCAACGAAAGCATCTGCACGGGCAATTATGTGAACGGCGAAGACCAACGCGCCAAAAGCCGCCCCAAGGATGGCAATGGCGACGGCACGAGCAGTTGCGACATTGGCGCGATTGAGGCGGACACGGCCGAGGTGGGTTTTGCCTCTAACCCTGTCGCCCCTACCATTGATTTTGGCGTGGCCACGATAGCTGGCCAGTTCGCGCTCCTTGTCGCTCATCGAAACAGGCAACCTCAGCCTTAGTGTGAACGGGGTGTTGGGTGGCCCCAATGCGGCCGAGTTCAGCATTATGGGCAATAACCCCGCCACCATCAACGATGGCGATATCCCCTATGTGTGGACACTGACTTGCCAGCCCAACAGCGAGACGGCCGGCACACGCACCGCCACCCTGACCCTGACCACCAACGATTTGGACAACCCCATGTCGTTTTTTTGACCTCACTTGCCAAGTGCCACCCGCCCCAGTGCCTTCGTTCTATAGCGACCCTGCCGCGCCTTCAATCGAGTTTGGTGAGGTGGTGTCGGGTAGCCCTGTGGTTAAATCCCTGCTCTTAGGCAACTCGGGCACGGCCACTATGGCGGTGAGCAATTTGGCCATCTCTGGCCCCAACGCGGCCGATTTCAGTGTGGAATCGTTGCCCGACCCCCTTAACATCTCCCCCAATAACTCCCACTCTTTGCAACTAACCTGTGACCCCACAGGATTGGGTTTGCGCTTGGCCCAACTGACCCTGACCACCAACGATGCCGCCCACCCGAGTGAGCAATACAACTTGGTCTGCGAGGGGATTGTGTTGCCGCCGCCCTTCTTGCATGTGCCCGGCACTGTTGTGCCCAATGACGACCCCGCCCACAGCAACGGCACATTATGGGGCATTGCCACCAGCCCCGACGGCCGTCACCTCTATGTCAACGACCGCGACGACGACATGCTCACCGTCTTTGAGATTTTGCCCACGGGTGGCATCCAGCGGTTGGCCGTTTACAAGAATGGGGTTAATGGGGTCAATGGCTTAGATGGCCCTCGCGCCATTGCCATTTCGCCCAATGGGTTGAATGTGTATATTTCGAACGTAGATACCGATGCGGTAGTGGCCTTTAGCCGCGACTCACAAACGGGTTTGCTCACCTATATGCACTATGTGGCCGAGGGATTTGGCTACAACTGCGTTTTAGGCTCGTGCGCCGACACCATTGATGGGCTGGAGAACCCCTATGAATTGGCGGTTAGCCCCGATAACCAATACCTATATGTGACGGGCGAAGCCGATGATGCCATCGTCGTCTTCAAACTTGGCTCCAGCGGTGAAATTGCCACCATCATCACAGGGGCAAACATTGTCGAAATCATCAACGACCCACTCTTAGATGGGGCACGTGGCATCGCCCTCAGCCCCGATGGCCAACATGCCTATGTCGCCTCGGGTGTGGCCGATTCGCTCGTTGTGTTTGCCCGCAATGGGCAAACAGGCAAACTCACGGCCGTGCAACCTCTCGTTGATCACATCATTTTTGATGGGGCAGGCAAGGTGTTGGTCAGCCACGACGGCCGTCATGTGTATGTTGCCTCTTATGCAAGCGATACAGTCACGCTCCTCCAACGCAACGCATTTTCAGGGCAACTCACTTTTCTGAAGATATATGAGGATGGGGTGGATGGCTTTGATGGCTTGAGCTACCCCGGCGGCATGGCGCTCAGTCCCGATGGGCAGTACCTCTATGTGCCCAGCTACTTGGAAGATGTGCTGAACATCTACTTGCGCTCGGCTGGGACAGGGTTGCTCTACCCCACCCAAACCATTGCCCAGCCCGAGTTAGATGGGGCGTTTGGGGTGGCCCTAGGCCCAGACGGCCGCACCGCCTACGTCGCGCCCTTCAACACCAGTGATGTGGTTGTCTTGCAACCCTCCAACCCTCTGCCCATCATCGAAACACTTCTACCCGCCTCGGCCGTTGGTGGTGGCAACAACTTCCCTCTAACCATCGTGGGCGAAAACTTCACCCCGCTTTCGGTGGTGCAGTGGAACGGCACGCCCCGCGAGACGACGTTTGTCAGCGAATCGGAGCTGAAGATAACGGTGCAAGCGGCCGATGTGCCCGCCAACCCGGCCGTGACACAAGCGAGCGTTTCAGTGCATAACCCCGCCCCCGGCGGCGGGGCGGCCTCTCGCGCCTTCTTCATCACCCAGTCCACCGCTTCTAACCCCGTGCCGGCCATTGCCCAGCTTGCCCCGCAAAGTATGCCTGTCGGCAGTGACGATTTCACACTCACCATCTACGGCTCGGGCTTTATCGCCAGTTCGCAGGTGCAGTGGAATGGGGAGAATGTGCCCACCACCTATGTCAATGGCACCGAATTAACCATCACTGTCTTGAATGACCAGTTGCTACAGGCAGGGACAGCGGTGGTGACAGTGCAAAACCCGCCCCTGTCGGTGGGGCATCCAACAACGCCCCGTTTGATGTGGTGGCGGTGGTAAAATCCCACCCCAGCCTGACCGAAATGACCCCCAAACACACCATTGCTCGTGGCCCAGCCAGCAAACAGGTGGTGGTGACAGTGTATGGGGTGAATTTCCTCGAGGACGCACAGGCGCAGTGGAATGGGTTTAATCGGCCGACGACGGTCGTCAGCGAGACGGAATTGCGTGTGACGTTGACGGCGGCCGATGTGGCCGAGGGGGGTGTCTATGGCATCCGCGTGCTCAACCCCGAACCCGGTGGTGGAGCATCCAACACCCTCTCCTTCGCTGTCCATGCCTATGTCATGTATCTACCGATGATGATTCGGTAACGCGGCTCCAGTTTCACCCGTAGTGGCGCAATGGATTGCGCCACTACATTCACCTTGCTCGGGGTGTAACAAAACCTGTTACACCCCGAATTGTTGAGAAGATAAGTTTCCCTTCAGGTGTGGCAAGATAGAGTGTAGAGATAGGGGAAGCCTTAGTCGGCGGAATAACCATGTTCCCCTCTCTTGTGTAAAGGATTTTCCTACTCGAGTAACTAGTAAGTAGTGAATAGTGAGTAGTTCCCCACTATTTACTAATCACTACTCACTTTTCATCCGTGAAAGTGTGACTACTCTCATACGCAACTATCTCTCTCTCTTGTCTCTATCTGAATAGTTACCCTTGTTTATTTATTTTCCCCCAGTGCATTTCCGTCATTTGAGATTAACCCCATGAACCGTTATCCATCTATCTTCTTCATCCTATTTATCATCCCTTTGGCGGCCTTCGTGGGGTTGTGGAGTGTATTCTCGCTTTCTACCCCTGTTTATGCCGATACCCACACCGTCACCAATACCAATAACAGTGGGGCTGGAAGTTTGCGTCAAGCTGTTTTGGATGCCCAAGCGGGGGATGTGATTGAGTTTGCGGCCGAGCTAAACGGCCAAACCATCACTTTGGCTTCCGAAATTGTTCTCAATAAACCCCTCACCATTCGTAGTTCCTTCCCATTATTATCAGTGGCGACAATGCCACCTGTATTTTTAATGTGCAACGCCGAAATTGTGCTGGAAGGGTTGACTTTGGAGAAAGGCGCTGTGCAAACGGACGATTGTGGGGATGTGTCCGATTTATGTGGGGGAGCCATCATCATACAATCTGCGGGGGGTGTGCTGACGGTGAAAGATAGCACCCTGCGCCAAAATGCGGCCAATTATGGGAGCGGCATTTATAACAATGAGGGGGTGCTGGTGGTGGTGGATACCACGCTTGAAGAGAACGTGGCCCAAGTGGCAGGGGCGGGTATTTACCAAGTGGGGGACATTGACCGTGTTCGAGAGTGTGGTGGCGGAAAATTCGGCCGAATTATACGGCGCAGGGGTGTATGGGACGGGCGCGGCCGTGGTCATTAGCCAAACTCAGCTCGTCAGCAACACCCTCAGCAACCACCCCACAAACAGCCTTGGTGGAGGGATGGCCATTGTGTCAGATAGTAATTTGACACTCCACGAGACCACGTTTGCAGGCAATGGCGCCTATCGTGGGGCTGGTTTGTATCTCAAAGAGAGCTTTGTAGATATCACCCACAGCACATTTCGCCAGAACCAATTACAAACGGCCATGTATGGGGCAGGTCTATACAACGATTCTAGCCTTGTAACGATTACACAGACCTCATTTATAAGCAATGGGTGCAAGTAGCTAATAGTCGTGGGGGCTATTTTAATTCGGGGCAGGGCTATATCAGTACGATACATGCACCATTGTGGATAATAAATCATACTATGGCGGGGGGGTGTATAGCTATGGGGGAGCACTCTATCTACAGGATGTCCTCGTACAGGATAATCAGGCTGTGACTGGCGGCGGAATTTATAGTATAGGCTACATGGAATTAAGCTATAGCCAGATATTGAGCAACACCGCCCAAGTAGATGGAGGAGGCCTTCAGACAGGGACAGATTCTGATATCGACTCGACGATTATTCACCATACGACTATCGCCTATAATCGGGCGGAAGATCGTGGGGGAGGTTTATATCATGATAATGATACGGTTTTCTCTTGCCTGTCAACGCCCGATTTTGAAATCAAAAATAGTACGGTTAGCCATAATTATGCGGGAAATATGGGGGAGGGTTTTATGTTAGCCGATAAAGCCAAACCTGCTCGCACCTGACCATTACCCAAAATGAAGCCCAGAATGGGGGAAGTGGCCTGCATTCACTCAATAGCCAATCTACCTGTACTCGTATGGCACATAGCTTGATTGCGGGCAATGTACAGGATGATGTGCATGCGGCAACTTCGCAACAGCGGTTTATCAGCCTTGGCTACAACATGATTGGCGTGGTAACGGGGCAGGTGGATTTGACCCAAGAGTTTAATGCGATGGGGGACCAAACGGAGGTGAGCAACCCCGGATTGTTCCCCCTTCAATACAATGCCAACCCTGACCCATGCCTTAACGGCCGATAGCCCCGCACTAGATGCAGGTGGGCGCTATGCCGCCACAGACCAGCGCCGAGTGACACGTACGCAACGCGCCGCCTGCGACATTGGTGCGGTTGAAACGCAAACCCCATGCCATTTACCTCCCCTTATCGTGCGCTAATAGTGAGTAGTTGGACAATGTTACATTTATCGTCTGAATCGCGTTTTTGAGACGAGGCTTGCGTGATTTTGTCCTGTTATCCAAGTGTTCAATCACTAGCTCAATGGTTTGTTCAGGCGACAGTTGCCGAAGAGGTACAGCCGCCTGAAGCAGGGTACGGACATTGGCGACGGATAACTTGGGTAAGACATCAGTCTCATAGACTTCAATAAGAGTTGGGTCTCTCGAAAATTGTTGCTCCCAGTCCAGCTTCGTCTCGAGAACAAACCAACTAGCCATAATGGTGAAGGCCAAAATGGTGAAGCCAACCACGATATTTGATACCTCGAAATCAGCCCAACCAATCTCCGATTTGGAGTCTTGATTAGAGCGTTCGATGAAATACCTCGCACTTTCGTCGGCCATCACCTCAAGGACAATCCGTTGGGGCATTCGATAAGGTGTAGGGTATAGTCCTCTTTTCGTGTTCACGCCGAATCAACAACTAATCTTCACGCAATGACCCATCTTCACGAACTGTCCAAACTCGAAAAACGAGCAAAAATCAGCAATTAAATGACCCCGTTCATTGGGACGGATGGTACGGTGTGCTACCGTTCAACTTTGTGAGACTAATTGTTGAACCTGATAGGAAAGTCCAATGACCTGGCTTTTGCCTCACACCTTTCTTCGTCACAGGCCAACGGATCAAGGGGCGTTCTAAGAAAAACCGTGGAATTACTGGGGACATCGCCATAGTACTCAATTTGTTCTTTGTCCAACCTGTCTCTCAGCCAACTATTCCGCCCATAAAGGGTATCAAAATCAACCGCCTAAAAGGCCCACCTTTGACGATGATCTTTAATCAGTTCTGCGGCGATTTGAATTTTGGTTTGGAAGACAACTTGTTCGCGTAAACCAACTTTTTTGACGTCTTGGGCAAACCTTTCACAAACCATGCTTCTGGCAAATACAATTGACCATCAATCCAACAGTGGTGCCCATTATTGACTAAACCCGCAAAGACACCTACCTGACTTTGTTCAATTTTACCTAAGTTGCCATTGTGTTGCCTGCTACTTCCTGCTTTGTGCTGGCCACTTTTATCGGCCGATTCATCAATGATCAACACGCTTCCCTTTGGAATTCAGGTCGTGCGCTAATCTCGTCTTGCACCTGAACACCATGGGTTTTGTTCGCTCCAAGGAGAATCGCTCAGAAATTGTTGCATGTTTTGGCT
>JADJSZ010000005.1 GCA_016711405.1 Candidatus Hadersleviella danica | reverse complement strand
CCACCACATCCGCCTATCAAACAATTTGCTTTACGTAACCACATTGGTTACACTAATGCACGTGATTAAGAGCTTTAAACACAAGGGCTTAGAAAAATTTTCTTAACGGGTTCCAAAATAGGAATCCAAGCCACTCATGCCAGCAAATTGAGACTCATTCTTGGCCGGCTCAATGCCTCAACCAGCCCTCGTGATATGAACTTGCCCGGCATGTACTTGCACGAGTTAAAGAGACCGCCAAGGAACATGGTCGGTTCGCGTGAGCGGCAATTGGCGCATCACATTTCAGTTCGATGGCCAAGACGTGACTATCGTAAACTACGAAGATTACCACTGAGGTGTGCAACATGATGCAAATGTATAATCCACCCCATCCGGGCGAAATCCTCAAAGAGCTATGCCTTGAACCATTGGGGCTAACCATCACCCAAGCGACCGAAGCCTTGGATGTCAGCCGCAAAACCTTGTCCGCCATTCTCAACGGCCGCGCAGGCATCAGCCCCGAAATGGCCATTCGCCTCTCCCTCGCCTTCGACACCTCGGCCGAAAGCTGGCTGAACCAACAAGCCCAGTACGATTTGTGGCAAGCACGACAAAACAGCCGTTACTCAAGGTCAAAAACCTCGTCGCTGTTTAGCGAAGCCAACATCTCGGCAAACCATGTACGGCCGTCTCCCCCCGAGACGGCCGTTTTTTTGCCCCCCTACCCCTCAAACGGATTCAACACACCCACTCCAAACCCCCGAAAATCAGCGACATTGCGCGTCACCACCTAGACCAGCCCCACCTGCGTCGTCAAATCCCAAATGGGCGGTAGACAGTCTCCTGACCACTCCACTTCGCTGGGATAGTCAGGAGAACGCCGCAAACAAGAGGGACTAAGGTTCGCCCACTGGCGGGAGCAACTCAGAGAGCCGAACCAACTCATACCCATTGGCTTGCAAAAAATCTATGATCCGTGGCAAAGCATCCCATTTGGCGGCATTCATGTCGTGCATGACGATGATAGCTCCGGGGCAGGCAAACGTGATGACACGCTCATAAATCGTCTCGCTGGTGGCTCCCTCCAGCCAATCTTGGCTATCCACCGTCCAACCTATCAATACATACCCCTCTTGGGCGGCCAATTGAATGACAGAGCGAGTGAGTGCGCCAAATGGGGCGCGAAAGAAGGGTTTGGTGCTGGCTCGGGGGAACGCATTTTGCACGGCCGTTTCCGTGTCCCGCAACTCCGCCAAAATTTCCGCGTCTGTCATCCACTGCATGTTGCCATGCGACCATGAATGGTTGCCCAACTCATGCCCATTGGCCAAAATCGCCTCCACCACCTCGGGGCGTTTGCTCATGCTCACCCCCAGCACAAAGAATGTGGATTGCACATTACGGCTGGCCAGATAGGCGAAGAGTGGTTCGTTTTCAGGCACATAGCCAATATCAAAGGTCAGGGCGACCCGTTTGGTGCGGTTATCGGCCGCTAAAAAATAGCCTGATTCGCCAAACGGCAAATCGGCCAAGGTGGTTACAGTCGGCCGTGGGCGTTCCCACAGAGCAGGCGGGATTGCTCCCGCTGGCAAATGCACTGTGCTACCTGAAAAACCTGTGTAAATCTCTTCATTCAGCCGCACGGTTTCGGTAAAATCGACCTCCGCGGTCAGGGCAATATCGTAGAGCGTATCGCCTGACCACAGGCAGTAGGTTTCGCGCAGGGGGCACGGCCGTGGGGGATGGCAACGGTAGGGGGTGATGGTTGGTATGGGGTGGGTGGGGTGCCACCACCGCAGTGGGGTGGGGGTGGGCACGGCCGTTGTGGCTGTGGGGCGGGGCAAACGAGCAGTTGGCGAAGGGGGAAGAGGGGTAGGAGCGGCCGTGCAAGCCATCAACCAGCCACACAGAAAAATCCCAACCAGCCATTTATAGGCAGACATATCGTTAGCTCCTCAGGGCATCCCCACAACAAACGGGCTAAGTTACATAAGCTAAAGACTCCCTACCTTTGGCTTTTGTACCCACCCAACCACGAAGTTAGTTTGTGTATGAATCGTTCTGGTTTGTCTGGCTCAATTTGTTTAACGTCTTGTTGATTTTGGACTTCTTGAGCAATTTGAACTGCACCAACTAAGACATTTAGTGACCTTAATTTCATCACATGCTCACTTATTTTTTCAAGCCAAAGAAGACCTGCTCCCATTAACGGAACCAAATATATAAATGAAATTGGTCTGCGGTGCTACTAATATAGGTTTTAACAAAATCAATGACTAAGTTTGCAACACCTATAATTGTTATGGCGGCGATTGCCGCACTTAAAATATTGGCAAAGATGTAATTTGAGAAAATTGGCTCACAAAATTTTCTCGACGATTATTGATAAATAGATGCAAAAAGCGATACTTCGCCAATCCTTCTTGACATTTTTCAACAAGTTCGTCGCTAATTTTATCAACTTGAATAATCAACCTTTTGTATATGACATACATCCTTATATAAGATAGAAATAATACAATAGACAACGGCCATATTACGAGCAAATTGAAAATAAACTGATGAGCAAAAGAAAGCCTACTCCAGACTGAAAAGAACAAATTGTTTTGACTAAATAGATAGCCTACCCACACTGAAAACCACCCACCCAATAACAACAAACCAGTTTCAGAAGTATATTCCAAGAATAGATATTTCTGAGCCATTTTTTTTGCTTGAAGTAACAGAGCTACAAAACCAAAACCTTATGAAGTATCGAACTTATCCAATCAACAGTTTTGTGCAAAACACAATCTCTTTTAGAAAGGAAAATTTTTTCGCGAAAAGATTCAATAAGAATTCAAATAAAATATCCAGAAAAGAAACCCTTAGAAACTTAAATACAATTGAGGATAAAAGAACTGCTAAGATTGTTACCGTAAAGATGGTATGTAAATTGTTTTGCGCTTCTGTGGGAGTCAATAAAAAATTTTCATAAACGGTATAATTGCTTAACTCTAATCCATAAAACAACAAAGTTGCAATTCCAATCAGAACCCATAATACAATTAAATTTAAAAAGGATAAAAATACTTCATAAGACGAAAACCTCGTAAAGTATTTATTTGTAAAAAAAAAACCCCCCCCCGAGCTTCCCCCCCCCCCCGCCCCCCCAGAACGAAAACAAAAAAACAACCCCCCAAGTTCCCCCCCCCCCCCCCCCCCTAACTTTTTTTAATTTTATCCTCCTTCTTTTTTTCTTCTTTTTTCATCCCCTTTTTTCCCCATTCCCTTTCCCCCCCGGCCAACAACAAAAACTCCCCCCGGGGAAAAAGCGGAAGAAATATTTTGCCTAATTTTATAAAACCCCCCTTAATCCATTTTAACTCCCAACCCTCAGACCCCCCCCCTTCTAGGGTAATTTAAAATCGATTAATTAAAATAGAATGGAACCCCCCATTTTTTTCCCGCCGAGGCAGTGTTCAATCAACGGAAATTCCCGTATGTAAATCTTGGAAAGCCATATCCTCTAATTCTTGAACAACGCTGTTCGCAGTGATAGAGTTTTGATTATTGGGTAATTCGTTAGGTAGCATAATTGCAATTCTCTTTTAAGGCGAGTTTTGTTTATACAAGAGGTAGAGGAGATGAGCCATCAATTATCCTACTTCCGCCGCCCCAACTTCTCCAACACCTGCACCAACCCCACCTGCCACACCTGCGTCGCCAAATCCTTCAGGAACCAAATCCCCGTCCGGCTCACCCGCACCTGCTCCCCCAAAAAGCGTTGCATCGCCACCCTGTCCATGTTGTGCAAATTCGCTATTTGGATGCGAATCTGGCTCGACTCATGCGTCACGGCCGATGCCCCTGCCCGCCCCGCCAGAACCTTCACCCGCAACTGGTACAACAAATTCTCCACCGGGGCAGGGATAGGGCCAAAACGGTCCAACAACTCGGCCGCCATCCCCTCAATCTCCTCCAACGTCACCAAGCCCGCCATGCGCCGGTATAGGCGTAAGCGCAACCCCGCGTCGGGCACATAATCAGGCGGGATATAGGTCGGCAACGGCAAATCAATCAGCACCGTTTCCACCGTCTCCACCTTAATCACCTCGCCCGGCTCGGCCGCCTGCGCCTGTTTGCGCAAACGCACGGCCGTGGCCAGCATCCGCGTGTACAAATCAAAGCCAATCGCCGCGATGTGCCCGCTCTGGCTCGCCCCCAGCAATTCCCCCGCCCCCCGTATCTCCAAATCCCGCATGGCGATGCTATAGCCCGCCCCCAACTCCGTCGCCGACGCAATCGCCTCGAGGCGCGCCTGTGATTCGGCCGCCAACGTGCCCCAGCGGGGGTGGAAGAAATAGGAGTAAGCCCGGTGCGCCCCACGGCCGACACGGCCGCGCAACTGGTACAACTGCGCCAGCCCAAACGTATCCGCTCTATCCACAATCAGCGTATTCGCATTGGGGATGTCCAAGCCGCTCTCAATGATGGTCGTCGAGAGCAAAATATCCACATGCCCCTCGGCAAACTGCTCCATCACCTGTTCTAGCTCCCGCTCCCCCATCTGGCCGTGGCCAATGGCGATAATCGCCTCGGGCGCAATCTCCTCCAGCCGCCGCTTCATCATCTCAATGCTCTGCACCCGGTTGTGGACAAAGTAAATTTGCCCGCCCCTGTCCAATTCGCGCAAGATGGCGCGGCGCACCAACTGCTCCTCAAACTCCCCCACATATGTTTGCACAGGCAACCGCTCCGCTGGGGCGGTATTGATAATGCTCACATCCCGTACCCCCGCAATGGCCATGTGCATCGTGCGCGGGATGGGCGTGGCGGTCATGGTCAGCACATCCACCTCCGTCCGCAACTGCTTGAGCCGCTCTTTGTGCGCCACCCCAAACCGTTGCTCCTCGTCTATGATGAGCAAGCCCAAGTTGTGGAAGCGAATGTCATCCGACAAGAGCCGGTGCGTGCCAATGACAATATCTACCGCCCCGTTTTTGAGCTTTTGCACGACATCTTCCTGCTGACCGTGCGTCAGAAAGCGGGAGAGCATGGCCACCTTGACGGGGAATGTTTCTAGCCGTTGGCGGAAGTTGTGGAAATGTTGTTGCGCCAGCACGGTGGTGGGAACCAAGATGGCCACCTGTCGGCCGTCCATCACCGCCTTAAACGCCGCCCGCAGAGCCACCTCCGTTTTGCCAAAGCCCACATCGCCACAGATGAGCCTATCCATAGGAAGCGGCCGTTCCATGTCCGCCTTCACATCCTGAATCGCCCGAATCTGGTCGTCCGTCTCCTGATAAGCAAAGCTGGCCTCGAGTTCCGCTTGCCACTCGGTGTCTTTGCCAAAGGCGTGGCCGTGGATCTCCTCGCGGGCGGCGTAAAGCTCCAACAACTCATCCGCCATTTCGTTGATGGCCTTCTGCGCTTTTTGGCGCGATTCGCCCCACTGCTTGCCGCCCAAGCGGTGCAGGTTCGGCGCAAACTCGGCCGCGCCCATCCATTTGCTCAGCCGGTCGGCATGGTGGACGGGCACATACAAGATGTCGTCGTTGGCGTACTCAATCTTCAGGTACTCCCTGTCGCTATCGCTGATGGCGCGGACGACGAGGCCGAGGAAACGGCCGATGCCATACTCGCTATGCACCACATGATCCCCCGCCACAATGTCGGCAAAAAAGCTCTCAGGGGCGTAGCTCCGCCGCGCCTTTTGCGCCCGTGGCGCGGGCCGATTCCAGCCAAAAATCTCGGCATCGGTCAGCAAATTGAGCAGAACCTTGTTGTCTTCCGCCCGCTCCAGCGTAAACCCCTCGCCAATGCTCCCGTGTAAAAAGAGGACGGGGGACTGGGGACTGGGGACAACTGTCTCCTCCGCGTCGCCCGCCCGTGAACGGGACGGGCTAGAGTCATCAAGCCCCGTGAACGGGGCTACCGTCTCCTCTGCCCCTCTGCTCCTCTGCTCCTCTGCCCCCCATCCCCCCTGCTTGCCATCATTCCGCCAAAGCTCCGCCAACCGTGGCGCTTGCCGGCTGGCGACAATCGTCCGTTCGCCCGTGCGCTGGGCGTATTGCAGTTGGTAGATGAGCGGCTTGGTTTGGCCGCCGAAGCGGGGGCCTGCCCCAAACGCCTCGGCCAGCGGGGTGAGCGGGGCATTGGTCGGCCGCTCTTCCGCCTTGTGCCACTCGCCCAAAACGAGCGGCCGTTTGTGTCCCAACCATGCGCTCAACTCCTCCCACGTAAACACGGGGCTGGGGTAGGCGGGGGGCAAACTGGCTTGCTCCTCGTGCAGTTGGTCGGCTTGGCTGGTCAGCTCGTGGATGGCTTCGCCCACGGCCGCCCAATCATCCACCACCACCAGCGCATTGTCGGGCAGGTAGTGGAGCAGGCTGTCGGGGCGTTGGTAGATGAGCGGCAGGTAAAATTCGGCGTTGGCAAACGGCCGTGCCCCCAACAAATGGGGGATGTCGTCCTGCCAACTGGGCAACTCATCTTCCTTGTCGGGCGCATCCAACTGTAACACCTGCCCCAACTCCACCCCATCGGCGGGCACAGCCTCGCGGGCGGGCGGGATGAGCACCCGTTGCGGGGGAGGCAATTCGGTCACAGTGCGCTGGGTGGCGGGGTCGAACCAGCGCAGGGTGTCCACCTCATCCCCAAATAGCTCAATGCGGATGGGAAACTCGCCCCCGCCCGCTGGGAAAATATCCACAATGCCCCCCCGCTGGCTGTATTGCCCGTGCCGCTCGACGACGGTCACGCGCTCGTAGCCGGCCGCTTGCCAGCTCTCCTCCAGCTTGGCCCAATCCACCATTTGCCCCAGCCGCACCACCCGCGTCGCCTTGATAAAGTTGCGCTTGGGCAAGCTCTTCTGCATCAGTGCCCGCGCCGAGGTGACGATGAGCAAGGGCGTGTCTTCGGCGGGGATAAGCGGGTGTTGCCCCGCCATCAGGTGGCTCAGGACGGTCAGCCGCTGTTGGCGGCTGTTTTCGCCCCACGGCCCCGCTCGTAGGGCAAGGGGGTGGCCTCGGGGAAAACGCACAAGGGTGTGCCCCTCGGGGAGCCACGCCTCGAGTTCTTGCATCCAGATGGGCACTTGCTCCACCCGCCCCGCGACCAGCAAAATGGGCACGCGCCGCCCCATCGCCAGTTTGGCCAAGATGGGCGGCCGAGCAGAGCGGGGCAACCCCAGCACGAGTTCGGCCGTGCGGCCGTCTACGGCCGTCTCGGCCGCCGCATAGGCGGGCAGTTCGTCGAAAATGTCAAGCAGTGGGGTGAGGTTCATAAGGCGCAGAGGAGCGGAGGGGCAGGGGAGCAGAGGAGAATTGTGTCGGAGGCAGTTATGGGGCAAATTGGCAAAGGTTTAGAACCGTTTCAAAAAAATCTAAACCACTTGGTCATATATCCATTTGCTCATTGCTCATTGATTTTGCCGTTGTGGCGGGACATGGCCAGCACGATGCCCTCGCGGAGGAAGGTTTCGGTGGCGCGCACGGCCGTATCCAGCACCTCGCGCACCAGTTCCAACTCCTTGGGGCCAAACTCTTGTAGCACATAGGCATGGGCGGGCATTTGCCCCAGCGGCCGACCAATCCCCAGCCGTAGGCGAGGAAATTCTTGCCCCAATTGGCCAATGATGGACTTCATGCCATTGTGCCCACCCGCGCTTCCCTTCTCGCGCAGGCGCACCGTGCCCAGCGGCAAATCTAGCTCGTCGTAAATGACCAGCACCCGTTCGGGGGGGATTTTGTAGAACCGACTGAGGGCGCCGACGCTTTCCCCACTCAGGTTCATGAAGGTTTGGGGCTTGGCCAAAATGACCCGCGCTTCGCCGAGGCGGTATTCGGCCGTGAGTGCTTTGTGTTGGACTTTGGTCGCGGCCGTGTTTTGCACCCGCGCCAACTCATCCACCGCCATAAAGCCGATGTTGTGGCGGGTGGCTTTGTATTTGCCGCCGGGGTTGCCCAAGCCAACCACCAAAAAGCTATCGCCTGTGGCGGGGGGCAGTTCGTCGGGGCGGCTGAAGATGCGGGAGAGGATGTCCATGTGATGAGACGTGAAAGGTGGCAAACAAGCGGTCTATTCTACCCCAGTTGGGGAAGAACGAATAATCGGCCGTGCGGTTGTGGATTCGGCGATGGGTTGGCTCATCTCAAAGATAAAGACGGGAGATAGAGATAGAGGGGTACATGATTATTCAACCAAACAAAGGGTTCCTCTATCTCTATCTCTACGCTCTATCTATCCCTCCCCCACCCAAACCACCCCATCTATAATTTGCACGGGGTAAACCCGCAAGGGACGGCCTTCGTCGGGGGGGTAGAGGGGTTTGCCGTTGGTCAGGTTGAATTTCCAGCCGTGCATGGGACATTCGATGCGGCCGTTGGCCAGCCGCCCCACGGATAAATCGGCACCGGCGTGGGGGCAACGGCCGCTGACTGCATACACCACCCCCTGCCAGCGGGTGAGGAGGATAGAACGGCCGTCTATCACCAGCCGCAGGGCGTGGTTTTCGGTAATATCGGCCGCCAAAATCTCAGTAGGGGAAAAACTCACTTCTACCTTTCACTTTTCACTTCTCTCCCCACCCTGCCTGCCCCTTGCCCACAAATGCACCACCCGCCGCAACACCACAAACCAAATCACGGCCACCAACGACCAGCCCACTGCACCCATGCTCTTGGTTTGCAGTTCGAGGGCAATATACCAGATGGTTCCGAGGGCGGCCGTCAAAATCATGGCGGCCGTGACCCATTTTTCGAGATTGCTCATGGCTTAAACGCTCAAGGGCTAGGGTAAAACAGCGATAGGAGCCATCATACAAGCCCTTCTGGTTGGGTGCAAATTGGCTGGGGTTTGGCTTCCTCTCAAACTTACCTCAGAGGGAAATACCCTTTGCTCTTTCCCTTTTTTGCCTTTTTGCAATAAATTTTTATTGCAAAAAGGCAAAAGAACAATAAAGCAAAGGGTCTCAGGCAAGGCTCTCTTCGCAGTGCGAACGATGGCCGCAGTGGGCACAGCGGCTCCATTCGTTGTGTTGGCGGGAAACATGGCTGGCGTATAAATCTTCGCGCATGAGGGCGATGGTGTCGAGAAGGGTATCCTCGAGTTCGGCCGTGTATTCCACTTCAAAGGCGCGGTCTTGGTATTGGATGATGCCGTAGGGCGGCCGTGCCCCATAATTCACCTCTACCAAATAGCAATAGGCGGCCAACTGAGCCATGTTGCTGTCGTAGGGTTGGCGCGGGGCTTTGCCCGATTTCACTTCAACAGGGACGAGCGAGCCATCTGGCTGGCGCACGAGGTAATCGGGCTTGCCCGCAAGGTGCAAATCGGCCGCGTATAACGTCTTGTCATTGGCAAACCATGCGCCCGTGTCGCTGTACAAAATATCGCCTGCGGGTACGCCCGTGCGCTGGCGCAAACCGCTGGCATACAGCCATGCGGCAAGGGCGAGGAGAATGAGGGTGAGGGCAAGGGCGGACATGGGAGTGGGGGTTGGGATTGCGGATTTTGGATTTTGGATTGCGGATTGACAGTTTCTCTTCTCTCTTCCCTCTCACCCCATCATCCACAGCAACAGGGTGGCTGTGCCCGCCAGTAGGAGGGCGACGGCCGCTTTGCGGGCTTGTACCGAACGGCCGACAGCACGGCCGTGGGCTTCGTGGTGGGCTGTGCCCGCCGCTAGTTCGCGCACATTGGTAGATTGCAGGTTGTGTACCCGCTGGAGCCACCACGCATGGTTGCAGTAAACATACTCCCCTATTTCGCTGGCGTTGATTAATTTGTAGTCGCTCATATGTTCTGATTTTATGCCATTTCGAGCGACAAATCAAGCGGCTTTTGGGGTTGGCAAAAACAAAACGGCCTCTGGTAAAGTGCTAATTACCAGAGGCCGTATCAAATTTAGCCTAACAGCGTTTTAGGTTTTATGGCATTCGCAAAACGACGTGGCTATTGCGCCATAATTCTTCTAAATCGTAAAAGGCACGTTTTTCGGGTGAAAAGATATGGACGATGAGGTCGCCAAAATCCACCAAAACCCAGCCTGTGTGGGTGGTTCCCTCACGGCCGAAGGCGCGAACCTGCCCCTTCGCCCGCGCATCATCAATGATGCTATCCGCAATTGCCCCAATTTGGCGGCTATTTTCGCCTGTGCAAATCAGGAAATAATCAGTCAACATGGATTGATTTTGCAAGTCCAAAATCAAAATATCGCTGGCCTTTTTATCTGCCACCGTATCTACTAATAAATGAGCCAACTCTAAGCCGTTCAGAATGTGTACCTCCAAGGATTAAATTCAGGCTTTATTGTAACATTAGTTGGCTTGTCTGTCAGTTGTGGCATAAACGCGGTGTATAAGTCTATGGGTATAGTGATGTATTAAAATACACCACTACACCAGTACACCCCTAAACCACGAAACACTCCCAAGGATAAATGCCCCATGAGTACCGACAAAATCACCTTAACCGAATCGTTTTACAAAACGGCCGATGCCCTGCAAACGCGCATCCGCATCCATGAGCAATACACGGAGCCAGCGGTGGATTTTAACGCATGGGTGCTAGACCAAATTCGGTGGCGAGGGGATGAGGTGGTGCTGGATGTGGGCTGTGGCGCGGGGTCATACATGGCTCCCGCACAAGCGCGGGGCGGCCGTTACCTCGCGGGCGATTTATCGCACGGGATGCTCAAAGGGCTAGACACGGCCGCGCCCCGCCTCAATCTCGATGCCCAGCAACTGCCCTTGGCCGACAATAGCGTGGATGTCATTTTGGCCAACCACATGCTCTACCATGTGCCCAACCAACCAGCGGCCGTGGCCGAATTTGCCCGCGTGTTGCGCCCCCGCGGCTATCTATTGGCCTGCACCAACAGCATCTATAATTTGCTTCAATACCACCAACTGCGGGTAGAGGCTTGCCAAGCCTTGGGCGTTCCTTCGCGCCCTCCTGAAGAGTGGATTTCGTTTCCCTTTAGTGCCGAAAATGGGGCGGAGGTAATCGGCCGTGCCTTCCCCAATGTCAAAACGCACCTCTTAGAATCTGCCCTTGTCTTCCCCCACGCCCAACCTGTTCTCGACTATTTTCGTTCGATGCGGATGGGGATTGAGCCAGAACTCATCGCCCACGGCCGCACGTGGGCCGAGTTTGAGGGGTATGTGGCGGCCGTGCTGGCCACCCATTTTGCCAGCCACCCCACATGGCCAGTGGCGAAAAAAGCGGCCGTCTTCGTCGCCCAAAAAACCAATCAGCCCCACAGCCTCGGTATAAACCAAGCTTTGGTACTAATGCCCCATTGTTGCTCGAAGGTGTTCCCCGGATCAGCCCGTGCCCTTGAACATCAAAAGGAGAATTTGGGATGGCACCAGCATTACGACCCGCCGCCTATCTGATACAGGCAGGTGATTGATGAACTTTTGGCTCAGTTGAGTTCGCAAACGGACTAATCCGCGTTGCCCAAGGGAGCACAATTGCAGCAGTGGCAATTTAACTTTGGCGAGGCACCCATTTTATACCCGAGATGGTCGATGACGATTGCTTTATGCCGTTCAACAATGGGTGCGTTACCAGGGGCGGCATTTTAGAGGCATTACAGCGATTGCGAGATTTTCCACTTTCAGCACCTCCCATCAACATAGAAGGGTTTGACAGCTATCGGCAATTGATTGTGTTTCATAACGGGTTGTTTATCGCCATTTTCGACGGAGAGTTTCCATTCCATTACTTGCGTGCTTCATGTGCGTCGTCAAAAACCACCTTCGGAATTTCACGCATATCAAGTTTTCCCACTCAAAGAATTTGCTCCGACAATGTGCTAGCATGAATTCTTGCTCAATTCCCCCCACTAACCCTCCTTCCCCATGAACAACCCATTCGACTTCGGCGGCCCCTTTGTGTGGCAACCCACGGCCGCCTACACCCAACGGAGCAACCTCCTCCGCTTCATGCGCCAGCACGGACTGGCCACCCTCGAAGAGCTTCAACGCCGCTCCACAGAAGACGTGGCATGGTTCACCGAGGCTGTCATCGAGTTTCTGGGCATCCAATTCCAACGGCCGTACACCGCCGTCGTAGACTTGTCCAACGGCATCCAACGGCCGCGCTGGTGCGTAGATGGCCAACTCAACATCGCCACCAACTGCGTGGACAAATGGGCCGATAACCCCGCTACGCGAAGCAACACGGCCGTCATCTGGGAAGGCGAAGAAGGGCAAACCCGCACCCTCACCTACGCCGAACTACACGCCCAAGTCAACCAATGCGTCAACGCCCTGCGCGGGCTGGGGCTAAAAGCGGGCGATGGCATCGGCCTGCACCTGCCCATGTGCCCCGAAATCGTCATCGCCCTGCTGGCCATCGCCAAACTGGGTGGGATTGTCATCCCCTTGTTCTCGGGCTTTGGGGCGGGGGCGATTAGTACGCGCCTAAACGACCCCGGCGCGAAAGCGCTCTTCACGGCCGATGGCTTCTTCCGCCGGGGCAAAATCACCCCGCTGAAAACCACGGCCGACCAAGCCCTCACCGATGTGCCCACCATCGAACACGTCATCGTTTTGCGCCGCACGGGGCAAGATGTGCCCCTGCAAGCGGGACGGGATGTGTGGTGGCACGAAATCATGGCAGGGCAGAGCGAGGAGGCGGAGGCGGCCCTGCTAGACGCGGAAACGACGCTCATGCTCATCTACACCAGCGGCACGACGGGCAAACCGAAAGGCACGGTGCATACCCATTGCGGCTTCCCCATCAAGGCGGCGCAAGACATGGCCTTCGGCACAGACGTGCAACAAGGGGATGTCATTCACTGGGTAACAGACATGGGCTGGATGATGGGGCCGTGGCTCGTTTTTGGCTCGCTCCTACTGGGTAGCACCTGCTTTTTGTACGATGGCTCCCCCGATTGGCCTCAGCCCGATAGATTATGGGCGATGGTCGAACGCCACCGCATCACCCAAATGGGTATCTCCCCTACCCTCATTCGCTCCCTCATTCCGCATGGCGACGAGATGGCCACCCAGCACGACCTCTCTTCCATCCACCTCTTCGCCTCGACGGGCGAGCCGTGGAACCCCGCCCCGTGGCTGTGGCTCTTTAACGTGGTCGGCAAGGGGCAACGGCCGATTATCAACTACTCGGGCGGGACGGAAATCGCGGGGGGCATTGTCATGGGCAATCCGCTCCAACCGCTCAAACCCGCCGCCTTTGCTGGCCCGTGCCCCGGCATCGCGGCCGATGTGGTGGACGAAAACGGCCGTTCCATTCGCAACGCCGTCGGCGAGTTGGTCATCCGCGCCCCGTGGATTGGCATGACGCGCGGCTTTTGGCAGGATGAGCAACGGTATTTGGACACTTATTGGAGCCGCTGGCCGA
Source organism: Candidatus Hadersleviella danica (assembly GCA_016711405.1). Taxonomy (GTDB): domain Bacteria; phylum Chloroflexota; class Anaerolineae; order Promineifilales; family Promineifilaceae; genus Hadersleviella; species Hadersleviella danica. The sequence goes on along the minus strand of JADJSZ010000005.1, from coordinate 188,761 downwards.
ATGTGTGGGTGCATGGGGATTGGGCGGCCGTGGACAACGACGGCCAGTGGTACATCCTCGGCCGTTCCGACGACACGGTGAACGTGGCGGGCAAGCGCATCGGCCTCGCCGAGATGGAGTCCATCTTGGTCAACCACCCGGCCGTGGCCGAAGCGGCGGCCATCGGCATCCCCGACGAGGTCAAGGGGAGTGCCATCGTCTGCTTCTGCGTCCTCTTCCCCGGCCAACACCCCTCGGATGAGTTGCGGCGGGAGCTAATCCACGCGATTGCCGACCAGATGGGCAAACCGCTCCAGCCCAAGGAGATTTGGTTTGTGGCCGACTTGCCCAAGACGCGCAGTGCCAAAGTCATGCGCCGCATCATCCGCGCCGCCTATCTAGGCGAAAACCCCGGCGATACCTCCAGCCTGCTGAACCCCGAAGCGGTGGCGGAGGTGAGCCGCAAGAAGTAAAAACGGCCGCTCAAACGCAAAAACACGGCTCATTTAGGGTGGTTCGTCGGCCGACGAACCACCCTTTTTTTCTTGACAAAATAGCACGCATGTTCTATAATTTTATTATTCTTTAACCCAATTCAGGCAGACTTTTTAAGGAGTAAACCCCCAATGACGAAGCATGTAATCACCCATGTGGAATTGGCCACGACCGATACTGGTGCAACGGCCGCTTTTTACCGCGCCCTTTTTGGATGGGATGTGCAAACCTACCAGCCGATGGATTATGTCATGGCCAATTTGGGGGAGGGACAAACGAGCATTGGCTTCCCCATCGTCAATGAGTACATGAAAGCGGGCGATACGATTGTCTATGTCCACACGGATGATATTGACGATTCGTTGGCGAAAGCGGCCGAACTAAACGCGATGGTGATGATGGGCAAAGAATTTATTCCCACCGTGGGGCACATCGCCATTGTGGCCGACCCCGGCGGCAACAAAATCGCCTTCATGCAACCCGAAATGGTGGTTGCATAAAGCTCTCGCAAGCTGAGGTGTGACGACTATCGAACTTAACCGCGAGCCACGGGGCGCAGTGTGCATAAGCCACGCCCCCCCACCACCTTTGGTTCACGGCCGATTCGCCCCTCTCCAAGCCAACCATTTACAGTCGCATAAAAAAAAGTGGGTACGAGAACATCGTACCCACTTTTTTGTTTGAGTAACCTGAGGTCTTGAAGACCTCCAAGGTTTGGGTGCTTAAGTGCGGTGCAACACAAAGGGGAGTGAAAAGCGGCGCAAGCCCCGTTGCTGGATGATAGCAAGGCCGAGCAGACGGTTTTCGTCGAGTTGCCGAATTTCGTCCATGACGCGGGACATGGGGAAGGGGGTTGTTTCGGGGGGATAAATGATGGTTAGGCACGCTTTGCCGTCTACGAGTGACGGCCGTAACACAACCCGCACAGGCATGAGTTCGACCAGACGGCCGCCCCTCTGCACGATATTGACCCCATTCCCCGCCGCATCAAACCGCTTGCCCCACCAACCGCCCAGCCCACCCAGCGCAAACGCCACAGGAGCCAGCCGCCGCACCCAGCGGGGGCCAACCACCTCGCCCCGGTGCGTGCCTTGCAGGGATTCGAGCAGGGGAAAGTCGAGCCGTTTGTAGAGCGGCCGAAATTCCCGCAACCACAAATCGTTTAAGTTGGGCCAAGTTATGGTATCAACAGTCATATGAAAAGTGAGTAGTGAATAGTGAGTAATGAGTAGTACGGAACTATTTACTACTCACTACTTACTATTCACTCAAGTAGAGGAATCCTTTAAGAGCTTATGGCTTACGGCTCTTCGCCCGCAACGCCGCCACCCCAGCCATCATATCTTCGTGGAAAAAGCCCAGCATTTCCAAGGCCAGCGAATGGTCAAAAATAGGGCCAGCTTGCAACAGCCATTGGTTGAGGGCGCGTTTGGTGAACTGGATGGCGTGTTGCGGCCCCGTGGCCAAATTGTCGGCCACGCTTTGCGCCTTGTCCAGCAACTCCTCCTGTGGCACACAGAGGCTGACCAGCCCCATGCGCTCCGCCTCACGGCCGCTGACAAACTCGCTCGTCATCAGGTAATACTTCGATTTGGCCATACCCACCAGCAACGGCCAAATAATGGCCGAATGGTCGCCTGCGGCCACGCCCATACGCACGTGCCCATCGGCCAGCCGCGCCGTTTCGGCCGCAATGCTAATATCGGCCAGCAGGGCAACAACGAGACCAGCGCCCACGGCCGCGCCGTTAATCGCGCTGATAATCGGCTTGCGGCAATGGAGCATGTTGTACACAAGGTCACGCGCCTCATCCAAAATGCGGATGATTTCGTCGTAATCTTTGTACGCATTTTCGACCATCCCCAAATCCCCACCGGCCGAAAACGCCCGCCCCGCACCCGTTACCACCGCCACCCGCACTGCTGGGTCACGGTCAATGGTGCGCCACACCTCGACCAGCTCGGTGTGGAGCTGGCGGTCGGCCGCGTTCAACACCTCGGGGCGATTGAGCGTGAGCCACAAGACCCCGTTGGCGCGGTGGTCGAACAAAATGTGTTGGAAGTCAGCGTAATTCATAATGTAGGGATAGAGGGTAGAGATAGAGATAGAGGGGGTATGTGGTGGGTAAAGTCGCTGTATTTCCTCTATCTCTATCTCTCGTCTCTATCTTCTTCTACCGATTACGGCCGTATTGCTCGTGGCTGGAAACCCAGTCAGATGAGGAGATGGCGGCGGCCAGCGAAAGCTCGCCCGCCAACACCACACCTGCCACAATTTCGGCGAATTTGTTGACAGTGCCACGGCCGACACACCCCAGCACTTGCAAACATTCCCGTTGGGTGGCCAACCCCGTGCCGCCGCCGTGGGTGGCCACAATGAGCGAGGGGATGGTGATAGAAATGTACAAATCCTTCTCAGGGGTCAGTTCGGCGTAGATGATGCCCGCCGATGATTCCGACACGTTGGCCACATCTTGCCCCGTGGCGATGAACATGGCCGTGATGCCGTTGGCCGAGTGCAAGCCGTTGTTGTTCGCCCCCGACAAAATCGCCCCCACATTGGCCACCCCCGCATGGTAAGTAAGGTTTTCGGGGGTGACGCGCATGTTTTGGATGAGGACATCGCGGGGAATGGTCGCCTCGGCCACAACCCGCTTGCCACGGGTACGCATCACATTCACTTGGGATGCTTTCTTGTCGGTGGCGAGGTTGGACTCGAGGAAGAAGTGGCGCAGGGAGGCTTTGTCGTCGTAGTTGTCTAAAATCCAGCTACAGGCGGCGAAGGTGGCACGGCCGACCATATTTTGCCCAGCCGCGTCTCCTGTGGAGTAGTTAAAGCGCAGGTAGGCGAATTTGTTGGACAGGAAATAATCAATGTATTGCAATTTGGCCACACTGGAGGTGGATTCCGCCTCTTCCCGAATTTTGTCAATGTGCGCCTCGCACCATGTTCGGAACTCGCGGGCTTCGCGGGCGTTGTTGAAGACAAACACGGGGGCGCGTTGCATGGCATCCCCAATGACAGTGCAAGTCACGCCGCCCGAAAGGTTGAGCAGTTTCATGCCCCGATTGTAGGAGGCGACCAACGTCCCTTCGGTGGTGGCGAGCGGAACGATAAAATCGCCCTTAGCGTGTTCGCCGTGAATGGTGAGCGGCCAGCAAAGCCGATGGGAATTTGGGCCACGCCTGTGAAGTTTTCAACATTTCCCTTGAGGATGTGGGGGTCGAAGGAGTAATGGGCGGTGTGGTTGAGTGTTGCGCCTGTGATTTCCTCGACAAATTTTTGCCGCTCTTTAATCGCTTTTTCACTGTAGTTGTCTTCGGCATCGCGCGGAATGCGAATTAAATCGTCGCTGGCGGAGATGGCATCTTCAACATCGAAGCTGAATTGGCCAAATTCTTGGGTGTTGACGTTAATCTCGACGGTGTGTTTGCCCATAGGCAAATGGGGCACGGCCGCCCGAATTTGCACGACTTGGCGCAAAGCAAACGGCAGGGGATTGTCGGCCGTGACGGCCGTGGCCGCTATTTCTTCCTCGCCTAAAATCAGTGTCAGAGCGGAGGGGGGCACTTCGTGCTCATTGAGCTTAATGTTAAGCACTTCCACCAATGCGGCATCGCTGAGCCGATTTTTGAGGGCAAATTGCACACCACCCGCCACGTTTTCTAAGCTGGCATAGGTGTAAAGTTGCCGAAGCATCATCTTCGGAATGAGAGCGGCCATAAAACCAAACCTCCTGTTGTCCTTGAGTATTTGTGGGGTAGAAAATGGAATTGGCGGGAGCCAATGTGCCGCCAATTAAAGCTGAATTTGGGATTGTGTCAACTAGGGCGGGCGCACGCGCAGGTGCTTTGACCCCAGTAACTATTTAGGTTTAAAGCCTTGATGCTTGGTTACAAGTTGCAGGTTACAAGTTACATAAGCGCATGTAACTTGTAACTTGTAACCTATAACCATTCTCACAACCTCACCCCTGAAAAGTTACTTAGCCCATTAATTGGCGCAAATACCACCTGCCCGAACTGAGTTCGCGCACGTCATTGGCCAGTTCAGCGGCCGTTTGATACCGCGCCGCTGGCTCTTTGGCCAAGGCGCGGTTGATAATTTCCTGCCATGCGCCGGGCAGAGTGGGTGTGTAGCGGCGCAGGGAGGGGATTGGCTCATTGATGTGCGCCTGCATCATGGGGATAGGCTTGTTGTCGGCGATGTAGGGCACTTGGCCTGTGAGCATGTGGAAGAGGACGACCCCCAGCGAGTAGATGTCGCTTTGGTTGGTCACGGCCGCAGGCTTGTTGTTCAGCACCGCTTGGGCTTGCTCAGGACTCATGTAGCGGGGGGTTCCCCCCGCAAAATGGCTTTTGTCATCGGCCGCGGCCGAAAGCACGGCAATCCCAAAATCGGAGAGAAACGCCTCATGTTCGGCGTTGAAGAGGATATTGGCGGGCTTAATGTCGCGGTGGATGATGCCTTGTTGGTGCGCCTCGTCTACCGCCCGCGCCAGATTGGTGAGGATGGGGGTGATGGCTTGCAAGGTGAGTGCCCCGTAGGCGAGCCGCTCCACCAGTGTGCCGCCGGGCAAGTATTGCATGACCAGATAGGGTTGGTTTTCGTGTTCGCCAAAATCGAAAACGCTGACGATGTGGGGGTGGCGCAGGCGGGCAATGAGCCGGGCTTCGTGGTGGAATAAATCGCGGAAGCGCGGCCGTTGGAGCAAATTAGGCGGCAACATTTTGATGGCCACACCGCGGTCCACATCGGGGTCGCGGGCAAGATAAACGGCCGCCATGCCCCCTTGCCCCACCAAATGGCTGATGACGTAACGGCCGACGGGTGTCCCAGCGGGGAGCGTCGTCTGCGGCTCGGGCATCATCGCACTCAAAATGTCTTCCTCGGTCACTGTCGGCCGAGTGAGGTGCATATTAAAAGGCATGTCTACCGTGCCTGTCCGCACGGGTGGGGGTGGCGCCGCTTTGGGAGGCAAATCTTCCACAAGTTCGGCCAATTGGCTGAGATACCAGCGGCCAGCGGCCGTCTCGCGAATGTGTTGGGCGAGCCGAGCGGCCGTGGGATAACGCTTCATAGGGTCTTTGGCCAGCACCCTATCGAACAGATATTGGTATTCACGGGGCAACTGGGGCGCAAAATCGGCCAACTGGGGCAGGGGGTCGTTGAGATGTGCCTCGGCCAACTCGAGAGCTGAATTGCCACTATAGGGGGTTTTGCCTGTCAACATCTCGAACAAAATGATGCCCAGCGAATAAATATCACTTCGGCTGGTGATGATGACTTCGTTGTGACTGAGTAGCCCTTGCGCTTGTTCGGGGCTGATGTAGCGTGCCCAATCGTAGTTGGCTTGGGTATCGCCCGCAAAGGCGGTGGCGATGGTGGAGATGCCAAAATCGGAGACGTAGGTCTTGTTTTGGGTGTCGAATAGAATGTTGTTGGGATTGAGTTGGCCGTGAATGAGGCCGTGTTGGTGGGCGGAATCTATGGCCGCCGCCAACTCATCAAAAATGGGGGCTATTTCGCGTAGGGTGAGGGGGCCGTTGCTTTGCAGGCGCAGGGTGAGTGTGCCCGCATCTAAAAAGGGCATGACCACATAGGGCTGTTTGTTGTGTTCGCCGTAGTCATAGACTTGGACGACATTGGGGTGCTCTAGCCCTGCAATGAGTTCTACTTCGCGCCGAATTTTGGCGCGTAAGTCATCGTCGGCCGGGAATTGAGTGGAGAGCAGTTTGAGGGCAACGGTGCGCTCGAGTTGGGGGTCGTAGCCGCGATAAACGACGAGGTAGCCGCGATAGCCAAGCATGTCTTGCATTTCATAGCGGCCGATGGTGCGCACATTGCGGCGCGTAGGTGGTGGGGCGGGTGCGCTTCTCGGGTTTTTCGGTGGGGGGTGGTTCGGCCGCCCGTGGAAACAAGGGTTGGCTCGGAGTGGCGCACGACGGTGGTGTGGCTGACCCAATCGGCCAACTCGGCTTGAGCGGCCGTTAATCCCGCCAAGGTTGCCTCGGGATTGGCGTGCAAAGTAGGGTGGCTTTCAACGGGGACGGCGAAAAGCAATCGCCCTTCGCCGATTTGAATGACATCCCCCGCTTGGAGGCGAGTGGGGCTGGTAATAAGTTGGTTATTGAGAAGGATGGGAGCACCCGCTAAAGCAGGGGTGATGGTGGTGGCGGTGGGGGTGCAATCGAGGCGGCCGTGGTGGGGCCATACACCCGGCCACGAAAAGATGAGGTCGTTGTCTTCAGCACGGCCGATGGTAAAGGTAGGGGTGGTCAGCGGCCGTTCTTGCGACGGTTGGTTGGGCAGGGTGTAACGTAGCAAGCCGTAATTGGTACTCATGCCGCTATTCTAATGGAAATGGGGAGGGAGGGAAAGAAGAGGTGAAAAGTGAAAAGTGAAAAGTAAGAAGTGGAAACGCGATGCACCTTTCACCTTTCACTTCTCTATAGTTCACACAATTTCCGCACTGTGTTCCAATTTCTCGCTGTAGCAATCACACCCAATTTTTTCTCGATAACATTGGTGGTTAGTTTGCTGGCTCCGCCGCCGTTGGGATACCAGAGGTAAAGCTCAGTTCCCAACAGGTGGACTTGTTCCCCTGTGGTGCAAAACGGGGCGAGTTGGGCCACTTGTGCGGCCGTGGCTTCGCCCGAGAGAAAGGCGACATGGAGTTTGGCGGGGGTTGTTTCGTGGGCCACAAAGGGGTTGTTGGCCACGATGGCTTGCATTTGGGGAACCGTTCGCAAAAGCACGGCCGATTCGTAGCCAAACATGGCCACAATCCTCGCTTCCAGCATCATTTGGAGTTTGGTGGGGTTGGTTTCGGCCGTCTCAAACAAGATATTGCCACTCTGGATATAGGTGCGCACATTTTGCCAGCCGAGGGCTTCGCATGTTTCGCGGAGGGTGGCCATAGACATTTTACGGCCGCCCACATTAACAGCGCGAAGGAGAGAAATGTAAGTTGGCATATCGCTTCATGAATAGGGGGAGTAGTAGAGTAGTGGAGTTGTCTGGGAATTTCTCTACGTTCTCCCGCCTCCGCGGTTCAATAAGTCACCATTTACTCAAGTCCTAATTGATGGTAACAGGCACATCCCCCGAGAGGAAGACCCATGTGCCGCCGCCTGCTTTGCAGGATTGGTAGGAGGCATCAAAGCAGATAGCTAGTTGGAGGGTGTAGCTTCCCGATTCGCCAATTTTGATGTTGTCGCGCCAGACAAGGCCACTGGTGGAGATGGCATCGGTCGGGTTGCCGCCCCAACTGGCTTGGATAAATTCGGGGCGATAAGTGCCACCTTTTTTGGGATATACGCCAAGGACACTGAAGGGCACGGCCGCGCCCGAGGAGTTATTGACCGTGAAATTGAACCAAATCTCTTGATTGGCACCAAAACTAGGGCCACCTTCAATGCCAAACGAGGCGGTAAGGCCCCGTGTGTTGGCGGGCACGGCCGTTGGCGCGGCCGTAGGCACCGCCGTGGCGGGCACGGCCGTCGCAGGTGGACGCGTTGGTTGAACGACGACGGGGACGGCCGTGGCCGTGGGGGGCACGGGGGTTTCCGTGGGGATAGGCGTTTCAGTGGGCAGAGGTGTGGGCGAGGGGGTGGGGCTAGGGGGTGGGGTGTGGGTGGGCAAAGCTTGGATTTGGGGTGGGGGCAGTTCGGTGGGGGCGGAGACGGCCGTGGCCGAGGCAACGGCCGTTGGTTCCACAACTACCACCTCGGCAATTTGGGTGGCGGCGGGGGATGATGGCACGGCCGTGGGTTGGGCAATGGCCACCCCTTCGCTCAACAAAACATAGCCGCCAAAGCCCAGCAGAAGAATCGCCAAGACGATGCCTCCGACTAGCAAGTAAATGATTTTTTTGTCCATAGAACCTCTTCTTAAAATGGGGTAATGCCACTAACCAAGCCCAAGATGAGCCATTGGTGAATGGCAATTCAAGTTGGGGCGACGGGCTGAATAAAAAAGTGGGGGCAACCAGAGGTAATTTGGTTATTCACCACGGTCGGGCAAATTATATCTTATTCGCCCTTGGAGTTGTAATCTTACCCCTAAATAGCAGGGAGTGCGGCCGTCTTGGTTCGATTTTCAGGGTTTTTCAAAAGTCAGGATTGAACTTGCCAAAAAGGAATGAACCGCAGAGAACGCGGAGGGCGCGGAGAGGAGCAAGCCTCCGCGTTCTCCGCGCCCTCCGCGGTTCATTAACTCTGTTCGCTTCTCTTTGCGGACTTTTGAAAAACCCTCGTTCGATTTTTGCCCGCCCATTTGCAACTTTTATCTGCCTCTAAACGACTTTTGTCTGCCTCTAAACGACTTTTGTCTGCCTCTAAACGACTTTTGTCTGCCTCTAAACGACTTTTGTCTGCCCCTAAACGACTTTTGTCTGCCCAAACGATTTTGTCGCCGAAACGATTTTCATCTGCCCCGAACCGATTTTCGTCTGCCCCAAAACGATTTTCGTCTGCCCCAAAACGACTTTTGTCTGCCCCAAAACGACTTTCGTCTGCCCCAAAACGACTTTTGTCTGCCCCAAAACGACTTTCGTCTGCCCCAAAACGACTTTCGTCTGCCCCAAAACGACTTTTTCGTCTGCCCGTTTTCTCAAAAAATCGGCCGTGTTTTGCTTGTTTAGCCCAGCATTGGCAGGGCAAATCGCCCATCTGGCGGAGATGTTGCTTGTATAGGAGAAGGATTTTATACTCGGTTCCTGTGATTCCACCGCAAGCCTCCCCCTACGCCTCCATTATCATTCCCCATTGGAACGGCCGTCACCATCTGGAAACGTGCCTGATGAGTTTGCGCCACCAAACCAACCAACAGTTTGAACTCTTATTGGTAGACAACGGCTCGCACGATGGTTCGCAAGCCTATGTGCGCGAGGCGTTCCCCGAGGTGCGGTTGCTGGAATTGGGCGAGAACCGGGGGTTTACGGGGGCGTGTGTGGCGGGTTATGCGGCGGCCGTGGGTGAAATTATCATCTTGCTCAACAATGACACCGAGGCCGAACCGACATGGTTGGCCGAATTGCTGGGCGGATTGGCCCGCCACCCCCAAGCGGGGAGTGCCGTGGGCAAAATTTTGCTCTTCGACCAGCGCGACACCTTCCACACGGCCGGTGATTTCTGCCAGCTAGACGGCCGTCCCGGCAACCGAGGCGTGTGGCAGAAAGATGTCGGGCAATACGACAGCGAAGAATATGTCTTTAGTGGCTGTGGTGCGGCCGTGGCCTATCGCCGCACAGCCCTCGAGCAAGTCGGCTTTCTCGACGACACCTTTTTTTTCTCTTGCGAGGACGTTGATTTAGGTTGGCGCTTAAATTTGGCAGGCTGGCGGGTGGTGTATGTGCCCACGGCCGTCATCTACCACAAGCTCAAAGCCTCCTCCAGCCCCCTTTCCAGCTATTACGACCGGCGCAATTTGCTCTATCTGCTGTGGAAGAACTACCCCACCAGTCTGTGGCGCAAACATTGGCGGCCGATTGTGCGCGGCCAATGGCACATCTTCCGCGAGGCAGTGGGCGCATGGCGCGGCACGGCCGCCCGCGCCACCCTGCGTGGCCAACTCGTCGGCCTCCTCACAGGTTGCCGTTTCTGGCGCACCCGCCGCCACATCCAAACCACCCGCCGCTTGCCCGACGACCAACTAACGGCTCGCCTCTCCCCTGTTGACGAGAGCAAATAGGGCAAGTACTATCGGTTAGTCTGTCAGCTTGTCAGCTAGTCAGCTTGTCAGCCAGATGATTACTCGACTACTCACTACTCACTAACCACTAACCACTAACCACTTCCCTCCCCCATGCCCCCTTATCTCTCCGTCATCATCCCTGCTTACAATGAAGAAGCCCGTCTTGGGGCCACGCTCAAAGCAGTTTACAACTACCTCACCGCTCAACCCTACTCGTGGGAAGTCTTGGTGGTGTTAGATGGGGTCAAAGATGGCACGCTGGCCGTCCTAGAACAGTTCGCCGAGGGTAAAGAAAACCTTCGTTGGATTAACCGCTTGGAAAACAAGGGCAAAGGGTACACCGTGCGCGAAGGCATGTTGGCCGCCACAGGCCAAATCCGCCTCTTCACCGATGCCGATAACTCGACCGACATGAGCCATTTCGACGAGATGCGGCCGTTGTTCGAGCAAGGCCATGCCGTCGTCATTTGCTCCCGCGATGGCAAAGACCACCCCAACGCCCGCCAAGCCACCCCGCAACCGTTCATTAAGCGCGTGCTGGGCAATTTGGGCAATCTCTTCATCCAAATCATGGCTGTGCCCGGCATTTGGGACACGCAATGCGGCTTCAAGGCGTTCACGGCCGAAGCGGCCGAGAAAATCTTCGGCCGTGCCCGCGTAGACCGCTGGGCCTTCGACATCGAAGCCCTTGTGTTGGCCCGCAAATTTGGCTACACCATCGGCGTTGTCGGCGCCAACTGGATAGACATGGCTGGCACCCACGTCGTCTTCACCGACTACCTCACCACCTTTGCCGAAGCGGCCAAAATCCGCTGGCACCTCCTGCGCGGGGTATATGATGAGGGGCTAAAAAGGTAAGTCCACAATTTTTCATCACCCTATTTGTTGAAAGTTACAAGTTACAAGTGGTAAACGACTTGTAACTTGTAACTTGTAACCTGCAACCTACGAGCAACCACATGGTCTGGGCTATTCTCTCACTCATTGCCTTAGTCATTTCGGGGGTCATCCTCAGCATATTGGGCGGCGTGGGCGGCATTGGCCTCCTCGTCGCCCTCAATGGCTTCAGCGAAGCCGAAGCCACACCCATTTTGGCCTGTTTTGGCTTGTTCGCGGCCGTTACCACCGTCGGCCTCACCAGCCTCATCAATCGCTGGGTCGCCCACAAATGGTTTGCCGAAGCGGCCGTGCCCCTCTGGCTCATCATTCTCCTCAGCCTCTCCATGCTCATGGTTCTCATCGTCTGCGTCGCAGGCTTTGTCGTCATCGGCCGTCTCTAATCCCCTTCCCCACCCACCATGATTACCTACCAATATGGCAACCAACTCGATTTAGAACAGGTCATTGAGCTTTATCGCGCCTCCACACTGGGGGAAAGACGGCCGATAGACGACCCCCACATCGTCGCCGAAATGCTCGCCCATGCCAACCTCATCGTCACCGCATGGGAAGGCGACCTCCTCGTCGGCATCTCCCGCACCCTCACCGATTTTGCCTACGTCGGCTATCTTTCCGATTTGGCCGTGCGCGATTCCCACCAAGGCCAAGGCATCGGCACCGAGATGATTGCCCAAACCCGTGCCCAAATGGGGCCACGCTCCATGCTCATCCTGCTCGCCGCCCCCAAAGCTGTCGGCTACTACCCCAAAATCGGCTTCACCCAGCACCCCAGCGCATGGCTTCTACGCGCCAGCGACCCATTTCCCCGCGTAACCCTGCCCCTTCGCGCCGGTAGAATAGTAGCTTATGAGACCTATCACACAGGCATTAGTGAATAGTAAGTAGTGAATAGTCCCTACTCACTGCTTTGACAATGTTAAATTACCAAGCCCTCCAGGCCTCCTCACCCCCTGCCCCTCTCCCTGGAGAGGGAAGCAGGCCCTCTCCTTGGGGAGAGGGGCGCAAAGCAGCCTAACTAACATTGTCAAAATATATCTACTATTCACTACTTACTACTCACTCACTCCCCCCTCTCTTCGCATCCTCATGCTCGAACCCTACCCCTCCCTCACCGCCATGCGCGACCTGCACCGCGACTTGTTGCGCCGCTTCCGTGCCGAAGGCCCCACCGCACAAATGACGGCCGATGTCGTCACCTTTGTCAACCGGGCCAGCTCCACCGGGGTTCTCATTGATATCGAAGACGACCGCTGGGCGGCGCAAAACATGATTGACTACTGGTCAACCATGCTCTACCGCTGGGGACACGAAGAGTTTGATGCCACTCTCGACGAATATGACTTTAGCTACGCCCCCGAACTGCCCGACAGCCTCTGCCCCTATCTCGGTCTCAGCTCGTTTAGCGAAGCCAACCAAAATCAATTTTTCGGCCGCCAACGGCTAACCACCCTTGCCATCGAGTGCATCAGCAAACACCGCTTCACGGCCGTCATCGGCCCCTCGGGGAGCGGCAAATCCTCCCTCGTCCTCGCGGGCTTGCTCCCTCGCCTCAAAGCAGGCGAACTCCCCATCGGCTCCGACGTAAAAACCACGGCCGATGGCCTCTCCACCGATAGCGGCCAATGGCACTACTTCCCCCCATTTCCCCCACGGCCGAGCCATTGCGCGTCCTCGCCAAGCTCCTCTTTGGCGAAAACACGGCCGACCTCGACAGCCACATCCAAGCCCTCCAAAGCGACCCGCGCACCCTCACCACCACACTCGATAATCAACTGCGCGACAACACCCAGACCCGCACGGCCGTCCTCTTCATAGATGAATTCGAGGAACTCTTCACCCGTTGCCAAGACGAAGAAAGCCGCCACGCCTTCATCGCCAACCTCACCCACCTCACCCAGCCCAACCAAGCCCACCACGTTTTGCTCATCGCCATGCACAGCGATTACGAAAACCTGTGCACCCAATGGCCCGAGCTACAAAAACTGCTCAACCTCTCCACCGTCCGCATCACCCCCCCCACCACGGCCGAACTGCGCGAAGTGATTGAAAAACCAGCCGCCGCCATCGGCTTGCGCTTTGATGAGGGGCTTGTCACCCGGCTCCTGCAAGATGTGAGTGCCGAACAAAGCGCCCTACCCCTCCTCCAATTCACCCTTTTGCGCTTGTGGGATGTGCGCGACCACAATCGCATCACATGGGATGCCTACAACATCGTCGGCGGCGGCCGTAACTCCCTCGTCACCACCGCCAACCAACTCTACCGCGATTTGCGCCCCGACGACCGGCTCATCCTCAAAAAACTCCTCCTCCGCTTTGCCGTTCCCAGCGAACCCACAGGAGTCGAAGTGGTGCGGCGGCGGCGGCGCGAGCTACACACAGTGGGCGGTGCCCCCGAACGCATTGACGAAATGCTGGTTCAACTCACCCGCCAGCGGCTCATCCGCCACATTGCCTCCCGCACCAGCCCCGCCGAAGACCAATTCGACCTCGTTCACGAAGCCCTCGCCCTCGATTGGTCGCTCTTTGTCGAATGGCTGGAAGAGGAACGCGCCAACCAGCAACAGCGCTTGCGGCTGACCACGGCCGCCCAACAATGGCTCGCTTCGGGGCGCGAAAAAAGCCGCCTGCGGCGCGGCGACTTGCTCGAAGAATCCCTGCGCTACCGCAACGACCCCAGCCTGACCGATGTAGAACGCGATTTTTTGCAGATTAGCGAAGCCGAAGAAGCCCGCCGCACCCAAGAGCGCGTCGAAAACGAAGCCAAACGGCTCAAAATGGCGGAAGAACTCGCCCAAAGCGAGCAAACCTTGCGTCAAGAGCGGGAACGCCAATTGCGCCGCCAACGCATCGCCCTCACGGTGTTGGGGGGGCTATTCGTTTACACCCTCTTGGCCTCGTTTGTGGCCTACAACCAACGCAACCAAGCCCTTGCGCAAACAGATTTGGTGCAAACAGAGGCGGCGCGGGCGGTATTGGCCGAGGCCACGGCCGTTGTCGCCCAAGCCACGGCCGTCGCCGCCCTTGACGAAGCCCAAACCCAAGCTGACCTTGCCCGTGCGGCCGAGGCCGAAGCCCGCCAAAGCCAGCTCGAAGCCCAAACCCAAGCCCAACTCGCCAGCACGGCCGAAGCCGAAGCCCGCCAAAGCGCGGCCGAAGCCCAACAACAAGCCGATGAGGCCGCCGAGGCACGCGCCCAAGCAGAATACAACGCCCTCCAAGCGCTGGCGGGCAGATTGGCCGCCCAAGGATTCAGCTTGCGCCAAGAACAAACCGATTTGGCACTCCTCCTCAGCCTGCACTCGCTATCCACGGCCGATACCATCGAAGGGCGCAGTGTCTTACTGGCCATCTTAGAAAGCCTCGGCCGTCAGGCCACCCTCGTCCGCCAAGCCGCCCTGACAGGGCACAACGAGCGCGTCTTCACCGTAGACTATTCGCCCGATGGCCAACTCCTCGCCTCAGGGGGCTACGACAACAACGTGCGTCTGTGGAACCCCACCACAGGCGAACCCATTGGCTCCCCCTTAACAGGCCACAACAATTGGGTGCGCCGCGTCGTCTTTAGCCCCGAAGAAGAGCTGATGGCCTCCACCAGCTACGACAACAGCGTCATTTTGTGGGATATTTCCAATGCGGCCAGTGGACAAGCCCCTGCGCGGCTCTCCTTTTTGCGCGGCCACCGCGATGCGGTGAATGCGGCCGTGTTCATTCCCAGCACCAACCCCACCGACGGCCGCTTTTTGGCCACCGCCAGCAGAGACCGCACCATCGTCATCTGGGACATTACCAAGCTCGGCCAACCCGTGCGCTTCTCCACCCCCCAAGGTGGCCACACCGACAGCATTTACGCCCTGCTGGTCACGCCCGATGGCCAAACGCTCATCTCGGCAGGCGCAGACCGCAAAATCATGTTCTGGGACATTTCCAGCCCCGGACGGCCGAGCACCCCCACCCGCATCTTAGAAGCGCACTCGGCCGAAATCAACGCCCTCGCCCTCTCGGCCGATGGCACGGTCATGGCCTCGGGCGACGATTCAGGCGTGATTATGTTGTGGGATGTGGCCAGCGGCGAGCGCTTGGGCACATTACTCGGCCACTCCAACTGGATTCTCTCGCTCGATTTTGCCCCGCTCGACCCCTATCTCATCTCCGCCAGCCGCGATGGCTCGCTCATTTTGTGGGATTGGCAAGCACAAACCCGCATCGCTGGCCCGTTCACCCAACACACCGATTGGGTATGGGCGGCTCAGTTTAATCCCACAGGCGATAGGGTTGCTTCTGCCAGCCGCGATGGCTCGGTGCTGTTGTGGCAATTGCAAACCAGCCCCCAACTGCAACAGGTCATGGCTTCAGTGGGGGAACCCATCGAAGGGTTGACTTATAATGACCAAGAAGATTTGGTTTATCTGTTAGAAGGGGCGGTGGTCATTTTGCCCACCGATGAGAGCGCACGCCCTTCAACCTTCCACGAATTGCCCCAAGCAGATGCTTTTGAGGAGGTGCGGTTGGCCAGCCACGGCCGCAGTGCCGCCGCCTTTGGCAACAACACCCCTCTGGAAGATGCTGATGCCCCCCCACTCTACGAACTCGTCTGGTGGCCCGATGTGACAGCGGCCGTGCCCCCCCAACTGCTCGGCTTGCACAACGGCCCCATCCGCGCCGCCACCTTTAGCTCCGACGGCCGTTGGTTGGCCTCGGTCGGCTGTGCCACGGCCGATGAAGTGTGCCCCGCCTCAGAATTGCATCTGTGGGATTTGGCGACAGGCTCGGCCGCCCTCGCCCCCTTGCGCTTGCCCGATGAAGATTTGGTTAGCCTCGCCTTTAGCACAGATGGCCAATACTTGGCCGCAGGGGGTTGCCACCGCACCAGCACGGCCGAGGACGAAGCGGCAGGGGCTGGAGCCGGTCGAAACGGAAGACAAAAATGTGTGCGACCAAGGGCAAACTTTGGTGTGGGAACTCAGCGGCGGCGATACACACGAGTTCACTTTGCGCCACACCCTATCCGCCACGGCCGAAGGACAGTTTCAGGCGGATTTCATCACCCAATTGGCCTTTACGGCCGACCATAGTTTGCTGGCTACAGCCAGTGGCGATAACACGCTGGTATTGTGGGAGATGAGTAGCGGCAATGCACTTTCGGCTCCGCAAGGGGGCCACAATGGGCTGATTACGGCCGTGCAATTCAGCCCCGATGGGCAAATGTTGGCCACAGCCAGCACCGACCGCACCCTCATTTTCTGGGATGTGCCTGCGCGGCAACGGCTGGCGGTCTCTCTGGAAGAGCATTTAGACGAGGTCTCTGGGCTGGCTTTCACGGCCGATGGCTATTACCTCGCCTCGGCTGGCGCCGACGGGCAACTGCTGGAATGGTTGGCCAGCCTCGAGGCGTGGCAAGATATGGCTTGTGGCATTGCCAACCGCGAGTTAACCGAGGCGGAGTGGCAAACCTATATTGGGGAGGGGGAGGTCACGGCCGTGTGTGAGTCGTATTAGATTACGGCGAAGTGTGCCCATTTCGCCAGCCAAAATTTGCACGGCCGCCCACTTCTGCTATACTTTTATCAGGCTCCCTCCCGAGGTGGTAAGGACATCGCCCGATGCACCTGCCACCTATTTTTTTGCCTAACGGCCGTGAGCCATCTCCCTTTTACCCATCCAATTTATCTGTTAGCGATTGGTTAAAAAGCCTAAAATCGCTTGCGCCCTAGATTGGCTGTGCTATACTTTTATTAGGCTCCCTCCCGAGGTGGTAAGGACATCGCCCGATGCACCTGCCACCTTTTTTTGCCGGCCCTCCCCCCCCGTGTTTTTCGGCCTAGTTGCCGACCGGACTCGGCGCCCAACAAATTTCCAGTCAAATTTGATAATGTTCTCGAGGGTCGTACCATGCCCAATCAATAACAATTCGTTAGCAACAATTGAGTTTTGGCTTTGGGTTGTGTATCTTTACGACAAATTATACCAATCGGTCTACATACACAAGGAGAAGAAAACATGGCTCAAGCAGTTGCAAATCTAAAACCAAGTGTGGGACAGGTAGCGAAAGCGGGGGGAACGGCCGTGGCCGTGGCCATCGCCGTCAATGTGGTCTTGTACCTCATTGGGGCGGCGGCAGGGGCATTTCCCCCAGATGCGCTCACACCGATGGGGGTACCCGTGGATGTCACGGCCGTCATCGCGGCCTCGCTCATGGGTAGCCTTGTCGGAACCATCGGCTACTTCATTCTAACGCGGGTGCTGACCCTGAAATTGGCACGTCAGATATTTATAGGTGGGGTGGTGTTGGCTCTCATCGGCATGTTCTTCGGCCCCTTTGGCATTCCCAACGCCCCTGTGTTGCAAATTATCCTGCTGGAAATCATGCACTTTGTTGTTGGGGGAGCGCTGTGGTATTTCTTGGCTAAAAGCTAGTTAGGGACTGGCGATTAGGGACTGGGGACGGCGATAGTCTCCAGTCCTCCTGTCTCTAGTCCGCCCCCTACCCTATCAGCCATGCGGGGCGCTCTTGCGTGTCCTTCATCCCATTAGGGGTCGGCATTTCTGGCATTTTGGGGGGGGTGAGGGGCAAAATAATGCTGAAGGTACTACCGGGGAAGCGTTGCATGTCTTCGCCTTCGGATTCGACCCAAATACGGCCGCCGTGCCCCTCGATAACGCCCTTGGCAATGGGCAAACCCAGCCCCGGCCCCGCCCCCAAAAATTTGGTGCTACCCGTCGAATGCAATTGCGGGTCGCCAATGCGGAAAAATTTCTCAAAGATGAGGGTTTGATATTGCAAATCAATCCCAATACCCGTATCGATAATTGCAATCTGCAAATACCGCTCCGAGCCATCCCCACCCAACAAATTGCCCCGCACAGTGATTTTGCCGCCATCGGGCGTGTATTTCACCGCGTTGCCCAACAGATTGGTGAACGCTTGCACCAGCCGTTTAGAATCCGCATACAAAGCAGGCAACCCATCTATCCCCTCTTCTACCAATGTAATCCGCCGCTCCCGCATCGCCTTGACCAGTGGTTCGAGAGATAAGTTGATGACGAGGCGCATTTGTGTTTGCACAAAGGTCATGTGCATCTCATCCACGTCTATTTGGCTGGCATCCAGCATGGCCGAGATGAGCTTTTCGAGCTGGCGAGTAGCGCGGTTGATGTGCCCCACAATTTGGCGCGTCTGCTCGCGGGTAAGCGAGTTTTCCTCGTTCATCACGCCCAAAATATCGGCGTAGCCTTTGACTTGGGTCAGGGGAGTGCGCAATTCGTGCGAAGCAATCGTAATAAAATCGGATTTGACCTTATCCATGATTTCCAGCCGCTCGTTTTGGCTGACCAAATCCTCGTTGAGCAAGCGCACTTTTTCGTTTTGTTGTTCCACTTCGCTGTAGAGGCGGGCGTTGGCAAGAGGAGCCACTGTTTGGTCGCCCAGCAATTGCACCGCCTCGAGTTCGTTGGCTTGGTAGATGTGCCCCGAGCTTTTGGGGCCAAGGGCGATGATGCCCGTTAGTTGGCCTGCCGATTGAATGGGAATGTAGAGTTCCATCGCCAATTCCGCCAGCCAACTATGCACTTCATGCTTGATGGGGCGGTAATCGTGGTTGAAATCTATTTCGTATTGCAGGAGTGGTTCGTGGCGATGGGTAAGTTCAAGGAGGAAGGGGCTGGTGTTGGGGAAGAGGCGTTTTTGGCGTGGGATTTGTCCCATCGCAGGAATTGGTTCAACCTCAAAGGCATCATTTTTAGGGGAGATTAGGAGTAGTGCGCCTCGTTGTACATCGAACAAATCGCTGAGGAAACCAATGCTACTGGAGGCGAGTTGCTCCATATCTAACATGCGGGAGACGGATTGGCTGTAGTTGCGGCTGAGTTGGCTGGTTTGGAATTCACGGCCGATTAAATACCTGTACACAATCCGCTCCACAAGTCGCCGATAGGGCTGGTAAAACAAGAAGGCGACGCTGGCCACGATAATGACCAGCGCGGCCGTGTACTGAATTTCTAACCAGCCGTTGAGCCACAAAAAGAGGAAAAACAGGGCAGTGGCGGGCAACGCCGAGACCAGCGCAATAATCGTGTAGACCAGTACGGTGCGGAAGCGGGTGCGAATATCAAAACGGATGTAGCTGGAAACGACATAAGCCAACCAACTCACCCCGAGCAGGCGGATGAGTTCACCCACGAAGATAATGGTGACATCGGCCGTGAAGGCGAGCAAATCACCCACCAATACCAGCGTCACCCCTGTCAGCCACATCAAATACCGATTGGCGTGCCACGGGAAATTGGCGCGGCGGTAGCTCAGCCATGTACGCCCCAAGGTGAAGAGGTTGAACAAGAGCCAGCCTCCCACCACCACTAGACCGCCGACGGTCGGCAAAACACGCAACTGGGGCCAGACCAGATAGGTGGGTGGGGTATATTGGTCTATGACGAAGACAGCGGCCGTGGCTACCAGCCCCAGCGGAAGCCACCAGCGCGAGGGTTGGGCTTGTAAATAGGCGGTGGTGGTGGGCCACAAAAGCAAGGTGGCCAGCAACAAGGGGGCCAAGGTAATGGTGGGCAAAACGCCGTTTTCGTTGGCGGGGAAGACCACAAGGGCCAGATACCAACCCGCCGAAGCGAGGAAAAAGCAAAGCAACCAATAAATCGGCCGCATGGGGTCGCGCCGGCGCAAGAAAAGCACCAAGGCCAGCACTAGATAGATGACCACCAGTGCCACGCGCTTGTAAATCAAAAGTTCGGGGATACTAATCATGTTGTTTGCCCAACCGTGAATGTTCTGGCTATTGTAACGACCCATCAGCAGGGGGGCAAAGAGGAAGGGGGAAAGTTGGGTAAACAAAAAGCCCCCGTGTTTCACGGGGGCTTTGGTGCGGAGAGGACAGGATTCGAACCTGCGTATCCTTTCGGACTCGCGATTTCCAGTCGCGTGCACTAGACCAACTATGCGACCTCTCCAGTTAGTTGGTTGACCGAGGGGGATTATATCAATCTCGTTTCTAATGAGCAATGGACATCGTGAATTCTGAATTTTTTGAGCAAATTATACCTCTGGAAAATATATCTCCAGCTAGATATTACCGATAGATATTTCTAGCCATTGCACGGCCGTGGTGGCGCTCACCCCCCAGCGCAAACGGCCCTCGGCCGTAACGACCATGTACTGGTTATCCACCCAACAGACAAAGCCAAGTGGGCCACGGGGTGTGTGGGGCGTTTCCAAAAGCAATTGACCATCTACCACAAAGCGGCAACCTGTGGCCAGCCAAATTAGCTCATAACTGTGCCATTCGGTCATGTCGTGGGGTATGGGTTGATAGCTGATGCTGAGCTGGGTTTGCACCCACGGCCACACCTGTTGCCGAAAGCGGGGCCAGCGGTTACCCAACACAACCAGCGGGGCGAAGGGCGCAAGGGCAAGGGCACGGCCGCGAGTGGCATCCACCGTGCCTGCAAACCAGCCTCGCCCCGCGCCTGTGGGGGCGAGGGGCAAATCGCTGGGCGACGAGGCATAGAAGAACCACACAGCTTGGGGCAAGGCGGGCCAACGGGTGGCGGGGTCGCCAAAAGGGGCGTTCCAAAAGCCAAAGCCGGCCGTGCCGATGAGTGTCCCATCGCCATGCGAAAAACGCGCCCGCAAGTGTAGATGGGTTCCCTGCCGCCACGGATAGCGACGGCGCAAGCGGCCGTGGTAATCGTCCAACTGGGCATCGCCATAGCCAACAGTCTGCGGGGGCAGAATGAGTTTGTAAACCGCTGGTCGCTGGGTAAGAACACGGCCGCCATTTATCTCTAAGTGGTGCATAGAGTCTCTCAGTCTTTCAGAGATTGGCGAAATGGGCTGGTGGTATTTCTGTCAAATAACAAATTCATCATACGCCTCATTTAGATGATGCAATAAGCGAACGGACAACATTGCACAGAGATAGGGTTGGTGATGGTGGGGGAGGCTCTCTGCTCCTTGGCCAGCGGTTGTTTCGTTGGCTCTCTAGATTTGTAAGTACACTGTGGGCACAAGTTGCGAGATTTTAGCACAAGAAAGGCTCATTTACCGAACAGTTAGCCCGCCAGAAATAGTCCTCTGTTTGGGATTTGGCGCAAGAATCGGTATATTCAGTAACTCAATAACCCATAACAAATAACCAATCACTCCCCTTATGCTTCGCACCTTCTGGTACAACCTCCTTCACCTCGTCGTGGCCATCTTGCGTTGGCCGCTCATGCTAACGTTTATCACCCACGGCCGCGAAAAACTGCCCGCCCGTGGCCCCTACCTCGTCGTCACCAACCACACAGGCATTATGGATTCGCCCATGATTTTTACGGCCGTGCCCACCTACGATTGGGGCTTGCTGGCGGGCGAAAAATGGGGCAAAAATCCCCTCACCTCATGGCTATTGGGGCTTTCGGGGGCCATTTTCATTAAGCGCGGCGAAGTAGACCGCCAAGCGTTGAAAGAGGCAGAAGCCGCCTTGCAACGCGGTTGTATCTTTGGCTTGGCTCCTGAAGGCACGCGCAGTAAAACAGGGCAGATGATACAGGCGCGGGATGGGGCCGCTTTTTTGGCCGTGCGGGCCAATGTGCCCATCGTGCCCGTGGGCATCATCCGCTCTGACCAGTGGGCGGCCAATTGGAAACGCGGCCGTTGGACGCGCATCGAAGCGTTCATTGGGGAGCCATTTATGTTGCCCGATTTGGGACGACGGCCGAAAGGCAAAGAGTTTGGCGCTTTTACCGAACTCATCATGGCCCACATCGCCGCCGAACTGCCCCCCCAATACCACGGCTTTTACGCCGACAGCCCCGCCCTCGCCGCTTTGCAACAAGGCGAAGACCCGTGGCAAGCGTTGGTCAATGAGCAATTGGCAATGAGCAATGAACAAAAGGAGTAATGAGCAAAATAGTTGGTCAACCCAGCCCAATCACGAATGACCAATAACAAGTGACCAAGGCCCCAACCAACCCCTCAACCACTAACGAGTAACTCCCATGCGTACACCAGCGGGCCAAGAGTGCCGATTTTATTACGAGAATTTTCATCGCGGCCGTTCCGACCAAGAGTGCCGCCTGCTCGATGCCAACCCCAAAAACGCCCACAAATGGCACCCCTCCGATTGCGGCAACTGCCCCGTGCCCGCCATTTTGCAGGCCAACAGCAGTCCCAATTTGGTGCTAGAAGCCAAAATCAACAAGGGGTTTCTGAACTTGTTCGGCCGTAAAGTGGAAGTCCGCGCCTTTTGTAGCAAACACCTCATTGATGTTGCCGAACCCCGCGTCGGTTGCCCCGAATGCGCCAAAGAAAAGCCGGGACTAAGCGACCTATTTAACTTATAAAAGCAGTCAGCTGTAAGCTCCGAGCTTAAGCTTAGGCTTATGGCTTCTTACGGCTTCCGCCCCACCTATGAAAACCATTCTTTTCGACCTCGATAATACTTTGCTGGGCAACGACATGAACCAGTTCATGCCCCAGTACTTTCCCTTGTTGTTGCGCCATGTGCAGGCGTTGTTGCCCGATATGCCCTTCGATTTTCTGAAGGAGATGATGAAGGCGACGCAGAAGGTGATTCTCAACACACGGCCGCATCTCTCCAACCGTGCCCTCTTTTGGGAGGCGATGACCGAGCAGACAGGCTTAGATTGGGACACACTGGAGGCCGAGCCATATTTTGACCAGTTTTACACAGGGCCTTACCAACAATTGCGCCCCATCACCACCCTACGCCCCGAGGCCATTGCCTTGGTGGAGTGGGCACTGGCGGAGGGGTATGAGGTGGTGGTGGCGACCAACCCGCTCTTCCCCCAATCGGCTATCGAAACGCGGCTTGAATGGGCGGGCTTGCCTGTGGACAAATACCCTTTCGCACTGGTCACTCATTACGCCAACATGCACGCCGCCAAGCCACAGATTGCCTATTATGAGGAGATTTTGGCCAAACTCGGCCGTACACCTGCCGAAACGCTCATGGTGGGGGACGATTGGGTGAACGACATTGAACCCTGCGCCCAACTCGGCCTGTACACCTACTGGCTGAGCGATGAGTACGCCACTCCGCCTGCTTTAGGGTTGGCCACGGCCGCTGGCCCTTCCCTCAGCCACCTCCACAAATTACTGGCCACCGGCCAGTTTATGAGCTAATCCCCC
The DNA here is from genome assembly GCA_016711405.1 of Candidatus Hadersleviella danica. Lineage (GTDB taxonomy): Bacteria > Chloroflexota > Anaerolineae > Promineifilales > Promineifilaceae > Hadersleviella > Hadersleviella danica. The sequence goes on along the minus strand of JADJSZ010000005.1, from coordinate 165,552 downwards.
TCCCTCTAGGACTAAACTCCCATTCTTTGCACCCCAACCGAAGGCTATTTTGTGCTGTGTTTAACAAGTAGGCTAGAGACGGGTGTGCTATAAAAGCGGCATCTTATTCATCTAGTCAGGAATCTTTGGATTAAATGGGGTTCATTGGGCAAAGTGCACCCCATTTTCTGGATAGCGACAGGTTATAGAGCAAGGGTCTTCCCTCTATCTCTATCTCCTTTCTCTATTTTTTTCACCAAGAGCAGGAGATATAACGAATGAAGCACAAATACCTCAATGGGTGGGGGCGTTTGTTGGCGGTTGTATTCGGGAGTTTGGCCTTGGCTGTCGCGGCGGGTTGGTGGGGGATGGCTCCGCTGGCGGCCGAGACCGAAGAAGTAGATGCCTTCCCCTTTTTGGCGGGCTTTCCCCGCACCGACCCCTCCAATATCGAATTTGCGGGCACGGCCGTGGCCGATATAGATAGCGATGGCGATTTAGAAATTGTCACGGCCGATGGGCGCGGCAAAGTATGGGCCTTTCACCACACGGGCAACGTCGTCAGCGGCTACCCACTCACCACCAAAAGCCCCAACTGCGCCACATCAGAGCGCATCAACGGCCCCGTGGCGGTGGGCAATATCAGTGGCGATACACGCCCCGAAATTGCGGCAGGGACACGCGGCTGTGGTTCGGCCAGTGGCCAACGCGGCCGTGTCTATGTCTGGAACTCACAGGGATCGACTCTCACAGGCTGGCCCAAAGACATTGCGTGGAACAGTGCCGAACCCTCCGAAGCGGCCGAAGTTTACAGCGTCGCCTTGGCCAATGTTTGGAATGGCGGCATCTTAGAAGTGATTGCGGGAACCAACAACAGTGCCCCCAGTTTTGGCTCGGCCGAAAATATCGATACCAGCAATCTTTATGTATGGCGGGCCGATGGCTCGGCGATTGGCAGTTACCCCACATGGTACAAAACAGCGGGCATTTGGGGGGCCGTAGCCACGGCCGATATAGATGGCGATGGTGGTGCAGATACCATCGTCGGCCGTGACCATGTTTATGTGGCCGTCTACAACAAAAACGGCCAACCCCTGCCCAATTTCCCCCTCCACACCCCTACCGAACATACCGCTTTGGGCAACGCATGGGGCAGTTACCAATATGGCGAATTTACCCGCACAGCCCCCGCCATTGGCGATTTAGATGGGGATGGGATGCTCGAAATGGTCTTCCACGGCAAAGTGCGTAGCCCCGGCAATGGCCATAATGTCACCAACAACGGCTTGTGGGTGGTGGAACCAAATGGCACCCGCATGGCCGGCTGGGAAAATGCCCCCCTCGTCGGTGATAGCCTCTACGACAGCTTTGGCCCCATGTTTAGCGTCTCCCTTGGCGATTTGGGGCGCAATGGCTCTGTTGAAATCGCCGTGCCCTATGCCGATGGCTACCTGCGTGTCTATCGCCCAGATGGCTCACTCTACTGGTCATATAACTATGCCCAAGGCAAACTGCTATTTGCCAGCGAGGTGGTTATTGGGGATGTATCGGGCGATGGTTTGCCCGATGTGGTCTTTGGAACCTATGCCCCCACCACGGCCGACCAAGCCAGCATACGCCTCATCGCCCTACATGGCACAACGGGGCAAATGATTAGCGGCTTTCCTCTCACCTTGCCCAACGAAAGCGGCGACAAGCGCGGCCTCCGCAGTGCCCCCACCCTCACCGATTTAGACCACGACTGCGATGTCGAAATCGTTGGGGCTAGTTGGTCTGGGGTCATTTATGTGTGGGATTTAGATGCGCCCTATTACTGGGACCAAATGCTTTGGCCCACCGCTCGGCACGACAACCAACGCACAGGTTCAATGACAGGGCCACGCGTTGCTTCATATGACTGCAACCCCAGTCGGCCGTTTGATAACCACGTCTACCTGCCCATCGTCGGCCAATAAAACTTACCCACCCCTGATTGTGGGGAGAAAGACCACTATTGTAAAGCCGGAGGCGTTGCCCCCGGCTTTAATTTTTCCCTCTATTCGTAATCCCCCCGTAAGGTTTTCCCTGTAAAATCCAAACCTCACCACAACCAATAACGAATAACCAATCAGACGGTACAAGTGAGGCAAGCCACAATAAAGTTTCTCTCGGTCCCATGCCCGACCGAATCCTCATTGTAGACGACGAACCTGCTGTCGTAGAAGTAGTAGGGCTATATTTGCGGCGCGAGGGGTATGAGGTGGCCACGGCCGCCAACGGCCGTGAAGCCCTCCACTTCATCCACACCCAACGGCCGACCCTCATCGTTCTCGACCTCATGCTCCCCGAGGTAGATGGCCTCGAAATCATCCGCCGCCTGCGCGAAATCGAAGGCGAGGACATTCCTGTCGTTGTGCTTTCTGCCCGCCGCCAAGAAACCGACCGCATCTACGGCCTTGAGTTGGGAGCTGACGATTACCTGACCAAACCCTTTTCGCCCGCCGAATTGGTGGCGCGGGTGCGGGCTGTCTTGCGCCGCACGCGGGCGGGCAAAGCCAACACGGAGAAGCCCATCCAACAAGGTGAGCTGACCATAGACCCCAACGGCCGTGCCGTGACCATGCGGGGTGCGGCCGTTGAACTCACCGCCACCGAATTCAACCTGCTCTGGTTTATGGCCACCCACCCCAACCAAGTCTTCAGCCGCGACCAACTTCTCCAAAACGTGTGGGGCTTCTCCGACTACGTAGACCCCAGCACCGTCACCGTTCACATCCGCCGCCTGCGCGAAAAATTGGAGCAAGACCCCAGCAACCCCACATGGCTCCTCACCGTGTGGGGGGTGGGCTACAAATTTTCCCCGCCCGAGCGAGGTTAGGTTTTAGATTTTGGATTATATGGCCACCCCACTCAGCACCCAGCACCCAGCACTCAGCACTCAGCACTCAGCACTCAGCACTGAAGACCTCCCTCCTCGTCCTCGCTGTGGGTTTGGGGGTGGGTTTGGCCGTCGCTTTTGGGCTGATGGAATGGCTGATGGCGCCTTCGCGGGAGGAAATGGCGGCCGTCTTGCGCGAGCTTTCCACATGGGGCATTGCTTCCGTGGCCGTCGGTTTGCTCCTCTATCAGGGGGTCGCCCGTTACTCCCGCTCCTTACGCTGGACATTGGCCTTTGGCACGGTTTGGGCGGCCGTGCTCGGTATTTTCAACGTCTGGGGCGTAGCCCGGCTCATGTTCTTCGAGACGCACGACTACACTCTTGCCATTATTTTGCTCATCTTTGCCGCCATTGTGGCCACCTCGTTTGGCATCTCGGCCACCACGCGCATGGTGCAAGATTTGGGGCGGCTCTCGCACACGGCCGAACAATTGGCCGAAGGGGATTTAACAGCCCGCGCGGCCGTGCAAGGCCAAGACGAATTTGCCCGTGTGGCCACCTCCTTTAACCAAATGGCGGGGCAACTGCAAGCGGCCGAACGCCAACGCGCCGAGCTAGACAAAATGCGCCGCGATTTAATCGCGTGGACATCCCACGATTTGCGAACCCCTCTCACTAGCATTCGCGCCATGATAGAAGCGTTGCATGATGGCGTGGTGACAGATGAGGCGATGGTGCAACGGTATTACCAGACCATTCGCGCCGACATTGTCGCCCTCAACAGCTTGTTAGATGATTTGTTTGAGCTGGCTCAACTCGATGCGGGTGGCTTGCAACTCGATTTTCAGCCCCACGCCCTGCGCGATTTGGTGTCGGATGCGTTGGAGAGTTTCCACGCCCTTGCCCAGCAAAAAGGGGTCTCGCTCTCGGGCACTGTCTCGGCCGAGGTAGATCCCGTGGTGTTGAATGCGCCCAAAATCGGCCGTGTGCTGGCCAATCTCATCCAAAACGCCCTCGCCTACACCCCGGCGGGGGGGCAGGTGCAGGTGGCGGTGCAACGCACGGCCGCAGGGGTGCAACTCACTGTGCAAGATAGCGGCCCCGGCTTCCCTCCCGCCGATTTGGCGCGGGTTTTTGATAAATTTTACCGAGGAGAGGAAGCCCGCACCCGCGCCAAAGGAGGTGCGGGTTTGGGCTTGGCCATTGCGCGGGGCATTGTCGAGGCACACGCGGGGCAAATCACGGCCGCCAACGCCCCCAACGGCGGCGCCATCATCACCGTCCTTCTGCCCAAATAGTTACTGGTTACTCGTTATTCGTTATTGCGCCAACTACCCAATAACCAATAACGAATAACCAATCACTCCTCTACATCTCTTCCCGATAACTCAACTTATATTTATCCCGCGCTTTCAGAACGGCGCGGCGCAAAATTTCGTGCACATGCTCGGGGTTGGAGACGTTGTTTAAGACGATGAGGGGGTTGTGCGGGTCGTGGCTCCGCACCACTACATCACCCAAGTTCAACATGCGTTCGGTCACGCGCTGAGTTTGGTCCAATGATTGGATGCGCACCAGTTCAATATCGCACTTGGCTTTGCCAATCAGTCCTTCAATCACGCGCAACCGCTCATCGGTGATGATGTATTTGAGGGTGAGGGAGAGGAACGGCCGTCCTTCCCACAGCACCACCTCCACATCATCATTGGGGTCGGCTTCTAGGGGGCGGTCATCCACGGCCGCAACCACCTGCGATTCCAACAGTGACTTGCTCAACCCCGAATCCATCTCCATCAGAGCCGCTTCGGTCACCAAATCAACCAAAACTTCCTTGGTTTCTTTGCTCAGGCTACTTAAATCCAACTCATTTTGGGCGATGGCTTGCCATACCCGTGCTTTAATCCGCGCTTGTGCTTCATCGAGGGACATAGTTTACTCCTTAGGATATTGATTCGCTGTTATTCGTTACTGGTTATTGGCTATACGAGTAACGAATAACCAGTAACTTTTTTTGTCTATCTTATGCTTATTTTTCTTTAATGCAAAACAGGTATGCTACCACTGTTTTAGCAATCAACAGTAGATAGTGCTACAATTTTGAGGTGCGACGTACTGGGTCAGTACGTCGCACCACTATTGTAACGAGAATTGAGGTAAATCATGCCACTTTATGCCTATAGATGCCAAACCTGTGGCCATGAGCTAGAAGTTCGACAACGAATGAGTGATGCGCCGCTGACTACTTGCCCCGCTTGCGAGGCAGTTGCTTTGCGCCGTGTCATTAACCAAGTCGGGGTCATGTTTCGTGGCTCGGGCTTTTATGTAACCGATACCAAATCGAGCAACCCTGCCGCCCCCGGCACGGCCGCCGACAAAAATGGGTCAACGGCCGAAAAGAACACCGACACGCCCCCCGCCGCCAAAGAAGGTAGCAAAGAAGGCGGCTCGGAGAGCAAAACGGCCGCGCCCGCCCCAGCCCCCGCTCCCACCACTTAGGTATCGCCTAATAAGCCAATTAAAACGAAAAGCCTACACCTTGCAGTGTAGGCTTTTTTGTTACCCGTCTATAAATATAAGTGTATGGGTGTACTGGTATATTAAAATACACAAATACACAATTACACCTAGCTATGAAAATTACAACGGCCGTCTAAAACTGAAACCCCGTCGTTGCCCGAATGATTTTATGGCTGTAATCGGTCACATAATCCTCTAACCGTTGCTCCAGCTCTTGCCATTCCCGGCTTTTGAGAACATTTTGTATCTGCTCCAACGAGGGCATCATCCCGCTGGCCTGAATTTGCTGGCAATCCCCATAACGGGTATACCAAAATTCAATCTCGCCCAACCCCAACCGGTTTAGGCGGGGAATAAATTCATTGACCACAAACTCAGAGTATTCTGATTCACGGCCGACTTTTATATCCCATGTCATTAACAATTTGACAGGCATAACCGCATCCTAAAGATAGAGAAGAGAGATAGAGGGTAATAACGAGTCACGAATCACGCATTTAGAGCTGAGCCTACTGAAAAAAGGACGAATTACAAAGTACGAAGTACGATAACCCCCGAATACTTTCGTACTTCGTCATTCGTATTTTGTACTTTATTCACCACACTCAGAGCTTCGTCGTGAGCACCACCACCTGCGTTTCTTCGGGCAGGGATGAGCGGGTTATTTTGAGATTTGCTTCGGGGGTGAATTCGCTCACACCCATTTCTTTCAGAAACCGCTCCAGTTCACCCAGTTGAAAAGTGAGTTCGGGCATGTGGTAGTGCATGGGAATCACTACGTTTGGCTCGAGGAGCGAAACGAGTTCGGCCGCTTGCGGGGCGCTCAGGGTGTTGCCACCGCCCACGGGAATGAGCAAGACATTGACTTCGCCCAACTCATCAATTTGGGATTGGGAAGGCACTTTGTCTAAATCGCCGAGATGAACGACATTGAGGCCGCTATACTCAAAGACGAAGATGACATTGCGCCGCTCGGCCGTGCTTTTGCGCGATGTGGTAATGCCCCGCACAAACACCCCACCGATTTCATATTCACCGGGCCCGCGCAGGGCGTGTTTGTGCCCTGTCACGGCCGCTTCGCAATTATGCCCCGGCGCATCGTGGCTAATCGTTAAAATATCCGCTTTGAGCTTGAGCGGCGGCAAACCCACCTTGCCATCATACGGGTCGGTTACGACAGTGGATTGCCCCCGTTCGGTCAGGCGGAAACAGCTTAAACCATACCAAGTTAGTTCCATGTAACATATCTCCTAGAGCGGGTATTATACCCCATCGGGAGCGAGGAAAGTAGGACGGAGGGGAATGGGGATTGAATGGGGATTGCGGATTGAATACGGAGAAACCCTCCACGGCCGTCTCCCCCCGAGACGGCCGTTTTTTTGCCCCCACCCCCCAACCCTTGTACACTGTGAACAATCCCTAGCCACTAACCACTCACCACCAACCACTTCCCAAACCCCATGAAAAAGCGACTCCTCGGTGTCAAGCGGCGCGAAATCCAATTCGACTACGACCTCTACCGGCGCAACGTCCCCATCCCCGGCGTGGCTGGCCAAACCCTCAGCGTCCTCGACCTCTGGCCCGAAGGCGCCGAGCGCACCATCTTATTCCAACACGGCTACGCTGGCGTTCTCGAATCATGGGAGTTCCAAATCAACTACTTCGCCAGCCACGGCTACCGCGTCATTGCCCCCGATTTGCGCGGCCACGGCCAGAGCGACGCGCCCTACAGCCAATACACGATGGACGAATTGGTGGCCGACATGTACGCCATCACCCAAACATTGGCCTTGCCCGAAAAGTTTACGCTGGTTGCCCACTCCTTCGGCGGTTCGATTGCCGTCGAATATGCCAACGCCCACCCCGAGCAACTCGACAAATTGGTGCTGATTGCCACGGCCGGTGAATTTCCCCTGCCGTGGTTCGCCCGCTGGCTCCTCAAACTGCCCCTCAACTGGCTACGGCCGCTCTGGAAATACCGCAACCGCTGGGATGCCGAAATTCACGTGGTCAAGCGACTCATGGCCAACAACATGCAACATTGGCAGGGCTGGTCGCTCATGCGCAACATCACCACCCCCACCCTGATTATTACGGGGGAACGGGACAACTATTTTCCCCGCCGCGTCTTTGAGGACGTGGGCAAGATGATACCGAGTGCGGAAGTGGTGGATGTGGGGTCGGCCAAGCACAAAGTCCAACTGGAGCGGCACGATGCCGTCACGCGAGCCATCGAGCGGTTTGTGGAGGAGAAGCAACGCTCGTGGCGGGCGGGGTTGAGTGGCGATAACCCACTCCACAATCGGCCGTGGCTCAAAAGCTACAGCCCCGGCACCCCCCACGCTATCCCCATCCCCAAACGGCCGCTCCACAACTTTTTAGAGAGCGCGGCGGCTTGGTTGCCTCGCCACACGGCCGTCATCTTCTACGGCTCCAAACTCAGCTACAGCGAGTTAAACGAACAAGCCAACCAGATGAGCCACGTTTTCCACGGCCTCGGGGTGCGCCCCGGCGATAGGGTCATGATTATCCTGCCCAACATGCCCCAATTCATCGTCGCCTTCTACGGCGCACTCAAAGCGGGCGGCGTGGTGGTCATCCCCAACGCCGAGGCGGATGCCAAGACGATTATCCAGCAGGTGGTGGAAACCCAGCCCAAGGTGCTGGTCACGGTGCGGGATTTCAGCCAGTTGGCGCAAGCCATCAAGCAAAAAACAGGGCTAGACCAGTTTGTGTTTGCCGATTTGCGCACGGCCGTTTCCAACTCCGTCTACAAAAAGCTCATCGAGCGCTTTGGGATTGCCGACGATGAAGAGGCACACAAAGCGGCGGCCAAAGAACTGGGTCAGCGCATGTTCACCGTCGTGCAAGATGCGCCCACCACCCCGCTCAATCTCGATATCCAACACGAGGCGTTGGCGGCCATTATTTACACCAGCGGCACCACCAGCCACCCCAAGGGCGTGGCACTCTCCCACTACAATCTCGTCGCCAACACCTTGCAAACCCGCCACTGGATTCCCGACCTGAAATATGGGGAGGAGGTTTGTCTGGCGGCCGTGCCTCTCCTGCACAGCTACGGCCTGATTAGTGCCATGAGCGTGCCCATCGCCCTCGGCGGCACGATTGTCCTCCTGCCCGTTTTCGAGACACAACAGGTGCTGGAACACATCCGCGACTACAACGTGACCATGTTCCCTGGCGTGCCGATGATGTACATGGCCATCAACCAAACGCCGGGGGTGCGCGAATATCGGCTCTCGTCGGTCAAAGCGTGCATCAGCGGGGCGGCGCCGTTGCCCATCGAGGTGCAAGAGGCGTTTGAGAAGTTGAGCCACGGCCGTCTCGTCGAAGGGTACGGCCTCACCGAAGCGTCGCCCGTCACCCACGCCAACCCGCTCTACGGCCTGCGCAAAACGGGTTCGATTGGCGTGCCCATCCCCAACACCGATGCCAAAATTATAGATTTGGTCACGGCCGCCGACGTGCCCATCGGGCAGATTGGCGAGTTGGTCATTCGCGGCCCGCAAGTCATGCAAGGCTACTGGCAACCCGATGGCTCGCTCGACAATTCGATTGTGCTGGATGATGGCTGGCTCGATACGGGGGACGTGGCCGTGCAGGATGAGGATGGCTATTTCCGCATCATCAGCCGCAAAAAAGACACCATTGTCTTTGGCGAGTTCACCGTCTTCCCCCGCGATGTGGAGGAGGTGCTGTACGAGAACCCGAAGGTAATGGAGGTGGCGGTGGTGGGCATTGGTCAAGCGGCCGAGGGGCAAAAAGTGAAAGCATTTGTCGTCCCCCGCGCTGGCTCCACGCTTACCAAGGAAGAACTGCTCGCCCTGTGCCGCCGCCGCTTGGAACCCTACGCCGTGCCGTGGGACATTGAATTCCGCGAGGAGTTGCCCAAGTCGTTTGTGGGCAAGGTTCTGCGGCGGGTGCTGGTGCAGGAAAAGTAGCAAGGATCTCTTCAGGGGTGATGTTTCGAGAATTATTATTGGTTACAAGTTACAAGTTACAAGTTACATGCGCTTATGTAACTTGTAACCTTGTTTAAGAGCGCGTTATGTCAAGTTTCTATCGTAAACGCGCTCTTAAACTAAAAACCTTAGGCTAAATCAGGTAAGCTATCCAGAGGTGCTTCTAACGCTGATAAAAACCTATTGTCATCCAGACCGTGTTACAGATTAGCGAGCAAAGCACCACAAGGTGGCACAAGGCTGAATAAAATCGTAACTCTCTGAAGTCGCAAGTACAAGGTTAACCTGCCACCAACTCTATTGGCTGGAAGCAGTAATGAGTAGGAGGTTCTGGCATGAGTTTCCTTGGAATAGATATTGCCAAAAAGAAATTTGATGCAGGCTTTGCGGTTGCCGTCAGGCAACTATGTGGAATCCGAATTTAGCAATGATGAGTCAGGTTTCAAGAAATTGGTGAAATGGCTTCGTCGCCACGCCAAGACAAACCCTGTCGCATGGGTCGTCATGGAAGCAACCAATATTTATTGGGAAGATGTCGCGACCCATTTACATACCCAAGGGTATCAGGTTAGTGTGGTCAATCCCTTGGTTATCAAAGGATTTGGTCAAAGCCATTTAATGCGCGAGAAAACGGATAAAGTAGATAGTTTGACAATGTTACATTTATCGTCTGAATCGCGTTTTGAGACGAGACTTGCGTGATTTTGTCCTGTTATCCAAGTGTTCAATCACTAGCTCAATGGCTTGTTCAGGCGACAGTTGCCGAAGAGGCATAGCCGCCTGAAGCAGGGTACGGACATTGGCGACGGATAACTTGGGTAAGACATCAGTCTCATAGACTTCAATAAGAGTTGGGTCTCTCGAAAATTGTTGCTCCCAGTCCAGCTTCGTCTCGAGAACAAACCAACTAGCCATAATGGTGAAGGCCAAATGGTGAAGCCAACCACGATATTTGATACCTCGGAAATCAGCCCAACCAATCTCCGATTTAGAGTCTTGATTAGAGCGTTCGATGAAATACCTCTGGCACTTTCGCTCGGCCATCACCTCCAAGGGACAATCCGTTGGGGCATTCGATAAGGTGTAGGTATAGTCCTCTTTTTCGTGTTCACGCCGAATCAACAACCATTCTTCACGCAATGACCCATCTTCACGAACTGTCCAAACTCGAAAACGAGCAAAATCAGCAATTAAATGACCCCGTTCATTGGGACGGATGGTAATGGTGTGCCACCGTTCAACTTTGTAGACTAATTGTTGAACCTGATAGGAAAGTCCAATGACTCGTGGCTTCTTGGCTCTCACCTTTCTTCGTCACAGGCCAATGGATCAAGGGGCGTTCTAAGAAAACTGTGGAATTACTGGGGACATCGCCATAGTACTCAATTTGTTCTTTGTCCAACTCGTCTCTCAGCCAACTATTCCGCCCATAAAGGGTATCAAAATCAACCGCCTCAAAAGGCACACCTTGACGATGAGCATTTTTAATCAGTTCTGCGGCGATTTGAATTTTGGTTTGAAGACAACTTGTTCGGGTAAACCAACTTTTGACGTGTTTGGGCAAACTTTCGCTAAACCATGCTTCTGGCAAAATACAATTGACCATCAATCCAACAGTGGGACTATTATTGACTAAACCCGCAAAGACACCTACCTGACTTTGTTCAATTTTGCCTAAGTTGCCATTGTGTTGCCTGGTACTCCCTGCTTTGTGCTGGCCACTTTATCGGCCGATTCATCAATGATCAACACGCTTCCCTTTTGGAATTCAGGTCGTGCGCTAATCTCGTCTTGCACCTGAACAATTGGGTTTTGTTCGCTCCAAGGAGAATCGCTCAGAAATTGTTCGCATGTTTTGGCTGGGAATCTCCTTTTCACGCGCAATGTTGGTCATCATTTTGTCGTTGTTGAGACGCAGTAACCCGCTTAGATAAGGGGAACATAGTGGTCTGTATCTCGAGTTTTGGTTCGAAAACCGTCTTTAAACCTCGACAAAAATCTGTAAGGCTCTTGATGGATTCCAAGGATCAGAGCCAAGTTGCAAAAAAGGCAGGAAATTTAGCATAGACAAAAACGCAAAGGTGATTGTCTATGCTAAAGCATTTCCTAAGCTCAGTCGATGAAGCCGATGCTCTGAAATGGTGCGAACAGGATGGCTAAATGGGATCCATTGCCCCCATTGCGATCATGTTTGGGTCAAAAAACGAGGGATTCCATAACCTCCACATCGCCAAAGATATGAGTGCAAGGCGTGAACGACAATTCGATGATTTGACTGACACCATCTTTGCAGGTCACCATCAGCCCTGAGTATCTGGATGTTGTGTTTGTGTTTGATGGGTCTGAATCTATCGAACCGCAAATTACGCTGAATTAAGTCTTAACAAGGATGTTGTAAAGATGACAACCCAATTGCGGTCTGGTGTGGTGGAGAAAAAGAGGTTATCCTAAGGGGTGAAGTTGAATTTGATGAAGTGTATCTGGTAGCAGGTCACAAGAGGCATCCTCAAAGCAATGGCGGCCAAAAACGAAAGGGCGACCGCAAGCAATCGCCTCAAAGGCGATCCAGGGGCAGGGCACTTTGGAAGAGAAGAAACCACCCATTTTTGGGTCTCATTCAACGGAATGGTGAGTGATTACTTAAGATGTTAGCCAACGTCCAACAAGCGACGATTCAACCAGTCATTCAAGAGATTGTGGCTATGGGGAGCAGGTTTTTACCGACGAATACGCCATTTACAATCAGTTGACGGCGTAAGAGGATACAACTATCAGACGGTCAGCCCATTCGCAAGGCGAGTATGCTCGCGATAAGGGATGGGGACCGTGGTTTTCATGGAAGTCCATACCAACGATTGAAGGGATTACATGGTCATTGTTAAGGTCTTGGTTGCGACCGCATCGGGGCATTCCCAAGAGAAATTGCCGATTTATTTGGGTTCTTTGAGTTTGTTGTTCTAGCAATTTTCTGAAGCAGGGTCAGGAAGCTCTTTTTGCCTTCTTTGATTCTAACCCAAATATATTCAGAGGCAAAAAAAGAGGCGTTGATTGGAAGAGGGGCAAATCCAATCAACGCCGCACCAAGGAGGAAAAGCTAACTAAGAATAGGATAGCCAAGGTGTCTTACGGCTGGACTTACAAGATAGGGGGTAGAGATAGAGGAAACGGCGTGGTTCCAAGCTATCTTGATAATTTTGGACGGGGTAGGGACAGGGGACGGGGGCAGAAGGCACAAGCCCAAGTCCCAAGTCCCAAGTCCCAAGTCCCAAGTCCCAAGTCCCTAGTCGAGGGGCACAATGGTTTCGGCCGCGTCTTCATAAGGGGCGGCGTTTTCATCCAGCAAATAGATTTGCTCCAGCGACGGAAAATGATACATGCCCGTCCGAATTGTCAACGGCCGCACCCCCTTCTCCAAATCTTGCAACACAAATCGACTCACCACCACATCCCCCGGCCGCCATTGGCTCATGGCCAGCGCGGGCACATCAGTTTGGGCCAACTCGTTGCCCAACGCATCTTGGACATGGTTGAGGAAGTAATAACGGCCGTCTACTCGTGGCTCGCCCACCTCCCAATACAGCCGAAAATCCCCATTCGGCCGTGGGGCATCCACCCCCACAAAATTCACCCCATTGGACAGCCAGCGCAGGGGCACAAAGGGGCTGGATGGGGTGGGGGCACTGTGGGCGGGCAAAGTCACCACCATCAAAAAGCCTTCGCCGGGGCGCAGGGGGATGGTGCGCTCGGCCGTGGCCGCTGTGGCATACAAATCCATCAGCGGGGCGGGGGCGGGGTGGAGCAAAACCACGGCCGCTCCTTCGGGAAACAGGGCCGCTTGCTGGATGTTCACAAAACGATGGGGCACATCGCGCAACAGCACCCCGAAAACGGCCGCAAACTCATCTCGGGCAGGGTCATCCCCCGTCCCCGCAATAATCACCTCGGTGGCCGAGGTTTCGGCCAGCCATTTTTCGGCCGTTTCGGCCGCATACAAATAAGCAGAAACAGGCGACCCATACCACCGGGCGTGCCCACCTGCCCCACAAAGCCCAGCAATAGCCACACCGCCCACAACTGCCCCGCCCCGCTGGCCACCACAAACGCCCCGCCCCGCCAGCGCAACCACGGCCACAGCCACGCCAGCAACACCCCCGCCGCCACATAGGGCACGGGGTAGATGGGGAGTAGGTAGTGCAATTCAACGGGGGTGGGGAACCAGATAAAGGTGGCCACGGCCGCTCCCAACCAGACCAGCAACAGCAAGCTCATTTCGGCCGGGCGGCGGGTAACGGCCGACGCATCCCCCCAGCCCACCCACGCCAGCCAGCCCATGTAGGCCAAACCCAGCACGGCCAGCAAACCCCACACCACCCAAATCAGCGGCATGAGCACGGGCGGCAGTTGGGCGAGATACGCCTCGTAGCCACTTGGCCCAGCGAGGGCGTGCAGTTGCCAGCCCGTGGTCAGGCGGGCGGTGTGCAGGATGGGTTGCCAGCTAAAACCGCCAGCACTGCTCCGCTCGGTCACTTCGCATGAAGGCGACCAAGCCGCGTGTTCCTTGGCGCACCACATGGATGAGAAAGGGAATGACCAGCACGACGGCCGTGCCCAGACCCCATCCCACCCACCGCCACGCCACCCGCTGGCGAAAAATGAGGAGAAGAACGGCCGTGGCCAGCAAAATGGAAACGGCCGCCAAATGGATTTGCACCGCCACGGCCGCACAAACCAACATCGGGATGAGCCAGCGTTGGCGTTGCTCGACCAAGGCCAGCCCCGCACAGATGCCCCAGCCCAGTACAAAGGGTAACAGCAAGTTTTGCGCCCAGATTTTGCGGCTATGCATGATAGCCCACGGGCTGACGGCCAGCATGAACGCGGCCACCAAGGCGGCTTGCCAGCCCCAGTAACGGCGCACCAGCCAATAGGTCAGGCCGACAGCGGCCGTGTTGAGCAGACCTGTCCACAATACGGCCGCATACACATGCCCCCACACCACCAACGGCATGGCATAGAGCCATACACTGGTGGGAAAGTTGGAAATGCCCACCGAACTGCTGATGCCGCGCAGAGGAAAGGCACGGCCGTCGGCCATCTCCCACGCCAAAGCCAACAGCCGCGCCTCGTCCGCCTTGAACTCGGCCAGCCCCGGCCAGCCCATGCGGAATACGGCCGCGAGGGTGAGAACGGCCGTGACCGCCAAAACTTCTAGCCATGTTGGTAATTGGTAATTGGACTTTGGTAATTGGTCGTTGGTCATGGACAATGCAGGCAGGGGCAGGATGCCGGAAAGCAACAGAGGAAGGCGGAGACTGAGGGCAACCACAAGGGTTGCCCCTACGAAAAAAACCTATGAGCGACTACGATGCGATTATCATTGGGGCGGGCCACAATGGACTGATTTGTGCGGGGTATCTGGCACAGGCGGGCAAAAAAGTGCTGGTCGTGGAGCGGCGGCACAGGGTTGGTGGCGCTGTCGTGACCGAGGAGATTGTGCCGGGGTTCAAGTTCGACCTCGGCGGCTCGGCGCACATCCTCATCCACCACACCCCCATCGTGCAAGATTTGCGGCTGGCCGAGTACGGTTTGGAGTACCTCGATTTAGACCCGCTCTTCTTCGCGCCGTTCCCCGACGGCCGTGCCATCACCCTCTATAAAGATTTAGACCGCACCTGTGAGAATATCGCCCAAAATGTGAGCGAGCAAGAGGCGGAGGCGTATCGTCGCTTTATCGAGCTGTGGCGGCCGTTGGCCGAAGCGACCGTGGAGACCTTTTGCCAGCCCCCCACCCCGTGGAACGTCGGCAAAAACCTCATCTACAAGAGCGGGTTGGGCGGCCGAAACTGGGAACGGCTGACCGACATTTTTCGTGGCTACGGCCAGCTTCTGCGCCAATCGTTTGCGGGGGAGGAGTTGCCCGCCCTGATTGGCTGGATGGCCGCCCAATCGGGGCCGCCCCCCACCGAACCACTCTCGGCTCCGTTCGCCCTGTGGCACCCCATGTACCATGTCAGCGGCATGAAACGGCCGCGTGGCGGCTCGGGCCGGCTCACCCAAGCACTGGCGCGGATGATTGAGGCGCACGGGGGAACCATTTTGACCAACGCCCCCGCCCAGAAGATTTTGGTGCTCAACGGCCGTGCCGCTGGGGTGCAAATCACCCACAGCGAGACAGGCACGGCCGAAACCTTCACCGCCCCGCTGGTCATCTCGGGGGCGCACATCCACACCACGCTCAAAATGGTGGCAGGGCACTTCCCCGAACAGACGACGCGCATGGTGCAAAACAGCCGCATTGGCAATGGCTTTGGCATGATTTTGCGCTGTGCGATGGACGAATTGCCCGATTACACGGCCACCTCTACCCCACGCGGCGCAATAGGGGAAGAGCATATCGCCCTGCAATTTATTTGCCCCACGCTGGACTATTTGGATGCGGCGTATGGGGATTATTTGACCAAACGGCCGTCGGCCGACCCCGCGCTGATTGGCATGACCTTTTCGGCGGCCGACCCAACACTGGCTCCGCCGGGCAAGCACACCCTCTTTGTGTGGGGGCAATACTACCCCTATGAGTTGGCCGATAGGGAGGATTGGGATGAGATACAGGAGCGGGAGGCGGGGCGGATGCTGGACGTGATGAGCCAGTACGCGCCGAATGTGAAGTCGGCCGTGATAGACAAACTCATCGAAACGCCGCTCTATTTGGAGCGGGAGTTGGGGCTGTTGCGGGGCAATGTCATGCACCTCGAGATGTCTATTGACCAGATGTTTATGCTCCGTCCCATCATCGGCATGAGCGATTACCGCACACCCATCGAGGGGCTGTATCTGACGGGGGCGAGTACCCATCCCGGTGGGGGCATTATGGGGGCATCGGGCCGCAATGCGGCGCAGACGATTTTGCACGATACACGGCCGAGGTGGTGGCAGGGAGGGGAAGAGGGTTAGTGGTTGAAAGTTAGGTGGGCGGGAGCATTGCTGCAATGAGGGCTGAAAGCGAAAGGTTCGCTAGACCTGCGTGGCACATCCTGCTATACTGTTCACAACTTTCAGAATTTATTGAAAGTTGTGAAAGTTAACCCACCTCGTGAATTCACCGAGAGATACTCCAACAGGATGTGATTTATGACCACTCAACACTCTTTTTGGCACGCTTTTGTACGGCCGTTGTTCCCCACCCTGCTAGGGATTGGACTGGCCGTTGCCTATGGCCTTGTGGCGCATTACGCTTTTGGCGAATGGCTGTGGCAGGGGGATGTGGCCGCCATTCTCACCTGTAGCTTCCTCTTTTTAGTCCCCCTCGCCTTAGGTGCCCTAACTATCTCTTTTTCCCCCAGCACCGAAAAACCGAGCGTTTGGTATGCCATTTTCATGCCGTGGCTCTCTTGCACCGCCTTTATGGTCGTCCTGCTCTTGTTTCAACTTGAGTTTATGGTGTGTGTGATTTTGGCCTTGCCTGCCTTTTTGTTTATCTCGAGTGTGGGGGGGATTGTCGTCTGGAGCATGAAGTGGTCGAAGTCGGCCGTGCTGATTTTTCTCATCGCCCCCTACACGGCCGCGCCCCTCGAGTTGCAGATTGAGACACGGCCGCTGGCCGTCACCACCTACACCCAAATTCACATTGAAGCCACGGCCGAGGAAGTGTGGGCGCAGATTGCCAGCGTGCCCCTCATCACCGAGGCGGAGCATGAGTGGAACTTCTTCCACGCCATCGGTTTGCCGCGCCCCGTTTCGGCCGAACTGATTGGCGAAGGGGTGGGGGCACAGCGGGATGCTCGTTTTGAGGATGGGCTGGTCTTTGCCGAGACGATTACGGCATGGCAACCCAACGAACTCATCGCCTTCACCATCGAGGCGCAATCCCAGCCCTTACTCCCCGCTCCGCTAAATATGATTGGTAGCGAGCAATTTAACGTGTTGCAGGGTCAATATGTCATCGAACCCCTCGCGGATGGCTCGGTTATCCTCTATCTCAGCAGTGAGCACGTTTTGCAAACCCGCTTCAACGAGTACGGCATGGTCTGGACAGACTTCATCATGGCTGATTTGCAAAACTACATCCTGCGCGTCATCAAAGCGCGTGCAGAGCAATGAGCAATGGGCAAAAAGACCTCCAAGGTTTCCAAAACCTTGGAGGTCTCCATTGGCTCCACTGCCTTTTTTGCTCTAAAATCCGACTGACCAGTCAGTGTGATTCATTCACCATTCACAATTACCCATTCACAATTCACAATTCCCATGACAAGTACACGCGAACGCATTCTCGAATCCGCCTTGAACATCTTTTCCAACAAGGGCTACCACGACACCAAGCTGGACGAAATCGCGGCCGAATCCGAAACATCCAAAGGCTCGATTTACTTTCATTTCCCCAACAAAGAGCGGCTCTTCCTCTCGCTGGTGGATCAATTTGCCGATTTGTTGGAGCGGCGAGTCACGGCCGCTATCGAACCCCTGCCCCCCGGCATGGGGCGGGTGCAAGTCGCCCTCGAGACCTGCTTGCAAACCTTTGGCAAATACCGCCGCCCCGCCAAGATTTTGCTGGTGCAGGCCACGGGGCTGGGCCAGCCGTTTGAACAAAAGCGCAACGAAGTCAACGACCGTTTTGCGCGGCTGATTGACGGTTATTTGCAAGAGGCGGTGGCGATTGGGGATATTACGGCCGTGGACAGCGAAGTCACCGCCCACGCATGGATGGGCGCGATTTACGCCCTCGTCATCCGCTGGGTGTACACGGGCGAACCCGAACCCCAACGCATTATAGATTCCCTCGTGCCGCTCCTGCTCCGCAGTGTGGGGTATGTCAATGAACCAATAACCAATAACCAATAACGAATAACAACCCCCTCCCCCTTTTTGGCCTATAATCGTGCCATCAAGTTATCTTCACGGCTGTTCTACCCCACAGCCCACTACTACCTTTGGAGCAACCAGATGCGTTTAGGAATTTTGCTCGGTTATTCGGGAGCCAAGCTGGAAATACCAGTTGATTTTGTGCAGACGGCCGATGAGATGGGCGTGCATATCATTTGGACGGCCGAGGCGTATGGCTCGGACGCAGTGACCCCGCTGGCATGGTTGGCGGCGCAAACCAAGAACATCCACTTGGGCACGGCCATCATGCAGATGCAGGGACGCACCCCCGCCAACACAACCATGACCGCCATCACGCTCGACCAGCTTTCGGGCGGCCGTTTTAAGCTCGGGCTGGGCCTTTCGGGGCCACAAGTCATTGAGGGGTGGCACGGCCAGCCCTACCCCAAGCGCGTGCTTAGTTTTACGCGGGAATATGTGGGCATTGTGCGCCAAATTTTGGCGCGGGAAAAGCCCATGGAGATAGAGGGCGAGTATTACCAAATCCCCTACAAAGGTGAAGGCGCGTCGGGGTTGGGCAAGCCGCTGAAGAGCATTTTGCACGGCCGCCCCGATTTGCCCATCTACATTGCCGCCATTGGCCCCAAAAATGTGCAACTGGCGGCCGAAATAGCGGATGGCTGGTTGCCCATCTTCTTTGCCCCCGAAAAGTACGATACCGCCTTCCGCGAAGATGTAGAAGCGGGTTTTGCGGCCGCTGGCCCCCACAAGGGCTACCACAACTTCGACATTGCCGCGCCCGTGACTGTGGTGTTGGGCGATGATGTCAGTGCTTGCCTGAACCAAGTCAAGCCGTTTGTGGCGCTGTATGTGGGGGGCATGGGCGCGAAGAGCAAGAACTTCTACTATACCTTGGCTTGCCGCTATGGTTTTCAGGAGGCGGCCGATGCCATCCAAGCGGCTTATTTGTCTGGCAACAAGTGGGAGGCGGTGGGCATGGTTCCCGATGAGTTAGTGGATATGATTGCGCTGTGTGGCCCCGAAGCGCGTATCCGCGAGCGGTTTGAGCTGTGGCGCAAAGCGCCCATCACCACCCTGAATTTGACCATGACCCAGCCAGACACGGCCGTGCTTAAGCTGATGATGGAGCTAGTTAGCAGTTAGGCTTTGTTTGGGTGCAAGTTATAAGTTAAAAGTTGCGTACCCCTGTAACCTGCAACCACTAATGGTACAATTGTCTTTCTAATTGGTTTATTTTGACCATAAAACCACGCACAAAGTTTATCTTCAGGGCAAGGCGAAATTCCCGACCGGCGGTGATGCGACAGCAAGCCCGCGACCCTAAAGCTCTGCCCAGAGCGAGGGTGGATCTGGTGCAATTCCAGAGCCGACAGTTAAAGTCTGGATGAAAGAAGGTAAGTTGTGGTGTTGGTGGCTGTCATGCAGTGGTTGGTGGCGAGTGATTAGTGGTTAGTAATGTTTACTAACCACTAGCTACTCGCCACTAACCACTATTCACGGCCGTATCCCGAACAGGATCATCACCATATCGCTGAGGCTTCGGCTTTTTGCCGTTGTTTGTTCATGCCGCCTATTCTCAAAACGGCCGTGGACAAGCAATGGTTATTCGGCCGTGCCCGCAGATAGAGTGTAGAGATAGAGATAGAGGAAGCCTTAGTAGGCTGAACAACCGAGTTCTCCTCTATCTCTATCTCCCATCTCTACCTCTTTGCCCTGCTTGTGCGCCAAACGAAGGAACGCACATGCAATCACCCATTCATAAAACCCCTATCAGTGCGCTGTCGGCCGTTGGCTCGGCCGTGGCTTTTGTTTGCGCATGGCAATTGCTTGTCTGGCTGGGTGGCTACGACAAGTTTATTTTGCCGGGGCCGGGCGATGTGGCGCGGCAGTTTGTTCTGCTGACGGCCGACGGCCGTTTGCCCCGCCACGCCTACCACACCATCAGCGAAGTCATCCCCGGACTGTTGCTCGGCACGGCCATTGCCACCCCACTGGGCTACCTGCTGGCCAAATCCCCCCTCGCCGATAAGCTCCTCTCCCCCTACCTGATAGCCTCCCAAGCCATCCCCGTCATTGCCATTGCCCCCCTGCTAACCATTTGGATTTCCTCCACCTATTGGAGCCGGGTGGTGGTCGCCATCATCGTCGTTTTCTTCCCCATTCTCATCAATGTCATTGCGGGGTTGCGCTCCGTGCCCATTGAACTGTATGAGGTGATGCGTTCGTTTCGGGCCACGCGCTGGCAGATTTTCACCTATTTGGAGGTTCCCGCTTCGTTGCCCATTTTGTTGGCGGGGCTAAAAATGGGCGCGACGCTGTCGGTGATTGGGGCGTTGGTGGGGGAGTTTGTCCAACCGCGCAGTCAGGGGCTGGGCTTTTTGTTGCTCACCGCCCGCTACCAGTTTAAGACGGATGCGGTGTTTGTGGTCATGCTGACCTTGGCCGCTATTGCGTTGTCGCTCTATGCACTGGTCAGCACGGCCGAACGCCGCCTCCTCCGCCAGCAGGGGAAGTTTTGAGTGCTGAGTGCTAAGTGCTGAGTGGTTTATGAATCGTATTCCGTTCCGCAATCCCCATTCCGCATTCCGCAATCTGCAATCCCCATTCACAATTAACCATTCACAATTCACAATTAAGGAGTTTCGATGAAAAAGTTTACCTATCTGATGCTGTTTTTGTTGCTGGCCGCTTGTGGCGGCCAAGCCGAGCCTGCGGCCGAGCTGACCCGTATCCGCTTGCCAATGGGTTATATTGCTGACCCCCAATACGCGCCCTTTTATGTGGCCATCGAAAAGGGGTATTTTGCCGAAGCAGGTTTTGAGATTGAGTTTGATTACAGTTTTGAGACAGACGGCGTGGCCTTGGTGGGGGCGGGCGAAGTGCCCTTTGCCCTTGTCAGTGGCGATGTGTTGTTGCTGGCGCGGGCGCAAAACGTGCCTGTGGTTTATGTGATGGAGTGGTTCCAGAAGTTCCCCATTGGGGTGGCCAGCAAAGCCTCGGCCGAGATTCGCACCCCAGCGGACATGGTCGGCCGTGTGGTGGGCATCCCCGGCCTGTTCGGGGCAACTTATGTGGCCTATGAAGGGTTGTTGAGCGCGGCCGGACTCACGGCCGACCAGATTACCCTCGAGGAAGTGGGCTTTAACCAAGTGGAAGTGTTGCTGACCGACAGGGTGGAAGCGGTGATGGTTTACGTCAACAACGAACCTGTGCAACTGGCGGCTATGGGAGAGGAAATCAACCTCATCCAAGTGGCCGATTATGTGGATATGGTCGCTTCGGGCATCATCACCAATGAGCAGTACGCGGCCGAGAACCCCGAGCGCGTGCGGGCGTTTGTGGCCGCTTTTACCCGTGGTTTGCAAGACACGCTGGCTGACCCCGACGAAGCCTACGAGATTACGAAAAAGTATGTGGAGGGGTTAGACGACGGCCGTCGCGGGGTGTTGGATGCGTCCCTGCCGCTGTGGACTGCGCCGCAACTGGGGCACACGGCCGCTGAATCGTGGGTACAAACCCAAGCGGTGCTGGTGGAGATGGGGCAGTTAAGCCCCGCTGGCCGATTTATCGGCCGCCTACAGCAACGACTTCTTATATGAAGAGTAGGCAAAGCGGATTGGGAGATTGGGCAATTGGTTGTTAAACTGGTTATTCGTTATTTATTACTGTGAACCAATAACGAATAACGAATAACGAATAACCAGTAACCCGTAACGAGTAACCCATTATGAGCAAAACTTTCCAAACATCGGCCGTGAGTGCTTGGCTACTCATTCTCTTAGGTGGTCTCTTTTTGGCTGTTGGGGTGGGGGTGGGGTGGGTTTTTTGGTCAGGGGAAGAGAGCCTTCTGGGGGCACTGCTGTTTTTGCTGTTTTTTGGCGGTTCGGGGGCGTATATGGTCGGCCGTGGCCTCCTCACCCTCTACAGCTACGCTTTGCTGGGCAAGCCCGAAATCAACTATTCAACCACCAGTTTGCCCGTGGGGGGCACATTCCAATTTAGCTTGCAACACACCTTCCCCCGCGCCATGGAATTGGAAAATGTGCACTTGCAACTTATCTTGCGCGAGATTGCAACGTATAAGCAGGGGACTAAAACGCGCACGGTGACGTATGATGCGGTGGTGGATGAGCAGGTGTGGCCCGGCCAAGCGTATTACGAGGGGCAAATGCTCCAGATTGGCTATGGCCTGACCATTCCCCGCGATGGGATGCACAGTTTTAAGGCGCCGCGCAATGAGATTCGCTGGGTGTGCAAGTTAACGATGGGGATTCCGCGCCTGCCCGATTATGAGCATGAGGTGGTGCTGGAGGTGCAACCTCATCTTGCCCCCAAGAATTGACATTGCGCTAATTCGCAGTATGAATCAATTCCCCAATTAACAATCCACAATCCCTCATCATGAAGATTCTCCAAGTACTCACCTATTATCGCCCTCACGTGAGCGGGCTAACCATTTATGTCGAGCGGCTCAGCCAAGCCCTTGTGCGCCAAGGGCACGAAGTGACCGTGCTGACCTCCCAATACGACCGCAAACTGCCCCTGCAAGAGCGCAACGGGGGGGTGAACATCCAGCGCGTTACCGTGGCGGCACGGGTGAGCAAAGGGGTGCTGATGCCCACCTTTGGCCATTGGGCGACCAAATTTGCGCGGCAGGCGGATATTATCCACCTGCATTTGCCCCAGTTTGATGCGCCGGGGTTGGCTTTGCGCGGCCGTTTCTTTGGCAAGCCCGTCGTCATCACCTACCACTGCGATTTGCAACTGCCGCAAGGGGCGTTTAACCGTGCCGTGGACAAGGTGGTTAGCACGATGAACCAAACCGCAGGAACCCTGGCCAATGCCATTGTGACTTATACGCGGGATTATGGGGAAAACACACCCTTCCTGCGCCAATACATGGGCCGCAAACTGCACATCATCCCCCCGCCTGTGGAGCTAGAACCCTGCTCCGAGGCGCAAGCCAACTCGTTTCGGCTCCAGCACCAGTTGGGGGAACGGCCGATTATCGGCATCTCCGCCCGGCTGGCCACCGAAAAGGGGGTGGAGGTGCTTCTCAACGCCCTGCCCCGCATCTTGGAGGCGTTCCCCAATGCCCTCGTCTTGCACGCCGGGCCAACCCAAAAAGTGTTGGGCGAAGAGGCGTATGCGGCGCGGCTCGCTCCGCTGTTTGAGCAATACAAGGCCAGTTATCGCTTGCTGGGCACGTTGCACGGGGCCGAGCTAACAGCTTTTTACAAAAATTTGGATTGCCTCGTCATTTCCAGCCTGAACAGCACGGAGAGCTTTGGGCTGGTGCAAATTGAGGCGATGCAAAACGGTGTGCCTGTCGTGGCCAGCAACCTGCCGGGGGTGCGCCAGCCCGTCACCATGACGGGCATGGGGGAAGTGACCCCCATTGGCGACCACGAGGCACTGGCGGAGGCGGTGGTGCGGGTGCTGGGCAACAAGGCGGCCTATGTGAAGGATGGGGCGGTTATCGGCCGTGCCTTTAGCCCTGACCAAACGGCCGAAGAATACCTGCGCCTCTTCCGCGATTTGCTGGTGAACAATGTGGATAAAAGCACGGCCGAGCCACGGCCGTACCAACTCCTGCGCCTCATGCGGGATGGGCAACTGCCCGAGGAGGCGTTGGTGGTGAAGGCGAGCCACAAGGAGCGGCGGCAGGTGCGGAAGGCGGAGCCGCAGAATCAGGCGTTTAATACGGGGTGGTGGGGGAGTAGGGCTGTTTGTAGGGGCTTGAAAAGCCAAATGTGGGGGGGAGAGGTGAACGGCCGTGTCTTGGCAAATTAAGGACACGGCCGTTTTGTTGTTTGGGGCTATTGGAACAAGCTACTTGGGCTGGAGCAGATCCCATTTGTTGCCGTATAAATCGGCAAAAACGGCCACCGTGCCGTAAGGTTCGTGGCGGGGCTGTTCCAAGAATTGCACCCCGTGGGCGACCATGTGGGCGTAGTCGGCCGCGAAATCGGCCGTGTGCAGAAAGAGAAAGACTCGGCCGCCCGCCTGCCGCCCCACGGCCGCCTCTTGCTCGGCATCGGCCGCTTGCGCCAGCAACAGCGAAGTCCCACCCCCCTGTGCGGGAGCCACCACCACCCATCGTTTGCCATCTCCCAAGGGCGTATCTTCCACCAGCGCAAAGCGCAACGCTTGCGTAAAAAAGGCAATCGCTTCATCGTAATCGCGGACAAGTAAGGTGACGAGGGCAATGGACATGGGTTACTCCATTTATAAGTCTTAGGCAAAATCAGGTGAAAAGCACCATCTTTGCCCTTTTAAATTATGAAAGGCAAAAAGAAAAGAAGATGTCCTGTTAAAACCTTCCCGTAGTTAAATTTTGGGAATGGTCTTAACCTATAACGAATGGGGTTACTCCTGCTGAATGGCCCACTCATAGGTGGCGGGCACGGCCGTGAACGGGGTGGTAGCCGAGAAAATGACAATCGCTGAGGGGGTAGCGGCCGAGAGGGGCAGTAGCCAACGGCCGCTGTTTTCCCCGTCCAGCGGCAAATTTTCGGCCGTGAGCGAGCCATCCCCATGCAAATAAAGGATTTGGGCGACAAACGTTTGGGGCAAATGGTTGCTGTGGCGCACAAACCCCACGGCCGTCCAGCCATCATCGCCACCGCCCGTCTCGGTATCATCCGCCCAGCCCAGCGCGGGCAGGCGGAAATCGTCCAGCGCCCAGCCCGCGCCCAACTGGGCATCGTCGGTGACGTAGAGGAAGCGCACCAAGATGGCTTGGCCAAGATAAGGGGTGAGGTCGGCCGCTTGCTCCACCCATGCGGCTGGCTCGCGGCTCCCGCTCGTGCCCGTGTAGCCCGCCCCCAGATTGTTGCCTTGCGGGTTGGCCGTGCTGGTGGCCAGCGTGGCCAAGGTCGCCCAACTCGTGCCGCCATCGGCCGAGACCGCCAGATAGCCGTAATCCCAGCCCAGTTCGATGTCGTACCATGTGCGAAAGTGGAGCGTGGCCGTGGGGGTGTCCACGGCCGTCAAATCAAAAGCGCGGGTCAGGTGGCTGGCCGATGAATCGGCGGGCAAAGTCGTCCAGAAGGTGTCGCCGTTGGCGGGGGTGGTGGGCAAAAGCGGGGTTTGCAACGTGCCCGTAAAAATCAGGGTCAGGGGGGATTCGCTGGTCAGGTGGTAGTAATCGGCCGCATATTGGTGGACGGCGGTGCGGCCGTTTTGGCCAGCGGCCACGGCCGTCGCCGCCACAGGCGACATCTCGCCCGGCGCGTACACGGGGATGGCGGGGCTGGTGTGGTCGGCCGTGGCGGGAATGGCCAGCGCATTGGCCAACTGCCAGCCCGCCACCAACTCATCAAAGCTGGGGCTGGTGGGGGGAAGCACGGCTGTAATCCCTTTGGCCCCGTTGGCCTGTTCGGCGACCAAGTCGCGGATAAATTCCGCGCCAAATTGCTCGTACAAATAGCGCACAAACAGATAGGCCGCCCCGTAATCGCCGCTTTCATAGTTGAAATGGGTCAGCGAATTATCAGGCGCGGCGAGAAAAGCGGCCGTGTGGTTGTCGGCTGGGTAGCCATTCAGATGGGCGGCCAGTTCGGACAAGCCCTCGTTGAGCCATGTCTCTTCGTTGCTGTCGTGCGCCTCGTGAACCATGTGTTGCAGTTCGTGGGCGACGACGGCGTAGTAATCCACCGTGTCTAGCGGGGCATATTCGAGGGCAATGTAGAGCAGGTTGCGCTGGTTGGAGAAGGGATTGACGGCCGTGGGGTAGCCATCAGCGGCCGAAAAGTAGCCAATCGTCCCCCCGCCAAGGGTGGGCACGTGCAAGATGCTAACGGGCAGGCGGTCGGGCTGGCCGAAGAGGCGGGTGGTGGTGGGCAATATCTCTTGCTCGAGCGTTTGGGCGGCCGTGGCCAGTTCACCCTCGTCTATTTCGGCGGCCGTGGCCACCCATAGCTCCAGTTGGGCCGATTGATAGCGCAGTTCGGCCGTGATTGGCTCGTTGCGGTCGTCGTCGCCCATTTTCACCCAAAAATCGGCCGTGTGGCCTGCGCCAGCGGCGGTGGGCACGGCTGTGGGGGCGGATGGGCGCACCGCCCAACTTAAATTGCTCGGTCAGGGCGATGAGGTCGCGGGGGGGGGCTTCGGCCGTGTGCAGGCTTTCCAGCGCGGCGTAACTGGCCGCGCCGGGGGTTTGGCGCACAAGGGGGGGCGGGGTGGGGCTGGGGAGGGATGCGGCCGTGCGTTGGCAGGCCATGAGCAAGAGGAGGAGCAGGAAAGGGGGAAGGCGACGCATTGAAAAAAAGAGGCTACGGGGTATGGTTTAGGACTCTGGCAAGAGCATTTTTACAAATTTTGACTAGGGGTAGGGGAGTTGGGACGCTTGTGACCTCCAGTCCCTTGTCCCCAGTCCCCCGTCCGAAATGCTAAAGATGGTGTGAATCATGCCACCTACATTAAAGTTGGGGGGCAAGTTCGGCACTGGCCACCAAATGGCACGCCGCCCAGTGGCTGGGCGAAAGCGCGTGCTGGGCGGGGTCGGCCGTGGCACAGGCCGTTATGGCCACTGGGCAACGGGGGTGAAAGCGGCATCCCGTTGGCAGATCAATCGGGTTGGGCGTTTCCCCTTGCAGAATCATCCGCGCCCGCTTTTGGCGCGGGTTGGGCACAGGCATCACCGAGAGGAGAGCGCGGGTGTAGGGGTGTTGCGGGTTTTGCAACAGCTCGGCCGTGCGGCCGAGTTCCACAATGCGCCCCAAATACATCACCGCAATCCTATCGGCAAAATAAGCAATCGTGCTTAAATCATGGGTAATAAACAGCACGGCTATGTGGCGTGTCTGGCGCAATTCGGCCAGCAAATTCAGAATTTCGGCCCGAATGCTCACATCGAGCATGGAGACGGGTTCATCGGCCAGCAAAATGGCTGGCTCTAGCACCAAGGCACTGGCAATCACCACCCGTTGCCGCTGGCCTCCTGAAAGCTCGTGGGGGTAGCGGCCGAGGAAATTTGCCGGGGGTTTCAGCCCCGCATCGCCAAGGGCGCGGATAATCCGTTGCTCCCGCTCCGTCGCATCTTGAGCCAGCCCATGCACCTGCAATGGTTCGCCCACAATTTGGCGAATGGTCATGGTGGGGTTGAGCGATTCGTAGGGGTCTTGGAAAATCATCTGCATCTGGCGGCGCACTGCTTTGAGTTCCGCGCCATGCAGGTGGGTAATGTCACGGCCGTTGAGCAAAATTTCGCCCGCCGTCGGCTTTTCCAGTCCCATCAGAGTCAGGGCCAACGTGGATTTGCCACAGCCACTTTCTCCCACCAAAGCCACAATCTCCCCCGCCCCCAGCGTCAAGCTCACATCGTCTACAGCATGGACAAATTTCTCCTCGCGCCGCCAAATAGTGCCTGCTGAGGCTGGAAAAAGTTTGCGAAGGTGATTTATTTCTAGCATGAGTGGTTAGTGGCTAGTGGCTAGTGGTTAGTATTCAGTGTTCAGTGGTTAGTGGGTAAGTTTCTCCCCTGCTCCCCTGCTCCCCTGCTCCTCCATCCCCATCTACCCCCCCCGCTTGACGCGCCACAAATCAAAATCGCTCTGGTCAAACCCCTTGAGGTGGGCGGTGAAGGGTTCGGCGCGGTATTCGGGCATGGTGGCGAGGAAGGCGGCTACCTCGGGGTCGTAGCGCACTTGTTCGGTGATGACGACGCTGTCGCCGCCCGCAAACCCTTCCAGCCGTGCCGCTTGGTTCACGGCCGAGCCAAAATAATCCAGCCGCTCATTTAAGGTGACGGCAATGCAGGGGCCAGAGTGGATGCCCGCCTTGAGTTTGAGCGGCCGTTGTCCCTGCGGGGCAACACGCAACGCTTCTTGCGCCCGCGTAATGGCTCGCAAAGCGGATACAGGGCGGCGGAACACGGCCATAATCGCATCGCCAATCGTCTTGATTATCGCCCCCTCCTCCTCGTCTACCATCTGGCGCAACACATCAAAATGGCTCAACACCAACCCAAAGGCGGGCGCATCCCCAATTTCGTTGTACATGCGCGTCGAGTCTATCAAATCGGTAAACAGGATGGTAACACTGCCCACCGCAAATTGCTCGCCTCGGCGGATGGCTTCGCTGGCGAACAAATCGCGGAACTTTTGCATGGTGGTTACTTCGGCCGCTGTCACCGCATCATCGCTCCACGCCATGCGCTCCAAGATAAAAATTTGCTCTTCGGCCGTCTCGTTGTGCAACACGAGCGCACTTTGGGTGGTCAACATCTTCTCGTCCGTGTCCCAACCTGCGGCCGTGGCCGCAAGGGGCAGGCGCGGCCGTCCCCCCGCCTCGGCTACAATCAGCGCTTGGCCACCTGTCAGCCCCGAACTGCGCAGGCGATAGCGACCCATTTCCAGACCCAAGGGCAATTCCACCTCTTTCCCTGCCCCCACCACCTGTTGGGCAATGATGTGTGGCGTGACCATTGGCCCAGCGACGCAATATTGGTACTTTTCCACATGGCGAATGGCGGGGCTGGGGCGAAACGTAATTTCCACGGATCGCTCAAAGTTGGCCGTAAAATCAATGTTACACGATTCGCAATGCACTTTGCTGTGTAAATCGGCCAAATGCTCGGCCACATTGTTGCCTGACCCCCGGCACAGCGGGCACAGCAACTCCCACTGAAAATCCACAATGCCGACGCGGGTGGCCAGCAGAAACATTTCCAACACGGTGCGGCGCGGGGCTTGCCACGCTTTGGCGACGGCATACGGCCGAATGGCGTTCACGCTAAAATCGTCCGCCTCGGTTAGCAAATGAATAAGCCGTTCCACCAACGCCTCATCCACCCCTTGGCCGATAAGTTGGGCGCGGGCGGCCGTGAGCCGCTCGCTGGCCTGTGGCTCTAACCGCACCGAAGCGGGTAGCTCGTTAAGAGGCTTTTGCTCATGGATGAGTTGCTCGTAGAGCCGGAAGGTGCGGTCGAAGTTGCGCCAACTGATGATGTTGACTTGAATGGGGATGGACAACCACCCAATGAGATTGCGGGGCGTAACCCATATCTCATAACTTAGGAGGGTTTTGTTTTCAGGGGTGCGCTCCAGCCGTACTTTGGCGGTCATTTCTTTGAGCGGCCCCTGCACATAGCGGCGCACAACCCCGAAGTGTTGGGGGTAGACCCATTGGAATGGTTCTTCTTCAAACGAGACAGTCACAAGACCGAATTGTTTGTAGGCGAGGAAGCGGCCGAACCCCTTTTGAAGCCGCTTATTGGAGATGAGCGGGTCTAGCCCTGCATCCAAATTGAACCGATTGGTATCGGCCGCATATGGCCAAAACTCTTCAGGCGTGGCCGCAATCTCCCATTCCCAGAGATAGTGAAATTCTTTGTATGCCATAGGAGAAGTGCTGAGTAAAAAGTGCTGAGTGCTGAGTGTTTAGTCGGTTAATGATAACGAATGACCAATGACAAATGACCCATCACCCACTACAATACCGAAACTTTGCCACAGGAGAGAACGAGATGACCCGTGAACGACCCTTTACCATTTTAGCATTAGCCAGCGAATTTAAGGCAGTCCCTTTCTTACAAGAGTGTAAACGACAAGGTTGCCATGTGATTGTGCTGGTCACGGCCGAACACAAAGATGAACCTTGGCCGCACGAATCCATTGATGAATTCTTTGACATGCCCGACGTGCGGATTCAGCCCGATATTACCCATGCTGTCAGCTTTCTAATGCGCGACCGCCACATAGACCGCATTGTCGCCTTGGACGATTACGACGTGGAAACGGCCGCTGACCTGCGCGAACACCTGCGGATGCCCGGCATGGGTCACTCGGATGCCCGCCTTTTTCGCGATAAATTGGCCATGCGCGTTCGTGCCAGAAACAAAGGGCTAAACGTCCCCGCCTTCACAGGCATCTTCAACTACGACGACCTACGTGCTTTTATGGGGAGTGTGCCCGCCCCGTGGGTGTTTAAGCCACGCACCCTAGCGGGTTCGGAGGGCATTCAGAAATTTTACCACGCCGAAGAGTTATGGCGCACTCTGGACGTATTGGGCGACCAGAAATCTTACTATCTGCTGGAGCAATTTATCCCCGGCGATGTGTACCATGTGGATGCGCTGACATGGGCGGGTGAAGTGATTTTCTCTCTGGTGAGCAAGTATGGCGCACCCCCCATGGCCACTTTGCAAGGCGGCCGTGTCTTCTCCACCCGCACCCTCCCCCGCGACAGCGAAGAGGCGATTCTCCTTCGCGCTCTAAATGAGCAGTTGGTGAAAGGGATGGGGCGCACCTATGGCCCCACCCACACCGAATTTATCCGCGCCGAAGATGGCACGTTTTATTTTCTGGAAACGGCCGCACGAGTCGGAGGCGGCAACATTGAGCGACACATTGAAGCGGCCACAGGGCTGGCCATTTGGCAAGAGACGGCGCGGATGGAGTTGGCGGATTTGCGGGGGGAAGATTACGAGTTGCCCACCGATTTGCGCGAAGATTACGCAGGTCTTATCGCCTGCCCGTCACGCATCGAATACATGGATACGGTGGATTACACCGACCCCGAGGTTTATTATCGGCCGCGCTCCAAGAAATTTGTCAGCCTAATTGTTGGCTCGCCCAGCTATGAACGCATTGAAGAGCTACTGGCTGAATACGCCGAGCGGTTTGTGCGCGATTTTATGGGGTAAGGGCGGGTATTTGTTACTGGTTATTCGTTATTGGTTATTGGCTCCCCCCACCAACTTATTTTGCTCATTGCATTGCTCATTGCTCATTGCCTACGCCCCTGCCAGCGCAAAGGGCTGGGCGATGGGCATGAGCCATGTGGGGAGCCAATGGGCTTGTTGCTCTTGCTCGCTGTCGCTTCTAAAAAAAGGGACGCGGAGTTCCACCACGACCCCCGGCGTGTCGGAGCGGTTGTAGAGGTGGCAGGAGCCACCCATTTGCCAGACTAAAATGGCGATGAGCGGTAAACCCAAGCCCATGCCTGCGGGTTGGCCTGTGAATGTTTTTTCGGCTTGGTAATACGGCCGCCAAACTTGCCCCAACTGTTCCACGGGAATATGACGGCCGTTGTCGGTCATGGTCATGTAGACATAGTCGGCATCGGCCGTGAGGCGCACTTCCACCATGGGCTTATGGGTGGGGTGGAAGTTAATGGCATTGGCCAGTAGCTCTTGCAAAATGAGACGGCCGCCTGATTCGGGCAAGCGCAAGAGGCGCTCTCCCCCTGTGGATTCCATGTGGACACTCACTTGCATCTGCTGAAGTTCCTGCAAAGCGGCCGCCTCGCGGACCAAATCGGGCAAATCGGCCAAGCAGAGCAACTGGTTTTGGAGCATTGTTTGGCGGGGTAGCTCGATATAGCGCACAATGTCATCCACATTTTTCTTGAGCGTCACCGCTCCCTCATAGCCGATGCGAGCCAAATCCCGAATTTCATCCGTGGAAAAGCCTTCTACATTGTGTTGCAATAAATCTAGCCCCGAAAACAAGCCAATGAGCGGGGTACGCATTTTGTGGGAAATCACCCGTTGAAGTGTCCATTGGCTATACACCGAAGTCACTTGCTCGGTGACATTTTTGAGTTGGAGCAAATAATCCACACCGCTGGGGCTGGTTAAATCCTCTAAAACAGTCACTTCCAGCCAGAGCGCGGCCGATTCGGTGGTTTGCGACCGAATCAGATAAAGCCGTTCGCCCAAGGGGAGCTTGGGCCATTGGTTCCAAATCTCTTCGGGTTGGGGTTGGTAATGCGGCCGTACCCATGCCATAAACTCCTGCTCATTCCACTCGGCGGGGTTATCGGGCAAGCCCAGCAACAGCCGCCCTTGGGCATTGGCATAGGTGATTTCGTGTTTGTCGTTCAGCAACAAGTAGCCATCATCCGATTGGTCTATGACCCAACGGAAACGGCGCCGTTCGTTGACCAAACGGCGGTAGCGATTCAGGCGCAAAATGCTCTTGATGCGGGCGCGTAGCTCCAAGGGGTCGAACGGCTTCGTAATAAAATCATCTGCCCCCACTTGCAGGCCACGCAACAAATACTCCCGCTCGGAGAGAATGGTGAGCATGAGCACGGGCACTTCGGCCAAATGGGGCGTTTGACGCAAACGGGTGCAGACGGCAAAGCCATCCATCCCCGGCATCATCACATCTAAAATAATGAGGTCAGGCTCGATTTCTCGCGCTTTTTGGAGCGCTTCGGGGCCATTGTCTACTAAAACAAGGGTGTAGCCTTCGGTTGCTAGTAGCTCTTCGATCGTAAAAAGATTGGCTTGATTGTCATCAACAATGAGAATGGTATTAGAATGAGGCATGGGATTCCTAGCAAATTGGCACGAAGAGGGGAGTTATTGGTTATTTGTTATTGGTTATTGTGGCAATAACCAGTAACCCGTAACGAATAACTTAACTGATAACCCCTTTTAACTTGAAGTCGCTAAACTGTGTTCCTCCGTGGCAACGCTCCTCATTTTCGTTGATTCTGGCCGCGTATGGTATAGGACATTGGATTGGGGAGTGGGGATTGGTGTCCCTAGTCCCTAATCCCCAGTTGCCCGTCCCTATTTCCACGGCAAGATGAGGGTAAATGTGCTTCCTTTACTGGGGGTGCTGGCGGCCGTTAATTCCCCATCTAACAAGTGCGCCATTTTGGCCGCCAGCCCCAGCCCCAGCCCTGTGCCTTCGTGCTGACGCGCCAAACTGCTATCCAATTGCACAAACGGCTCGAAGATGCGCTCTAAATCGGCCGCCTCAATGCCAATCCCCGTATCGCGCACCACAAAAACAACTTGGGACACGGCCGTCTCACACCGAATTTCTAGTTCCACTTGGCCACCCACCTCGGTAAATTTAAGCGCATTGGTCAGCAGGTGGTGGATGATTTGTTGGAGCCGCTGAAAATCGCTGGTTAGCTCGGCCGTGTGGTCGTTTAACACATAGCGCAATTCTATCTGCTTCTTTGCCGCTTGCCGCCGCACAGCTTCCACACACCCTTCGCCGAAGTGGTGCAGGTTAAATGTTTGGTAGCGCAGAGCCAACTTGCCCGTTTCCAGCTTGGCTAAATCCAAATGTTGTTGATGAGGTTCAGCAGGCGATAGCCGCTTTGCTCGATGATGCCCACAGTGTGCAACTGCCGCTCGTTGAGCGGCCCCCGTATCTGCTCCTTCATGGCCTGTGAAAGGCCAATAACGGCGTGGAGCGGGGTGCGCAGTTCGTGGCTCATCGTGGAGAGAAACTCATCTTTGGCGCGGAGGGCGCGTTGCAGTTCTTCGTTGGTTTGGCGCAATTCGGCCGTGCGTTGCGCCACATGGTCTTCCAGTTCGGTGGCGTAATCGCGCAGGGTTTGCTCGGTGCGGGTGCGAGCCAGCCCCGCCACAAAAATATCGGTGAAGAAGTGCATTTGTTGGATAGTATCGGGGTTCCAAGCCAAAGGCGGCCGCCAACGGCCGAGAAAGAGCATCCCCACCAAAATTTTGCGGTACACAATGGGCACAATCAGAGCCGAGGTACAGGGAACGTGCTTGAGATGTGGGAGTTGGGAGAGGCGTTCTTCATTGGGCCAAAGCCAGTGATAGGCTTGCGGGGGTACGGCTTGCAAATGGCTCAGGGAGTTGGGGATGTTGGCCAAATAAAGGAGGTTATTGGCCATTGCATGGGTGCGCTCGGGTTCGGCCGACCAAATATGGGTGACAGCGGCCGTTTCCCCCTCGTCTTGCACCTCAAAAACGACCGCGCAATCCAAGTTATACAGCTTGCCCACCGCCAACAACGCTTGCGCCATCGTCTCCTTAAACTGGGCTGGGGGCGCATCGAGCAACATGGAGGAAATTTGAGCCAGCATGTTTTGCGCTTGCGATTGTTGGTGCAAAATTTGGAGGGTTTGCTCCCGCTCCGTCACATCCCGAATGACTACGACAGCTTCTTCGGGGTTGAGCGCGACACAGCGAATTTCGCGGCGGCGCGAGATTTCCCCCACCTGCACCTCGTACTCCCATTGCACCACTTCCCCTGTTTGGATGGCTTGTCGTACCCGTTGCCATAAATTTTGGGCCAAACTTTCGGGCAAACCCAGTTGGGAAATGTGTTTGCCGATGTCTCGTTCACCATCCAGCATGGTTAAATAGCCATGCGGGGAATGCATATGGTGCAGAAAGCCATCGCCCCCGATGTGCAAGACCATATCGGGCAAGGCGGCGAGGAGGCGTTCGGGCACGGCCGCTTGCCCCGCTGGCCAAATTTTGCGCCACCATGAGCGGAAAGTGCTGAGTGCTGAGTGCTGAGTGCTGAGTGGAGGCATCAGTAACCTTCAGATAGAGACAGGAGATAGAGATAGAGGGCAACGTAGTCGTTCCGCCGCCTAAAAGGCTCTCTATCTCTACACTCTATCTTAAAATAACCACTAACGGGTAACGAATAACGCCCTTCCCCCTACACCACCTGCACCCCCGCCACGGCCGAAACCCGTTGCAACTGGTGGACCAAATCGGGGCAATAAAGGGTGGTGTGCTGGGTAAAGTTAATTTGCAAATTGCCCGTGCGGAAGCGCAGGGTGAACTGGTCACGGCCGTCGAATTGCCCCGCAATTTGCACCACTTGGCGGCACGCCGACCGCCAATCTTGCCGTTCATCCAGTTCGATGACAATCTGGCGGGGGCGGCTATGGCCGTTTAACGGCCGTCGCTCCTCCGTTATGCGGGTCACTGGCTCGCTCTTGGGCAAACGGGGGGCTGGCACGGCCGCCACAATGGCCTCATCCTCCTCCTCAAAATTGGGCGGCGGTGGTGGCATCATCCCCCCTTCTTCCACCACAACCACACTCGCCACACTGTTCCGCACCTCCTCCTGACGGCTAAAGCCGTTACTACGAACCATCACCTTCTCCTCCGCTCCTCCGCTCCTCTGCTCCCCTGCCCCCCTGCTCCCCTGCTCCCCTGCCTCTTCCTCCTCCTCCTCATCCCCACTCACCACCCAATCGGGCACAACAGGAATGGTATACACGTAACGCTCCTCTTCCACGGCCGTGTGGTTGGTGTGCCCATTTTGGTTGAGAAAATCCTCCACCGTTTGCACCCGCTCGGCCATAATCGAGAGGGTTGTGTCATCCTCTTTGACCTTGAACTTGCCATAGATGATAAACGTACCATCCACCCGCACAGCCTCGCGCACCAAAGCCCATGTGCGCGGGAAGAAAACGACTTCGACTTTGCCGTCCATGTCTTCCATCATGCCAAAGGCCATCGCATCCCCCTTCTTGGTGGTCAGGGTGCGCAAACTGGTCAACATGCCCACAATGCGGCCGTCTCGCCCCGAAACCACGGCCGGCTCGAGTTCGCCCATTGTGCGCCATGTGCCCCGTGCATAAACGGGTTGCAGGGCGCGTTCCAGCGGGTGCTCGGAAACGTACACGCCCAAAGCCTCTTTTTCCCACTCCAAAACCGCTTTGTGTTCGGGCTGTTGTTCTTTGGTCAATTCGTGGATGGGTTTGAGGAGGTTTGTTTTCATGGGGGCGGCCGACCCCAAGCCGCCAAAAAGGGTCAGTTGGCCAGCGGCGGCGGCATCGTGGCTACGGCCGCTCTCCCCCACCCACCTATCCAATGCTTCCAACAGTTGCGGAGGCGTACCCCATGCGTCGAAGACCCGCGCTTTAATCATGAACTCGAGCGGCCGTTTACCCACCCGGCGCAAATCCACCCGGTCGGCCAACTCTTGCAAGCTCTTAAACGGCCCATTTTCCCGCCGTTCCTCCAATAAGTTGGCCAAGGCGGATTCGCCCACATTGCGGATGGCTCCTAGCCCAAAGCGAATGCTCGCTTTCTTGCCCTCGTCCTGAATCGCAAAATCTATAGCCCAGTGGTTGATGTCGGGCGGCCGAATTTCGATACCCAAACTCTTGGCCTCGCCAAAGTAAAAGCGCACTTTGTCGCTGTTGTCTCGCTCCACACTGAGCATGGCCGCCAGATACTCGACGGGGTAGTGCGCCTTCAGGAAGGCTGTCTGGCAGGTGACTTTGGCGTAGTCGGCCGCATGACTCTTGTTGAAGCCGTAACGGGCAAAAAACTCAATATCCCCCCAAATATCATCGCAAACCTTTTGGCTATACCCCCGCGCCATCGCCCCGTTTGTAAACTGGACGCGATGCTCATCAATCAAATCCCGCTTCTTCTTAGAAACAGCTTTGCGAATCATGTCCGCTTCGCCGGGTTCATAGCCCGCCAAATCAGAAGCAATGCGGATGATTTGCTCTTGGTAGACCAAAATGCCGTAGGTGTCCCCCAAAATCGGCTTTAGGTCAGGCGTGTGGTACTGGACAATGTCTTTGCCCTCGTAAATTTCGGCGTGCATCCGCCGAATGTATTCGGGGATGTTGTCCATCGGGCCGGGGCGATAAAGCGAGATGGCGGCCACAATGTGGTCGAAGCGGCGCGGCCGCATCTCTATCATCAGCTTTTCATTCCTTGGCTGGGGGGGGGGGGGGGGGGGGGGGGGGGGGGGGGGGGGGGGGGGGGGGGACCTTCTATTTGGAATATTCCAGCAACCTCCCCTCTCGCTAATGCATCAAACAACTTCTGTGGGTCTTTACTCGGGTCTGGCCCCACATGCCCCTCATCATAGGGGATGTTGTCCATCGTATAGACCACCCCATACCGCTCCGCAATCAGTTTGGCCGCCCGGTGCATCACCGTCAGCGTACTCAGCCCCAAAAAGTCCACTTTGAGCAAGCCGATAGACTCCACAATTTCCATCGGCCACTGCGTCACCCTGTCAATGCCACCCAGCCCCTCCTCGCCGCTGGTCGGCCGATTGAGCGGCACATACTGATGCAATGGCGCATCCGAAATAATGACCCCAGCCGCATGGCTGGAAGCATGGCGGGTGATGCCCTCAAGGCTTTGGGCGGTGTCGAGCAGTTCCCGCACTTTGGTGTCGCTCTTGGCCAGTTCTTCTAGTTCGCGGGAGTAAAATTCGTGGGTGCTATCGAAGCAGTTGGCAATTTTGATGGGCTTGCCGGGCACGGCCGGTATCAGTTGCGCCACCCGATTCACCTCGGGCAAGGGCACATCCAACGCCCGCCCCGCATCGCGCACGGCCGCCCGCGCCCCCATCGTCCCATAGGTGATAATCTGCGCCACCTTGTCGCTCCCATAGCGGCGTTTGGCATAAGCCACCATCCAATGGCGCACATCGTCGGGGTAGTCGAGGTCAATATCGGGCATGGAAACCCGGCCGGGGTTCAGGAACCGCTCGAAAATCAGCCCATTGGCCAGCGGGTCAATGCTGGTAATGCCCAGTGTGTAGGCCACCACCGACCCCGCGCCCGAACCGCGCACATTCCACCAGATGTCGTTCTTTTTCCACTCGCTGTAATCGTTGTAGGGGAATGGGTCTTCGTTGGCCTCCCACCACCTATCCGAACGCACCGCCCATTCGCACAAATCCCACACAATCAGGAAATAGGTCTCGAACCCCATTTTGCCGATGATGTTCAACTCGTGTTCCAGCCGCTGGCGCAACCCCTCGTCGCTCCGTGCCCGCTCGGCTCCGTAGCGCCAAATCATGCCCTCTTCGCATAGCTCGCGGGTATAGCTGGCGGCCGTGTGCCCCTCGGGCACATCAAACAGGGGCAAGTGATACCCCTTCGAGTCGAGGCTGACATCGCACATATCCACGATGCGCAGGCTGTTGGCCAACCCGTTGCTAATCACCCCATCGGCGTAGCCAAGGCCGCTGAACAAGCTGTACATCTCCTCATACGACTTGAGGTAGTACCCCTTATCGGAAAAGGTGAGCTTGGGGTTTTGGATGGTGGATCCCGTTTGGATGCAGAGCAAAACTTGGTGGGGGCCAGCATCCTCGGCGCGGGTGTAATGCACGTCGTTGGTGATGAGGAAGTTGTTCTCGAGGCCGTAGCGGGGGGCCATTTCGATGAGTTGTTTGTTGACGGCCGTCAACTCGGGCAGGCTGTGTTCTTGTAATTCGATGAAGAACCGCTCTTTGCCAAAAATCTCCAGATATTCGCCCATCAGTTGGTGGGCAAGTTCGGTGCGGCCGTGCATGAGCGCCTGCGGCACTTTGGCCGCCAAACAACCCGTCGAAGAAATCAGCCCCGCCCCAAATTGAGCCAGCGTGTCATGGTCTACGCGGGGTTTGTAGTAATACCCTTCCAGTTGCGAAAGGGTGGCCAACTCGAGAAGATTGGCGTAGCCCGTTTGGTTTTCGGCCAGCAACAGCAGGTGAAACCGCTCTTTGTCCAACACGGGGTCGCGGTCGCCCATTTTACGGCTGGCAATATAGGTTTCGATGCCGACGATGGGCTTGATGCCCGCACTTTTGGCGGCGCGGTAGAAGGCCATCACCCCATACATCGCCCCGTGGTCGGTTAGGGCGATGGCGGGCTGGTTCAGCTCTTGCGCCCGCTTCACCAAGTCGTTGACACGGCTTAAACCATCCAGCAAGGAGTATTCGCTGTGGCAGTGGAGGTGGGCAAAAGGCTTACACATGGAGATTTGGGATTGCGGATTTTGGATTTTGGATTGCGGAATGTTCGTAGTGGCGGCTTCAGCCGTCCCCGCTGACAAGCTGACTAGCTGACTGGCTTCTTATGCCTTTGCGACCATGTTTTGTAGAGGTGGGTGAAGCGTTGGCCACGGTTGTCGAACCACGCTTTGGCTTGTTTTTCTTCGGCCGAATAGCTGTTCGCGGCCGTTTCCAGTGCCAGCAACGCCTCGGCCGAGAGTTGTTCGGCAGGTTCTACTTGGGGCTGAGGAATGACCAGTACCCGCGCCAACTCCATCTTGTAATCCAGTGCAATGGCCACCCCTTGGGGCGGCAGTTGGTACACCAAAAAGAGCGGCTTCGGATACCAACTCGTCTCCACCAACCCCATGACCAATTGCAAATGGGGCGGCGGGTTGTTGGCGGGCACAATCAGGCAGACAGTGCCGGGCGGGGTTTGGAGGGTGTAGCCACTGCCCAAGCCAAAATGCCCTTGGGCAAATGTTTGGGCGATGGGGTTCCCTTGCCGCTCGCGGGTTGCCTGTTCGCCCCCTTGCACCTCTAGTTGGTCGGGGGCGGGGCTGGTAATGGTGATGGGGGAGAGGTAGCCATAGCAGATGGTGTAGCCGATGCTTTGCCCATCAAGCCACGGCTTGCAGTGAAAGGGGACTGCTTCAGCGGGCACGGCCGCCGCCCGCGCCCGCTCCTCGGCCGTGATATGCGGCCGTGCGGGGGCAATATCGGGCATGTAGGGTGCGTATTTGGCAAATTTTAGCATGGCGAGCCGAGTTTTGTTGTAGTACCCCGCAGGCAAAAGTATAGCACACGGCCGTGGATGGGGGTAGATTTTATGTCATGTGGGCACGAATTGTTCCACGAAAAAACCCCAGTTTGGGCTACAAACTGGGGTTTCGGCTATCTCCAATCTTCGCACCGCTTAATTATTGCTATGCACCCAGATTGGCAACTTTTCTTTTTCAACCGGACCGCGCCCTCCGCTTCAATAAGTTGTCAAACCTCAACTTATCCACCCCAATCTATCACCTTGCGATTAGGAGAAAACACCCACCAAACAAGAGGAAACAACACAGGCAGCAAAACCACGGCCAAAATCCCAATGATCCAATACATTTGGTTAGATGATCCCGACCCTGCGGAGGGTGGTGGGGTGTGTAGTGGCTCTGGTGGGGGTGTGTAGGCTGGGCGAGGTGAGGGGGGTGGGGTATAGGCAGGGGCAGGGCGGGCGGGAATGTCTTCAACGGCCGCCGCTGGGGCAGGAATATAGGCCGAGCGAATCTCTGGCTCATCCCCCATTACATCGGCAAAATCATCCCCCAACACAGTGGCTTCGGGGTTGGGGAAAGGAGCAGGACGGCCGACATTGAGCGTTTGGTCGCCAGCCGAAACCAGCGTCGCCAGCGGGTCGCCCGTGTTCACAGTCGCTTCATACACCAGCAACACATTTGTGCCAATGATAATCGTTTGCCCCGGCGTGAGCAGAACAGGCTCGCCGCGCAGGCGTTTGCCATCTATGAACGTGCCATTAGTGCTCCCCATGTCCTGCACAAGGTAGCCCGCCTCGGAATGGATGAGTTTGGCATGGTTGCGCGATACCTCGGCATCGTTGATGGTTATCTCACACATGGGGTCGCGCCCCAAAATGGCTGTGGGCGTGGCCAAGCTAAAAACCTCGCCGGGCTTCGGCCCTTTTCGCATTACCAACTGATAAATTTGCTCTGCCACAACGCCTCCAAGGAAATAGGGTGGGGAGAAGATAGAGTGTAGAGATAGAGATAGAGCCTCTTGGTTGGCTGAATAGCCATGTTTCCCGCTATCTCTATCTCTCTACTATACCAAATACAAATGAAGAGTGGAAAACCCGCCCGTATGGTAACTGTTCAGACTTGTTGTCAAAATGGTAAAAAAGAATTTAACGCCAAGGCGCAAAGGCGCAAAGACGCAAAGGGTCTCGAGAAAAACCTGCGCTCTGTAGTTAGAAAAAACGGCTAAAGCCGCCACTACAAACTAAATCTGAACAGTGACCCCGTATGGTAACGGTCACGGTTGTTTGCCAAAGTGATGTCAAAGGATTTAAAGCCAAGCAAAGGGCTTATGATTAAGGGACTAACCCGCCTGCTACTTTCTTAAGGTGGGTTCGGGAAAATAATTGTCCGATTGGGTTAAAAACAAACACGGAATTGATTAGGAGAAAATTCGTGTCATTTGTGCAATTCGTGTCTAAAAAGTGGTTGTTCCTCAGGACAGTTAAATTTTGGAAATCGCCTAAGACGATATAGCACAAGGAACTAAGCCTTGGCTGGTGGGGGCGGGTAAGGTACTGAGAAGGGGATTTTGCACGGCCGACCATGTGCTTAACAGAGCTAGATGCTGGCTGGTTGACTCATCCAAGGCAAGGCATTGCAATTGGGGGAGCAAATCGTGGGGCAGGGAAGGGCGGTTGAAAATAGTGACGGGGTAGACGAGGATGCCCCCTTGCCCAAGGCCAAAGGTGCTGTGGTAGCGAAAAAAGTCGAGAAATTCGGCCGTGGGGTCTTCTTGGGCGAGTAGCCAGAAGATGGCGTGGCCGTGGCGAAGCAATTGGGCGCGGTTAAGCGATTGGGTGGCGGCCGTGTGGTTGCCCATCAACAAATGGCGAATGCCTAGGCCGAGGTGGGCCGAGGCATTGCGAGGGTTTTGTTGTAAGTCGGTAGTGTATTGCGCTTCGGCCGTGGCCCAATCTTGTTGGGTGAGTGCTTGCCATGCAGGGTCTGGAGCGGGGGTAGGGGCGGCTGATTGGCGGCTGGGGGTAGCTTGCCAAAAAGTGGGGGTTGCCCATGTGTGGGGGAGGGCGGCTAATTGTTGGTAGGCGTGGTTGCGGCCAACTCATCTCCCATTGCTTCGTGCCACAAACCCAAATT
The DNA here is from genome assembly GCA_016711405.1 of Candidatus Hadersleviella danica. Classification (GTDB taxonomy): domain Bacteria; phylum Chloroflexota; class Anaerolineae; order Promineifilales; family Promineifilaceae; genus Hadersleviella; species Hadersleviella danica. The sequence continues at coordinate 124,001 of JADJSZ010000005.1, read as the reverse complement.
GAGCAGATACACCTCCACCTTGGGGGCGAGGGTGTGCGCCTGCTCCATGAGCGCGATAGCCGTTTGGCGGTCGCCTGCTTGCCAGTGGAGAGCGGCTAGATTGGCGTAATTGCTCGGCCAGCCGGGTTCATAGGCCAGTAGTTGTTCGTAGGTGGTGATGGCGGTGGGCAGGTGGGTGGGGTCTTCGGCCGCCAATCGCCCTTGGGTGAGAGCGCTGGCCAGCAGGAAGCTGGCTTCGAGGTAGGGCAAGCGGTTTTGGGCGGCCGTGAATTGCTCGGCCGCTGTTTGCCAATCACCTGCTTCGGCCGAGGCGATGCCCTGTTCGTAGTGGCGCAGGGCGGGATAGGCCCAGCCGCCTGCCATGAGCAAGAGACCCCAGATGGCCACAGGCCAGACTGTGCGCCAGATTGGTGTGGCGGTTGGGGTTGGGTTTAAGGTGGCGATGAACAGCCCTAACCAGATAGCGGCTATCAGAAAGATGAATGGTTCGGGGGTGTCGAAGGTGGCGTGGACGGTGAAGGCGGCGAGGGTGGCGAGGAGGGCGACGGCCGTGGGCGACCAGTGGTGGGGCTGGCGGTGCGCCCATAGCCAACGGCCGAGCAACGCCCAACAGGCCATGGCTGAACCGAGACCCATCAAGCCCGTTTCGCCCAGCAAACTGAGCCACCAGCTATGGGCGGCGCGGAAAACGGTAGCGGGGGGGGTGTTGGGGTTGTTCAATAAGAAGAATGAGCCAAATGTATCGAGTCCACGGCCGAGCCACGGCCGTTCGCGCCACATGTTCCATGCAATTCCCCAAAATTCGCCCCTGTACAAAATGGAAAAGCCCTCGCCTAGGCGCAATGTATCGGGGCGGAGGAGGATGAGTAGCAGGAGCAAGAGCAAGCCTGCACCCACCACCACGCCTGCCAGCCGTGCCACATCTTTGGTGGTGATGGCCGCTTGGTGGTTGTGCCACCAATGCCCCACTCCTACAACGAGGCTTCCGATGAAAAAGCCGAGCCACCCACTGCGGGAGCCTGTGAGCAGGAGGAGCGGTAGGAAAGTGAGGAGGAGGAGCCAGCCCCACCACGGCCGTTTGTGGCTTTGCCACACACCCCAGCCCAGCAACAAACCAAAATTGAGCAAGGCGGCCAAGATGTTGGGGCTGAGGTGGTTGGCGGCGCGGGGCGGCCGTGGGATGCCCAATTCCCAGCCAAAGGCTGTGTACCAATCGAGCATCCATCGGCCGAGAGATTGGTAGACCATGAGAGACATGAGGGCGAGGATAACCAAATAGATGGCTATCACAGGCTGGTGATTGGTTTGGATGGTGCGGAAAAAGGTGACGGCCATGTAAAAAGCGAGAATACAGGCTGTCCAGTTCCACGCCATGCGCCAACTACGGGAGGGGTCGAGGGAGAAGAAGGCGGAGAGGGTGAGGGCGATGACAACGGCCGCTAATCCGCCATCCAGCGGGGTGCTTTGGCTATGCCAGCCATTCCGCCACAAAATGGCCACCCACAGGCAACCTGCGCTGGCCAGCAAAAAGCCCATCCACAGGTTAAAGCCGCTGTTGAGTTGGGCGGTGCGGCTGAAAAAGAGGGCGGAGATGAAGAGGATTGCCCATGAAAAAATGGCTACGGGGCGCAGGAGAGAGGGCATGGGGGGAAGTAAAACCTCAAAGGTCTTCAAGACCTTTGAGGTTTGGCGGAGGTAATTTAGGGGTCGAAGGGCACGGGTTCGCCTGTGAAAAAGTCACGGTCGGCGGGCAGGTAGAAGCGGGGGGCGGTATCGGCGGCCGTGGCTTCTAACAACGAAAGGGGTAGTGGCGTGGGTCGGATGGCGGGGGGGACACCCATTAAATCGAGGAGGGTGGGGAAGATGTTGAAGTGGCTGGCGGGGTAGCTGGTATCCACAGCTAAGGGTTGGGGGGAGAGGATGAAGAGGGGTACGATGGCTTCGTTGAGGGAACCACGGCAATGTGCCCAATGCTCTCCGTTTTGGCTGAGTGTTTGGCCGTGGTCGGCCGTGTAGATTATAGTGGCCGCTAACTCGGCTGGGTTGGGGATGAGGCGGCTGAAAAATCCATCCACTGTATAACGCAGGCCGTTGTCATAGGTGTTGCTCAGGAGGGTGTAATCGTTGTAGGCCAAGTTATCTACAATGGGTTCCCAGAGGGTTGCTTCGGCTGGATAGGCGCGAAAATAGGGGAAATGCACCCCTTTTTTGTTGATGATGATGAAGTTGCCCGTGCTGGTGTGGATGATGTCGTGGATGAGTTCGGCCGCTTGCAAGTCGGTGTCTACGTCACTGCCCAAGGTTTGGGGCGTCATGCGTTCATCTACATAGACTAAATCAGAGAAGGTAATTCCATTCCACAAATAATCAGCTTGAGCATCAAAATGATAGGTGCGGTAGCCCATCGCTTTGGCGTATTGGAAGATGGTGGCGTTTTGGTAAACGTGGTAGTCGGTGTCGGGTAGGTGGGGCACGCCGTTGAGGATGACGTGGTTGGTTTGTAGGCTACAGGTGGCGCTGGCGGCGGCAATGCCCCAATTATAAAGGGCACCATACTGGGCGAGTTGGTCGAGGGTGGGGGTGGTCGGCCGTTCGTACCCGTTAATGCTCAGGTGGTCGCCCCGAATAGATTCATCTATGACAAGGATGATGTTGTTGGGGGGTGGGTTGGGGGCTTGGTAGGTGAGGGTCGGCCGTTCAAATTGTTGGGGGGCCGAGAACCCGCCCCAGCCCGTTTCGGCCATGGTGTTTAAAAAGCGGATGTTGGCCGAGGCGGGGGTGTGGCGAACGCCTGCCCATGAGAGGGTGGCGAAAAGGGTGAGTAGGACGGCCGTGGTGAGGGCTATGACACGGCCGCCCTCATGTCCATTCCATGTAAGCCATATGAAAAATAGAAATAAAAGAGTGGGAATAAACGCATACCAGCTAAAAAACATCCCAATTGCATCGCGCCATAAACCAGCTGGCGAATAATAGGCAGTTAGAACATCTTGGACAGTGATGAAGCGGTTAAAGGCGTTCCAATAGCCGGCTTGGGCAAAGGCACTATAAACAAATAGAAAACCAAAGGGGAGTTTCCACCACGGCCGCACGACAAATACAGCCCAGCTAAACAATACTTGGGCACAAAATAAGAGGGTGAGAAGAACATAGCTTCGGGTAAGGCTAAAAAATGTGCCCTGTACAGTGATATTGCGCAAAAATTGAATGTAACGCCCTGTAAAATACCACTCGTCATAAGCCAGCAAGAGTAAACTAAAGATAACCGCCAACATAAAGGGGGAGATGTACGGGGAGAGTTGTCGTTTTCCCTTGGATGTGAACATTATGGAGATGGAATCGTGGGTAATGTTTGTAACTACGGATAGGCAAATGTGCCAAAGGGGTTAGGCACATGGCAAAGGGTTGGGAGCGGTTGGCCGTTGAGGCGCACAAAAAGCAAGGCAACCTCGTCGGCATAGCATAAGCCCCATGTTTCTTGGTTTTGTTGAAGAGCCTGCCCAAGATAGCCCTGCTCCTTAGGGTGAAGCATGAGTAAGTTAATGCCTTCCTCATCTAAAAGCTCCGCCCAGCGAGGCGCGGCCGTGCTAATTTCTAAATACCGCTCCCAATGCTCAGTGGGGTATAGCTCAAATCGGGTATCTATCCATACAGGGTAGCTGGGCAAGGCATACACATGGTAGCTGGCAAAAGTTAAATCAGCCCATAGAGGGCCAGTGAGTATGGATTGGTGCCTAGCCAACCAAGCAGTCGCCTCCACAGGCGTATCGGGGGAAAGTGTCGGCCGTGCCTCGGGCCACCACACATGGCGCACCCCCGGCAAAAATAGCCCTGAAAGGAGCAAAAAAAATAGGCTCATCAAATAGTTGAGGCGAGGCTTCACCTCTTGAACGGGTTTATCCACATAACGCCCAAGAAGTGGTTCCGCCAGAGAGGCTGTTAGCAGAGCCAAAATAGCCACAAACCAAATGACATATCTTACCCCGCTGAGCGCCATCCAACCCAGCCCGAGGAACCAGAGCCAATGGAGCCATGTTAGGTGGCGGGGAGATAGATGAATGAGTAAGGGGAAAACCAGTACCCAGCCGAAGAAGAGTTTGCCGAACCATGTGAGGGTGGTGGGCGGCCGCCATTCCGTACTAAACTGCTGACTAGATGGGTCGGTGATTAAGGCCCACACATATTCCCAGCTACCCCCTAAACGAGGCGTGAGCAAGGTGGCCAACACCATTCCCAATAAGGCCAAGCCCAACGGCCGTCGCTCGCCACGGCCGACCACCAAAGCACTACCCACCAGCAAAAGCCCAAAATAAATGCTCCGTGGATGTTGACCCACACTAGCATAATGAGGGGCAAGCCCCATAGCCACCCTTTTTGCCCAAGCTCCCAACGGTAAACCAGCCACAAAGTTAGCCCGAACAAGGCGTAGGAAAACAGTTGGGGGCGCACTGACCAATTGTTGAGACCCGCGAGGGCGGCGATGAGGAGGCACAAACTGGCTAAACGCGCCCCTGCGCCTGCTAAACGGCACACTTTCCAGATGGAGCCATAGAAAAGAGCGAGGAGAATCCCTTTGAAAAACACTGTGAGGGGGATGCCACCGAGTTGGTAGATGATGGCAAATATAACGGCCGCTAACCACGAGTGGTAGGCCATTGGTTGCCCTGCCTGTGTGGAGCTGAATGTGTCTACCAATGGTATGGCCTGCATGGCGATGGTTTCTTCTCCCAAACGCACATACCACCAATAATCGTTCGGGAGTACAGCCTGAGAGAAGGCTACGCTGAGGATAGCAGTTAGAGCTAGGCCAAGCCAAAGGAGAGAGATGCTTCGCTGTGAGGGGGGCATGGTTTTTAGGGGAAAGATGATGGCTGATGATAAATGATGACCCCTTCCTGCTCATATACAATATCCCAGTTGGGCAGGCGAGGAGGTGAGCCTAAGTTCGCTTCGCGGGTTCCATAATAAATATAATCCACTTGCCACTCATCAAGAAATGCCAAGCGCCAAGTGTCGGGGGTATGAGGGGCAAAAAATTGTTCGACCCATGCTGTTTTCTGTTCGGAATCAACAGTGATGTAATACTGCCCCACAAATACCCGCCCCTGAAAGTAGCGAGGCAAGTAGTTACCCATGCGGTTTTGGGCTAAGACCAAATCATCGGGTTGGCCGTGGGCGATGAGCCACTCGGCCGCTTGCACATCCTGATTGGGCATAAAATAATGGTCGGGCAACAAATTGGGTCTACCACAACAATGCCAATGGCCATGAGAATAGCGGGAAAGGCCAAAATTAGGATGATTTGGCGATAGATGGCAACTGGCTGGGTGGTTAATGAGTAGAGGAAGGAGCCTTTTTGGGCCAATGTGGCGGATAGCTGGGGCAATAGCTCATGGTGTAAACCCCATGCGGCCGCCACGGCGAGCGGCAGATAAATGTTTAGGGCAAAACGCCCCTGAAAAGAGACAGGCAAGTAAAGGCAAACAAATCCTGCCCCAAACCAAATGAAACAAAGCCGAATGCCAGCTGGCAAATAGAACCACCCTTTGGCAAGGATGGCACGGCCGAACAACAACCCCAATAACCCAACCATGCCTAACCCCAAAAACGCCTCCACTGGGTTGGGCGATGGAATCTCGTTTTGAATGACATGGGTCGCTTCCCAAAAATGGGTCTGCCCGCGCCACAAAGGCATAGTAAAGACTCATGCTACCCAAGATGAGCAGGGCGGCCGTGCTGGTGATGAGTAAAGAGGCAGATTCGGCCGCCAGCGACGGCCGATTTCAATTAACCCATACCCCACAATGGCCAAACCGACAGGAATAAGGCGATACGGGTAGAGCAAACTGAGGCTGAGGGCACTAAAAATAGCCAGTGCGAAGGGCCATTTAACGGTTGCTGATTGGCGATACGCCATCAGTAAGGCGGTCATCAGGCCGATTTCGGCCACGATACCCAAGGTAAAATGGGGGGCATGGAAGATGCTCAGCAAGGGGAGCCACTCGGCCACGTGAATATCAGGCAATACCCACCCAGTGGGAACACCAGCCAGCCCCCACCCCTGCTAGAAAAATGAGAAAGAAAGCATCGCTCAGAGCCGCTTTCATCTCTAGAAAATGGAGCCACACGGCGACGACCCCCATCAAGAACAGCCCTGCCAAAACTCGGCTTCCATGAAACAGCCACAAAATATCTAAGTGTAGAGGGCTTGCCAAACGGCCGAGGGCCAAATAAAAGGGATACGTAATTTTGGGCGTAATCTCCTCGGGCGTAAAGGTCACCTCAAACAACCATGCCCCCTCTGCCCCTTGCCGAATAGCGGCCAAATAGACACTTAAATCCCCTGTGTTAATGAGTGAGCCTAAAAATTGATGATTGGCAGGTGTGGATTGGGCAACCCAAAAGTAGGGCGCAATTGTCAAAACAAGGGACAGCAAGACCCAAGGCCAGAGGCGAATCAATGGCTTTAACTGTTTCATAAACGTACTGAATGGCGTGAATAGGTGTAGACAGCCACTAAAAGCCCAATGAGTACCACTCCCAATCCCATAGTTGCCGCTACGGCTCCAATGACAAAATCAGCTGGCCAGAAGGTAAAGATTAGTTCATGCTCGCCAGCGGGAACAAAGACGGCGCGGACAATGGAGTTGGCGCGGTAAATGGGGGTTGGCTGGCCATTTAGGGTGGCCTGCCAGCCGGGGTAATAGGTATCCGATAAGACGACAAAGCCAGCGGCGGACATAACGGCCGTGAGCCGCACCTCGTTCAAGCCATACGCCTCTATCAGCACCTCTCCCCCAGCCCACCTTTCTCCACTGGTGGCAGGGGGTGCTGGTTGTCCTTCCAATTCTAAAATGATGGTTTGGCCGAGGGTGTGCGGCCGTGCCTGCAATGCCAATAGAGCCTCTGTCTCATTTGCCACAATCTGGGCGGAAGGTACAGCATAGGCGCGGGGGTAATACCCTTCATTCAAGTAGATGCGTGCACTGGCCGACTCATGGACTAATTGTAACCCATCTACCAACGCCACAGGCTCCTCTGTTTGATTGGTGACGACATGCTTAATGTTGAGGGTTTTGCATGAGGGGGTCTGCCAGTGATTGTTTGGGATACAGCAAGCGGCCGAAATCCATCTCGGGGCTTTCTAAAGGTGCCGCAAGGGCAAAATAGCGATGAAGTCTGATCAATACGCCGGGGTCATAGCCTGTTACATTGGGAATTTGGACGGCCAAAGCGGAGTTGTTAAAAAATGAAAATCCGCCCCGTACTGTGGCAATTCGGCTCACTTCTTGTTCGAGGTCGGTCTGCAAATAGGCTACGGTCGTGTTAGGGGGGTAAAGCTCTTCGACATGGCCAATGGGGCTATGCCCCCCGCCAAATGACCATAAATCGGCCGTGACCCACACTAAAACAACACCTCCCCACATCCACGAACGGCCGATTGGCGTTTGGTACAGCCCCAGAATGGCCCCACTGATAGCCAAACTGAGGCCAAATTTCAAGAATTCCCCTTGCAAAAAGTCCAATTGTCGCTCACTGGGTGGCGGAAAAAGAAGGTATAGCCGCCACAATGAGGAGGATTTGCACGGCCATTAATCCCCACCATGTGCTCATTTGGGGCAACGGTTTGGTGGTCGTTAAAAGCGTATCCAAACCCAAGACGGCCAGCATGGTCGCACAAAAAATGGCCATAAAAGCGACCCTGCTAGGATACAGCCCATTAAAAACGGGCAAAATATGAAGCACCGCATAAGCGGGTGTGCCCAACGCCCACAAGAGAGTTAGCCCGCCCCACAGGGCAAAAAGCGGGTGTGCTAATCCCGCCGCAAGACCACGGCCGTGACCAGTAAAAAGGGAACGAGCAAACCGACATACACTCCTATTTCAATATCATTCGTCCTTGTTCCTCCCCACCAATTATCTGCCAATGAATTGCCATAAAAATTGGGCACAAACCATGCAATAGCATACTGCTTTAGCCCAAAGGCCAGCGATTCACTCAGGGAAAGGGGTTGGCGGTGGGATTGGCTCAAGTAATGGAGGGCGGGCAGTACCTGCACAAGGGCAATGGCTGTCCCCAGCCCCAAACTGCCAAGGGTGAGCCAGAGATTGGCCCAGCGGGGCAAACGGAAAAGCATATATAAGGCCACCGTCATGCTTGTATAAAAGTGTCCAGTTCCAATGGCCACCCAGCCAAGGAATAGCAAAAACAATGGCTAAAAGATAGGGCCAGGGTTGGCGTAAGACGGCCAAATAAGAGGGTTGCTGATTTTGAAAGAACCACTCATGCAATCGTTCGATGAGGTAAAGTTGGGCTGGCAACCAAATAAAGGCGGCATAGATAACTTGCCACTCAAGCCAGACAATGACAGAGCCGTTGAAGAGAAATAGAACAGATCCAACGGCCGTGGCACCACGGGTGCAAGCCAAGGCGGCGCAAATAGGCCAGCATGAACCACGCCCCAAAAACAATTGCCCGATGACTGTGCCATCTACGGCCGTTACCCATCAAACCAATAATAGAGGAGAGAAAACGGATAAAAAATCCCCGCTTGGGTGTTGTAGATGAAGGGATAGCCCGTAAACGTATATGGATTCCATAATGGCAGTTCTCCGCGACGAATAGCTTCTGCCATAAACAGTTTGACAGGGTAAATATACTTAACTACATCCCCTAGCATATAATTATGAACGGTACCCGGTTCTGGCTTAGCCATCCAAGGGGAGTATGTGTGAACGATAATATCCGTTGGGATGAAGACTCTTTCCGATTGCAGTGGCTCCATTGTTTATGCTTAATGAGATAGTTGAGCATTACAAACCAGTCTTTGGAAACAAAGTAAAAAAAAAGCTCCAGCTATGCTGGAGCTTTTTCTTTCAAGAAAATCTTGATGGTTATGGACGGCTGTTGAGCGTGCCACCAACTTCGCTGAATACTTCGCCGACAGTGTCACCCAAGAAACCGAGGATAACGATGACGGTGATGGAAACCAGCACCAGAATCAGAGCATACTCTACCAGACCTTGACCATCTTCGCGGGGTAAGAACAACATGATGTTTCTCCTTTAGATATGAATGAATGAAATAACTTGTTTGTCGAATCTGCTTAATTTATACAATACCCTAGGCAGAATTGCAAGAGGGCTTTATAGGAAACAGGTACTGACTTTTGTGTAAAACTGTTTGCATTTGTTTGTAAGCTCATTTGCAAGGAAGTGATGGACGGGACAAGGGACAGGGGAGTTGGGACGTTTGTGACCTCCAGTTCCTTGTCCCCAGCCTCAAGTCTGAAATTACAAAGATGCTCTCTCGGGAGTCGTGAACTATGCCAAGGAGGGTGACTGGATGAATAAAAATACGCCACCCAAGGTGGCGTATCGTCGAGGCCGGTTAGGTTGGGCAACGGCCGTACACGGCCGTCCAACTTAAAATTCGCTCTCACCCACAGGAATGACAAACTCGGCACGAGTGCCACGGCCTATATTGCTCTTAATCGCAAACTCGCCGTTCAACATGCGGATACGCTCTTGCAACGTCGGCAAGCCAATCGTCTTACGCGCCCCGCTGAGCACCTCTTCCACATTAAAACCACTGCCATTGTCTTCAACCACGGCCGTAATTTTGTCCTGCCCAATATCCAACTGCGCCGTTACTTGGGAGGCTTGCGAATGGGTGCGGGCATTGTTCAGCAACTCCTGCACCCCACGGAAAATCGTCACCTCGATATGGCTCTCCAGCCGCCGCTCGAGGCCAGTGATGTTGATAGAAACGGGAATACCACTCTTGTCTTGAAACGAGTTGACATAAGAGCGCAAGGTCGGCACAACGCCCAAGTCGTCCAACATCATTGGCCGCAAATCGAAGATGAAATCCTTTACTTTGCCGAAGGTGGCGGCGGCCGTTGTTTTCAACGAATGAAGCTCCGTCCGCGCTTGCTCGGGGTCGCTGTCAAACAATCGTTCGCAAATCTCGGCTTGTAAAATAAAGTTGCTCAACGAAGAGGCAGGGCCATCGTGCATTTTGCGGACGAGGCTTTGGCGAGCTGACTCCTCAGTTTGGATGACACGGATGACATTCGACTGGTCAGAGCGAACAGCCCCGCCTGAATTGCTCGTTGTGGCCACGGTGGGCGAAGCAACCCCACCAAAGTTTTCCAAAATATCCACAAACCGATTCTGCAAACCCACTAAACGCTCCAAATTGCGTTGGTCGCTTTGCAATTTTTCCAGTTGGCCGCGCATGGTGAAGAGGCGTTGCTGGGTATTCAGCAACGATTCATAATTTTCTTTGATGTCTTCACGGGGGGCTGTATCGAGTTGCATCTGGCTCAGGTAGTTGGTGACTTGGGCGTTGCGTTGGGCGAGCCGCTCGACTTCGGCCGCGCATTGCTTAATCAGCACATCTATCTCTTTCAAATCCCGCTGGGTTTGGTCGTACTCTTTGTAAAGCGTTTCGGCCACATCTTGGAGCGAATCGTATTGGGACATGGTTTACCCTGAAAATTTCAGTAACGAATAACGAATAGCAAATCACCCTAACTACGGGGGTCTTCGAGACGCACCCACCCCCGGCGGAGGGCGTACACGGCCGCTTGCGTCCTATCATCTACCCGCAACTTGCGCAGGATGGCGGTCATGTGGTTCTTCACCGTTTGGTGGCTAATCCCCAGTTTGTAGGCAATTTCTTTGTTGCTTAGGCCACTGGTGACATGCTCCAAAATCTCCATTTCGCGCGGCGAGAGCGGCACAAACATCTCATCCACATCGCCGGGGGCGGAGCCACCCATACGGCCGATTTTCTCATCCACCCACAAAATTACCTCTTCGTGGCTCATCGTCTTTTCGCCGACCACATACAGCCCATTGCGGGCGGCATGAATCGTGCTAATCAGCGATTCAGGGGTGATGTCTTTGGGGCAATAGGCCGAGGCTCCTGCACGGAGGGCGTGGAAAACTTGTTCAGCATCATCGTAGCCTGTCAGCACGACTACTTTAATCTCGGGTAAGATGCTCTTGATACGGCGGGTAGCTTGCAAGCCATTAATGGTGGGCAGGTTAATATCCATTAAAATGACATCAGGCTGGAGGTCGAGAGCCATTTCTTGGGCAATTTCGCCATCGGCCGCTTGCCCCACCACGGTTATTTGCGGGTCTGTTTCCACAACATCACAAATCCCTTGGCGGAACACGGGATGGTCATCAACGATTAAAACACGAACCTGTGGCATGGTCTCTCCTAAGGAGGTTATTGTTTACTCATTATTGGGTTAACGAGTAACAAGGAACAGCTTTTAACATTATGTCATGGGCAGTATACCATGAAGGGAAAATTGATGACAAGACAAGGCGCAAAGGGTTACGCGATTTGCACGATGGGTCTCCGCATGGCTCTTTTAACTGGGATTGGGCGCATTTTACAAGTTTGCCTGCACAGGCAAAGGCACGATAATTGTCAACGAGCCACTATCACTCACACTATTTCTACCTCATCTTATGTTCAAGCGTTTATTCGGCCGCACGGCCGACCCCAAACTGTTCGTCATTGGCCTTGATTGTGCCCCGCCTGAACTGCTCTTCCAGCAATGGCGGCACGAATTGCCCAACCTCAAACGGCTGATGGATCGCGGCCAGTACCGCGAATTAGAAAGCGTCATTCCTGCCATTACTGTGCCCGCGTGGAGCTGTATGACCAGTAGCAAAGACCCCGGCACATTGGGGTTTTATGGTTTTCGCAACCGGGCCGATTACAGCTACGACGGCCGTTACATTGCCACTGGCCAAGCTGTCAAAGAGAAGCGCATCTGGGAAATTTTGAGCGAGGCGGGTAAAAAGTGCATCGTTGTGGGCGTGCCCCAAACTTACCCCATTAAGCCGTTGGCCAACGGGCACATCATCTCCAGCTTTCTCACCCCCAGCACCACCGACCCAGCCATTCAGTGGACGCATCCCCCTGAATTGCGGCAGGAGGTGGAGAAGCTCCTCGCCCCTGAAATTTACGATGTGGATGTGCCCAACTTCCGCACCGACGACAAAGATTACCTGCTCCGCCAGCTTTACGACATGACCCGCAAGCGGTTTGTGGTGTTGCGCCACCTGTTGGATACACGGCCGTGGGATTTCTTCATGTTCGTGGAGATGGGCACAGATCGCATCCACCACGCCCTGTGGGCACTGCACGACCCGACGCATCGCAAATTTGAGGTGAACGGCCGTTACCAACACGCCATCCGCGACTATTACCGCTATTTAGATGGCGAAATTGGCACGTTGCTGGAACGGCTGCCCCCCGAAACGCACATTCTGACAGTCTCAGACCACGGCGTAAAAAAGATGGAGGGGGGCATTTGCATCAACGAATGGATGCGCCAACAGGGGTATCTCTCTCTGATGGAAGAGCCACCCACCGACAGACTGACGACGCTGGAGCAAACGGCCGTGGATTGGCCGCGCACCCGTGCATGGGGCGATGGCGGCTACTACGCTCGCATCTTCCTCAACCTCGAGGGGCGGGAGCCACAAGGAACCGTGCCGCAAGCCGAATACGAGGCATTTCGGGACGAGTTAGCGGCGGCCATTCAAGCCATTCCTGCCCCGGATGGGTCGCCCTTGCAGACACGCATTTTCAAACCTGAAGAGATTTACCGCAAAGTCCGCCATGTCGCCCCCGATTTAATCGTCTATTTTGATGATTTGGGCTGGCGCTCCGTTGGTTCGTTTGGGCATGAGGGTATTTACACCTTTGAGAACGACACAGGGCCAGACGATGCCAACCATGCCCAGTTTGGGGTGTGGATTTACACGCCACCGGCCAATGAGGCGGGGCTAGACGGCCGTCAACTCCCCCCCGCCCACCTGCTTGATTTTGCCCCCACGGTGTTGCACTTGTTTGGCTTGCCCGTGCCTGCCGATATGCAGGGGCAAGTACGTGTGGGCAAGTCCGCCTAGCCGCCTTGGCGAAGCGATACACCGAGAAACATGAGCAAGGCCAAGCCGCAGGCAAAGCCATAGAGCCAGCCAAACCCCGCCCCACTGGCCAAGATGGCATAGGCGAGGAGGGGGCCAAGGGCACTGGCCGCATCGCCCACGGTGTAGAAGATGCCCAAGTAACGGCCGCGTTGACGGCCGTGAACCAAATCGCCCATCAGCACTGTGGATAAGCTCTGCAAACTGCCGCTCCCCAGCGAAATCAGGGGAAAACCCAGCACAATAAACCAGACCGAGGTTGCTTGGGAGAGAGCCAAAAAGCCAGCGGCCATGAGGAGCAAGCCGCCAGCGGCCGTGCGCCAGCGGCTCCCCAGCCTATCAGACACTCCCCCTGCAACCGAGGAGCTAATCATGCTCATGATCGTCGTTAGCCCCAATCCCAGCCCCGTGGCGGTGGCAATGCCCATTTCCCACGCCCCAATTTGCATGGTTTCGCCCCACCGCTCGGCCAGCAAACGGCCGAAGGTGGCCAGCAAAAAGCCCGACACCAGCAAGCGGTTGGTTAAGAGCAAGCCCATTGTGGTCAGCAACGGCCGCCATGCGGGAGCCTTTTCATCTGGTATCGGCGTGGCGGGGGGCAGTTCGGCGGGGGTGATGGGGTTCGTGGGGATGGGATGCGGCCGTGTTTCGGGCAAAAAGAGCAGGGCGCACACGGCTCCTCCGAACATGAACAAGGCCAAGATGCCCATCGCCCCCCCATAGCCCACTGCATCGGTTAAAATGCCGCCCAACGGTGCGCCAATCATTCCCCCCATAAAAAAGCTGGTGTGGTAAAAGCCCACCCAACGGCCGCGCTGGTGTTCGGCCGCCGCATCTAAAATGATGGCATTGCCCACCACCCAAATGCCCGACCATGCCACCCCCCACAGCAACCGTGCCACCAGCAAAAACCAAAATCCTCGAGTGAGGGCATAAAGTGCTGTGGACAATACGCCCAGAAAAAGGGCGGGCACAAATAGCCAACGGCGCGGCCACCGCTCGGCCAACCAGCCCACCCCGCCGTTGGAGGCAAAGCGCACCCAGCGATTGGCCGAGAGTAAAATGCCAATGCTGGCCACGGCTACGCCAGCTTGGTCGTTGTGGGTGGGCAACACGGTGTACATGGCCGTGTCGCCCAGCAAGGAGAGGGCGGTTGCTACGGCAACAGGCCAAAAGACAGGCCATGTGGAGGAGTGCTTTGGCATAAAAAATAAGGAAATACTCTAAAAATCAAAAAGCCGCTCAAAAACTGAGCGGCTTGAATAAAAAGGTCATGGGTCATGGCTCATGGTTGAGCATCTTTACCAATTTGGACTAGGGACAAGGGACTTGCGACGCTTGTGACCTCCAGTCCCTTGTCCCCAGTCCCCCCTCCCCGCCAAACCTTACCTCTGCTCTAACCGCTCGGCTAGGTGGCGCAATTTGCCCCATTGTTCGCGCAAGACATAGATGATGGCCAAGTGGCGCAACCAGCGCGTTTCGCAATGGGGATCGGCCGCCAACCGCTCGAAAACTTGCAGGGCCGTGTCATCCGTGCGACGAGCCTTGATGTAGCTGGTGGCGAGTTCCACCAGATAGGTGTCGCGCTCTTCGCGCACTTGGGTGCGCTGTTGCACGCGGGAGCGGCGCACCCGCAATTGCTCGACAATGGGCTTAATCATCGCCACAAATTGTTCAGAGGTGTAGGGCTTGATGAGGTAATCTTTGGCCCCGGCCGTGATGGCACGGCGCAAGGTGTCGCTATCGCTTTCGGCCGAGAGAATGACACACACCATTTCGGGGTTGTGGCGGAGCATCGCTTGGGTGGCGTTCAGCCCGTCCATTTCGGGCATCTGCACATCCATCAGGGCGATGTCGGCGTTGTGCTTGCGGGCCAATTCAACGGCTTCACGCCCTGTTTGGGCAATCCCCACCACCTCGAGGGTGGGAATGAGCGACACCATCAGCCGCGTACTGCGGCGAGTGACGGGGGAATCATCCGCAATAATGACGCGAAAGCGTTGAGGGGTGGGGGAGGGGACGGCCGTTGGGTCAGTTGATTGATCACTCATACCAAACTCCCTTCACGCAGGGTAAATAGGGGGAGAAGATGCAACCCAATGCACCAAACCGTGGCTCCTTCGGTACTGCTGAAGGGGAATGTGCGTGGGAATGAACAGGGCAATGATAGATTGACAACAATTGCAGATGGTTGCCATTGGACAAGGTGGTGGCTCGGGGCACGCTTGGGTTGGGGGAGCCATTTGGCAAACCTTGAATGATTATACACAAATTAGACGGGCATAGAGAAAGAGAATTCTAAGCGTTTGAGCAGATTGCCTCATGGCCGAGCCTACCCATTCTCTCTATTGACATGGCCTACCCCTAAACTATAATCTGGACAATGCTTTTCCACCCACAACCTTACTTTTTCGCGTGTTGTACCCCAATTTTATATGTTACTCGGACATATCTCGACTGAGAGGTGTGTTTGGTTTGTTTTCGGCCGTGCTACTCCTGTGCCAACAAAACCTCGGCAAGAATGGATAGACGGAACCGCCGTAACGATTCAGATAGAGACAAGAGATAGAGTGAGAGGGCAACGTAGCCGTTTGGCCGACTAAGAGACCCTCTATCTCTACCCCCTCTATCTTCAGTTACGAACCAACAATCATCACACTTTAGTACTATAACCAAAATCCTATACCGTTCTCAGGTTAGAATTGGGTACATTAATTACGGCCTTCAACAGCTTTTAAGACATAACCTGTTCCACATCAGGTGGCAGTGAGGGATAGTCCAAAACAGTAGGTATGGATATGAATCATGGCTAATGTTTACCGCATCGAAATACTCGAAGAACGCCTGCGCCGGTTGACGGAAGTTTTGCCTAGCCTGTGGGAAACTGTCATTGTCAGTGTAGATGGCTTTGTTGTAGCCGCTTACCCCCCTCCCATTTCGGAAGATATATTTAAAGAAGCCAGCACCTCGCAAGTAGCGGCCATCGCCGCTTCGCTCATTGCGTTGGGGGACCAAGCCTTGAACCGGCTCGACCAAGGGGAGATGCGCCGGCTGATGATAGAGGGAGATGAGGGAGCCATTGTGATTTACCCCATTAACCGCAGTGCCGCTTTGGCCGTGTTAGTTGATAACAAATCCGCTAAAATGGGGCTAACCCTGCACGAAATTGCGCGGACGGCGACCTCTTTTGCGGCGCTCTTGCCTGAATAGTCGCTCCCAGCGCCATAACCCCTACCTCCTAGCTCTGCTTGACGAACAATTGGCTTTGCATGACAATCGGCTCCATATTGCAGGGCTGGCTTGGCGTTTTATGCGGCCGTAATACCAATGACAATGATGAGTAGGAGATGGTTATGATAGATTTTGGACGTGAGGTTTGCGGCCGTTTGGCCATTGCCAGCCATCGGGAATGGCTGGTGACCAATGGGATTGGGGGTTTTGCCATGGGAACCATTGCGGGGGTACTGACCCGCCGTTACCACGGCCTGCTCGTCGCCGCCCTCCAGCCCCCCCTCGGCCGTACCCTTTTGCTCACCAAAATAGATGAGACCGTCGAATACCTCGGCCATTATTGCCCGCTTTATGTCAACCGCTGGTTTGGCGACGAGGACGATGCCAAACGGCTCGAAGAGCCACACGGCCATTACCACCTCGAACGGTTTCGGCTGGAAGGAACCACCCCCCACTGGACATACGCCATTGCCGATGCGGTGCTAGAAAAGCGGGTATGGATGGAACAGGGAGACAATACCACCTATATTCAATACACCCTCATTCGCGCCAGTGCCCCGCTCAAGCTCTACCCCAAAGCGTTTATCAACTACCGCGATTACCACCAAACCACCATTGCCAGCGATTGGGAGACCGACGTGGACATCGTCGCCAGCGGGCTGTGCATCACCGCCAAAGAAGGAGCCACGCCGCTCTATTTATTCAGCGAACGGGGTGAAATTTACCCCCAAGAAGAGTGGTACGAGGACTTTTTCCTCGCTGTCGAAGAGTATCGCGGCCAACGCGATGTGGTCGAAGACCACCTGCACATTGCCGATTTTTCGATTACCCTGCAACCCGGCGAATCGGTGACGTTGGTGGCCAGCACCAAGCCTAACCCCCGCCCGGCATCGCCCTCTGCAACGGCCGGACTGACGTTTCGGCCAGCATCCTGCGCACTTATGCGCATTATGTCAACCAAGGCATGATTCCCAACCGGTTCCCCGATGTGGGCGAGGAGCCAGAATACAACACGGCCGATGCCACCCTGTGGTACTTCCAAGCCCTGCGCACCCATTACGAAGCCACCCAAGACAAAGACTTTCTGCGCGAACTCTACCCCACCCTGCAAGAAATCATCCGCTGGCACGAGCAAGGCACGCGTTACGGCATCCGCATGGATGCCAGCGACAGCCTGCTCCACGCCGGCGAAGAAGGTTGGCAAGTGACATGGATGGATGCCAAAGTAGACGATTGGGTGGTCACGCCCCGCATGGGCAAACCCGTCGAGATTAACGCCCTGTGGTACAACGCCCTGTGCTGTTTGGCCTATTTTGCCGAGCAAATTGGGGCAGACGGCCGTGCCTATGCCGACCGCGCTGACCTTGTTCAAGCCAGCTTCGGCCGTTTCTGGCACGCCCCCGCCCAACACTGCTACGATGTGATAGATGGCCCCGACGGCCACGATGCCAAACTCCGGCCGAACCAACTCCTCGCCGTCTCGCTCTCCTACAGCCCCCTCTCGGCCGACCAACAAAAAGCGGTCGTGGATATTTGCGCCCAAAAATTGCTCACCTCCCACGGCCTGCGTTCGCTGGCTGCCGATGACCCCGCCTACATCGGCACTTATGGCGGCGACCAGAAAAAGCGGGATGGTGCCTACCACCAAGGCACCGTTTGGGGCTGGCTGATTGGGCCATTCATCGCCGCCCACCTGCGCGTCTACAAAAACCCCGCCCTCGCCCGCACCTATTTGCAACCCGCCCTGCGCCACCTTGCCGACCACGGCTTGGGGAGCATCAGCGAAATTTTTGATGGCGACCCGCCCTTCACCCCCCGTGGTTGCACCGCCCAAGCGTGGAGTGTGGGCGAATACCTGCGGGCGTGGTGCATGATTCACAAGGCAGAAAAGTAGGGTGATTGGTCATTCGTCAGTGGTCATTAGTCATTTGCGACTAATGGCCACCTAACTGCCAAGGGTTAGCCTCGTCCCCAGTCCCCAGTCCCACCTATCCTTGCGCTTAGCTCTTAATGAGATAAAATATCATTATGAGCGTTGTTATTCAGCATGTCAGCCACACCTTTGCCTCCCCTGGCTTGCCCCCCACCCCTGTCCTCCACGTCATCCCCGAACTGAGCTTGCGCCCCGGCGAGCAAATTTTGTTGCGCGGAATTAGCGGCAGTGGCAAAACCACCCTATTCAACATTTTAGCGGGTCTGCTTCGGCCCACGGCCGGCGAAGTAATCATAGACGGCCAGCCCCTCTATGCCCTGAGCGAGGCGCAACGGGACAAATTCCGCGCCCAGCGCATTGGCTATGTGTTCCAGCAACACCACCTGCTCCCCATGCTCACGGCCGAGGAGAATGTGATGATGCCGCTGGCCTTTGGGGGCGTTGCCCTCGCCGAGCGACGCGGCCGTGCCACGGAATTGCTCGCGGCCGTGGGGCTATCCGCCCATGCCCACCACCGCCCCGCCCAACTGAGCACAGGACAACGGTTGCGCGTCGCTGTCGCCCGCGCCTTGGCCGCCCGGCCCCGCCTCGTGCTGGCCGATGAGCCAACGGCCGCCCTCGATGCCGCCGCCAGCGAGCAAGTCCTCGAGTTGCTCACCACCACCTGCCGTGCCCAGCAAGCCATTTTGGTGGTGGCCAGCCACGACCCCGCCCTGCACCACCGCTTCGGCCGCATCTGGAACCTCACCCAAGGCACCCTCCGCGACGAAACCCCCACCCCCCTTAACCCCAATCCCAATCCGCAATCCAAAATCCCATGTACCCTTGTCCCTCGCATGGCGCAACCTCCGCGCCCACCCCATCCAGACCGCCATCACCATTCTGGTCGTCAGCTTAGCCCTTGGCCTCTTTGTCACCATCGCCGTTTTGGGCGATGCAATTCGCCAAGGGGTGATTCGGGCCAGTGACCCCTTTGGCGTGTTGGTAGTCGGTGCCAAGGGGAGCGGCCAACAGTTGGTGCTGAGTTCCATTTTGTTGCAAGGGCAACCTGTGGGCAACATCTCCTACGCCATTTTTGAGGAGTTGGCGGCCGATGAGCGGGTGCAAACGGCCGTGCCCCTCGCTTTTGGCGACAACATCGGCGGGGCGCGCATTATCGGCACCAACAACAGCTTTTTTGCCCTAACAGGCCACGCGGCGAGCCATCCCCCTTTGTGTTGGCCGACGGCCGTTTGTTGGAACAAGAGTTTGAGGCGGTGCTGGGAGCCACGGCCGCCGCCCAACTCGGTCTAGGTCTCGGCCAAACCTTTCTCTCCAGCCACGGTGTGGAGCTTGGTTTTGAACCAGATGAACACGATGACCCCTTTACCGTGGTCGGCATTCTGCAACCGACTGGCACGCCTTATGATGCGGCCGTTTTTACCACTGTCGAAAGCATCTGGCTTGTGCATGATGAGCATGACGGCGAAGAAGCCGTTGATGAACATGGGCACGAAGAGGATGGCACGGCTGTGAGCGACCAAGTAACGGCCGTGCTGGTCAAACCCATCAACCCGAGTGTGGCCACCTCCATTTGGCAAGAGTTCTACGTGGGCACTGAGGCGCAAGCCGCTTTCCCCGGCCAAGAGCTGGGTGGCCTATTCGACCAATTGCGCCAAGCCGAACGGGTGCTAACGGCCGTGGGCTATCTGGCGGCCGTCATGGCGGGTCTCACCATCTTCTTAGCTCTTTACAGCGCCACCATTGCCCAAGAACAGGGGTTTGCGGTGATGCGTAGCTTGGGAGCCAATCGGTCAGCTATTTTACAGATGGTGTTGTGGGAAGCGTTGCTCGTGGCCGTGTTGGGTGGGGTGTTGGGGCGTGTGGTGGGTTATAGCACGGCCGCGCTCATCGCCGAAAACATCGCCGCGCAATCGGCCGTGCCCGTCTTGGTTCGTTTCCAACTCAGTTTGGAGCCGTTTTTGTGGCTTTTGCCCCTCGCCCTAGCGGCCGTGGGTGGCCTCTACCCCGCCCTGCTGGCCTATCGGGTCAACGTCATCGAAAAATTATTCCCCAGCTAAATCAAAAAGAGAGCAAGAGAGTAAGCGACTGAAGGACTGAGCGACTGAAGGACTGAGAGACTGACCGACTGCAAGACTACCCCCAAATCCGATTTGCCAAACTGATTTAGGCCTGCTAAAATTCTCACCTGTTCGCCCTCATCGTCTAGGGGCCTAGGACGTAGCCCTTTCAAGGCTAAAACCGGGGTTCGAATCCCCGTGGGGGCACACACAAAAAAACGGCCGCACCAATTGGTGCGGCCGTTTTTTTTGCCCAATTACTCGTCCGTCACACACCCTTCGGAAGCTGACTTCACATTTTTGATGTAGCGGTAGAGCGTCCCCCGCGTCGCCTTGTAAGCGGGAGCCACCCAACCCGCCCGCCGAACAGCCAACTCCTCGTCGCTCAGGTCTACGCTGATGCTGTTTTGGATGGCATCAATCGTAATGGTGTCGCCCGTTTGCACCAACGCAATCGCGCCGCCCTCTTGCGCCTCGGGCGTAATGTGGCCGACGAGAAAACCGTGGGAGCCGCCCGAAAAACGGCCGTCGGTCAGCAGAGCCACATCTTGCCCCAACCCCGCCCCCATGATGGCACTCGTTGGGGTGAGCATTTCGGGCATCCCCGGCCCGCCCTTCGGCCCTTCGTAGCGAATGACAATCACATCCCCCTTGGCGATTTTGTTCTCCTCAAGGGCGGTCAGCATCTCCTCTTCGGAATCAAAGACGTTGGCACGGCCGCTGAAAACCTCCCCCTCTTTGCCCGTAATTTTGGCCACCGCCCCCTCGGGAGCCAAGTTGCCGAACAAAATTTGGATGTGCCCCGTCGGTTTGATGGGGTCAGAGAGCGGCCGAATGACTTCTTGCCCCTCGGCCAAATCGGGCACATCAGCCAAGTTTTCGGCCAAGGTCTTGCCCGTCACCGTCAAGCAATCCCCGTGGAGCAGACCCTCGGCCAACAGATATTTCATTACGGCGGGTGTGCCGCCAACCATGTGCAAATCCTCTTGCACAAACTTACCACTCGGCTTGAGGTCGGCAAGGAAGGGGACGCGGTCGCTGACCGCCTGAAAATCGGCCAAGGTGAGGGGCACATCCACGGCTCGCGCCATCGCTATCAAGTGCAAAACGGCGTTGGTGGAGCCACCCAAAGCCATTGTAACCACCATCGCGTTCTCAAATGCCTCGCGGGTCATAATGTCACGGGGTTTGATGTCTCGCTCGAGGAGGAGTTTAATGGCTTCCCCAGCGCGGAGCGATTCGGCCGCTTTTTCCTCGGCGGGAATAGAGGAACTGTAGGGCAAGCTCATCCCCAACGCCTCGATGGCGCTGGCCATCGTGTTGGCCGTGTACATGCCCCCACACGCGCCCGCGCCGGGGCAACTGTGGCGCACAATCGCTTGGCGGGTCTCTTCGTCAATCCGCCCCGCGATGTATTCGCCGTAGCTCTGGAAAGCGGAGACGATGTCCAGTTTTTGGTCGCCCCAGTGGCCAGCGCGAATGGTGCCGCCGTAGACCATCAGCGACGGCCGATTGAGCCGCCCCATCGCCATGAGACAACCCGGCATGTTCTTATCGCACCCCGGCAGGGCGATGAGGCCATCGTACCACTGCGCCGCCATGACCGTCTCAATCGAATCGGCGATTAAATCACGCGATTGCAGGGAGTAGCTCATGCCGTCTGTGCCCATCGAAATGCCATCGCTGACCCCAATGGTGTTAAAACGCATCCCCACCAAGCCCGCCTCTTGCACCCCGTCCTTGACCTTTTTGGCCAAGGCCAGCAGGTGCATATTGCAGGTGTTGCCCTCGTACCACACGCTGGCAATACCTACTTGCGGCTTGTGCATGTCCTCTTCGCTCATCCCCGTGCCATATAACATCGCCTGCGAAGCCCCCTGCCGCTTGTTTTCGGTGATGAGGGTGCTGTATTTGTTTAGTTTGGTCATCATTTCCTCCAGAAATGGTGTATTGGTGTATTCGTCTATTGGTGTAGTGGTGTATGGCAATAGACGATTATACAAATACACCCTTACACTTTTACCCCAACGCCTCACACACTTTGTCGCCCATCTCGGCCGTGCCCAGTGCTTTGCCCCCAGCGGCAATGTCGCCTGTGCGGTGGCCAGCGGCGAGAACTTGGGCCACGGCCGTTTCCACCGCCTCCGCCTCGGCGTGCAAGCCCAAACTCCAGCGGAGCAACATGGCCCCGCTCAAAATCGTGGCCAGCGGATTGGCAATGCCCTTGCCCGCAATATCGGGGGCAGAGCCGTGAATCGGCTCGTACAGACCAATGCTCCCATCTGCCCCAATGGAGGCGGAGGGCAACATGCCCAGCGACCCCGTAATCATGGACGCTTCGTCGGACAAAATATCGCCAAACATGTTGCCCGTAACCACCACGTCGAAATCGCTCGGCCGATTGATGAGATACATGGCCATCGCGTCTACCAGCAAATCTTCGTATTGCACGTCGGGGTATTCCTGCGCCACCTCATGGGCCACTTCGCGCCAAACGCGCATGGTCTCGAGGACATTGGCCTTATCCACCGAGGCGAGTTTGCCCCGCCGTTGCCGCGCCAACTCGAAGCCAATGCGCATGACGCGGGCAATTTCGTCTTCGTCGTAGCGCATGGTGTTAAAGCCGACGCGCTTGCCATTGACGATTTCACGGCCGCGAGGGGTGCCAAAATAGAGGTCGCCCGTTAGTTCGCGCACAAACATAATGTCTACGCCGCGCACCCGCTCTGTCTTGAGCGGGCTGGCCTCGGCCAACGCCTCAAATACTTTGACAGGGCGCAAGTTGGCGAACACGCCCAGTTCTTTGCGAATGCGAAGCAAGCCTTGCTCGGGGCGCACGGCCGCTTTGGGGTCATCCCACTTGGGGCCGCCCACTGCGCCGAGCAACACAGCATCGCTCTGCAAACAGGCTCCCAACGTCTCTTCGGGCAATGGGTCGCCCGTTTCATCTATGGCAATGCCACCGATGAGTTGGGTGTTGTAGTACAAGGTGTGACCAAAACGATTGGCCACCACATCCAACACTTTGCGTGCCTCGGTCACAATCTCGGGGCCAATGCCATCACCCGGCAAAAGGGTTAGCTTTATTTCCATGAAACCACCTGTGTAATTGATAATGGAGAGTAACTATTTAGGTGTGAGGCTTTGAGAGTTGTTACAAGTTATAGATTACAGGTGGCAAGCGACTTGTAACTTGTAACCTGTAACCAAGAGCCAAGGCTTTCCACCTGAATAATTACAATGGGTAAATGGGTAACTGGGCGAGAAGTATACCGCAAAAGGGCAAGGGGGAGATGGCTCTACGGCCGTTAATTCCAGCCTTACCAGAGGACGAATAAGTTGTACAAACATGGTTCAAACTATCTTTACAATTTCGGACTTTGGACTTGGGACTTGGGACTGGGGACAAGGGACTGGAGGTCATAAGCGTCCCAAGTCCCTTGTCCCCCGTCAAAATTTGTAAAGATGCTCTCCTGAGAACCGTGAACCATGCCGTTGTAAAAAGTTTGAAGTAGGGAGGCGATGACTCGGCCGTTGCACAATTCCTTCACTGCGCTATAATCCCCACCCATAGCCACAAGCCACAGGGGCGCTTAGCTCAGTTGGTCAGAGCGCTTCGTTTACACCGAAGATGTCGGGGGTTCGAGTCCCTCAGCGCCCATCCTGTTCTTTTTTGGGTCATCCTCCTGTTTGTTCCAGTAAAAAGTGAGAGGTAGAAAGTAAAAGGTGAGCAACCCTTTACTTTTTACCTCTCACTTTTTAGTTTCTGCTTTTACTTTTCACCCTCTGGCATGTTTGCTATAATCCCGTTTGTGATAAAAAGCACAGACACATTGTGACACTCTTCACAAACGACTTGTAACCATTGTCATATGTCATATTGAAAGTAGGAGAAATTATTCCTATGGCTGTAACTACGGCAGAACCAGTGAGCGGTATCTCGCGCCGCGAATTTTTATACTACATTTGGGGAGCATCTATCGCTCTCTATTTGGCCGAAGTCGGGGGGCTAATTATTTGGTTTGCCATCCCGCGCATCAAAGAGGGAACCTTCGGTGGTGTTATCCGCGTTGAAGCCAGCCGACTGCCTGCTGTCAACGCCGCTCCCTTGAACGAGGCCAACGGCCGTTTTTGGCTTGTGAACCTCGACACAACCACGTCCGAAGGGGTGGAGCGCATGTACCAAGCTGGCGATGAATCTGCCACCACTGGTGTTGTGGCTCTCTACAAAGTTTGCACCCACCTTGGGTGCATCTATCCGTGGAACGAAGCCACCAATCGCTTCGAATGTCCCTGCCACGGCTCCAAATACCGCCTAGACGGCCGTCGCATCGAGGCTCCCGCCCCCCGCAGTTTAGACCGCTTCCCCGTAACGGCCTACGATGCAGAAGGCAATGTCGTCACTGACGCGGCTGGAAATCGCCTGATTTCGCCTAGCGGCGATGGTGGTATTGGCCCCCTCGTTATTACGGCCGATGTGCGCGATAAAATCACCCAATTCGCCGTAGATACAGGCACCCGCACCGACGGTCTTGTGCTCACCTTGCTCAAAGATGTGACCAGTAGCCCCTAAACCTACTTGGTCACATTCTTTTTGATTCAACAATTTCCCCAAGAATTTACACCCACGATAAACCTTCCTGTGTTGCAAACGCACAAAGTAGAAGAAGGAGTTCCCTATGGCAACCTTTGTTGACCAAGTTCGAGAAATGGGGTTCAAGCGAGCGGCCCTAGCCAAAGTTGACGATGTCGTTGAGCGCGTCACAACAGGCTTAAACGTCAACGACATTCGTTCGATGTTGCGGGGCGATGAACCCCGGCGGCCGAACCCCCGTCTGCGCCCCCATGCCGATGGCTTCTGGCTCCACATTCGGCCGAGCTTCTACCACACCGAAGTTACCCACATCTACCCCACGTTCCGCCTTGGCTGGCTATCCAGTTTCATGTTCGTGTGGGAAACCATCACCGGTATCTTCCTGATGATTTTCTACACCCCCTCGCCAGATATTGCCTACGAGGACATGTGGAACATCATGAGCAACGTCCCCTTGGGTCAGCTCATGCGCGATATGCACCGGCTCGGGGCTGAAGTCATGGTGGCCGTTGTCGCCCTCCATATGCTACGAACGTTTATAACGGGTAGCTACAAGAAGCCCCGCCAATTCACATGGCTCACAGGCATGATTCTGCTGGTGATGACCCTCGTCCTCAGTTTCAGTGGCTACTTGCTCCCGTGGGATCAATTGGCTTACTGGGCCGTCACAGTGGCGGTTAGCGCGGCCGAATCCTCCCCCGGCCCCGCCTTCGTCGGCAAGAACATCAACCTCTTGCTCAGAGGTGCGCCCGTCATTGGTGCAGGTGGGTTGCTCCGCTTCTACCTCCTGCACGTTCTCCTTTTGCCGCTTATTACAGGCATCTTCATCTTTGTTCATTACTATAAAGTCGTTCTGTATGGCATTTCTCTCCCCCCCAGCCGCGAAGCAGTGGGCGAAGATACGGCCAAGCGCGTCCCCAAAGATGAGCGGGTTTACTTCTTACCCGACATTTTTACCAGCGAAATGATGTGGGCGGCTCTCACAACTCTTGCCTTAGTCGGCGGTTCGGTCTTCTTCTTCACCGCCAAAATTGAAAGCCATGCCAACCCCTTAATTACCCCGCTCCATGTGGTTGCGCCTTGGTATCTCTCATGGTCGCAAGGGTGGCTCAAACTGGCTTCGAAAGAGGCGATTGCCTTTGCCTTCATTCCAGGCTTGGCTGTCTCCTTCTTCATCATGCCCTACGTGGAAGTCGGCCGTAGCCGACGCTATGGCGACCGACGGGTTGGCCTGAGCGTGGCCATGCTGTTCATCTCCCTCATGTGGATTTCCAACTGGATGGGTTCACCCGAATATCTGGTGCAAAGTTCGGCCGAGCAAGAAGTCGCCCAAGACATTATGCCCCAAGAAGGGCACAGCGATTTGCTCAGCGTCCCCTACGAAGAACTGACTGTGGGAAGCTATATCCCCGGCTTTCCGATTAGCGATGAACAGCCCCATTTGCAAGCGGTGATGGACAAATTCAACGACAGCCTCTATGCCTATGGCTGTACGTTAACGGGCAACCCCGCCCTACGGCCGTGCGAATCTTATACCAGAGCCGATGGCACCACTGGTTATAGCAATGGTCAACGCAACGACATTATGCCCGACCCTGTGGCCAAGTTGATTATCACCCAAAACCAGCTCAATGTGCGGGCTTTAACCCTCACTTTTGAAGCGGCCGCATCCGAAGCCCACGAAATTGAAAAAGGCGGCGATCTGTTCCACAGCAACTGCGCCACCTGCCACGGCGAGAAAGGCGATGCTACCGAATGCTACGATGCTACGGGTACACAAATTGCCTGTGCTGGGCGTGTTCTGGCTCATGCGGCTCTCCTCTGCCCTGACGTCCTCACGGGTAAATCCCCCCGGATGACGGAAATGGCATGGCAAGGAACCCTCGAAGGATTTATTTCGAGCACCCTTGCCGCAGGTCGGCCGCAAAATGGGATGCCCACATGGGGCGCTCAATTTGGTGGTTCGCTCGAAAAATACCAAATTGATTACATCACCAGCTATGTCATCAACTGGCGTACACCTGAAATGTGCGCGGCTCCCACCCCTGAACCCATAGATTGGCCATCTAGTGTCGCTGAATTGCCCACAGGCAATGCCACCGCTGGTGAACAAGCCTTCAACCTGACCTATGGCTGTGCCGCTTGCCACGGCAAACTGGGCGAACCCGGCTCCAACGCTGTTGGCCCGTGGGTAGGCGAATTTGCTGTCGTCGGGCCAGACCGCATTGCTGGCTACAGCCCCGCTGACTACGTCTACGAATCCATCCTCTTGCCGTGGGCTTTTACTGCTCCCGAATGCCCTGCTGGTGCTTGCGCCCCGCAAGGTATGCCCAATAACTTTGGGGCTCGGTTGTCCCTACAAGATATGGCAGATATTCTCGCCTACACGCTCAACACCACAACGTTTGAGAGCAATGTCGAAATTGAATATCCGTAGCCAGATGTTTCTTTGATGTCAAAAGCCCTGTCAGAGCAATTCTGACAGGGCTTTTTTTTGCCTGTGGCAGGTGTAACAAATTCGCGACACGGCCGCGACACCGCCGCTACAAAAAACCATCTATACTTCAATTTATTGATTGTTAGAAGGCTTTGTTGGCTCATCGCACCCTCACTGTACCAACACCGCACCTTCATTACAGTTCGCTGGCAAAGCCTTCACAATCATCTTTTCGGCGAGTTACTCATTCTGAAACAAACCCCCCACCGTCGTTTCAACGCCTCCCCAATTCATCTTCATCTCCCCACGTAACTCCCAAAAATTTCATGGTGACCAAAAACTGGGCTTCGATACGAAGCCCAGTTTTTGTTTGCGTCTAAATCTTCCCGTATCTTCTCAATCAGTCGTGGCGCTGATTGCGCCACGATATTCGCTGGGGTGGTTGAGCGTGTGACACGCCGAATTGGGAAGATACTCACATCCCCTCTACTTAACCTTATCGGGGTCAATAATATACTCCCACCAATTGTTGCTCACGCCATCGGTACGGCCGCTGGTTTGCGGCAAATGCTCAAACCACCATTTGTGATGAGCGCGGGTATCGCCTCCGCCCCAATCCTCGCGGTTGAGCGTTTTAGCTTCGCCCGCTAAATTAGGGAAATTGCGCCATGTATGGGCACGGGAGGGCACTTTTTGGTCGCGTCCCCACTCGTAATCCTTGGTGCTGTTGGGGCAAAGTGCATTAGTCCCACCTCGGCGCGGTTGGGGTGGGTTTGGTCATAGCGGCTGAAACGCTCCCACAAATTCTCTTCCCCTTGTGGTTGCGGTAAACGTGCTTCATAATAGATTCGGCACGGTGACCCATATTTTCCAACATTTCGCCCACACCGCGCTGGTAACTGAAGCCCATCATCACAAAACGGCGTTTGGCCTGATTGGTGTTTTCGAGGGCGGGGGCGTTGCACCAAAACACCGGGGCCAGCCATGCGCGATTCGTAAAAGCCGCCGTAGGGGAAGCCAAAAAACCACACTTCGTCGAATTTGCCCTCGTTAATCTGGGGAATAATATTGAATTGCGCCACCAATTTGTGGTAATCGATTCCAATCGGGGGTGTGAAAGCCCCCACCATCCTTGCCCTTGGAGTGCCACGAGACGACGAATTTGTCAGGGTCATAGACAAAGCCATCTACTTTGGCGGGAAAGCTATCCACCACATCGCGCTTCACAACGCTGTAATTGGCATAGCCACCGCTCACTTCGCGCAAATCAGCAATATATTGGGCGGCTAGTTCTTCGGGGTTTTTCCAACCCATCACTTCGATGAGGCCTTTGTTGCCCTCCGAAGGGATGCGCGGGTTGAAGGTGATGAGGTAGGCTGTTTTTTGCACGGGTTGGGGACGGCCGCTGGGAGCCACCGTATCAGGTTTGCCCAAAGCATTGCTCAACAAATCGGCCGTATCCTCCACCATATCCGTCACTTTTTGAGGAAACTCATACAAATACTCCTTTTTTGACTAGGGACAAGGGACTAGGGACGCTGGTGACCAGTTCCCCTGTCCGAAATTGTAAAGACGGCTTGCACCATGCCCATTTTTGACTGCTGCCAAACGGCGAAATTTGGCAACCCCTTTGCCGACCAAAGGCTGGCCGTGGCCAAGCAGATGGTGTGGCATTCCACCTTGGCCAGCTTGGAAAGGGAGCGTTTTCCCTCGGCAAAATTTTCGTAGATGATGCTGTAGCCCAACATACCCATGTTGCTACAAGCATCGCCCGCGAAGAGCAAACCACCATCTCGTTCCAGCAAAAAGGCCATGTGCCCCGTGCTGTGGCCGGGGGTGAAGATGGCACGTAGGCCGCCCAAAGGGCAGGTGTTGCCCGTCTACCAATTCTTGGGCAACTTCGGCCGCTGGGTAATTCGGGTCAGAGCCTTTGATGAAGATGCGGAACAAAATTTGGCTGAGTAACCCCGGTGAGGGGATGGGCGTACCCATGCGGGCACGGCCGCGCGCCACCTCCGCATCGAGGTGGTGCATCCACACATTGCCCCCGTGGCTGTTTGCAAAGCGGCCAAACTGCCCGCATGGTCGGGGTGGCAATGGGTGATGAGGATATTCTTCACGGCCGTTGGGGCATAGCCCAACGTTTCCACGGCCGCCAAAATCTGCGTCTCGCTTCCCTTGTAGCTGGTATCTACCACTACCACTTCGGGGCCATCCTTGATAAAAACACATTGACTGGCCCAAGGCCAAGCTGGTAAACATCGGGGAAAATTTGCTTGAGTTTCATAGGGCAGAGAAGAGAGAAGAGGGATAAGAGAAGAGAGATGGTTGGTGAGGGAGCGTATTTGCTTATGGCTCTTCCTGCCAATCGCCGCTTTGGCCACCCGATTTGTGGGCGAGACGGATGTCGGTCAGGCGCATGGTGCGGTCGGCCGCTTTGGTATGTCGTAAATCGTCAGGGCGGCCACGGAAACGGCCGTGAGCGCTTCCATTTCCACCCCGTTTTGCCTGTCACACGGGCTGTCGCTTCGATGTCAATGCAATTTTCGGCCGTGTTGGGCGTGCAAACCACCAACACCTGATTCAGAGCCAATGGGTGGCAGAGGGGAATGAGATTGCTCGTCTGCTTGGCCGCCATAATGCCCGCCAATTGCGCCACGGCCAGCACATCCCCTTTCTTCATGTTTCCTTCTATAATCAACTGCAACGTGGCCGCTTGCATGACCACCCGCCCCGCGCCACCGCCACCCGTTCCGTTTCCGCTTTGTGACCCACATCTACCATGCGGGCACGGCCGCTTTCATCCAAATGCGTTAAATTTGACATAATAACCAATAACTAGTAACAAATAACCGATATGCCCCATTACCATGCCCTCTACCTTTCCCCACACTTGGACGATGCTGTCCTCTCTTGCGGGGGGCAGATTGCCCAGCAAACGGCCGCTGGCTTGCCCGTCCTCATCGTCACCCTCATGGCGGGCGACCCGCCTGCACGGCCGTTGTCCGCCTTTGCCCAAAAATTACACGACCGCTGGCAATTGGATGCGGCCACGGCCGTTGCCGCTCGTCGCGCTGAGGACACGGCCGCTTGCGACCTGCTCCGCGCCGATTTACAGCACTGGGACATCCCCGACTGTATTTACCGCGCTGACCCCGCCACAGGCACAGCCCTTTACAACGACGGTGGTGCTATTTTTGGCTCCGTTCACCCTGCCGATAAGCAACTCGCGGCCGAATTGGCACTCGCTTGGCGCAATTGCCCACGGCCGAAGCCATTTACATCCCCTCCACGGTTGGCCATCATGAGACCACCAACTCACCCGCCTTGCGGCCGAGTTATGGCCGACCAACACGCCCATCTTTTACTACGAAGATTACCCCCTATGCTGGGCGGGCGGGGGTGGTGACGGCCGCTTTGGGCGACCCAGACCAGTGGCAAGCGCAGGTCATTCCGCTCACGGCCGAGGCGTTGGCCCGCAAATGTACTGCGATTGCCGCTTACCAATCCCAAGTTAGCACCTTCTTCAGCGACACGGCCGACCTCGAGGCAAAAGTGGGCGGTTATGCCACCCAAGTCGGCGGCGAACGCCTGTGGCAACCGCATCGGTAGATATATTACCCATATCTTTTCTGCCGAGAGAGAAAGTCCGTTTTTTATTGCAAAGGCGCAAAGATGCCAAGACGCAAAGGGTTTATGGTTAATTAGCTCTCAATGATTTTGCCTTTTCGCTCTTTTGCACTTTTGCCATAAAGCCTTTTTCACCCTACACCTCTTCCACCAGCGCAGGAGCGACACGGTAAAGGTACTGCCCGAACCGTGCGAACTGCGGACTTCGATACGGCCGCCGTGGGATTGGATGATAAACCGTGCCAGAGCCAATCCCAGCCGAGTGCGCCGCCGTTTCGTGGCCGTTTCCCCTCAATTTCGTCAGCCCCTCCCAAATCTCATCCAACCGATTGGGCGGAATGCCCACCCCGAAATCTATAATTTGCACCCGCGCCTCGTGGTGGCGCATTTCGCAAATGATTTGGACATAATGGTTGAGTTTGTTGTATTTGAGGGCGTTGTGCAGGAGTTGTTGGAACCCCTCCACCAGCCGTTGCTCATCCCCCAACACGGGCAGGAGCTTGCCGCGCACCTCTAATTCCATCTTGTTGTGCCGTGCTTCGGCCATTGGCAAGAGGCTTTTCATGGCTGTGCGCACCACCGAATCGAGGTGAACAGGGGCAAGGGTGAAGGTGGTCTGTTTTTCCAGCCGCCCTGCCACGGTGATGAGGTTATCCACGAGGGCGCGTGCTTCGCCCGCACTTTCTTGTAGAGGGGCAAGGGAGCTGTTGACGGCCGCCGCCTCGGGTTGGCTATGGAGCTTCACCAGTTGTAGCTCCAAATCGTTAAAGGGCTTGCGAATGGTGGGCGACATGAGCGCCGTAAATTGGCGGTGCAGGGCGATGAGTTCCACGAGGCGGCGGTTTTCTTGCGCCAAATCGCGGTTGTGGCGCAAAGTGTGCAAATTGGCCGCTTGCATGGCGTGTAGCGCTTGCGATTGCACCAGCAGGGGGCCAAATTTGGCCGCTTGTTCCCGCAAAAGTTGAAAATCCCGCTTGTCGTAGGGGGATTCGTTGCTCTTATGGCCCAGAGCCAGCAGGGCGGTAAGCCGTTGGCTGGCGTGAATGGGCATGAAAAGCGTGCCCTGCCACTGGGTAATCAGGTCGCGCTCGGCCGCTTCAAGCTGGCTAAACAAGGTCAGCGAATCAATATCTTCTTGGGTAAGTGGGTGGGGGTTGTGGCGCAAGTAGGCCACAAAGGGGCTATCGGCCGCGAGGCTGGCCGCTTCGGTGGGGGCATGGCTGGAGAGCGGTTGGAGCAACAGTCGGCCGCCGGGGCCATCGGCCGCTTCCATCACCCAACTTTGCTCGTGGGGAATGTTCGTGTGAAGCCACTGGACGAATAAATCTACCAACTCGCGGGGAGCGAGGAGGCTACTGCCCAAATCGAGTTGTAATTCCAATGCTTCGGATTCGGCCGCTTGAGCAGGGGCCACCACCCGCTTAGAAAACCCTTCGGTGAGGGCGAGGAGAAGCAGGAGGGTGATGGCAAAGAGGGCGGCCGATAACACCAAAATCGAGTTTTGCGACGGCGTATTGACCACATAGCGGATGAGCAGAACCATGCCCGCCCAGATGACAATAAAGAGGAGCAAACTGCGAACGGCGACGAGCAAAAATTGGCGCAACACATTGCCCACATCGGGCAAATAGGTGCGGGTGATGCTAAATGTGCCGATAAAGGTGGCCAGTACCAGCCCCACCGCTCCAATTTGTTGCAGGGTGATGGAATCGCGCACCAAGGCCAGTGCCCCGCCGATGAGAAAAAGGGTGGTGGTGAGGAACCAGAAGCCGACTTGATTGCGAAACAGGGATTTGGGGACTGTGCGGTTGGCTCGTTCAATTTGGAACCATGCCAAAGCGGTGGGCACAACCCAACTGCTTACCCACAAAATGCCCCACCAATCAAAGTGGTAAATGGTGCGCCCGCAAGGTTGATGGCGGGCAGGCGATAAGCCCAAATGGCGGGGTCAAGGGCGATGGCGGCCAGCCACAACACCACGCCGCCCAGCGGGAGCCAGCCAAGGCGCGGCCGTGTTTGACGGATAAAGGCGAGGGTGGTCAGCAGGGTAAATGTGCCTGTCAGCGTCAGCGAGTAACGGCCGAGGGCGCGCCAGTTATATGCCACCCACGGGTTAAAGTTGATGCCCAAATAGACACTCAGTAAATGGCTCGACCATGCGGCCATGGCCAACAACCCCAAAACCCACCACCACCAATCCGTTTGGCCACGGGCTGAACCCGCACCACATACACCGCCATCCCCACAAAGCAGAGCGGCAGAATGGACACAATGAGAAATTGAACCAGTAAGCTCATGGCGGCTATTGTAACTTGGGAAGGGGATTTGGGATAGGGAGGGGAGGGGGAGCAGGGGGAGCAGGGGAGCAGGGGAGAAAGAGAGTAAGGGACTGAGAGACTGAGAGACTGAGAGACTGACTAGCTGACTAGCTCCCCAATAATTTTGCGATCCGTAATGGCGAAGGCATAGTGGTCGAGGTCGGCCGTGCCCACCCATGCGTGGTCGGCCACGCCGAGGTGTTGGATTTCGCCGCCACGGTAGAGGGCGTGCAGGGCGTGGAGCGTGATGCGAAAATGGGTGTAGGCGTGTTTGATGCTGGCGAAGGGGTGCTGGTGGGCTGGCGGAACCTCGATGACGATGCCCAACTCCTCCTCGATTTCGCGCACAAGCGTTTGGGCGATAGTTTCGCCCGCCTCCTGCTTGCCGCCGGGGAACTCCCACAGGCCGCCCAACAACCCTTTGTGCGGCCGTTGAGCTATCAAAAACGGGCCACGGCCGATTTCCTCCTGCCAAATGACCCCCGCCGCCACCTCGAAATGGGGCGTTTTTTGGCGCGGCGGCTTAACAGGCCGCTCGAGTTGCGTGCCCCGTGCTTGCGCCAAACAGTTCGGCCGCAGGGGGCAATCGGCGCATTGGGGATTGGCGGGCAGGCACACCCGCTGGCCGAGTTCCATGAGGGCTTGGTTGTAATCGCCCACCCGCTCGGCGGGGAGGAGGGATGCGGCCGTTTCCCACAGCTTGTTTTTGGTGGCCGTTTGGGTCACATCCTCGGCCACATCCAGCAAACGGGTGAGGACGCGGATGACGTTGCCATCGAGCACGGCCGCACGTTCGCCAAAGGCAATCGAGGCGATGGCTCCCGCCGTATAACGGCCGATGCCTTTTAATTTTTGCAGGCCAGCGGCCGTGCGCGGCATCTCGCCGCCATGTTCGCGCATGACGGTTTGAGCGGCCGTGTGCAAATTTCGCGCCCGGCTGTAATAGCCCAACCCTTCCCACTGCTTCAACACATCGTCCAGCGGGGCACTGGCCAACGCCTCCAGCGTGGGGAAGCGCACCATCCACCGCTCGAAATAGGGAATGACGGTGGCCAACTGGGTTTGCTGAGCCATCACTTCGCTGACCCAAACGGCGTAGGGGTCGGGCGCGGCGGCCGTGCGCCACGGCAAAGGGGTGGGGTCGGCCGTCCACCACTCGAGTAGGATAGGGGCGATAGGGGGCATGGAGGGGGAAGTGGTTAGTGAGTAGTAAGTAGTGAAAAGTGAGAAGCAGAGCCTCTATGGTTGAATTTAGGGCTGAAAGCCCGTTTCCCCCTCTATGGGGGCTGGTGCCATTCATTGGCAAACCATACCTTTACAGCCCTTTATTCTTGGCTGGAGTGGACGAGGAGGCGGCCGTCGGCCGTCACCTCATAGGTCAATGGCTCTAATTTACCCAGATTCCAATGGGGTGGAGAGTGTTGTTCTAAAACCTCACCTGTGAGTGACCATTTGTCCCCTGTGCAGGGGTCTTCAAACCGCCCCGTGGCGGAATTCCACGGGTAGATACAGCGGAACATCAACCGACTGGGGTCGCGGTAGGGGGCGCGTTGGTCGAAAATGTAGAGGGCATCGGCCGTGTGCACCAGCCATGCCGAGTGCCCTTCGGCTAAAATGAGGTGGTAAGGGGTGTCGCTGGGCGGGAAATCGGCCAGTAAGCCCACTTCAATCGGGCGGCTGGGGTCTGGCACACGGGGCAAGGCATACCACACGGCCGCGCTCACCATCCCCGCCAGCCACAGCACAACCGTTCCCACCCATAAATAAGCCAACATTTCTTGGCGATTAATCGGTTGAATGGTTGCATTCATCAGGTTTATCTCCTGTCTCGGTTGAGGGTGGAGGGGTGTACAAACTGGATTACGAATCGCCCCACACCACCACCACAAACCGCTTCGGTCCATGCACCCCCACGGCCATCACCTGCTCGATGTCGGCCGTTTTGCTCGGCCCACTGATAAGGGCAAGGTGGGCAGGCGGGGGGGCGTATGAGCGGCTGGCCACCCAACTAAACAAATCGGCCGTTATCTGGTGTGCCCCCACCAGTGCCACATGAATCGGCGGCAACAACGTTGCCAAACGGCTCTGGTTGGGGCCACTGGCCACCCCCACTGTGCCCGTTTCGGCCAAGGCTACCACGCACCCGCTCAGGCCTACATCGGCCGTGGCACACACCTGCCGCACATCGCCCACCGTGCGGCCGACGACATGGCAGGCACGGGTTGGCCAACGGCCGAGCCAATCAACCCCATCCAGCGGTGCTTCTTGGTTGATGACGATGCTCTGCACCCCCCACGCCTCCAGCAAGCCATCCAACACCCCCAGCGCGGCCGACCAATCGGCCGCGTGATGAACTTCGCCACCAGCGGCCGTGAGAGCTGTCGTAAATTGCTGGACGAGGGGATGGGGAAATTGATGCGCCATATTCACATCTCCCTTTACCAATGTAATTCCAGCATGTTGGCTGACTATCTAAAACGAGTTTGAGGTGATTGAGAACATCACGGCCGATGATAGCTTCCCCTGCCGCTGGCCTGCCACAACATCCACGCCATGCACCACCACCTCCCCCAACTTGCAAGCGCACTTTATATCTATCCACCCATTGGCGATTGCCTGTCACACCGCGCATTCGCACACTATTTGTGTATTTTGCCCCCGCCCTGAGAATAGTGATAGGTAAAATTGTCCCATCAGCTCCTGTATCTAGCAGAGCGATGAGGCGTTGGGGGGCAAGGGGTGTGTAGCCATCTACGGCCACCTCTAACACAGGGGCGGGCGGGCAAATAGGCATCGCTATACTCAAGCAGAAAGTGGCTCATACTCAAAACGGGGGAGCGGAAATGTAACTCGATGGCGGCCGTTTCCTCCACCTTGCGACACAAAACGACCTGATTGGGATAAGCCTCCCGAATGCGGTGGAGCAAGGCAACCCCATCCGCATCGTGGTCTACCAACTTCCCTTTGGTGATGGCTACATATTGCCCCAAATAATCCATCGTTAACTGGGGATGGAGACGCTCAAAGACGGCCGTCTCCCGCAACATGGCTGGCCGCTGGGGATGGCTGGGAAAAGGGGCTAAGGTTTGCTCCACAAGGTTGCTGACCACCCACTCCACAGCTTGAGCGGTTTCATCCGCCAATTGTTGGGCTTCAGCTCATCTCTCATGGTTACTCGCAATGACCTAACAATCGTTGAGTTGGGTATAAGTTTACAATTGCTTACTCATGTAGACGCCAGCGGAGATGATACGGGTTACTCTAGGCGTGGGTCAAGGGATTATCACCGTCCGCTTTTATTTCTCCCCTGCAACCCTTCCTGCCACAGTTGGCTGAATGATTTGGTCGCCAGCGGGGGCAAATCACGGCCGAAATCCACCCGTGGGGGGCGAAGACGGCCGTTTTGCACAAACGGCCGTTGTCCAATCCGCCCCAAGCGTGTGGCCACCGCCCATAGGCGCGGCCGACGCAACAAACGGGCGACCGCTCGTTCAGCCGTGCGCTCCGCCCACGGGAGCCGCCCCGCCCGCACCCCATCCACCCGCAACTGAATCAACATGCGCGGCAAATCAATCCGCACAGGACACACATCTTTGCACGCCCCGCACAGCGAACTGGCATGGGGCAACGCCTCATACTCATCTCTGCCGAACAACAGCGGCGAAATAACCGCGCCGATGGGGCCGCTGTAGGGAGAGCCATAAGCATGGCCGCCCGCCTCGCGATACACGGGGCAAGCATTCAGGCACGCCCCACAGCGGATGCACTCCAACGCTTCCTGATACGGCGTGCCCAAAAGTTGGCGACGGCCGTTGTCCAGCAAACAAAAATGCACTTCTTGCGACTCGTCGAGGTCGGCCGCGCGGAACAGGGCCAGTGATGAACGAGGTGTAGATGGACATGGGCTGGCCAGTGGCACTGCGGGCGAGGAGGGACAGCCACACGGCCGCATCCGCCCATGTGCGGGCCATTTTTTCGATGCCCACCAAGGCAACATGCACGGCGGGCGCACTCGTGGTCAGGCGGGCGTTGCCCTCGTTTTCCACAAGCACCAGCGTGCCCGTTTCGGCGATGAGCATGTTGCCGCCCGAGATGCCCATGCCCGCCTGCAAGAATTTTTGGCGTAACAGCCGCCGTGCCTCGGCCGTCAGTTGGGGGATGTCGTCGGCGGGTAGTTCACGGCCGACTTGTTCGCTGAATAGGGCGGCTACCTGCTGGCGCGTTTTGTGGATGGCGGGGCCGATAATGTGCGACGGCGGCTCGTCCGCCAACTGGATAATCCACTCCCCCAAATCGGTTTCCACGGGCTGGATGCCCGCTTCTTCCAAGGCTGTATTGAGGTGAATTTCCTCTGTCACCATTGATTTGCTCTTGGTGACAAGGCTGACCCCTGTGCTGTTGGGCGAGGCGCAGGATGATGTCGCGGGCTTGTTCGGCCGTTTCGGCCCAGTGGACATGCGCCCAGCGGCCGTGGCTTGTTGCTCAAATTGGCGCAAATAAACATCCAAATTGGCCAGCGTCTCCGCCCGAATCGCTTTGAGTTGGTCGCGCCGTGACTCCGCGAGGGGCATTTTGGCCAGTGCCGCCTCGCGGCTGAGGCGGAATTTGCCCGTCGCCCCTTCGATGGCACTTTGCAGGCGCACATCTTCGATGGCGATGAAGGCGCTGTGGCGGAAATTGGCCACACTCACAGGGGTGGTGGGGGTGGTGGGCTGGTTCATCGGGTGGCCTCCTCGAGCAAAATGGCGATGTGTTCGAGGCGCATCCCCCCCGCCGAGGCGGAAAGGCCACGCAGTTGGAGCAGACAGCCGGGGTCGGCCGTGGCCAACACGGCCGCGCCTGAGGCTTGCGCTTGGCGCAATTTTTCGCCACTCATGGCGTTGGCCACTTCGGGCAGGCGGGCGGAGAAGAGGCCGCCAAAGCCACAGCACCGGTCCGCTTCGGCCATTTCTTGAATGGGGTAGCCCGCCTGTTGCAACTGCTGGCGGGGCTGGTCGCGCACACCCAGCAAGCGGCACATGTGGCACGAATCGTGGTAGGTGAGGGGGGATAGCTCTTCTTTTGGTTCCCATGCTGGGGCAAATTGCGCCAGAAATTCGCTCAACTCATACACTTTTTTGGCCAAAATTTGGGCGCGGGCGTGCCACTGCGGGTCGTCGGCCAAGAGGTGGGGGTATTCGATGCGCATCATGGCGGCGCGGGAGCCGCTGGGCAGGACGACAAATTGGTATGGCTCAAAGAGGGGATGGTGCGTTTGGCCAGTTCGCGGGCTTCGTCGTGGAAGCCGCTGTTGAAGAAGGGGCTGGCCGCAACAGGTTTGCCCGTCGGGAAAGGCGACCTCGAACCCTGCGCGGCGCAGAAGGCGCACGGCCGCCACCCCGATTTCGGGCATAACTTGGTCTACAAGGCAGGTAACGCAAAGGGCAAGCATGGGTGGGGGAGAGGGAGAGTAAGAGAGGAAGAGAGGGGGAGCGTAAACGAATAACCAGTAACCAGTAACTCCCTCCCCCCTTCACGCCCCGTTCACGGCGAATTTACGACGCTGGCACGGACTAAAGAGAGGGAACCGTATTCTAAAGGCATGGTCACAACAGCGCAATTTATGCCTACTTTATGCCCTTCTGCAGGGAGCCAACAACTCCCCCAAACCCTTGCCCAGAGTATTTATCAGGGCGAGGTGATTATGGATAGAGCGGGCAGGGTGATTTTTGCCAATGCCACGGCCGAGATGCTTCTCGGTTTTGCCCCGCGTGATTTGCTCGGCCGTTATTGCGAGGAGTTTTTGGAACACGACGTGTGCGCCCTGACAGCTCTGAGTGCGGGACAAGCGCACCGCTACACGACCAAATTGCGGCACAGCGACGGCCGACTCATCCCCACCACCATCACCGTGACCAGCACGGAGCTATTTGGCAACACATTCGCCTCGTTTCTATTTCCGCCATCCCCACCTTGGCCCCAAAGATACGCTAATGATGGAGCAACGGTTGGCGGGGATTGGCACGCTCACCTCAGCATTGCCCACGAATTGAACACGCCACTGGCCATTATCACCAGCACCTGCGAAAACCTGCGCGAACTGGTGAGCCAAAATGATGTGCCTCTCGAGCGGTTGCAACGCTATGCCGAAATGATAGAAAGAGCGGTTGGCGGGCGGCCAAATTGGTGGAGATTTTGCAAACCTACGCCCGTGGCGGCCATCTGTTGCAAGAAACCAATCTCAACCAAGTGGTAGACAATGTTCTGCTCATGCTTTCGGAGCAGTTTCGCACCAAAT
The DNA here is from genome assembly GCA_016711405.1 of Candidatus Hadersleviella danica. Taxonomy (GTDB): domain Bacteria; phylum Chloroflexota; class Anaerolineae; order Promineifilales; family Promineifilaceae; genus Hadersleviella; species Hadersleviella danica. The sequence continues at coordinate 84,558 of JADJSZ010000005.1, read as the reverse complement.
GGGGTGTCAAAGTGGCCACGGAGTTGGCGCGTGACCTGAAGCCGGCCGTGTGCGACCCAAACCAGATGACGCAAGTGTTTATCAACCTGCTGACCAATGCGCGAGATGCACTCCAGCCGCACGGGGGCGAAGTTCAGCTTAAAACATGGAACATGCCCGAGTTGGCGGCGGTGGCGGTGGCCATCAGCGATACAGGCACGGGCATTTTAGAATCGGAGTTGGATACCATTTTTGAGCCATTTTACACGACCAAAGCCAAGGGTGAGGGGACAGGGCTGGGGTTGTTTGTCGCGGCCGAGATCGTCCGTGAACATAAGGGCTGGATTCGCGCCCAAAACAACACCTCTCGCGGCGCGACATTCACCGTCATGTTGCCTTGCTAATCCCCAACTCAATCGAGTTTTTTAGAAACGAATTTCACGAATAACACGAATTTTCTCCTAATCAATTTCGTGAATTCGTGTTATTCGTGTCTGGTTTTAATCCATTTGGATAATTATTTTCCCGAAACCACTTTCGGTATGGCCAAAATATCAATGTGGTCTAGAGAGTGGAGCTGGTCGCAAAGGGCGTGGAGGGCTTCGGCTTCAGCGGGGACGAGCTGGCTTAGTGAACCATGAAAATCGTGGGGCAGATGGTGGGGTGTAACCCATTGCGGCAATTTCTTGCAAAAAGGCCACTGGGCGACTGCCACTCGTCACTTCGATTAGGTCGGGAGCATACTCAAACACAATGGTCGGCTTAATTGCTGGATGAGGCCGCGCATCCCTGCCACAGCGCGGGGGTTCGGCGCCCTCAATATCCATTTTCACCACATGCAGGGCGGGCAAATCGGTCAGAAAATCGTCCAAGCGCACAGCTTCGATGATGAGCGGGGTGGCATCTGCGGCCGTGACTTCGACCATGCGGCTGTTACTGCTCTTGGCCACGTTGTGGAGCGAGAACGTTTGCGCTTTTTCGGCCGCCGCATACGGGTAAAGCGTCACATGGTCAAAGCCATTAACGGCAATGCTTTGGCTGAAAAGCTCACAATTGGCGGGCATCGGTTCAAAAGCAGCACCCGTCCTTTGGCCAACCAGCGCCCCAGCTAACATGGAGAAGAAGCCGATATTCCCCGATGTCTAAAAAGAGCATCTCTGGTTTAAGCAATTCTTCTAACGCACGAGTGACATGGGGTTCGTATAGTTTGCTATCGGCAATAGATTTGCCCACAAAATGATCAATCAGCCGCACATAGAGCTTGTAATTTTGGGGGAGTTGCACCAAAACGGGTTTGTCGCGCTCTGCTTGGAGGTGCTGTAATTCGGCACTTTCGAGGAAGAGGTTGGCGAGGTAATCCACACTGATGTGGTGGTTTTGGACGAGGTTGAGGAAGCTGGCATACCCTTCGGCATCGGGCAGGCGGTTGAGGAAGAAGGAAAATCTCCAAAACAGGGTGTAATGGGCGGGATTATACCACCCCTGTCTGGTCGTTATCTCCCAATCTCTAAATCTCCCACTCTCACGCTGGCTTACAGCCCCAAAATCTCGCCTAGCGCGGCCGTTAACACCTCCACCTCCTCGGCCGTGGTATAGCCCTGCACTGAAATGCGGGCAAAAGCACGGCCGCCCCACTGCGTAATCGGAATCTCAATGCGATATTGATCCAGCAAGCGGTGCTTCAGTGCGGCGGGGTCGGCGATGGGCGGTAGGGGCAGATTGGCCATTTGGGCATAAAAATCGCTGGTGGGGTGGTAAAGCGGCCGTTCATCTGTCAAATCCATCACCGCTTCCAGCGCATGGCGAGCGAGGGCGTGGCAATCTTGCCGTACCTCGGCCCAATTGTGGTCTGCTTGGAAAGCAATGGCGGCGGGTATGGTGAGATAGGCGGAAGGATCGGCCGTGCCCCCCCATATCAGATAATCCTGAAAATCGGAGCCAAAGTTGTATTGGCGGGTTGGCCCCCAGCCCCAACTCACCACCAATGGTTCGATGAGGTGTTGGGCGCGGGGATGGGCGTATAAAAGGCGGACCCTTTGGGAGCGCACAACCATTTGTGGCAGTTACTCGTGTAAAAATCGGCATTGATGGCCGCCATATCGAGCGGAATTTGCCCTACGGCGTGCGCCCCATCCACCACGGTCAGAATGCCCGCCGCCTGTGCCCGTTGGCAAATGAGTTCTACGGGCAAGGTCAGGGCGGTGGCGGAGGTGATGTGGCTGACGAAGATGACTTTGGTGCGCGGGGTGACCCCTGCCCAGAGCGCGGCCACAATGGCTTCGGCCGTGGTCGCGGGCAAGGGGATGTGTTGGCGCACGTAAGTAAACCCCTGCTTTTGGCTGAGAAATTGCCATGTGTGGTCACACGCCCCATATTCTAAATCGGTGGCCAGCACCTCATCCCCCGCCCCCAGCGGCAAACTGCGGGCGACGAGATTGACGGCCGAGGTGGCGTTGGTCACAAAGGCGAGGTCGTCGGCCGAGCAGTTGACATAACGGCCGAGCACCTCCCGTGCCACGCGCAACTCATCAAACACCCGCGTCATTAAAAATTGGACGGGCTGATGTTCCAGTTGGCGTTGCCATTGCTGGTACACCTCGAACACAGGGCGGGGGCAAGCCCCAAAGGAGCCGTGGTTGAGGAAAACGACATTGGGGTCGAGGAGGAAATGGTTACGGAGGGACATGGGGGTACTCGTTATTTGTTATTCGTTATTCGTTATTTGTTACTCGTTACTGGCTATTCAATATTGAATAACCATTAACCAATAACCACTCCAACACGCCTTGGGCGGCGATACGGCCGCTGGCCATGCAAGCTGTTAGCAAATAGCCACCTGTGGGGGCTTCCCAGTCGAGCATTTCGCCCGCGCAAAAGAGGCCGGGGGTGTCGCGCACCATCAGGTGGGGGGTGAGCGAGGCGAAGGCGACGCCGCCCGCACTGCTAATCGCCTCGTCTAGCGGCCGAGGGGCGACCAAAGCCACGGGCAATGCCTTTATCGCCGCCGCCAATTGCAGGGGTCATCCAAAACGGCGGGGAGAGGCACTCGCAGGAGGGCGAACTTGACCCCCTTGAGGTTGAGGCGACTGCTGAGATGGCTGGCGAGGGAGCGGGAGCCACGCGGCCGAGCCAATTTCTGCGCCAATTCGGCCTTGCTTTGGTGGGGGATTAAATCGAGGTGAATGACGGCCGTGCCCTCGGCTGACAACGCATCGCGCACGGCCGCCGAAACAGCATACACCAAGCTCCCCTCCACCCCATAATCGCTAATCACCAATTCCCCTTGCCGCTGGAAAGAGCCAAAAGTAAGCGCGACCGACTTGAGCGGTTCGCCCGCAAAACGGCCGCGAAAATAGTCGCTCCACGCCACCTCAAAGCCGCAATTGGCGGGCTGGAGCGGCGCACGGGCACGCCCTTGGCCACCAGCCACGGAACCCACGCCCCATCGGGCCAGGCCGCGCCCAACTGCCGCCGCCCAGGCCAACACGGTGGCGTTGGGGGTGATGGCGTGTCGGCCGTCGGGCGCATCGAACAGCAACGCCCCATCTGCGCCCCAACCCTGCCACGCATGGCGAGGATGAAATATGACCCCATTCGCCTGTAGCCGCTGGAGCCATGCCCGTAGGAGGGGCGAGGCTTTCGCCACGCCTTAGAAAGACGCGCCCGGAGGTGCCGATAAATGTTTCCGCGCCCAATTCGTCGGCTGGTGGCGCACCTCGGCGGGCTAGAATGCGCGGATCCACGGCTCAATTAACGGCCGTCTATCGCCGTACCGCGCCAAAAATGGTTCGAGTGGTTCGGAGTGGGTCAGGTTGAGGCCGCCGCGCCCGGCCAGCAAAAATTTGCGGCCGAACGAGGGCATTTGTCGTAGACATGGATTTGCAAGGGGGTGAGACGGTCGCTCGGCTCAAGGGTTCGGCCGTCATCAACCCCTGCTGGCTGCCGCCGATAATGGCAATCATAGGGGTACTCGTTATTCGTTATTGGTTATTTACGGTTAGTTACTCGAGGGCCAATAACCAATAACGAGTAACGGATAACAGAGTATTCTATTTCGATGGCCAAGGCCACCGCTTCGCCGCCGCCGAGGCGGGGGGAAGCGATGCCGCGACAACCGCCACGGGCTTGCAAGGCGTGGAGCAAGGTCACCAACACCGCGCCCCGCTGGAAGCCAATCGGGTGGCCAAGGGCGACTGCGCCGCCATTGACATTGACCTTCTCCCAGTCCACGCATGGCCGTTTTGTTGCATTTCAGCCCGTTGGCCAACGCTTGCGCGGCAAACGCCTCGTTTAGCTCGATTAAGTCCACCTCATCCAGCGACCAGCCCGGTTTGGCCAGCAGGCGGGGATGGCTTTGGCGAGGGCGGAGAAAAATCCACTCGGGGGCACGGCCGCATGGGTGTAGCCCCCCACCCGTGCCAAGGGGGTCAGCCCTTGCCGTTGCGCTCCTCGCGGCTGGTGAGCACGAGTGCCGCCGCGCCATCGTTCAGGCCGGGGCGTTGCCAGCCGTGACCACCCCATCCGCCTCAAAAGCGGGGCGGGTTGCCCAACTGCTCGAGGGTGGTGTCTAGCACATAGGTGTCGTGGGCGTAGCTGGCGCGGATGGATTCGTCCTTGTCCACCACGAGTGGCCCTTTGCGGGTTTTAATGGTGATGGGGGCGATTTCGGCCGCAAAACGGCCGTTGGCTGTGGCACTGGCGGCGCGGTCGTGGCTCCGCAGGGCAAATTCGTCTAGCTCATGGCGGGTCAGCTCGAATTTGCGGGCGATAAATTCGGCCGCGTTGCCCATGCCCCAATCTTGGAAGGCGCACCAGAGGCCATCGTGCAAAATGGCATCCTTCATTTCGGTGTGGCCGTAACGTGCCCCTTGGCGGGCTTGGGGCAACAGATAGGGGGCGTTGCTCATGCTTTCCATGCCGCCCGCTACAAAGACATCGGCTTCGCCAGCGGCGATGGCGTTGGCGGCCGTCATCACCGCCTTCAGACCCGAGCCGCACACTTTGTTGACGGTGAACGCGCCGACGCTATCGGGTAAGCCCGCGCCAAGGGCGGCTTGCCGGCCGGGGGCTTGCCCCGCGCCTGCGCCGAGCACGGGGCCCATAATGACTTCGTAAACCGTGTCGGGGGCTACGCCAGCGCGGCGGATGGCCTCTTGCACGGCCGCCGCCCCGAGTTGGGGGGCTGTCAGACTGCTTAAATCACCTTGAAAACGGCCGACGGGCGTTCTGGCCGCGCCGACTATGACTGTATCTCGTTCGTGGTTGCTCATGGGAAACTCTGGGGGGGATTGTGGGATTTTGGATTGGGGATTTTGGATTTTGGATTAGCTGTTTTTTGCACTTCGCCCTGGCTGGTATAGGGTGGGCTTTCAGCCCTGAATACAAATGCAACTCGTTTTTGGCACACTACTCACTAGCCACTCACCACTATTCACTCTCATACAATTCGACGAGAACGCCGCCCGTGCCTTTGGGGTGGATGAAGGCCATTTTGCGCCCTTCGCTGTTCAGGCGGGGTTGCTCATCAATGAGGGGCACATTGTGGGCACGGAGCCGTTGCAACGCTTCTTCTATGTTATCTACCTCGAGGCAAAGATGGTGGATGCCGGGGCCGCGCTTTTGCAGGTATTTGGCCACCCCATTGTCCTCCACAAATGGGCTGATGAGTTCGATGTTGCTCTGGCCCACGGGTAGGAAGGCGACATCTACTTGTTGCTCCTCTTCGCGGTGCTGTTGGCTGACGGTCAGGCCAAGGGCTTCAGCCCAAAAGCCCGTCGCTTCGTCTAAGCTGGGGGTGACAAGGGCGATGTGGTGGATGCGGGTTATCATGGGAATTGTGAATGGTGAACGGTTAATTGTGAATTGTGAATGAGGGTTCGTTGGCCGCTTTTCATCTCGTGCGCGACAGAGGCCTCTATCGTCGGCGTTTTAATCAGGCTGAGGCTTAGATTACCTTGCGATACCGATACACATAACGTGCATAGGCACCTATGAAAAAAATCAAAGTCCAAATACCAACCCCAACAAAAATGTCAAACAAATGTGTCCAATCATCTATCAGCTTAAGTATCAATAGAAATAGAGTGAAGGGCAGGGTATCTAACAAGGCTAATTTCAGGATAGTGATGTTAAGCCAACGCATTTGTTTTCCTCACACATAACTCGGCCGATATTCTCCCCACACCCCGCGCAGGGTGTGGCAAATCTCGCCGAGGGTGACATCGTTTTCGACACAGGCGATGAAGAGGGGCATAAGGTTTTCGTCGGTGCGTGCGGCCGTTTCCAACTGCCCCCGCAACTCGGCCACCTTGCCATTGTCCCGTTGGGAGCGTAATTCTTGAATGCGGGCACACTGCGCCGCCTCAATGGCAGGGTCAAGTTGGAGCGTGGGGATGGTTAGCTTCTCATCTGCTTGCACAAATTGGTTCACGCCGACCACAATTTGCTCTTTGGCCTCGAGGTCGCGCTGATAATGGTAGGCCGCCTCTTGGATTTGTTGCTGGATGTACCCTTCCTCCACGGCGATTAACGCGCCGCCCATTCTGTCAATTTCGTTGATGTACGCCTGTGCTTGCGCCTCGAGTTGGTCGGTCAGGCTTTCGATGTAATAGGAGCCGCCCAACGGGTCAATCGTGTCGGTTACGCCGCTTTCGTGGGCGATGATTTGCTGGGTGCGCAGGGCGATTTGCACGGCCGCTTCCGTGGGCAAAGAAAGCGCCTCATCACGGCCGTTGGTGTGCAAACTTTGTGTGCCGCCCAAAACGGCCGCCAACGCCTGCAAGGCCACCCGCACGACGTTGTTCTCGGGCTGTTGCGCGGTTAGGGTACTGCCCCCCGTTTGGGTGTGGAAGCGGAGCATCCAGCTTTTGGGGTTTTTGGCCCCAAAGCGGTGGCGCATAATGTGCGCCCACATGCGCCGCGCGGCGCGGAACTTGGCCACCTCCTCCAAAAAGTTGTTGTGGGCGTTGAAGAAAAAGGAGAGTTGGTCGGCGAATTTGTCCACGTCTAGCCCTGCGTTCACGGCCGCTTGCACATAGGCAATGCCATCGGCCAGTGTGAAGGCGATTTCTTGGGCGGCCGTGCTTCCCGCCTCGCGGATGTGGTAGCCGCTAATCGAGATGGTGTTCCAGCGGGGCACTTCACGGCCGCAATAGGCGAACACATCGGTGATGAGCCGCATGGAGGGTTTGGGAGGGAAGATATACGTCCCCCGCGCAATATACTCCTTCAAGATGTCGTTTTGGATGGTGCCGCGCAGTTGGCTGGCGGGCACACCCTGCTCTTTGCCCACCGCAATGACCATCGCCAGCAAAATGGCGGCGGGCGCGTTAATGGTCATGCTGATGCTGACTTTGTCGAGGGGGATGCCATCCAATAAGACGCGCATATCGGCCAGCGTGGGGATGCTGACCCCCACTTTGCCCACTTCGCCCCAAGGCCATGTCGTCGTCGGGGTCGTAGCCGATTTGGGTGGGCAAATCGAAGGCGACGGAGAGGCCCGTTTGCCCTTGCTCGAGGAGAAACTTGTACCGCTCGTTCGATTCTTTGGCCGTGCTGAAGCCTGCGTATTGGCGCATCGTCCACAAACGGCCGCGATACATGGTCGGTTGCACGCCACGGGTGAAGGGGTATTCGCCGGGGAAACCCAGTTTTTCACGATACTCATCGTCAATATCAGCAGGCACGTACAGCCGTTCCACAGGGATGTGGGAGCTGGTTTGGAACTTTTCGCGTCGTTCAGTCATGGGGAGTTACTTGTTATTGGTTACTCGTTATTGGTTGTTGGTTATTGGGGTTGGTTGGGGAACGCCCCAATAACGAATAACCAGTAACGAATAACCCTTATTGGTGCAGGATACGGCCGATTTGCTCCATATGCACGCAGTCGTGGGTCATAATTTGCATCAGGGCATCGGTCATGGTGAAGTGGCCGCGTTCGGGGTGGATACCCGGCCGTTCCCACTCTTCGTCGGTGAGGTTTTTGAAGAAGGCGATGAATTGGGCGCGTTTGGCTTGGAAATCGGTGAAGACGGCCGTTAGATTTTGCTCGTTGTAGCGTCGCTCAATGGCGATGGCCTCGTGGTCGTAGGCGGGCAGGGCGGGGTTGTCTTGCTCGCGCATCATCATCGCCCGCAAGCGGAAAAATTCGTCAAAGTCGCGCAGGTGGCAGACCACTTCGAGGGTCGTCCAACCTTTGTCGCCGTCGTTGGGGTCGCGCAGGGTCACGGCCGTTTCTTGGGACACATTGGCCAGCAAATGGGCCAAAAGTTGCAAATTGTTTTGCGCCATCCACAAACAGCGTTGGCGCACTTGGGTCATGGTGGTCATAGGGGATTTTGGATTGCGGATTTTGGATTGCGGATTGAGCTTACGGCTTATAGCTTACGGCTCATGGCTAACATTATAAATCTCAAAGCCTGCTTTTTGATAGACGGAAAGGGCGTTGGGGTGGTCGAGGTTGCAGGTGTGAACCCAGAAGCGGGTGGGGTGGGCTTGCCATGCCTTGGCGATGCCCCATTGCAAGAAGGGCAGGCCGTAGCCACGGCCGACAAATTCGGGAATCAGGCCAAAATAGGCCAACTCAATCTCGGGGAAGAGCCGTTGGTCGAGTTCGACATAGCCAGCGGGCACACCAGCGGCATATAGCACATGCACCTCTACCTTGGGGTCGTGGATGATGCTGGCCAACTTGTCGTCGCTCATTCGGCGGCGGTCTGTCCACTCATACGCCTCGCCGACAGTGTTGTAGAGGTAGCGGTAAAAGGAGATGGTCGGCCGAACAGCTTGCCCAACGGCCGCATCGGCGGGCAACGGCCGTGGCGCGGCCGTGGGGGGGGCGAACATTTGCAGGTAGGTGGTGATGAGGGTTGTCATTGGTCAGTCGTCATTGGTCATTGGTCATTTGTCTCTAGTCCCTTGTCACTTGTCTCCACAATAAGCCACTCCGCCCCCGTATTGGTCAGCAGGCGTTGGTTGGTGTGGAATTGGTAAAGGCCGAGGCGGAAGGTGAGGGGCGGGGGCACGGCCGCTGTATCTAACAGATGCCGTTGAATGATTATATCCCCAATTTGTAACGTAGCAGGCACAGCGTCCCAGCCATCGTGCTGGGCGGCAATTTCGCCTTGGGCATCCAGCAGATGCACAAACGCTTTGAGGTCGTTGGGCACGGCCGCACTTTCCACCCGCCAATAAGTCAGTAGTTGTCCCGCCAGCACATCAAACCCCACAAGGGTGAGTGCGCCGCCAAAGGTGGTGGCTTGGGCGTGGGTAGGGGCAATGTGCGCCCCGCAAGGGGGTAGGTGGCAAAACTGGGGGTGGCGGTCGAACGGAAACTCGGTTCGGGCGGCAGATGGGCGGCCGTGAGCAGTTCGGCCGCTGGTGGGGCGTATTCGGGCACGTAGAGCAGGCCATCCCCCCCGTCGCCAGCGGGCAAGATGAGTGCCCCAGCCAGCCCCGGCCCCGTTTGCACCCAGCGCGTTTGCGGGTCTTCGTTGAGCGTGCGCTGAATGGTTAGCGCATCGAGTGGGGCGAAGAAGCCGCTGGCCATCACGGGGGGGCTGGTTTGCCCCGTGTCACGCCAATGGTGGGCGACCTCGAACCAGATGGTTTGGTATTTGGCGCGGGTTTCGGCCGTCTGTGGCCACATCGCAAAACCCCAGTAGGTGGTGCGGGCGAGCGTAAGTGTGAGGATAAAGAGGAGGATTGCGGAATGGGGAATGCGGATTGCGGATTGCGCCCTTGCTCCCCTGCTCCCCTGCTCCCCTGCGAATTTTTGTAGGGCCAGACTGGGGAACACAAACACCACCGGCAACGCCCCTACCAGCCGCACCATGCTCGGTGCGTCGGGGGAGAGGGCGCTGGGGAGGAGGGTGACGGCCAGCCAGACGAGCAAGAAGGTGTGGCGGGGTTCGCGCCAGCGCCATAGGGTAAAGGCGAGACCGAGGTGGAAAAGGGCGGCCGTGAGCCAATCGAAGAGCGGCGCACTGGGATGGCCGTATGTCCAGCGAGGGTCGGCCGCCCAACTAAACGCGCCCAAGGTGGCCCAAATCGTGCCCAGCACAGGGCGCACATCCCCCGCCCGCAACGCCTCCAGCGGCCCCGCCAGTTGGTCTAAGCGCTGTTGCAATTCGGGGTTGAGGGCAAGGTGATGAATAGAGGCAGAGAGATGAGGAGGGCGGAAATGATGAATGGGGAATGCGGATTGCGGAATGCGGATTGCGGATTGCCCCTGCTCCCCTGCTCCCCTGCCCCCCTGCCCCTCTGCGCCCACCATTGGATGACCCCGACCAACACCGGCACCGCCAGCACTACCCGCGCCCCTGTGTAGGTGTAGAGGCTGAGGCCCCAGAGGAGGCCAGCGAGCCACGGCCGTTTGGGCCAAAACCACGCCCCCAGCACCAGCAAAACGGGTTCGCTGATGGGGCGGATGCCGATGCGGCTGAAGATAATCGGCCACCAGTGTAGGGCGAGAAAAGCGGCCGTGGTGAGCGCCACGGATTTGCCCCATTCGCGCCGCACCCAGCGCATGGTCAGGGCGATGAGGAGCAACCCTGTCACGACGGAGGGGTAGCGGATGGCCAGCCAGTTATCGCCCAAGGCGAGGCGGAAGGGGACGTTGAAGTAGTGGTAGAGGGGTTCGTGGCCGTACCCTTGCCAGAAGAAGAGGGCGTGGTTGCCTTCTAAGATGGTGGTGACGATGTCGGCATCGAGCACTTCGTCTTGGGCGAGGCCGGGGGGGAGTTGGGCGAGCCACAGCAGGCGCAACAGGGCGGCGAGGAGGAGAACGGCCGTGCCCCACCACACAAACGGAATGCCAGAGAATCGCTTCATGCCCCTGACTTTAGCCATTTTACAAACTGGTTACAAATGCTTCACAGAATTTGGAAAGATGGGGGGTAGAGTAGTGGGTAGTGGCGAGTGGGTAGTAGTTAGTGGTTAGTGAGTAGTGAAAAGTGACAAGTGCCGAATCACTTACTCTCTTTCTCCCCTGCTCCCCCGCCCTCTTCTCTCTTCTCTCATCTCTCGAAGGACGCTAATGAGTCAGACAAAACGCAATTTATTGATTGATACGGGGGTTTTGGTGCTGTTTTTGGTTACGCTCAACCCATCGCTAACAGGTTTGGCGATTCACGAATGGTTAAGTGTGGGGTTGGGTGGGGTGTTGCTCACCCATGTGTTGTTGCATTGGCAATGGGTGGTGGAAACCACACGGCGGTTATTCGGCCGTTTGGCCAGCCAAGCGCGGTTCAATTACCTGCTCAACCTGCTGTTGCTGGTGGCGTTTACGTTGGTTATCGGCAGTGGCATTATGGTTTCGGAGGAGATGCTTCCCTTTTTAGGGTTCCGAATGGCCAGTGGTGGCTTTTGGTCTACGCTTCATCATTTAAGCGCGGAGTGGATTATTTGGATTGCGGGGTTGCATGTGGCTGTTCATTGGAAATGGATTGTGAACGCCGTGCGCCGCTATGCCATTGACCCTCTGCGCCGCAAGAAGGTGGCGGTGGTGAGTGGTTAGTGGTTAGTGCCGAGTCACTTGCTCTCTTACTCTCTTTCTCCCCTGCTCCTCTGCTCCCTATCCTATTCTGAGGTCAAAAATATGTTACGCAATAGTTGGATTGTTGGTTTGGTTGTTCTAGCGGCCGTGATTGGCGCTATTTTTGGGGCGACGTTTGGCTTTTCGCGAACGAATTATGCCCAAAGCATGATGGGCGGCCGTGACGGCCGTCCTGAGTTCCGCAACGAGGCGGCGATGGATGAGGCTCTTTCGGGTGATGAAGCCCAATTTGGGCAAGAGAACCAGCGCGGCCCCGGCGGCCGTGGGGGGCACAGCCATACGGATTTCTCGTTCGGCCGTGGGCTGGCGGGTGTCGTGGGCAGTTTGATAAAACTCGCTCTGATGGTGGCGGTGGTGGTGTGGCTGTGGCCCCAAATTAGCCGCTGGTGGAACCAACGCGGCGGCGGTGGCGGTGGGAATGCCATTCCACCGCATAAGGAGGAGCCGCCTGTGGTGGTGGAAGGGGAGGGTGGTTGAGTAAAAAGTGAAAGGTAAAAGGTGAAAAGGAAACGGCCGTGGCAGGTAAAGCCACGGCCGTTTTGTTGTTTGGGGCCTTGCCCTGATTGACTGACAAAACTTTTTAAGAGGTGCTTTCCAAGTTCAAAAAACAGGTTATCTTCCCTAAAAGCAATTCACCACAAACACTTTCAAGGAAGGTAACTCATGGAAAGCACCTCTAGACTCTACGATACTCTGACCCAATTGTTCGGTCAATATGATGTCTGGCAAGACAAACGCCACTTCAAGGCACTGGCATGGATGGTGGTTGGCCTCATCTTCACAGGGCAAATCAGTCCTACGACATGGCTGGTTTATGTCAACACAGAAGTGTACGCCCAAAGCACCGTTCGTCGGTTTCAGCGGTGGCTGAAAATGAGCGCATTGAAGTTAACAATCTCTATGGAGCCATCATTCAAAGTGCTTTAGTGGAATGGAACAACCACACGCTTTACTTGGCCTTAGATACCTCTATGCTCTGGGACAAGTATTGCCTCATTCGAATCAGCATCATTTATCGTGGGCGTTCTGTGCCCCTAACTTGGAAGGTCATTGAACATGGAAGCAGTTCGGTCGCCTTTGAGACTTATGTGCCCTTGATTGAAGCGGCGCACTTGTTGTTACCCTCTCAAGCGAACATTGTTTTTCTAGCCGATCGAGGCTTTGCCGACACCAGTTTAATGAAATACTTGGACAGTCTGCACTGGACATGGATTATCCGTGCCAAAAGCAGTTTGATCATCTACCGTCGCGGTCAGCGCCCCATCCGTCTTGGTCATGTGGGGGTTCAGAAAGGACATGCTCTGTTCTGGCACAATACCTATGTGACGAGCAAGAAATATGGACCTGTTCATTTAGCCTTGGGACATCCGCAAGGGGTTAACGAAAAATGGGTCATTCTCAGTAATACACCAACCCATGTCACTACCTTTGATGCCTATCGGTTGCGCTTTGATATTGAAGAGGGCTTTCTGGATGATAAATCGAACGGCTTTCAACTGGAATCTTCTCTGAATCGTTCGGCGGATGTGTTGACCCGTTTAGGCCTTGTTCTTGCTTTAGCTACCTTGTATTTGGTTAGTCAAGGCACGGAGGTTGTGCACACGGGAAAGAGGCGATTCGTTGATGCACATTGGTTTCGAGGGAGTAGCTATCTCAAAATAGGCTGGAACTATGTGCGGCGTGCTTTGGTTAGGGGTGATGTGTTGATGGGCTATATGCGCCTTGACCCTCGGGAAGACCCTGACCCTGCTATTGCTTCTCGCAAACAGGATGAAGAGCGTCATCGCCTTAGCTTTCGAACGTCTTTTAAAGTTTTTAAACCTTATGCAACTGTTGGCAATTGAGTTTTGTCAGTCAATCAGGGCCTTGCCTGTGATATTGGCGTGCCCGCCATGCGAATGTGCAAAATTGTGAGCGGCGAGCGGGGCATTAGTGCGGATACAGCGTTGCGGTTGGCGCGTTATTTTGGCATGTCGGTGGAGTTTTGGATGGGGATTCAGGCGCATTATGAGGTGGAGGGCTAAGATGAGTTTGGGCGGCTGTTTGGAGACGGAAGTCAACTACTACCGGCTTTAGCCAGTAGCTTGGAAAACGACTGAAAGTCGTCTGAAGGCATTATCCAACGCTCTATGTTGACCCTATACTAAATTGATCATCAACATCTGTTATGCCCTCCTGCGATTCAATATACTGCTGAATTACCTCGTCCGTTACGTTACCACTACTTGCTGCAAAATAGCCTCTGGCCCACAAGTGTTGTCCCCAAAATTGGCGACGTAACTCATTAAACTCCTGTAGCATTATCCGACTACTTCGACCTTTCAGTCGTTGCATTAGCTCGCTTACCGATACTTTCGGGGGCACTGATAGCAATAAATGCACATGATCTTTAGCGACATGACCACTCAAAATATAAATATCCATTGTGGCACATGTTTGACGCACCAATTCACGCAATCGTTTGGCCACTTCACCCCTTAATACAGCTTTACGGTATTTGGTAGTCCAGACTACGTGGTACTTAATATCGTAAACAGAGTGGGAACCTTTGCGATAACTCATGCTCTCAGTTTACAGCAAATCTATCGTGGGGTTAAAACGGCCTGCCTAAAGGCAGGGGCTTCAACCCTATTTACACAAAGTGAAGGTGTTGGCCGCTTAAATTGGGCGGGTGGTGTTTCTATATTTGGCCGTGCAACCCCCATTCATGCGCCCCATCGCTTGACACCCCATCCCCCTCTGTTACACTTTGCCCTAACATAGCAATCCTGCATTGAACAATCTCTTAAAAAAACTGCCCTCCACCATGAAAATCCCCCAACCATTCCAATACCAAGGTAGCAAACGCGCTCTTGCGGGGGTCATTTTGCAATACCTGCCCCCCAAAGCCATGCGGCTGGTTGAGCCATTTTCTGGCTCGGCCGCCCTTTCCATTGCCTGCGCGGCCAGAGGTCGTGCCAATAAATACTGGCTAAACGATTACAACAAACCCCTCGCCGAATTGCTTGATTTGATTATCAATCAGCCTGAAACAATCGCCCATTTTGCAAACGATGTGGCTCAACGACCCCGAAAAGGCCCTCGAACACTATTACCAAATTCGACAAGAGTTTAACCACACCAATGAAGCTAAATTTCTGCTTTATCTTTTGGCGCGTTGTGTCAAAGGTTCTGTGCGCTATAACTCAGAAGGATTGTTTAACCAAAGCCCTGATAAGCGACGGTTAGGGACACGCCCTGAAACAATGCGCGAAAACATTTTTAATATCTCTAAATTATTGAAGGGCAACACTCGCATCACTGCCGTGGATTATCGGGAGGTGTTAGCCCAATGCCAGCCTAGCGATATTGTCTATATGGATCCCCCCTATCAAGGTGTTTGCGGGGAGCGAGATGCTCGTTATTTCACAGGTATCTCATTTGATGGCTTTGTCATAGCTTTGGAGGAGTTAAATAAACGGGGGGTTCGTTATTTAATTAGTTACGACGGCCGCTTGGGAGACCAGCAATACGGCCAACCACTCCCTGCCTCTCTCAATTTGACTCATGTGGAAATTGAGGCGGGTAGATCATCGCAGGCAACGTTGCTCGGCCGCCAAGATGTGACCTTTGAGTCGCTCTATTTATCCAAACCACTTGCCGAGGAAGTCAACGCACGGCCGCGCACCCACTATCGCCGCCCCGTTGCTTCTCAGATGAGTTTGCTGGAAGCCCATTCGCCTTATGAGCCAATATCCCCCTGAATTTCTTGAGTTGTGTGCATCCATCACGGCCAAACGTCCCAAAACGGTCATCAACCATATTCTCGAGTATGGGCACATTACAACCGAAGAACTCAAAACCTTGTATGGGTATAATCACCCGCCCCGTGCCGCCCGAGATGTGCGGGAGAACGGGATACCCCTTGAAACCTTCCGCGTGATAGGCTCCGATGGGCGCAAAATTGCCGCGTATCGCTTCGCCGACCCATCCAAAGTGAGGTTTCGCCGTTTTGACGGCCGCACGGGGCTATCTAAAACAATCAAAGAGCAATTGCTCGAGAAGTATGGGGCAAGATGTTTTATTTACCTTGAAAAAAATGGATGAGCGGGAGTTGCAAATTGACCATCGAATTCCCTATGAAATTGCAGGCGATTCGGCCGAGCTAAACCCCGATAATTTCATGCTTCTCTGCGGGTCGGCTAATCGAGCCAAGTCGTGGTCTTGCAGACATTGCCAGAATTGGCTGAACGAGAAAAATCGAGAAGTATGTCTTACTTGCTATTGGGCGTTTCCCGAGAATTACACTCATGTGGCTATGCACCAAGTACGGCGGGTAGATTTGTTGTGGCAAGGGCAAGAGGTAGCGGAATATGAAGTGCTAAAACAAGACGCGGCCGAGGCAGGATTAAGTTTGCCAGAGTTTGTCAAAGAAGTTTTGACCCAAATCGTTCAGGAACAAAGAAGGAAAGGCTAAGCCCATTCCAACAAAACGGCCGTGTTCTGGGAGGAACACGGCCGTTTTGATTTACAGCCCCAACCGCGCCACAATCTCATCCCCATTTACCACCCCGAAGGTTTGGTAAATGCACCTTGCGGAATCATGCAATGAAGTCGAAAAAGGCATTTCGACAATGTTCCTTGGCGGATATTCTTCACAAAATCTACATTTGCAATCAATACCCTGCTCAGGTGCTTCTGTGGGTTCAACAAACAATTGTCTTGCCCAACTCTTTCTTGACAAATTGAATGGGCAAAAGCAAATCAGAATCATTGGAAACAACCACCGCCGTATCATAGGCGTTTTTTTATACCCATCGCTTAACAGATGAAGGGCAAGGTTGACATCAGAACCCTTTTCCTCGGTTTTAATCACTTTGGCATATCCACTTTTAGGTGGAGCCAGAGGCATCATTACCTCATGGGTCAAAAATGCCCATAAATAATTTCGATGTTGGGAGTTGTCTCCAAGGCTCGCAAATACGTTTTTTGACGGGTTGCCTGATCTGGGTCAGTCGGCCGTGGATTAACTAGAGCCGTAAAGTATTTTATCTAGTAGATATCATCCTGGGGCAACATGATGCGTCCCAGTTTGGCAATATCCAACCAACGATATGGCGTACCCTTCAAAGCCCCATAATAGAGGTTAAACCCATCCACGTAGATATTTGTTTTCAACGAAACCTCCAATAAACACAGAGGCCGCCCTTACGGACGGCCTCGCACCCTTTCGCCGAAGCTATCAGGGGGGATATAGGCAAATAATACCACAGGGCATAAGAGTAGAGCAAAAAAATGAGAGATAGATGGAACACAATACTTCAGCCCACCAAGTCCCCTCTATCTCTATCTCTACACTCTATCCTCCCTATCCCAGCCCCACCAACCTCGCCACAATCTCATCCCGCGCGGCCGCCAGCAACCCCTGCTTATCCCGCTCCTTCTGCACCACGGCCGCTGGCGCCTTCCCCGCAAACGGACTCTCCAACAAGCCCGTCACCCGCGCCAACTGCGCCTCCGTCTCCGCCAACTCCTTCTCCAACCGCTCCCGCTCCTTCGCCACATCCACCATCCCCGCCAGCGGCAAATAGATGGTAATATCCCCCAGCGGCAACGTCAGGCAGTTATCGGGCACGGCCGCTTGCCCATCCACCACCAGCCCCGCCTCATCCAGCCGGGCGAGGGAGGCCAACACAGGGCGCAACGGTTCTAGCACGGCCGCCTTCTCCCCCCCAATCACGGCCGCAATCACCTTACTCGGCGGCACATTCGCCTCCGCCCGCGCATTGCGGATGGCTTTCACCACCTCCTGCAATCGCTCGTAATCGGCCGCCGCTTCGGGGTACTCTGCCCCACCCGTCGGCCAATCGGCCACGATGAGCGCCTCCCCCCAGCCAATGGCCAAATCCAGCCCCGCGCCGTCCACGGCCGCCTTCAACTGTTGCCACGTCTCCTCCGTCACAAACGGGATGAAGGGGTGGAGCAGGCGCAGGGCGGCATCCAACACCTGCACCAATACACTCATGGTGGTCCACGCCTGTGCGCCCCCTTCCGCTAGTTGCACTTTGGCCGTCTCCACATACCAATCCGCAAAATCCCCCCACAAAAAGTCGTTAATCTGCCGCCCCGCCTCCCCAAACAGATACCCATCAAACAGCCGATTGGCGTGCCCAGTTATCTCGGTCAGCCGGTGCAAAATCCACTGGTCAGCAATCGTGTAGTCGGGCGCAGATGGCTTGTCCTCGGGGCGCACCTTCTCCAAATTTTTGATGATGAACCGCGCCATGTTCCAAATTTTGTTGCCAAAATTGCGGTTGCTGGCCACCCGCTCCAGCGAAAGATTCAGGTCTTGCCCCGGCGTGCCGCTCGTCAGCAGGGTAAAGCGCAACGCATCCGTGCCATATTCCCACACCACATCCAGCGGGTCGGTCACATTGCCCAGCGTCTTGCTCATCTTGCGCCCCTTCTCATCCCGCACCAAACCGTGCAGATAAATGGTGTGGAAGGGAATGTCGTTGGTGAACAACAAGCCCATCATCACCATGCGCGCCACCCAAAAGAAGAGGATGTCGTAGCCCGTTTCCATCACGCTGGTGGGGTAGAAGCGGCGCAGGTCGGCCGTGTCGTTCGGCCAGCCCAGTGTGCTAAATGGCCACAACCCACTCGAGAACCACGTGTCCAACACGTCGGGGTCTTGCTCCAGCGTCACATCCGCCCCATATTTTTTGTGGGCGATGGCATAAGCCTCGGCCGTGCTCTTAGCCACCACAAACTGCTCCTCATTCCCGTTGACATAATACACGGGGATGCGATGCCCCCACCAGAGCTGGCGGCTAATGCACCACGGCTTGATGTTGGTCAGCCAATTTTCCCACACCTTGCCAAACCGCTCGGGCACAATCCGCACCCGCCCCGAGCGCACTGCCTCTAGACCCATTTTGGCCATCGGTTCCACATCCACAAACCATTGCTTGCTCAAAAGTGGCTCGATGATTTCGCCACCCCGCTGGCTACGCGGCGTTTGGCGCATATACGGCTCTTCGCGGATGGTCAGCCCATCAGCTTTCATGTCCGCCCACAACTTGTCGCGGCATTCTTCGCGGCTCAAGCCTTGGTAGTTGCCCGCATTTTCGTTCATGCTGGCATCCTTGTTCATCACGTTCACCAAAGCCAGCCCGTGCCGTTGCCCAATCTCAAAGTCGTTGTGGTCGTGGGCAGGCGTGATTTTGAGCGCCCCCGTGCCAAATTCCCTGTCCACGTACTCATCGGCAATGATGGGAATCTGACGGCCGAGCATGGGCACTTCCGCCATCTGGCCGATATATTGCTGGAACCGCTCGTCCTCGGGATGCACCGCCACGGCCGTATCCCCCAAAATCGTCTCGGGGCGCGTCGTGGCCACGGGGATAAACCCGCCGCCCACCACGGGGTAGTTGAAGAAGTAGAGCAAGGCCGCTTCTTCGGCCGTCTCCACCTCGAGGTCAGACACGGCCGTTTGCAACCCCGGCGACCAATTCACCAGCCGTTCGCCCCGGTAGAGCAGGCCCATGCGGTGCAAGCGCACAAACGCCTCCAGCACCGCCTCGTACAGCCCCTCATCCAGCGTAAACCGCTCCCGCGACCAATCGGCCGAGGCTCCCAAGCCGCGCATCTGCTTGGTAATCGCCCCGCCATACTTGCCCTTCCACTCCCACGTCGCGTCCAAAAACTCCTCACGGCCGATTTCCTGCCGCGAGGTGCCGTTTTGGATGAGCATCTTCTCCACCTGCAACTGGGTGGCGATGCCCGCATGGTCTGTGCCCGGCACCCACAGCGCCGCCTTGCCCTGCATCCGGGCACGGCGAATCATCAAATCTTCCAAGGCCACAAACATGGCGTGCCCCATGTGCAACTCCCCCGTCACATTTGGCGGCGGGATGGCAATCACAAACGGCTCCGCATCATCCGGGCGGCACTCGGGCTTAAACCACCCCTTCTGCTCCCACCACGCATACAACCGGCTCTCCACCCCCGCTGGGTCATAGGTTTTCGACATTTCGTTCATAGTGAAGCCTCTCAGCAATTCAGCTAGTCAGCTGGTCAGCAATTCAGCCAGTCAGCCAAAAAGCTGACTAGCTGACAAGCTGAAATGCTGACCAGCTCAAATAAAAACGCCCTCATCCAGCTAAGGACGAGAGCGTTAAAAAGTTGCTCACGCGGTACCACCTTAGTTCCAAAGCACAAGGCTTTGACACTTGAACGCTGTAACGGGCGTACCCGATAGGGTCTATTTGTATATTGGTGTAGGGGTATATTGATTAGACCAATATACGATTACACCTCTATACCCTTCAACCATACAACTCATGGGCGACGTTCGGCGGCGTTTTGCTGGTGGGGCTTCCAGCCTGTGACCCCATTCTCTGGCAGGTAATCGGCCGCTTACTCTTCCCAATCACTGTTTTTGGGATATGTTTTTAGGTTAAGGAAAGTATAGCCACACGGCCGAACACATGTCAAGGCAAGATGCGCTAGTAACTATTCAGACTTGTTCCTGAAAATGGCAAAAATTTGTTATTGGTTACTCCC
Organism: Candidatus Hadersleviella danica; assembly: GCA_016711405.1. Lineage (GTDB taxonomy): Bacteria > Chloroflexota > Anaerolineae > Promineifilales > Promineifilaceae > Hadersleviella > Hadersleviella danica. The sequence continues at coordinate 64,478 of JADJSZ010000005.1, read as the reverse complement.
CCAATCATCACCCAATAACAAATAACCAATAATTCTCTCCTACCAGCCGTATTCCAGTCGGGCTACCAACCGCTCCGAAAGGCCGTGGCGGCGCATTCGCATTTGGGTGCGGGCCACATCATACTCCACTCGGCGATACTCCCATGTCATGTTGACCAAATTGAGCAGGGCATACGAAGCTCGTGGGTCAGAATCGCGGGGCTGGCCGACACTGCCGGGGTTGATGATACAGCGCAAATCGTCGCTGAGGATGAGGGGCGCATTGTAAACGGGGGGGTGGACTTCCACATGCTCGGCCGAGGCTTCGGCGTAGAGAATGGGCACATGGGTGTGCCCCACAAGGCAAAAGGGGGACTCGAAGAAGGCGAAATTGACAGCGGCCGTGCCCCTATCCAAAATATACTCCCACACAGGGTGGCGTGGGCTGGCATGGGCCAGTGTAAACGGCCCTTCCGCACTAATCGGCGGCAGGCTATCCAAATAGGCGCGGCTATCAGCGTTAATCACCCGCTGTGCCCACAACACCGCATTCCGCGCATCTTGGTTAAAATGTTGGATGTCTAGCTTCCCTAAAATAGCCCAATCATGGTTCCCCGAAAGCGCAATCGGGTCATGCTCACGCAACAGAGCCACACATTCGTTAGGGTCAGGCCCATACCCGATAAGGTCGCCCAAGAACCAGATTTTGTCCCAGTCCCCTTTTGCATCCGCCAAAACCGCCTCAAGGGCGGCCAAATTGGCGTGTATGTCAGAAATGACCAAAATGCGCATACGTTGCTCGCGATTGCCACTGGTGGTTTATAAAAATAAGGGGTGTGTTAGTCTAGTGGTGTATTCGTTTATTGGTGTATTGGTCTATTGGTGTACTGAATAGGCCAATACACGAATACACCATTACACTATTAAACCCTTTGTGGTTGATGTATCCACCAGCGGGGGAATAATACCACGATTAGAAAGGGTGAGTATAATCTTGGGGTACTATAAGGGATGTTATTCGTTACTTGTTATTCGTTATTCGTGGGTATTATGGCGATTCTGAAACCGAATGTCCTTGAATTTACTAGCACCAGTGCCGAGCAAACAGAGCGGCTGGGCGTTCGGCTGGGGCAATTGCTCCATGCGGGGGATTTGCTCTGCCTGACGGGTGAACTGGGGGCAGGCAAGACGACCTTGGCGCGGGGCATCGGCCGTGGTTGGGGCACCGCCCTGCGCGTTACCAGCCCCACCTTCACCCTCGTCAACCAATACCCACGCACCCAAGACAAACTCACCCTCTACCATTTAGATTGCTATCGGCTGACCAGTGCTTACGAAGCGGAAACGCTCGGCCTCGAAGACATATTTGGCTCTCCCAGTGCGGTGATGATTGAATGGTGGGAGCGCATCAACACCGTTTTGCCCGACAATCGCCTGACCATTGAACTCGAGTATGTCAACACCATGCGCCGTGCCTTGCGCTTCACGGCCGTTGGCCCCCGCCACCAAACCCTGCTCGATACATTTCGGCAAGATGCGTTTGGCGGGTGAAAAATTGTGAATTGTGAATGGTGAATCGCTAATTGTGAATGAGGACGACTCACTAACCACTCGCCACTAACCACTAACCACTCCCCTATGATTCTTGCATTAGACACTGCGACCCGCTGGCTGGGGCTGGCTCTTTATGATGGCACGGCCGTTTTAGCCGAGCAAGGCTGGCGTTCGCACAACACCCAAACCATCGAACTCGTGCCCGCCATCCAGCAAATGCTCGGCCGTGCCGAACTCACCACGGCCGACCTCCACGCCATCGCCGTCACCCTTGGCCCCGGCTCCTACACGGGCCTGCGCATTGGGCTGGCCGTGGCCAAAGGGCTGGCCTTGGCTCATCATTTGCCCCTGTTTGGCATGAACACCCTCGATTTAACGGCCGCCTCGGCCGACCGTAGCCAAGTCACGGGGCAACTCATGGCCGTTATCGAAGCGGGGCGCACCCGCATCACCCTTGCCCCTTATGGCTGGCAAAAACAGGGCTGGGCTATGACGGCCGACCCCCACAACACGACATGGGAAGAACTCCTCCCCAGCCTGACCACCCCCACCACCTTTGTTGGCGAAATCACGGCCGAAGCGGCCAAGCTGATGCGCCACGCGGGCAAGCAGTTTCACATCCTGCCCCCCGCTCAAAACATCCGCCGCGCCGCCCTGCTCGCCCAAAACGCATGGCTCCGCTACCGCAAAGGGCAAACGGCCGAGGCGGCTTTGGTTGTTCCAAACTACTAATCAAAGATAGAGACGAGAGATAGGGATAGGTAGTACATTGCCGCGCAAATAACTTGTTAGTTTGTCATTCCGAACGAAGTGAGGAATCCCTAAAACCTAAGCCAACTCGAGAGCAATGGGACGCTCTAGGGATTCCTCACTTCGTTCGGAATGACACGTTGAGGCTCTAATAATGAATAAACCGCACTAAGAAACGAGTAAACCGCACTGAGAAATGAGTAAAACGCACTGAGAAATGAGTAAAACGCACTGAGAAACGAGTAAAACGCACCGAGAAACGAGTAAACCGCACTGAGAAACGAGTAAAACGCACTGAGAAACGAGTAAAACGCACTGAGAAACGAGTAAAACGCACTGAGAAACGAGTAAACCGCACTAAGAAATGAGTAAACCACACCGAGAAATGAGTAAAACGCACTGAGAAACCCTCATTCCTCAGTCGGCCGAATAACCAACTCCCCCTCTATCTCTATCTCCTCCCTCTATCTACCTTAACCATGTCCTTCACCACCCCCCTCGCGCTCCTGCTTCTGCTGGCCATACCCTATGCGGTGTGGCTCGGCCGACCACGGCCGCGTGCCGTGCGGCAGGGGCGGGCGTGGGTCAGCTTGGGCTTGCGGCTGGTCATTTTGCTCGGGCTGATTTTGTCGCTGGCGGGGGCGCAAGCGGTGCGCACGGCCGATAATCTGGCCGTCGTCTTCCTCGTAGACGTGTCCGACTCCATGAGCGTCGAGCAAGTCGCCCAAGCCGAGGCCTTTGTGGGCGAGGCCATCGCCCAAATGGATCCCCAGCGCGACCAAGCGGCCGTCATTTTGTTCGGCGGCAACGCCCTCGTCGAACGGCCGATGTCCTCCGCCACCACCCTCAGCCCCTTTAGCTCCATCCCCCAAACCCTGAACAGCAACATGGCCGAAGCGATTCGCCTCGGACTGGCCCTCTACCCCGCTGGTTCCGCCCGGCGCATGGTCATTCTCAGCGATGGCGTGGCCACGGCCGGGGACAGCGACGAAGCGGCACGGTTGGCCGCCGCCAGCGGGGTGCAGATTGATTACGTCGCCCTGCCCCGCCGGGCGACCACGGCCGAGGCGTGGGTCAGCAATGTCTCCGCCCCCACCCGCGTGACCCAAGGGGAATTGTTTAGCATAGACATCACGGCCGAAAGCACGGCCGACACCCCCGCCACCCTGCGCGTGCTGGCGGGTGGGCAAATCGTCCTCGAGCAAGCCGTGGATTTGCGGGTTGGCCTGAACAATTTCCGCATCCCCTTGCAAGCGACTGCGCCCGAATTTGCCCGCTACACGGTGCAACTAACGGCCGCGCAAGACACCTTCTACCAAAACAACCAACTGGCCGCCTTCACCGAAATTACAGGGCCGCCGCGCGTCCTCATCGTGGGCAACACGGCCGATTCGCTCGACGACAACGGCGAGCCATTGCTCGACGAAGCCCCCCAACTCATCGAAGCATTGCGGCTGACGGGGCTGGAAGTGGACCGCATCACCCCGGCCGATTTGCCCAGCAGTTTGGCCGAACTGAGCAATTACGCCAGCATTGTGCTGGTTGATGTGACCGCCAAAGCGCTCACCCCGCGCAAAATGGAGGCGTTGCAGAGCTATGTGCGCGATTTGGGCGGTGGCCTCGTCGCCGTGGGTGGCCCCTCCAGCTTTGGGATGGGCGGCTATTTTAAGACCCCGCTCGAGGAAACCCTGCCCGTCAACATGCAAATCGAGGACGAAGAACGCTTCCCCTCGGTCAACATGGTCATCGTCATAGACCGTTCGGGCAGTATGTCGCAACAGGAGGGGGGGCTGACCAAGATCCAACTCGCGGCCGAGGGTGCCGCCCGCGTCGTCGAACTGCTCAACGATTTCGACTTTGTGACGGTCATCCCCGTGGACACGGGGCCATCGGGGCAGATTGGCCCCACCAGCCTCACCGACCGCGACCGCATCCTCGAGCAAATTCGGGGGATTAGCTCGGGCGGCGGCGGGATTTATGTGCGCACGGGGCTGGAAGCGGCGCAAGAAGCACTGGCCGAGAATCCCACCCAAGTCAAACACATTATCGTGCTGGCCGATGGCTCCGACTCCGAAGAAAAAGAGGGTGTGCCCGAGTTGCTGGATGAGTTGGTGGCGGATGGGGTGACGGTGACGATGGTGGCCATTGGTTCGGGGCCAGATGTGCAATGGTTGCAAGATATGGCCTTGCGCGGCAACGGCCGTTTCCACTTCACCGACCGCGCCGCCAATTTGCCGCTCATCTTCACCCAAGAAACGGCTCAAATCCAGCGCACCTATTTGGTGGAGGAGCGTTTTTTCCCCACCCTCGTCACCCGTAGCCCGATTATCAATGGCATTGCCCAAGTACCCCCGCTCTATGGCTATGTGGGGGTCAGTGCCAAAGATGCGGCGCAGGTGATTTTAGAAACCCATCTGCAAGACCCCTTGCTGGCCAGTTGGCAATACGGCCTCGGCCGTTCTGTGGCGTGGACTTCGGATGCAACGGGGCGGTGGGGCACGGAATGGGTGGATTGGCAGGGCTTCCCCGTTTTTTGGACCCAAGCGGTGCGCTGGACCATTTCGCAAGGGCGCAACAACACGGTGGAGAGCGTGATTACGTTGAGCGAGGGAAGCGCCCAATTGGTGGTGGATGTGCGCTCCCCCGAGGGTGGCTTCCTGAACGATTTGCCGCTGGTGGCCAATGTGGTTGCGCCCGATGGGCAACCGACGGAGCTGACGTTGCAACAGGTGGCGCCGGGAAGGTATGCGGCCGAGTTTGCCCCCGCCAGCGAGGGCGCATACTTTGTGCGGGTGGCGGGGGGTACAGGCGAAGATGGCGAGCCAGCGGTGGGGCAGACGAGTGGCTGGGTGTTGGGCTATTCGCCCGAGTATTTGCAGTTTGACCCGAACCCGCAACTGTTGGGGAGCATTGCGGTGCGAACCAACGGCCGTAATTTGGGCGAAATCCCCACGGCCGCTTTTGACCACAACTTGCCTGTGGATGCTGTGGGGCGGCCGATTTGGCCGTGGTTGTTGCTGGTGGCTGTGATTTTGCTCCCCTTTGATATTGGCGTGCGCCGGGTGATTATCACCCGCCAAGATTGGGCGCGGGCGTATGCGGCGAGTGTGGGGCGGCTGTTGGGTCGCTCGGCCGAACCAGTTGAACATGAGCGGCAGGAGCAACTTTCGACGTTGTTCCAAGCCAAGCAACGGGCGCACGAGCGACGGCCGAATCAACCGCCGACTGGAGACTCATCGCCACCGCCGAGTGGCGGGGAACCCCCACGGCCGATTGCCCCGCCCACACCCCCTAAACAAACCCCACCTGCTCCTCCCCCCAGCGATACTGGCTCCCTCGCCTCGCGGCTGATGGATAAGAAGCGCAAAGAGAAGGGGGAGTGAGTGTTGGTGTAGTGGTTTATTGGTTTATTGGTGTATTCGTATATTTCAGTAAACCACTACACCAATACACGAATACACCACTATACCAATACACCCATATACTTTTTTAAGGCGGCTATTTGGGCATTTTGGAACTCTTGCACGATGGTTAGTTGGGGGTTAGTGGCATCAAAGCCATGAAATGCCCCTTGAACGATGTGTGTTTCGCAGGGAACCCCCGCTTCCTGTAATTTTCGGGCGTAGGCCAGATCCTCTTCGTAAAACAAATCGGCCGTGCCCACCCCAATCCAAGCGGGAGGCAAGCCAGAAAGCTCTGTGCGCCGGGCAGGTACGGCATAGGCGGGCATATTTTCCGCGCCACACTTCTGGCCAAGGTAAGATTCCCAGCCAAAGCGATTGCTTTTTTGGTTCCAAATGAGGTGGTTGCTCTCGGCCATGTCTGGGCGGGTGACTGTTCTGTCATCGAGCATGGGGTAGATGAGCAGTTGGAAGATGGGTTTGATTTCTTGTCTGTCGTGGGCGAGTTGGGCGAGAGCGGCCGCTAATCCGCCCCCGGCACTGGCTCCGCCAAGAGCGATGTGGGTGGCTTGCAGGCCGAGTTGGGGGGCGTGGGTTTGCACCCATTTGAGGGCGGCATAACTATCTTCTAAGCCTGCGGGGAAGGGATGTTTGGGGGCGTGGCGATAATCTACCGAAACGACGGCGATGCCTAATTGGCGCACAAATTGAAAACATTTGAGGTCATCCATTTCTGGTTTGCCCATGACATAACCGCCGCCGTGCAACCAGAGCAGAACGGGGATGGGCTGGTGGCTTTGGTGGGGCTTGTAGATGCGTAAACGAATTTGGGTTTGCCCATCTTGGCTGGGGATAAATTTGTTTTCGAGGAGGATATCGGGGGGAGTTTGGGGGGCGCGGGTTAAATTCATCACCATGCGCACAAGCCAAAGGGTCTTGTTGCTAAAAGTGATGGCGGGGGTTCGTTTGGCAATGGCTTGCAGTTCGGGGTGGATGTGGGCGAGTGGGTTTGTCATGGTGGTTGGTGGTGGTGGATGGCTTAATTGGCAAATGAGAACGGCCGTGTTGGGGAGGGAACACGGCCGTTTTTTAGGCAGAAAGTCCTGAACCGCCTAAGGAATGAGGATTAATTAACCTACATCTTTAATGTGTCATTCTGTGAGCGGAGCGAAGAATCCCGAGGGCTTAATCCAATACGAATCCAGAGGGGCGTATTAGGGATTCCTCACTTCGTTCGGAATGACATCCTGAGCAAATCCATAGGTTATAAAATCCTCATTCTTAAGACGCTTTGGCACGGCCGAGATGATACGCCACCAGCGCATTGGCATGGCCATGCCCCATCTTGTGCTCACTCTTTAGCCAAGTCACCATTTCCATGTGCTTGCGTTCCCCCAGCCCCTCTAGCAAACCGAGCCAATGAGCGATGGGATGCCCATACGTCTTCTCGATAGATGGGAAGTAAGAGGCAGGCCCTTTTACCTTTTCATTTTCAGTCATCGTTATCAATCTCCTTTTTGATAGATTTAGCTCCTCATCTTTTTTTATTTGGCCTTGAGTTGCATGAGTACAATGCCGATCCAAATAGACCACAACGGCGCCAACAGAATAGTGGCCGTCAACCCTAGAAGACTCAACGCCTCGATGTTAAACATGTTGCCGAGGGTATTGAGGGTGAGGAAGAGGCCAACGACCATTGCGCCAATCCCCAAGCCAGTTTGTTTGGTGCGGAGCAAGGAGCCAATCCCCAAAAACCAAACTGCGCCCGCAAAATTCTGAATAACACCGTGCAAACCTGCTTCGGCGATGGCGTTGACGACTTGAAATTGAATGACGAGAAAGGGTTGGTTGGCGGCCGTGGCCGTGGCGTACTGTTCAATAAGAAATGACCATGCCGTCGCTAAAATGGCCGAACCAGTCGCGCCTAAGGCGAGATACAGCAAGCCGCTGGCCGTAAACAACAGGGCGTAAGAGGCTTGCACGTTTTTGAGCCATTGGTGCAGAAGCAATGCCAACGGGATGAGCAGGAGGTAGTTGCCAAACATGTTGAGCCAATAGCTCCAGCGAATAAACACGGCCGCGGCCGTTCCCGAAGCAATCAGCGACGACGTATCTGAAAAAACCTCGAAATCGTAATTGACCCCCGCCAAACCAATGACCAAGCTGAGGAGGGCAAAGATGCCCGCCACAATGGCCAAAATACCCGTCAAGCGTTGAAAAGAGTTGTCTGTGTGCATAAGTGTGTCTCGGAGCGGTGAACAGAACAAAAGGGTTAATCAAGCCAGTTTCCTACAGATGGGTTATTGGGGCAAGTGGGCGGCTGTATTTAAGCAGATGAATCTTGGGTGGAGACTGTTTTCTCCTTTGTTTTGTTGCCCAACTAGAAAAAAGGTCGTCTTCTCTCGAACAAACATCGTCTTGTTTCTTGTTTGCATCGTCTTCTCACAAAGAAACATCGTCTTGTTTGTTACAAACATCGTCTTCTCTCAAAGAAACATCGTCTTGTTTGTTACTAACATCGTCTTCTCACAAAGAAACATCAGCTTGTTTGTTACTAACATCGTCTTCTCACAAAGAAACATCAGCTTGTTTGTTACAAACATCGTCTTCTCACAAAGAAACATCAGCTTGTTTGTTGCACTAACATCGTCTTCTCACAAAAAAACATCAGCTTGTTTGTTACAAACATCGTCTTCTCACAAAGAAACATCAGCATGTTTTTTTGAGGAAAGAGCTTGTTTTAAGCAGGTATCTGTGTTGCTCTCTTTGTGAAGGCTTGTGATGGGGAAAGGGCGGGGGGCATTGTAAAGCAAAACGGCCGTGTTCTGCCCCAGAACACGGCCGTTTCTTTCTCTATCGTCACTTCTCAAAAATTCAGCGCTGTGGACACTTTTCTAATCGCTTAGGAAGATACCACGGCCGCTCGCAACACCTCTGCTGGGTGCAACGCCGTGCGCGGCGTGCCGTGGGCGATTTGTTCGCGGCAACTCACCCCCGCCGCCACCACCAACGTTGCGGCCGTCGCCCCGCGCACGGCCGGGAACAAGCGCCGCTCCCCATCTTCTGCGACATCTCATAATGTTCCGTCTCGTACCCAAAAGAGCCAGCCATCCCACAACAACCCGAATCCACCTCGGTTACGGTGGTGTTGGGCAACAACGCCAACAACTTGTGGCTCGGCCCCGTGCCAAGTAGTGCTTTTTGATGGCAATGGCCGTGGAGCAAGATGTGGCGCGGCTGGTCATTAAACTGCAAGCGCAACTCTCCTCGTTCGGCGAGGCGCACCATGAACTGCTCAAAGCTGTGGCAATGGGCGATGAGGCCGCGCAGGCGGGCTTCGTGGGGGAGCAGGGCGAGGTAGTCGTCGGTCACGGCCGAAAACTCGCTCGGTTCTAAGAAGACAATGGGCAAACCCGCCTCGGCCAGCGGGGCAAGGGCATTCACCACCGCCTCCGCCTTGCGCTTGGCCAGCTCCAAAAGACCCTTGGAGAGTGCCGGCCGTCCCGTGTCGGTCACACCCGCAACAGCACATTGAACCCTGCCATCTCCAGCAGTTCGGTCGCGGCTATAGCCACTTGGGGCTGGTTATAGGTGTTAAACGTGTCGTTGAAGAGGACAACTGTCGGCCGAATGTCGGCCGTGAGTGTTTTGCGCGGCCGTGCATGGCGGGCAAACCAGCGCGTAAACGGTTGGCGGGCGAACTGCGGCAACGGCCGACGGCCGCCAATCCCCACCCAACGCGCCAACCCCTTGCTGAACCCATCCCAAACGGCCGCCCCAATTGACCAGTGGAGCCAACGGCCCGCTGGCCAGCTTGCTCAAGCTCTCGATATGAGCAAACAACTTGCTCCGCAGAGGTGTCCCGTTTGCGGCATGGTAATGGTGGAGCCATTCCGTCTTGATTTTGGCCATGTCCACGGCCGAGGGGCACTCCGCCTTACACGCCTTGCAACTGACACACAAATCCATCGCCTCGTACATCGCAGGGCTGGTGAAGTCACTAAACGGCAACTCGCCCGAAAGAGCGGCACGGAGCATGTTCGCTCGGCCGCGGGTGCTGTCTCGTTCATTTTCGGTGGCCATAAAGCTGGGGCACATCGTGTCAATCGTGCGCTTGCGGCACACTCCTGCCCCGTTGCACATCTCAATGGCTCTATCAAAGCCGCCATCGTGGCTAAAATCCAGCACTGTTTGGATGGGAATGGTTTGATAGTTTGCCCCGTAGCGCAAATTTTCAGTCATGGGCGGCGCATCGACAATGTTGCCGGGGTTCAGCAAATTGTGCGGGTCGAACGCCCGCTTGACCTCTTTGTACAGCCCGTACAACTCCGCCCCAAAGAATTTCTCGTTGAGCCAACTCCGCGCCTTGCCATCCCCATGTTCGCTGGAGAGCGAGCCGCCGTATTGCCCCAGCAACTCCACCGAAAATTGGGCAATTTGGGGCAATTTGGCCACATCGGCCGCTATTTTGGTGTTGATGAGCGGCCGAATGTGGATGCACCCTGCGCTGGCGTGGGCGTAATAGGCCACTTCCGTCCCCAAATCGTTGCAAAACCGCTCAATGCGGGTGACGTATTCGGCCAGATATTGGACAGGCACGGCCGCATCTTCGATGAACGGAATCGGCTTAAAGTCGCTCCGCACGCTCATCATCAGCCCCAACCCCACCTTGCGCACTTTCCAAACATTGTTTTGCAATTGGGGGTGGAGGGCGGGTACAACGGCCGTGGCCTTGCCCACATGGGCGGCCACATGCGCCTTAAACCGCTCTATTTTGGCCAACACCTCGGCGTCGCTCTCCCCATAAAATTCGGTGATGAGAATGCAGTTGGGCTGGCCTTCTAAGAATGTCTCCAACAAGCGGGCATACTCGGGCACATCGCGGCACATCGTCAGCCCTAAATTGTCCAGCAGTTCAATGGCCGCTGGCCCCGCCTCCAACATCGTCGGAACCGATTCGAGTGCTTCAAAAAGTGCGTTAAAGTGAACGATGGCTACCCCCGTATGGGCAGGCAACGGCACCAAATTCAGGGTGATATCGCTCATCACGGCCAATGTGCCTTCCCCCCCACTAACCAATTTGGCCAAGTTAAACAGCCCATCTTGCGGCCAATTAAAGCTAACCCCGCCCACCCCTTCGGGCAACATCCTATCTAAGTTGTAGCCGCCGCACCGCCGCCAATGGCGCGGGGTTCCCTTTTGGATGGTCGCTTGGTGGGTGGGATCCCACACAAGGCTATTAATCTGGCGGTAAAGTTGTCCTTCTAGCCCCGCTTTTTGCTGGTGTTGGGCGAGTTGCACGGCCGTGAGTCCCTTGAACTCGGCCGTTGTGCCATCGCTCAAAATAACATTCATGCCCAGCACATGGTCGGTGGTCATGCCATACAGAATGGAGTGGCTCCCTGTGGAGTTGTTGGAGACGATGCCGCCCATCGCCGCCCGGTTGCTACTGGCGGGGTCGGGGCCAAATTGGAGATTGTGCGGTCGTAGATAAGCGTTCAACTCATCCAACACAATGCCCGGCTGGACGCGCACCCATTTTTCTTCCACGTTCAGTTCCACCACTTGGTTCATGTGGCGGGTCAGGTCTAGTACAACGGCTTCGTTGGTGGCTTGCCCCGCCAAACTGCTCCCGCTGGTGCGGGGCAACAGCGGCACGCGGTGTTGGTGGGCGAGTTCGACGGCAGATTGCAGGTCAGCGGCCGTGCGCGGGAGCAACACGCCATAGGGCATGACCTTGTAGATGCTGGCATCGGTGCTGTAGAGCAGTTTGCTGTACGTGTCGGTGCGTATCTCGCCTTGCACGCGCTGGCCAAGCTGGTGGAAAAATTCGTGGAGGGTGTGGGTGGGGAGCATGGGGGGATTGGGGAATGCGGATTGGAGATTGCGGATTGTGAATGCCCAATACCCCCTAATACGGCGGTTTGGCGGGGCCTTCGTAGCCGCAAAATCCTGTGCGGGGGGAGTTGTAGATGCCCATTGTAGGGCCGTAAGAATCACCGTGTTTGCGGTCATGGGCACGGCCGTGTTTGCTACACAATTCACCTTCATTGTCTGTTTCGCACATGCAATAAATACAAATACGGGTAGCAGGTTGGTCACAGCCCTTTTCCTCGCACATCATTTCGGGAGCAATGTTGCGAGACATGAGGGCGATGGGGTGTTTGGTGGTGGGTTTCCCTTCCCGCACCCCTTGGACGATGATTTTAAGTTCGGTAGTGGTGCCGAAGTCGTATTCGTAGTCGCAGGTGTCGCCAACATGGAAGACTTGCGCGGCCGTGGCTTTTTTCATCTCTCTATCTTCGTCGAAACTAAAACCCCCACCACGCGTATCCGTGTATCGTAACCCTTCAATCTCGAAGGCACTGAGGTGGCCGCAACACTCAAGCCAAATAGTCCGTAAGTAGTCGTCTAGGTTGTCGAGGGTAGCAGAGCCATTCATCTCGAGGTGTAACCAGTAATCTCCACGATAAGCATCTTTGATTTGCAGGTGGTAGAGGGGTTGGCTTTTGAGGCGGCTTTTTTCGGCCTTCGTCCATGATTCTTGCCGGGCAGGGCAGGCGGTCAGGTGTTTGGTCATGCCACTGCGGGCGAATTCACGGCCGCAGTAAACACAATTGCCACGGGTCATTTTACGTCTGCTCATGAGGTTTCTCTCCTGATACAAATTCATTGGTTATAAGTTAAGCAATGTTCCAGAGTGTTAAGTGGCTATTTTGTGACAAAAGCTCCTTGTTTCGACTAAATACCCTTTGCTCTTTCCCTCTTTTGCCCTTTTGTAATAAATTTTTATCGCAAAAGGACAAAAGAACAATAAAGCAAAGGGGGTTGGGATTGTTTTCGCTCGTGGCTTTTCCTAAAAACCTTAACTTAGTTGTGCAGTAAAAGCAGTATAGCAAGCCCCTATCCCCCGTCAAGCGAGGGACAGAGCCGCTTGCCAAACAGCCAACTTCTGGGCAAACGACAGTCTGGCATTGGCAGGGCTGGTCGAGGGCAAACGAACATAATCCACCCCCACGGCCGTATCGGGCAACATCCCCCACACCTGTTTGCGGAAAAGCTGTTCGGCCGTGGCTCCATTAAAACAGACCCGCCGCAAGTGGGGATGAGCCACCCAAAACGAGGCAAAATCATTGGGCACGGCCGTCTCCCGCTCAATATCCGCATCCAAACTACCCGGCCGTACACACCCCTGCAACACATCCCACACCGCAATCCGTTGGACAAGCAACTTTTCCACTCGCTCCGCATAGGGCAAGGCGGGGTCAAAACCACCAATATGCCCCATAATCGGCCAAAACGCATTGCGCGGATGGGCATAGTATTCGCTCTTGGCCAACGAAACCTCGCCCGGCATCGTTCCCAAAATCAAAATCTCGGCCGATGGGGTTGTGAGCGGGGCAAAACTATAGATGTGGGTCATAAACGGAGGGAGAATTTTCGGAGTGGATTTGGTTTTTTCGGCATGGTTCACGGCTCTCAGCTTTCAAGTTTTGACTAGGGACAAGGGACTTGGGACGCTTGTGGCCTACAGTCCCTTGTCCCCAGTCCCTCGTCCAAAACTATAAAGATGGCTTGCACCACGCCTATTTCTCTATTTGGCTGAGGCCACATTATTCGCCATAATCTAGGCGAGTGACCTGTGCTTTTTTAGGTACTACTCATTCTACACCTTCTGCCCCGCAATGGGTGGGGCAGACATTGAACCGACAAGGAGTAACCTATGAATTTCGATTTGGTTAGCTTATTGATGGGGTTGGGAACTGGTGTCTTAATCATGTTGGTGCTGTTTACATGGTCGCGGGGCGGCATTCACCGCGCCGAAGCACAAGCATTGCGAGGGGAGTTAGCGGCCGTGCAAGCCTCGGCCGCGCAAAAACAGGCCGAGGCTAACACCCAAATGAGCCACTTGCAAGGCCAAGTCGCCGAAGCCAACGGCCGAATCAGCACCCTGCACAGCCAGCTCGAAGAAGCCACTGGCCAAATTGGAACTCTGCAACAAGCATTGGCAGAGAGCCAAGCACAACAAGCCGCTCCTGCCCCCGAAGCCCCCGCCGCGCCAGCCGAACTGGTCGCGGAACCTGCCCCAGCGGCCGTCGCTTCGGCCGATGCTCCCCCAGTGGCGGCCGTGGCTGCCCTTCCCACCACCACAGGCCAACCGCAAGACCTAAAAATAATCAACGGAATTGGCGGCAACTACGAAAAGCGGCTCAACAAGGCGGGCATCCTCAACTTTGCCCAATTGGCGGCGCAAACGGCCGCACAACTGCACGACATCATCAAGCCCCAAGGGTGGCAAACTCTTGATTTTGGCACATGGATTGAGGAAGCGCGGCTGTTTGCCACCAACCCTGCCCTGCTCACGGGGCGCATTGTGGAACTGCCCAACCTCAACGCCATCGAAGCGCAACAACTCTTCGCGGCGGGGATTCGCTCCTTGGCCGATTTAGCCGCCCAAAGCGAAGAACACCTGCGCGAACTCATCACCCCCACTGACCCCGCTAAATTTAACCCTGCCGAATGGGTCGCTGATGCGAAGCGTTTGCTGGGCTAAATAGTGAAACGTGAGAAGTGAAAGGTGAAAAGCAGGGCAAGCCCCACTTCTCACTTTTTACTTCTCACTTTTTACCTCTTCACCATGCTTGGACGAAGTCATGCAATTTTCGGGGCGGCGGCTACGGCCGTGGCTCTTATGGATGTGGGGCTGTTCCCTCAATACCGGGTGGGATTATTCGTCGTGAGTTGTGGAATTGGCACTTTAGCCGCCCTGCTCCCCGACATAGATTCCCCCAACGCCACGATTAAAACGACACTTGGCGTCGGCCGTCAACAATCGTGGCGGGAACTGCAACGCTGGCAACGCAAGAATTTATTCGAGGTGGCCTTTGACGCGGTGCAATGGTTTGTGGCGCGTATCCTCGACATCATCCACCAATTTTTGCCCCACCGTGGCCCCACCCATTGGGGCATTACCTTGCTGGGGCTGACGGGTTTGGTGTGGCTCTTGGGGTATTGGTTCGGCTGGCCGTGGTACTATGCCTTTGCCTTTGGCGTGGGCTACACCTCCCACTTGTTGGCCGATGGCGTGACCATCGCTGGGGTACGTTTTTTGGCTCCGTTTTACAGAAAAACAATTCGCCTTTTGCCCCGTCGGTGGCTTGTTCGCACAGGCAGTTGGCAAGAGTTTATGATGCTCACCCTCTTTTTGGCGCTCTTGCTGGCCTATTACTGGTTCATCATTCGCCTGCGTTAAAAGGGTCATTCAGCTTTTGGGGTAAGGGGACAAGGGACAAGGGACATGGGACTGCATCCTACCCCAGTCCCTAGTCCCCAATCCAAACTAAGCAAACAAAAACGGCCGAGGTCTATAAGACCTCGGCCGTTTTTGTTTTAGCTGGTGCAGATGGGAGTTACGCCCAATCTTCAGGCATTGTTTGCAGAACGATGTCAATTTTCTCGGGGTTGACCACTGGTTCCCCTTCCCCACGCGGGTAAGAGGTACGGCCGAATTGGGTCAGAGCCACCGCCCCGAGGCCAATCCAGAAGAGAGGCAAACGCAGGAGGCTATCGGGCACAAGGGGTAACGCCCCTAAAAAGCCTAGGCCAAAGCTCAGGAAGATGGTTCCCAAGACTGTTTGGGCACGGCTGGTTCCCATTTTCCAGTTGAAACGATTGCCTAGCCATTCGCCGAACAGGGAGCCAATGGCCACCCAGCCGAGCACTGCCCCAAGGACAAGGCCGAAGCCCAAAGCGAGCAAAATGGGTGCGCCGATTAACCCCAAACCACAAGCCAAGAGCAGTGGGGCGGAGATAAGCGCGACAATGCCCATGACCGAAGGAACGGCAATGCTGGTGAGGAAGCCGACGGCACCGCTGGCGGCCGTTTTACGCCGTGCTGTGCTTTGCACTTGGGCGAGATGTTCTGGGGCAAAGGAGGCCACAGCAAAGGCGAG
This sequence comes from Candidatus Hadersleviella danica, assembly GCA_016711405.1. Lineage (GTDB taxonomy): Bacteria > Chloroflexota > Anaerolineae > Promineifilales > Promineifilaceae > Hadersleviella > Hadersleviella danica. The sequence goes on along the minus strand of JADJSZ010000005.1, from coordinate 48,841 downwards.
GAAGCCCATGAACAATGCTCCGCCAGCCGCCCCACTGACCCGTGCTAAAAAGGAGGGCTTGTAATCGTCGTCGTAATCGTCGTGGCTTTGTTCCCAGTCACGGCCGTGCCCACTGGTTTCTGTCCCATCTGGAATCCATGTATCATTTTCCCAACGGCCGCCGCTCGTTTCAGGTATCACAGGCATATCAGGAGGGGCAGGAATGGTTGGAACGGCTGGAATTGTAGGAACAGGCGGAGCGAGGGGAACGCTAGGAGTCCATTCGGGAATGGATAAGTTCAATTGATTCACCCAGTCCATTTCATTGAGGACAATTTGGCAGGCAGTGGGACTTTGCCCGCTGATGGAACCCCCGACAATGACACAATCGCCTGTGATAACGGCCGTGTCCCCCACGCTGACAGCGCTTCCAAAGACGACTAAATCGCCGTTGATAGTTCCATCCACTGCGACAGGTGCGCCCATAACCACCACATCACCATTCACCGTTTGGGTGGCGGGAATGGTCAAGGGTTCGCCCATTTGGGTGATGTCACCCGTGATAATGTCATCTGCTCCTTCTTGCGCGGAGGCAATGGCGGGCATTGCCAGCAAAAGGAAGGCTAAAAATGTGAGTAAAAGTGTTGTGCGTTTCATGTTTATCATCTCCTAGGAAATCGTTTTTCGCATCTAACCGATAGCCTAGGGGGAGAATTGAGCAAAGTGAGTAATGAGATTATTCGACGTGTAGGACAATTAATTGTTCGCTGACGAGTTGGCGATAGACCCCTGTCCAAAGGGAAATGGAACCAAGCATGACGAGGATGATGCCCAAAATGGCGGGTTGTTGGCCGAGTTGGTTGCCCATAGCCAGCAAAATCTGGCGCAAGGCTTGCCCCAAGACGGTCATGATTTGCCACACTTCGGCAAAGGAGACGGCCGAAATAGTAACCGTGCCGACGACAACCAATGCCCCCAGAATAACGGGCAAAACCCCACTGGTGAGTAAAAAGGCATAAACGGCCGCCATTGCCCAACGCCGTGCCCGCAAATTGGGCAAACGGGCAATCGTGCGGCTGGCAAAAGCCATACGCGGCGCAGGCACAACCATCGGCGCATGGCTGAAGAGCTTGTCCACAGCCTGCATCGCTTGCCATTCCCGTGCCAATTCGGGGTGTTGTTGCAAAAGGGTGGTGAGACGGTACTTTTCGGCGGGTGTTAGTTCGCCATCCAGTTCATCCATCATCAGCGCGTAAATTTCGTCCATTTCTGCCTCTCAGATTCGTTCTTATTTATGGGGTACTCGATGGTAATTGTCGCCAAACAACAACCATTAACGAATAACCCTAATTGCCCAATCCCATCGCCAAACCCGCTTCGGCCAAATCGCGCCGGGCGCGGAATAAGCGGGATTTAATCGCACTCACGCTGGTATCCATCGCTTCGGCAATTTCCTCATACGACATATCATACCAATAGCGCAAGACGACAGTTTCCCGATACTCTTCAGGCAATGTTTGCAACAGCCGTTGCACCATCACCTCTTGTTCGGCTCGCACAGCTTGCCCTTCTGGCCCTTGGCTCTTTTCAGACATGAGGGCGGGATGGGCAGGCAATGGCTCGTCAATGGAGAGCAACAAAGCGCGTCGTTTGCGAATCAGGTCAATGCAGTAATTGGAGGTGATGGAAAGCATCCATGTGCTGAACTTGTGCGCGGGGTTGTAGCTTTCCAGACGGGTGTAGGCGCGGATAAACGCCTCCTGTGCCGCCTCTTCCGCCTCACGGGCATCGTTCAACATGCGGTAAGCCAAGTTAAACACAGGCCCTTGGTAAGCCTCGATGAGCTTGCCGAAGGAAGCCTTGTCGCCTTGGCGGGCTTGTTCCAGCCATAGTGCTTCTTGGTTAATGGTCTGCATCTCCTGACGTTCCCCTATTTGAGCAGGGGGTTTTGCGGGGGAGTATACCGCAAAAGCCAGTGAGCTAGAGCCTGTAGATTGTGGCATTGTAAGAAACCCTTGTGAATGTGTCAGTACCATGAACAATAATACGCAATGGGTTTGGCGAAGTTGCAAAGTTACTGTTGTTACAGGTTACAAATCGCAGACAATGATGAATGTGTTTCGGGCTTAAGTCGCGTTCATACCAGCCTAGGGTGAACTTCTGGGGTTAGTGGCGCAAAAAAAGGGCGTAGCGGTGTGCGCTACGCCCCTTGGCTGGTTAGGGGGGATTTAGAGAGTTATTGACTTTGCCATACAAAGGGGTCGTGTGTGTTGGTATACCAAAAGCCTGTGCCCGGTTGGATGACCATCGTTGTAGGGAGATTCGTCTGAGAATCAACCCACTGATTGTGGTTAGGAGAACCTAGGCAATCACAGAACCATGCCGATTGGTAGCTCTGGGTAGCCGCATTCCAGTGCTCAATTTCATTTCCACCAAGGGCTGGGAACCCAAGTTGATCGGGGGTTCGGCTGGTGGGGAAGCTGGCCCCAAGCATATTGGACTTGCCATAGACGTTGACATTGAGTGCTGTGGCGACATTGCCGACAACTTTGATGTATTTGGTTTCTTGGCCACGGTTGGTGACTAAGAAGCCCATGCCGGGGGTGAGTTGCATGGTGCTGGGGGTGTAATTTGGCTTGAGCCAGCTATTGGCCCACGGTGCGCCCCACGCCTCACATTCGGCCGCGCAGTACCATGCTATGTCGTATTTTTTGGTGATGTTATTGTAAGTGCGAACTTGGTCGGCCGTCAGGGGGTTGCCTGTGCCGTTCAATTGCGCCCCCAACAAGTCGCCAATGCTCGTTTGGCTAGGAACAACGGGCAAGCTAATCAGGTTTTGGCCGGGCAGAATGGGCAGAGCGACTTTGCCGACGCGGTTGCTGGCGGCCGATGCTTGCAGACAGCTATTAACGGCTTGGACCACATAGTAAGGATTCGTCGTATGTGCAAAAGCTGGTTGGCATCGGTGTAGGATTCCTGTGTTGACTTGAGCCAACAAGGTTTGGTGGAGGGCGTAAAGGTGGGGTCTGTTGAGCGATAGACCCGATAGAATTGTGTTCCGCTGGCGCTATTCCAACTCAGTTGGACATTGTTGGAACTCTTGGATACAGCCACTGTATTGGCCGCAGGTACATTGGCACAAACGGGTGTGTCTACTTGCCCAACCGAAGAGCCAATGCGATTGGAGAATTCCGAGGTATTGCCATAAATATCAGTTGCCGTAGCCACTAAAACAGCATCCGATGCAACTGCGCCTTGGGGGAACAACACAATTGCTTTCCCTGTACTGTCTGATACCCCGCTGGCCACATAGAAATGACCTTGAATCCAATCTGGAACCGCTGGGTCTACAGGAACAATCGCCGAATTGAGGAAGACTTCAACCGTGCAATTGGCACAAGGTTGAACGGTGATGTTGCCTTGGGCATCTTTCATTTTTGGGGTAATGTAAGTGTTACCAAGTTCGTGTTGGTGTTATTTGACCCACTCAAGATAGGAGGGGATGCATCCCAAGCATTTTGCAAGAGCGCACAGGGGTTGGTTCCATTGCGATTGCGGATGCCCTGATAGGCTTGGTTCCCATAAATCCAATTCTGGCTTATCAGGTTGCGTTGGTTGGCACACCGAGCGCTTTCGTCTTCAGGGTCGCCCACCACGCCACCATCTTCATCGGTGCTATAACTGGTTTCCGCACTCAGGTAGATGCCGTATTGACCGTTGTAGGCGATATGGTTCCGCTCAATGACGTTGTCGTCGCTACCACTCAAAACGTGAATCCCGTAATTGCCTTTAGAAAGGGCGCCTGTGTTGTAAGGGTTACGGCTTGTCCCATCAATTTTAAAGGTGCCGTTGCCCATTGGGGTGCCATCGGGCAACACGCCAATCCAGTTGTCGTAGATGAAATTTTCTTCGGCCGCCCAAATAACTACCCCATCAGAGCCATTGTTGACAATGATGTTTTGATACACATGGTTATTGTTGACATGGTCTTCAAGGTTAATCCCATCTTCCCCGTTGCCCAAGGCCGTGCCTGTGGCCAAGGCATTTAGGCCAATCCAGTTGCCGACGATGTGCATCTCCCATGGTTTCTGTTGCGTGGGTCACTTCGAGGCCATCGCCATTCCCACCAGAGATGATGTTGCGTTTGTTGGGGTCGGCTTGGGTACGGCCGTTTTCATCCAAGACAGGATTGCCTTGACCATCTAAGATAATGCCACCAATCCAGTTGGCATACGCCCCTTGTTGAATATCAATTTGGTCGCTGGCATTGGCGGCGATCCACCCCATTGGGATGAAGCCCAATGTAGTTGCCAATGACGTGGTTATAAGCGGCTCCATCTTCCATTTGGACACCATCATTATTCACGCCGCTAATCACATTGCGGTCGGTTGGGGTTGTGCCACCAATGATGACGTTTTGAGCGTAATACAAACGGATGCCGACATTACCGCCCCCACGAGCAAAGTTACTACCGCCCAACCCATCGGGGCGTAGGCCAATGTAGTTGCCCGCGAAGATGTGGTTGCTGGATTGCACGGCCGAGAGTTGCCCGCGCCCAAAGTTGGAGAGTGCTAACCCGCGTACAACACTGCCATTACTGCCACTGGCAAAGTGGAGACCCACATATTGAGTACTGGCTGAAGCCCCACGGAATTCAACTCGGATTGCACCATTATTGCCTATAGCTTGTGTATTGGGGAGGCCCTGCATTGGGTGTAGCCATCAATAATAATGGGCTTGGTGACAATATAAGCGGCACGATATTGAGTCCCTTGGTAGATAAAGGCATTAAAATAAGAGACATCCGTGGTTGTGTTCGGCAGGGTAATGGTGCGGGTGATGGTTGGGGTGCATTGCCCTAATGTGCCACCGGAGGTGCTGACAATGTTGAAGTTGATGGTGTCTACTGCGGCCGTAAAATTCGCCTCGGCAACGGCCGCACGGAAAGTACATTCAGGCACCATACTGCCACCCACATTAATGCTCGCACCTGTACTACAAATGCCATCACCAATGGTGATATCGGTGGCGTTTCCTGTGGAGTTCACCACAAAAATTATGCCATCGGCCGAAGCGGGTTGGCTGGGCAATAACATCAAAGCCACAAAAATTGTGACCAATAAAATCAAACCATTTTTCTTTGAATGGGTAAACATGTTTGCAATTCCTCTTTGCACTTTAACAAGCCAGTTTGCGGCTACTGTAGGGGGACTTTTCTTATTATGGGCAAATAAACTTACAGATGCCCTTAATAGGAGCCAGACGGTAGGAAGCAAGTACTGAGTGCCCTGTAAAAAACGCTAAAACAGGCACTAAAGGAGCCTGAGCCGCCAAGCACTCGCAAAAACTCCGCACTCTCTGCGCTTTTCGATGTTTAATCCCACCCCGTTTGGCCAAACCAGAGTGAGTGACAAAAAAATGTAACCTCGGTAAGATAGAGGGTAGAGATAGAGAAGCGAGAAGATATAGAGGAAAGCCACTCTCTTTTCACCTTTACTGCCTTCACTCGACTTTCCACTGCACTTCCCCCGCGCTGAGGAAATATCTCTATGTCCGTTGTAGATTTGCCTAATGGGGTAAAACACCCACGGCCGAAAATTGCCTTTTTTCGCAAAGGGGCTATCCCCATCGCCAATGAGCGCGTGGCGGAATACCTCCAACAGAAATTCCCCGAATATGAGCTAGATGTGATTGATTTGACCCTTCTCTTTGAACGGGAGATGCGGCCGACCTTCTACTTCAACAGCCTCCAAACATTCTTTTCTTTTGCAGGCGATTTGCTCACCCAGCGCAAAAAGGCCAAAGAGGCGTTTTGGCGCACCCGCTACCTCTTCCAACAAATCAAAAAACTAGCCGCCGAACGGCTCAACCCAGCCGAATACGCCTTTTCCTTCCAGATGCAATCGCTGTTCGATGCCAGCGTGCCGGGCATTCCCCACTTTATCTACACTGACCATACGAATCTGGCCAACCTCTCTTACCCCGCGTTTGACCCACATGATTTATACCCCCCGTGGTGTATTGAACTGGAACACGATATTTACCGCAATGCGGCTATGGTTTTTACCCGTAGCCACAACATCACTCAATCGGTGGTAGCCGAATATCGGATAGCGGCCGAAAAAGTGGCTTGTGTTTATGCAGGGAGCAACGCCCCACTAGATAACACCATCCAACTCGACAACGACGACTACACCAACCAAAACATTCTCTTTGTGGGCATAGATTGGGAGCGCAAGGGGGGACCAGAATTGGTGGCCGCGTTTGAGCATTTGCACCAGCGCTATCCCCATGCCCAACTAACCATTGTGGGAGCCAGCCCCACCCTTCATTTACCAAATTGTCAGGTCGTCGGCCGTGTTCCCATCCACCAAGTCAGCGAATATTACCGCAAGGCTTCTATTTTTTGCCTGCCCACCAAGCTCGAGCCATTTGGTATCGCCTTTGTCGAAGCGTTGGCGCATAAACTCCCCATCGTGGGCACGAACATTGGGGCTATCCCCGATTTTGTACAGGATGGCACCAATGGGTATTTGGTAGAGCCATATAACGTGCCCCAGTTGGTAGAAGCATTGGACAAATTGTTAGGCGATGCGGACAGGTGCCGTCGCTTTGGGGAGGAGGGCAACCGCCAAGCGATGCGTCGCTATAATTGGGAGGCGGTGATTGAGCGAATGGAGGGGCACATTCGGCCGCTTCTCGCTTAAAGCCATGCCCACCAATTAAGGCCATTCCCCAATTTACCTATCTTGATGGGCTAAGATTTTTTAGACACGAATTTCTCCTAATCAATTCCGTAAATTCAGCGAATTCCGTGTCTGTTTTTACCCAATTGGACAATTATTTTCCCGAAGTCACCTAACCGACTCACCCTGAGCCAATCCCCTAATTTCCCATGAACTCTCTCGACGAACTGCTGAACATTGATACACCCGAAAACGTGACCTTTGATTACGAAGTGGCGGGCATTGGCTCACGCTTTATGGCCGCGTTTGTGGATACCACGTTGATTGGGCTGATTGTGTTGGCCATTGCGCTGGTGGTGTTGCAATTTGTAGGGTCAGTGCTGGATGTATTTAGTGATGCGGCGCAATCAGTCGCCACGGCCGTAACCATTTTGCTCGTCTTTACCGTGGTATGGGGCTACTACATCTTCTTTGAGGTGACATGGGCGGGGCAAACGCCGGGCAAACGGTGGGTGGGTTTGCGGGTCATTGGGACGAATGGCTTGCCCGTCTCGGCCGTGTCCGCCATTATTCGCAACATTGTCCGCATCGTAGACTTTTTCCCTTCAGGGTATGGCGTGGGGGTGATTGCTATGTTTTTGCACCCGCAAGCACGGCGGCTGGGCGATTTGGCGGCGGGCACATTGGTTGTCTTTGACCAAACGGCCGTGACACTAGAAAGCCTCGGCCGTGAGAGCAAGTATCCCAGTATGGACGAGACCGCCTTCCCCTCCGAAATGGCCACTTTGCCCCTCCATTTGCTGTCCAAACGGCAAATCGAAGCAATGGATTACTTCCTAACCCGCCGCTACGAACTAAGCAACCGCAAGACGATGGGGCAACAACTGCATCAGCAGGCGTACCAAAGCATGGGAACCACTCCTGCGCCCCATCTCACCCAAAACGCCATCGAAAATGAACTGCGCCACATGGTGCAAGCCCACAAAAAATAAAGTTATTTGTTACTGGGTTACTCGTTATTGGCTCTCAATTACCAACACCCCAATAACCAATAACGAATAACCAATAACTCCCCCTCCCCACATGCTTATTGGCATAGATGCCAGCCGGACGAGCACGGCCGAACGCACTGGTACAGAGGCTTACGCCACCTACCTGATTCGCGAACTCATCGCTCAAACGGCCGCGTCTCCCCACCGCCTCAGGCTTTACTTCAACCAGCCACCCCCCACAGGCTTGTTTGCCCATGCCGAACACGTCGAGCAGGTGGTGATGCCCTTTCCACGGTTGTGGACACATGTGCGCTTGGCATGGGAACTGCACCGACGGCCACCCGATTGGTTTTTCACGCCCGCCCATGTCATTCCCCTCACCTATTTTGGCCCCAGCATGGCCACGGTTCACGATGTGGGCTACGAACAGTTTCCCGAAGCGCATCCCCTCGCCCAAAGAATCTATTTGCGTTGGAGCACAAAGCACAACGGCCGCCGCGCCACCGTTGTCCTTGCCGATTCGCTGGCCACCCAGCGCGATTTAAGCGACTGGTACGCCATCCCCGCCGCCAAAATTGAGGTGGTTTACCCCGGCCTCGATTTTGCACTGGCCGATGGGTTGACCCGGCCGTTTCCCCACCCGCTCCCCCATCCTTATTTGCTCTTTTTAAGCACCCTGCAACCGCGCAAAAATGTGGTGCGGCTGGTCGAGGCGTTCGCCCAAGTGGCGGCCGATATTCCCCACCACCTTGTTTTGGCGGGCAAGCTCGGTTGGCACGGCGAGCAAATCACGGCCGCGCTGGCACGACAACCAGCGGCCGTGCGCGAACGAATCACCCGCCTTGGGTATGTGGCCGAAGCGGACAAAGCGGCGCTCATTGGGGGGGCAGATGGGTTGCTTTACCCCTCGCTCTACGAAGGCTTTGGCTTTCCCCTCCTCGAAGCGAACTTGTGCGGCACACCCGTACTGGCCAGCAACAGCAGCTCATTGCCCGAATTGGCAGGCGAGGGGGCGGCTTTGCTGGTCAACCCGACCGACACGGCCGCCTTAGCCCAAGGCATCCGCCAATTGGTGGGCGATGAATCTCTGCGCCAAACACTCATCGCCCACGGCCGCCAAAACGTCCACCGCTTCACATGGGCACAAGCGGCGGCAAAAGTGCTAAAGCAATGAGCAATGAATAATGAGCAATGAACAAAGGTGGCTGGTGGTTGTAAGCAATGACCAACGACCAACGACCAATAACGAATAACGAGTAACCGATAACCCATGCCCCCCTAACCATCCTAAACATCCCCATCCATCCTGTCACCATGCGCGAAACGTTGGCACAGGTGGAAGCGTGGCTGGGCGGGGCACAGTTGCGCCAGATTGCCACGGCCAACCCCGAATTTGTGATGCGGGCGCAGGAAGATGAGGAGTTTCGAGCTGTTTTAACGGCCGCTGACCTCTGCTTACCCGATGGCGTGGGCTTGGTGTGGGCCTCGCGCTGGTTGGGCAAGCCATTTCCCGAGCGGGTAGCTGGCTCAGAGTTGGTTTACCACATAGCGGAATTGTGCGCCGCAAACGGAGCCTCGCTTTTTTTGCTGGGCGCGGCCGAGGGCATCGCGGCCGAGGCAGGGCAAATCCTGCAAACTCGTTACCCTGCCCTGCACATCGCAGGCACTTTCGCAGGGTCGCCCGCGCTGGCGGAAAATGAGGCGTTGGTGGCCATGATTAACGCGAGCGAAGCGGCCGTGCTTTATGTGGCTTACGGCGCACCCGCCCAAGATAAGTGGATTGCCCGCAACAAACACGCCTTAACCCATGTCAAAGTGGGCATTGGGGTGGGAGGAGCCTTGGATTTTATCAGCGGCCGTGCTATTCGCGCCCCGCGTTGGATGCAACGGCTCGGGCTAGAGTGGCTCCACCGTTTGTGGCGCGAACCGTGGCGTTGGCGGCGCATGTTGGCTCTACCGAGGTTTGTCGCGGCCGTGCTCGGCCGTTCTAAAGGCAATTCCAACAGGTACACATGGTAATTGTTCATGAGGCGGCAAACGCACTTGAGTTTGCCGTTTTACCCCAACACCAGTAGTCTTGGTAACTGATTAATAATGGTCACTTGCACAGAACTCGAGGTAAACCCATGAATCCTGGATGGATGGAAGACTTGAATCCCCCACCCCCCCCCCCCCCCCCCCCCCGACCGGTACAGGTTCTACATTATTGAACACGTTCCCCTCGCGGGGACTCTCTTCCCACGCGACCACCTCCTCCCCCCCCACCCCCCCCCCCCCCCCACCCAACTTCCCCCGGCCACAACCCGGCCACAACGAATCATCCCCCCTGGTGAATTCTGGCCAACTCATCCAAATGACCACCCCACCCCACCCTTAACCAAGCCCAGCAAGCGGCCGTGGCCAGCACTGGCCGCACCCTCCTCATCGGCGATGCGGGCACGGGCAAAACCAGCGCCCTGCAACAGCGGCTCCACCACCTGCTGGCGCACGGTGAACCCGCCTACACCATTTTGGTGCTGGTGGCTGAGCCGAAGCACAAAGAGCGGTTCACGGCCGTGGCTCGCCAAGCCGAACTGGGGGCTTACGCCGACCTGAAAGTGGACAACTACGTCGGGTTGGCGCGGGAATTTGTGGAACTATTCTGGCCGCTTGTCGCCCGGCGGGGGGGCTTCGCCTCCGCCCATCGGCCGCCCACATGGCTCAGCTACGATTTGGCTCAGTTGCACATGTGGGAGGTCATTACGCCCATGTTAGAGGCGGGGCACTTCGCCAATTTGCGCCTACGGCCGCAACAAATCGTCAGCCAACTCCTCGACAACCTCAACCGCTCTGCCCTGAACAACCACACCATCGAAGAGGGCATTCAGCGGCAAATCAACTCGTGGGCGGGGGACAAAGAGCACATCCGCCAGCTTTACGATGCCCGCACGGCCGCCCAAAAGTTCCGCACCGCCTGCCACGCCCACAACCTGCTCGATTTGTCGCTGGGGGTGGAACTGTTCAACCAGCACATCGTTGGCCACCCCGAGTTTGCCCGTTATTTTAAGGAGCGGTTCCGCCACTTTTTGGTGGACAATTTGGAGGAGCAAACGGCCGCTGGCCAACGCCTCGTCGAAACCCTTTTGCGCCACACCGAAAGCGCAACCCTCGCCTTTGACACGGGGGGCGGCTACAAAACATTTTTGGCGGCCGACCCCAAAAATGCCGAGCGCTTTGGAAAATTATGCCAAACGGTTTTGCCGTTTACGGAGCGGTTTGTAGACCAACGGGGGGTGTACCACATCGCCCAGCAGGTGGATGGGTATCTGTTTGGGCAGAAAAACGGCTCCCAGCCCAGAGGAGATACGGCCGAAGCTCCTTGGCTACGTCTCGCGCCGCTATCGGCGGGAAATGCTCATCGATTTGGCCTACTTTGTGCGCGATTACTTGGCGCAGAGCCACACCCCTGCCAACGAACTAGCCATCATCGTGCCCTATCTGGATGGCGCACTGCGCTACAAACTGACCCAATCGTTGCGCGAGGCGGGCGTGCCCTACCAAATCACCCGCAGACGCGCCAGCCCACGCGAGGAGGGGCATGTGCGCACATGGTTGACTTTTACAGCGTTGGCGCACCCCGATTGGCACATCTACCCCAGCCATTACGATGTGGCCGAGGCGTTGCAACTGAGCTTGTACGGCCTCGACCCTGTGCGGGCGGCACTGGTCGCCCAAAGTTTGTATGAGCCGAATGTGCCCCGCTTGCGGGACACGCTGGAGCTGACGGGCAAGCAGGTGGAGCGGATTGGGGAGGAGATGGTCAACCGCGTGGAGTTGCTCCGCAGGTGGTTGCTGGAGCAGGGCACGGCCGACGGCCGCCCCCAACACCCTCTGCCCGACTTTTTGCACAAGCTGTTCACCGAGCTACTGGCCCAGCCCGAGATGACCCCCGTGCCCGATGTGCAGGGCGCGGCCGTGTGCTGTGCAGGTGCAGGTGTGGCTGGAAACGGCCGCGACGGGCTGGTGGGACATGCCCCGCCAACCGCTCAGCAACACCTTTGTGCTGGCCGAAAGCTGGGATGAAGAGAAGCAATGGACGCTGGAAGACGATGTGCGCATCCGCAATGAATTGCTGAGCCGGGTGGTGCATGGGCTGACCAGCCGTTGCCGCCACGGGGTGATTTTGGCCACCAGCGAGCTAGACCGCCGGGGGGCGCGGCAAGATGGGCCGTTGTGGCGGGCGTTGCACCCGTTGGTGAGTGGGGAATGAACAATGAGCAATTAGCAAGGAACAAAGGGTCGGTGGTGGGGTAACAACATGGGAAAAATGGAGGAAACCCACGCGGCAACGGTTCACCCGCACGCGGCAACGGTTCACCCGCACGCGGCAACGGTTCACCCGCACGCGGCAATGGTTCCCCCGCACGCGGCAATGGTTCCCCACGCGGCAAGGCCCCACCGGCAATGGTTCCCCCACGCGGCAATGGTCCCCCCGGATGGTCCCCACACACGGCAATGGTTCCCCCGCACACGGCAACGATAGAATAGCAGTCGGCAACGATAGAAACGCAGGTCAGAATATGAAACAACGTTTGGTAATTAAATTGGGGACGAGTGTGCTGACGGGCGGGACGCAGAAGCTGAACCGCCCCGCCATGCTGGAGATTGTGCGCCAGTGTGCCGCCCTTTATGAGGCGGGGCATGAGCTAATTATCTGCTCCAGCGGGGCGGTGGCGGCCGGGCGGGAGCGGCTCGGCCACCCGCAACTCCCCCCCACCATCACGAGCAAGCAGATGTTGGCGGCCGTGGGTCAAAGCCAACTCATGTTCACATGGGAGAGCCTGTTCAACATTTATGGCATTCACGTCGGCCAAATTTTGCTCACCCGCGCCGATGTGGAACAGCGCAATCGGTTCCTGAACGCCCGCGACACGCTCCACGCCCTGTTGGAGCAGAGGATTGTGCCCATCATCAACGAAAATGATGCCATCGCCACCGAAGAGATTAAGGTGGGCGACAACGACAATCTCTCCGCCCTGACGGCGACGCTGGCGGGGGCGGATTGGCTCATTTTGCTGACTGACCAAGCGGGGCTGTTCACGGCCGACCCGCGCACCGACCCTTCCGCCCAACTCATTCGCCAAGTGGGGGTGATAGACGACGATTTGCGTCGGCTGGCGGGGGCAGTGGCACCAATTTGGGCACGGGGGGGATGATGACCAAGCTCCAAGCGGCCGATATTGCCCGCCGCGCTGGGGCGACAGTTATCATTGCCGCTGGCAAGGAGCCAAATGTGTTGTGGCGTTTGGTGGAGGAGGGAGAGGAGATTGGCACGCGCTTTCCCGCTCTGCTCAACCCGCTCGAAGGGCGCAAGCAGTGGATTTTGGCGGGGCCAAAACCTGCGGGCAAGCTGATGCTGGATGAGGGGGCGGCGCGGGCGTTGCGCCACCACGGCCGTAGCTTGCTCCCCGCTGGCATCGCCACAGTGATGGGCGAGTTTGCGCGGGGGGATACGCTGGTGCTTCTCGACCCACATGGGGTGGAAATCGGCCGTGGGCTAACGCGCTACCACGCCCACGAGTTGCGCCGCATCGCGGGTTGCCAATCTGATGCAATTAATGGGGTGTTGGGGTATGGCTACGGCCCGGCGGTCATTCACCGCAATGATTTGATTTTGCTAGGTGGGGGGGAAGGGAGGGAGTAAGAGAGAAAGGGAGGAAGAGATTGTCTCTTCCTCTCCCCCTCTCCCCTCTCCTCGTCTTATTCCAACGTCGGGATTTTAAAGACTTGCCCAATGCGAATGTTATTGGGGTCTTTGATGATGTCTTTGTTGGCTTCGTAGATTTTGCGCCAATGGTCGGCCGTCCCGTAATACTTGCGGGAGATGGCACTGAGGTTGTCGCCCGAGACGACGGTGTGGGTTTGCTCTTCTGGCTCAGCGGCTGGTGGTGGTGGCTCTTCGTTGACCACGGCCGTTGGCTTGGGAGCGGAGACGATGTCGGTATCGGCCACAGCGGGGCGGGTGGTGTGAGGCGGCCGTGTGGCGGGTGTTTTGGCGGTGTTTTGGCGGCCGTGGGGCCACCCACCGCTGGTTTGCTCGGCGCAGGTTGGGAGACACGGGGGCCGCCCACTTTTGGTTCTTCAGCTTCTTCTTCTTTTGGTTTGGGGTTTTTCTTCATCCAATCTGGTTTGCCCATGATGTTCTCCTTGTGGGTGTTGTCTTATCCACCGTTGCCATAATTTCCTCTGACTTCCCGAATGGGTGGGGCAAAACAATCTACCGTTCCTCCAGTAAAGCCAGTTTTTTTGCAAGGCTAAGTAGAGTTGGTACTCCCCGCCCTTGCTCCCCCCCCCAACCGAGAAAAAAGGAGCCGACATTCATACGCTTCAAACGGGTTAAACGGCTCTGGCCATTTCGAGATAGCCGCATCATGTCAACGGCCGATGGATTAAGCCCGTGCGCGGCTATCTACCACATTGTCCACATAAATAATGCTCATCAATCACCTTTACCCTTCCACCCCCGCCATAAGCAGACCCAACTGCTCGCGTGTGGCCTCGGCCGCAGGCAGGGTGGCCACCACACGGCCGTGGAACATTACCGCAATGCGGTCAGCCAAGCCGAGAATCTCATCCAGTTCGGCCGAAACCAGCAGAACCGCCACCCCTTGGTCACGCTCCTCCACAATCCGCTTGTGAATAAACTCAATCGAGCCAACATCTAGCCCGCGTGTGGGCTGGTTGACGACGAGGAACTTAATCGGCCGACTCATCTCCCGCGCCACAATTACCTTTTGTTGGTTGCCACCCGAAAGCGTGGAAGCATGAACAAATGGGCTGGGGGTTCGCACATCAAATTCTTGAATCAATTCTTCCGTCTTTTCCAGCACTGCTTGCCTATCTCGCTGAAACCCTTTGGCAAAAGGGGGTTTGTAATAGGTGCAGAGGGCGATGTTGTCTACCAAATCGTAGGAGAGGACGAGGCCGTGTTTGTGTCGGTCTTCGGGCACATGGCCAAGGCCGTGTTCAAACAGGTAGCGGGGGTCTTGCAGGGGGATGGGTTGCCCATCGAGGAGGATTCGGCCGCTTTGCGCCCCGCGCAGACCTGTCAGCACCTCGGCCAACTCGGTTTGGCCGTTGCCCTGCACCCCCGCAATGCCCAAAATTTCGCCCGCCCGCACTTCCAGCGACACATCCCGCACCACCTCAACCCCGCGCTCGTCGCGCACGGTGAGGTGTTCGATGTTGACCACGGGTTTGCCCGGCTGGGCAGGGGTTTTGTCCACCCGCAGGAGAACTTCACGGCCGACCATCATGGCCGCCAAGCTCTGCTCGTTCATCCCCTTGGGATTAACCGTATCCACCACCTGCCCCCGCCGCATCACCGTCACCGAATCGGCCACGGCCAGCACTTCTTTGAGTTTGTGGGTGATAAAAATAATGGAAACGCCGCGACTGGTAGGCTGGTGCATCACCTTGAACAAATCTTCTGCTTCTTGAGGGGTTAGCACGGCCGTTGGCTCGTCCAAGACCAAGATATTGGCTTGGCGATAAAGCGCCTTGACGATTTCCACCCGCTGTTGCAGACCGACGGGTAACTCCTCGATGAGGGCATCGGGGTCTACTTCAAGGCCATAATCGGCCGCGAGTTGGCGAATTTTCTGCCGCGCCACGTTCACATCCAGCGACAAACCCCGCATCTCTTCCGAGCCGAGCATGATGTTTTCGGCCACGGTGAACACGGGCACGAGCATGAAGTGCTGGTGAACCATGCCAATGCCGTGGGCAATGGCATCGTTGGGGTTGTTGATGATAACGGGTTGCTCGTTGACCAGCGTTTCCCCCTCGTCAGGGCGATACAGCCCGTAGATGACGTTCATCAGGGTGCTTTTGCCCGCCCCATTTTCGCCGAGCAGGGCGTGTATCTCCCCTTTTTTCAGCACAAAATTGACCTTGTCGTTGGCCAACACGCCGGGGAATCGTTTGGTGATGTTGCGGGCTTCAAGAGCAATGGTTTTCATGGGCAATTTTTAATCTGCGGAAATTTTGTTCTCGTAGACGAGACTTTTGTCATCTAAAAATTCATTAGGCGGCAAGGCATGTCCTTTTTCCCACATGAGTGAAAAAAACCAAATGCCGCTTTCTCCAATGCAAAAATCGGCTGGAGTAAAGGTCATCTTGGAGTCCAGTGGTGGATTGCTCAATTCGGGATGGTACTCTGCCTCCCATCCCATAAATTCGCCATGCCATGTTGTTGCTTGGGCGTGGAGAACGGCCGCAAATGCCCGTACTTCTTCTAAATCGGGAATAGCGATGGGAATAATTGCTTGTCGAGGGATTTGGGCTTTAACGGTTCGCATGTTTTTCCAACTCTGAATACCACGCTTCTAGCAAATCAAGCTGATAATCTTTTAGAATGCGTTGTATTTTAGATAATTCGTGAGGGTGAAAATGGCCTGCTCGGGCTAAATCAATTGGGTCAAGCCAGAATTTTGCCTCTTTGTCATCTTTGCCAACATGGACATGAGGTGGTTCAGACAAATCCGCTTCATAAAACCAAAAACGGTACCCTTTTAGTCGCAATACAACTGGCATTTTATACCTTTAGTTTATGCGAAACGTATCTCCTCAAATTTTCGGGCTGTCGAATAGCTAGTCAGCTAGTCAGCTAAAAAGCTGATGGCTGAAATGCCGACCCGCTACTTCTCATACGGCTGGCCGAGGGCTTTCGGGTCGCGGGTACGGCCGACGAAACCTGCCAACACCAAAATGGTCAGCAAATAGGGCAGCATGCCCACAAATTGGTGGGGAACATTGATGCCGATGAATTGCAACTGGGTTTGCATGGCCGAAGCCAAGCCAAAGAGCAACGCCGCGCCCAACGCCCCCAAGGGGGTGCGCTTGCCAAAAAGCATGACGGCGAGGGCGATGAAGCCACGGCCGTTGGTCATCCCCCGCTCAAACGAGCCAACCGCCTCGAGAGCGAGATATGCCCCCGCCAACCCCGCCAAACAACTGCCCAACATCACATTGGCGTAGCGCATTGTGTAGACATTGATGCCGACTGTATCGGCCGCACGGGGGTGCTCGCCCACGGCGCGGGTGCGCAACCCCCAACGGGTGTAAAAGAGGAGGTAATGCACCACAAAGACCAAGATGAGGGTGGCATAGGTGATGGGTGGATTGTTAAACAATACGGGGCCGATGAAGGGGATTTCGGCCAAAGAACCTAAGGGCAACAATTGGATTTTGCCTTGGGTGGTTAGCCCTTGTTGGTAGTAATAACCCGTTAAGCCGATGGCCAGCATGTTTAGCACAGTGCCACCGATAATTTGGTCCATTTTGAGCGTGACCGACATGATGGAGAGCAAGCCACCCATCGCCACCCCTGTCACCAAGCCCACCAGCAAAGCCAGCCACAGGTTGCCCAGAAAGACATTGGCCATGAAGGAGGTGAAGGCGGCCATGAGCATGGTGCCTTCGATGCCGATGTTGACCACCCCCGAGCGTTCGCACAATAAGCCGCACAAAGCGCCGAGGATGAGGGGGATGGCTTGGCGCAGGGCGGCACCTGCCACGGCCGTTGTCACGCGGTCGTCCCACTGGTAGGCCGCAAAAATAGCCACAATGGTAACGGCCGTAATGGTGAGTCCAACCCAGTTGGTTTGCCAGAAACTTTTGCTGTTCATAGAGTAGGTTGTGGTGAGTGGCGGGTAACTGCCTGTCTAAGTGCTCTTGCCCCAGCGGCCAGTCAGGCTTATTTCACGGCCGTCATCGGCGCGGGCGCGGATGAGCCAGCGCACAATGACTTCGGCCGCGACAAAGAACAAGATAATGGCCTGAATCACATCAATGACATCGGAATCTACCCCCGCCCGAAATTGCATGTTCGTCGCCCCGGCATTCATGGCTCCCACCAAAATAGCGGCGGGAATGACCCCGATAGGGCTGGTTTTGCCCAACAGGGCAATCGTAATGCCATCAAATCCCAAACCAACGTTAAAGCCCGGCTGGAAACGGCCGACAACTCCCTGTGTCTCGACCGCCCCCCCATGCCAGCCAAAAAGCCGCTTAAAATCATGGTGAGAATAACTGTGCGGGCGACTTTCATGCCCGCATACTTGGCCGCATCCGCATTTTGGCCGACTGTGCGAATCTCATAGCCCAAGGTGGTGCGCCAGAGGAGCCACCATGTGACGGCCGCGACGAGAATGGCCAAGATAAAGCCAAAGGGGACGGAGCCAAAAAACGAATCGGGTACGCCCAAAATTTGTCCCACCGAACCGATTTGTGCACTTTCTAGCACACGCGGGGTGCGTGCCACCACATTGCCCGGCGTGGTGTCCTTAAATGGCCCATTGGCCAGATAATCGGTAATGTTCAGGGCAATATAGTTGAGCATGATGGTCGTGATGACCTCATGCGCCCCTGTGTAGGTTTTGAGTGCGCCGGGAATGGCTCCGTACAAGGCTCCCGCAATGCCGCCTGCTAAAATGGCCAAGGGGATGTGCAACAGCGCGGGCAAGCCTGTGACGCTGAAGCCAACCACGGCCGAGACCAACGCCCCAAACACCAACTGCCCCTGCGCCCCAATATTGAACAACCCCGCCTTAAATGCAAAAGCGACGGCCAGCCCACTAAAAATGAGCGGCGTCGCCTTTTCGAGCGTGCGTTGCCATGCCTGTGAGTCGCCAAAGGCACCGATATACAACTCACTATAGGCCAGCCACGGCGAATAACCGGATAAAACGAGGAGCAATGCCCCCAACACCAAGGCCAGTAAAACGGCTACCAGCGGCACATTAACCGCTCGCCATAAAGCACGTAGCCACTCTAAAACCATCTTTTGCGGTGCAGGTTTAGGCATATTTGTTTTCCAAGAGAACAGGATGTGGGTTGTTAGTTTTTAGCTCTTAGCTTTTAGCTCTTAGCGACAAATACTTCAAGGAACAGAAAGCTGACAAGCTGACTGGCTGACTAGCTTAAAAAAAAGCGGTGTGCCTGCCACCAAGCACACCGCACATTATTCACAAATTGGCTAAAACGGCAAACCGCTTATTGGCCGTAACCTGTGGTGATGGAGCCATCGCGCAGGCCCGCATCAATTTCTTGCAGACGGGTTTTGATTTCTTCCGAGATGACGGAATCAAAATCGTGGAAGGGGGCCAAGCCCACTTCGCCGATGAAGTTACCGCTGGGGAAGCTACCTTCCACATGCGCGGTAATCAAATCGGCCACGCCGACGGTGATGAGTTTCATGGCGCTGGAGATGAGGCAGGGTTGCGCTTCGGGCACGGTTTCCCATTGGTCGGTGTCCACGCCGATGCAGTAGAGGCCATCATTGCCAGCGACTTCAATCAATGCGCCGTTGCCAGTTTGGCCACCCGCACCGAAGATAACTGTCGCGCCTTGGTCAATGGCTTGTTTGGCGGTTGCCGCGCCCCACTCGGGGTCGGTGAAGGCCACATCCAAACCACCGGGGTGGAAGGTGGAGATGACGTTGATGTCGGGGTTGATGGCGCGTGCGCCAGCTTCAAAACCTTCTTTGAAGGCCACGACGGGGGGAATGAGATCGGTGCCGAGAACGGCCGCGATTGTGTCGCTCCCTTGCTCGGCCGCCATCATGGCCGCCAATGAACCACCCAAGTAACCAGCTTTATCTTCGTTGAAAATCAGGCCAGCGACGTTGGGCAGAGCTTCGCCTTGGAATTGGTCTACGCCGATGAAGTTGATGTTGGGGTTGGCTTTGGCGGCTTCAATTGTGGCTTCGCCCAAGGCAAAACCAACGGTCACAATCACGTCATATTGGTCAGCAATAAACAAGCCAAGGTTGTTGGCATAGTCGGTTGCATCGCGGGTTTCGACGTATTCAACCTTAGCGCCGTGGGCAACGACGGCCGTTTGGGCGCCTTCCCAAGCGGATTGGTTGAAGGATTTGTCATCAATCTGACCCACGTCGGTCACGACACCCACACAGAACAAATCGGGCGAGGCGCAATCGGTCTCGGCCGTCGTTTCAGTTGTTGTTTCGGTCGTTTCGGTCGTTTCAGTTGTCGTCTCGGTCGTGCTTTCGGTGGTCGCTTCGGCTTCAGGCTCGGCGGTGGTACCACCACAAGCGACAGCTAAAGCCAAAACCAGTATGAGGGCTAAAAGCCATTGTAGTTTACGCATGGAAATTCTTCTCCTAAAAACAAACGTTTAACATTGGCAATGAATAGTGGGCACGAGAGGAGCCAGCTACCGATTGCCTTTGACATGAAATACAAGCGGCTTAAACCAATGGTGGCAATCGCTTAAGCACACTTGCAGATGGTTAGATTATAGTCTTTATGATTGGCTCCGTCTAACAGGGGCACAAAGGAAGGCTAATTTGGGGAGAATTATGAGCGTAAGCAAAGGGGGATTGGCGTTTTGTAGAAGCGCAGTTGGTTAGGTGTAACCCTTGCTAGATAGCACGGCCGTTGTAAAAACAAACAGGCGGATGCTCCCCCGCCAACCCCACGCGCACGGCCGTGCCCTGCGCCAATTGCACCCCATGGGGTTGCCAACTATGAACAATGCTCCCATCGGCCAGCCCCACCCGGTACACATAGGCAATGCCCAAAAATTGTCGGCCGATAATACGGCCGTTGCCCTGCTCATCCTTGGCGAGGGTTACATCGTCTGCCCGTAAGGCCAGTTCCACGGCCGTGCCCTCGGGCAAAGCCACGGGGCGGGGGATGAGGCCGAGCGGGGTTTGCAAGCCAGCGGCCGTGACCGTGCCTGCCACAAAATCAGTCTGGCCAATAAAATCAGCCACAAAACGGGTCTGGGGATGGTGGAAAATCTGCTCAGGTGTGCCGATTTGCTCCATGCGCCCCTCGTTCATCACCGCCACCCAATCCCCCATGAACAGCGCTTCCTCTTGGTCGTGGGTGACAAAAACGGCCGTGACCCCCGCCTTTTGCAACAGGTCGCGCACCTCATAGCGCATCTCCTGCCGCAAAGCCGCATCCAAATTAGAAAACGGCTCATCCATCAGCAGCACATCGGGTTGGGGGGCGATGGCTCGCGCCAAAGCGACCCGTTGCTGTTGCCCGCCCGAAAGCTCGTGCGGCATCCGCTCCCCCAAATCGCCCAGCCCCACAAAATTGAGCATTTCGGCCACCCGCTCCTCTTTGTGCCCGTTACGGCCGAGGCCAAAGCCCACATTGTGCGCCACGCTCAGGTGGGGAAAGATGGCGTAATCTTGGAAGACCATGCCCACGCGCCGCTTTTCGATGGGGACATGATTGCGGCCGTCGGCCACCACCCGCCCCGCAATGACAATCTCCCCCTCATCCACCCGCTCCAACCCCGCAATCAGCCGCAACGTCGTCGTCTTGCCACAGCCGCTCGGCCCCAGCAACGCCACAATCTTCCCCTCGGGCACATCCAAATAAAGGGATTGCACAACGGAGACAGAACCGAACGATTTGGAGATATTTTGGCAAGAAACCATTGGGATTGCGGAATGCGGAATGGGGAATGCGGATTGGTTTGTAGTGGCGGCTTTGAACTGACTGACAAGCTGACTAAGCTGACCCTAATCCTGCTTGCAAGAAGGCGAGAGGCACGGAGGAGAGCAAAATGAGTAGAAGGGTGGGCAGGGCGGCTTCGGCGAAGAACGCTTCAGAGATGTTTGACCAGATGTGCATGGGCAGGGAGGTGAAGCCCATGGGGCTGAGGAGCAGGGTGGCGGGTAGCTCTTTCATGGCGGTTAGGAAGACGAGTGCGCCGCCAGCCAACAAGCCCGGCTGGACGAGGGGCAGGGTGATGCGGGTGAACACGGCCGCTGACCCCTTGCCCAAACTGCGCCCCGCCTCTTCCACATGGCGGGGCAATTGCAAAAACGACCCCCGAATCGTACCCATCGCCTGCGGAATAAACAACACCACATACGCCACCAGCAAAAGCGGCAACGTTTGGTAGAGTGGCCGGGCGTAATTCGCCCCAAAATAGACCATCGCCAAAGCAATGACGATGCCTGGCAAGGCGAAGCCTGCATAGGTGAACTGCTCTAAAAATTGGGTGAAGCCATTGCGCCGGCGCATGACCAGCACCACCACGGGCAAGGTCAGGGCGACGGTGACGACGGCCGCCAGCAAGGCGACCACCACCGAATTAGTCGCGGGAACCCACAACTCCCACGGGTTGACCACATTGGCTCGCCCCGCCACGGCGCGGATGCCCCAATCTTGGTTCAGGCCACGCCAGACCCAGTACCCGAGGGCGGCCGTGGGCACGAACAAAGCCATGCCCATCAAGCCCGAGACATAGGCCAAGGCGGGCCAACGCCACGCCCCAAGGGTGTGTAATTCGGGTTGGCGGGCTACGCCGATGCTCCCTCGGCCGTATTGCGCCCGCCCCCGCGACCGCCACTCGAAGTAGAGGATGACGGCCGTGAGCAAAACGAGTTGCAAGGCGAGAGCGGCGGCCAGCGAACGGTCAAAAAAGGATTGGTACTGGACGTAAATGGCGCGGGTGAAGGTGCTGTAGCGCAACAACGTCACCGCCCCAAAGTCGCGCAAGGTGTACAGGGCGACCATGAGGCCACCCGCTACAATGGCGGGGCGCAATTGGGGCAGGATGATGCGCCAGAAGGCGGCTCCCGCACTCAGCCCCAAGCTCCGCGCCGCTTCCAGTTGGCATGGGTCGAGCCGGCGCAGGGCGGCGCTGGTGGTCAGGTATACGTAGGGATAGCTGATGAGGGTGAGGACGAGCCACGCTCCCCAAAAGCCGTATAACTCGGGCAGGCGTTCCACCCCCAGCGGAGCCAGCCATTGTTGCAAAATGCCCCGTGGCCCAAACAGGGAGATGAACAGATAGGCGAAGACGTAGCTGGGGATGACGAGGGGCAAAGCGGCCGTCACCCGCCAAATTTTGCGCCCCGGCAAATCGGTGCGATGTACCAGCCACGCCAAGGGCACGGCAATGCCTACGCTGGTGAATGTCACACTGACGCACAGCAAGAGGGTGCGCCCCCAAATGGCCAAATTACGGCTCTGCCACAACAAATCCCACGCGGCCGAGCCAGCCTCGGCCGTGCGTAGCACCAAGTAGAGCGGCGTGAGCAGGAGTAGCCCCAAGACGAGGAGGCCAATCAGCCACAGCCCTAAGGAAAGCCAAGAAAGCCGCACTTGCGGCCATGTCCATGTGCGTTGGGTTTGTTGTGGGTAAGTGATGGGAGCCATAGGAGTGGTTAGTGGTTAGTGGTTAGTGACTAGTGGTTAGTGAGCCATTCTCGCCACTAACCACTAACCACTAATCACTTTTATTCAAGTAGGCCGAGTTCGCCGAGGAGGGCGGCCGTGCCCTCGAGGTCGGACATGGCGTTGAGGTCAATGTCAATGGCGATTGCGTCTAACTCTTCAAAGGGGGGCAAACTTGCGCTTGTCTGAACCCCTGCAATGACGGGGTACTCGAAGGTTTGGGAGGTGAAGTATTGTTGGCCGGGGACGGAGAGCAAAAATTCAATGAATTTTTGGGCGTTTTCAGCGTTGGGGCTGGTCTGGAGAATGCCTGCCCCCGCGACCATCATCAAAGAATCAGGGCCGCCGCCGGGCAAAAAGTAATTGCGGGCAGGGAAGGATTCGCCTTGTTCGGCCAAGAAGCGGTAGAGATAGTAATGGTTGACAAAACCCACGGCCACTTCGCCAGCACCGACGGCCTCGACCACACTGGTGTTGTTGCCATAGGCGATGGGGTTGTTGGCGATGATGCCTTTCGAGCCATGTGCGGGTTTGCTCTTCGCCCCACACACTTCGCATGGCTGTAACCATTGGTTGGAAGGAGCCGTTGGTGGGTGCCCAACCAATGCGGCCGTTCCATGCTGGGTCGGTAAACCCTTCAATGGTGTCGGGCAAGTCATCTACGCTGACCAAATCGGTGTTGTAAACGACGACTCGCGCCCGACCCGAAATGCCGACCCAATCGCCATTTGCACCTTGGAAACGGGCGGGAACGTTGGCCAGCAATTCGGCGGGTAAGGGGGCGAGCAGGCCAGCGGCCGAGATGGCTCCTAAGCCGCCGGGGTCTTGGGCAAAGTAGACATCGGCGGGGCTGTTGTTGCCTTCCTCGAAGAGAGTGGCGGCCATTTCGGCCGTGCTCCCGTAGCGCACATCCACTTGGATGCCTGTTGCTTCGCTGAATTGGGCAATGACAGGGGCGATAAGGCTCTCGCTCCGGCCCGAGTAGATGACCAAGGAGCCGGGGTCAGCGGGGATGGGGTCGGCCGCGACTTCGACCTCAACTTCCACGACGCGAGTGACTTCGACTTCGACCTGCACTTCTTCGACAACAGTTTCGGTTACAGTTTCGGTCTCGGTCACGATGCGGGTCACTTCGACTTCGACAGGCACTTCTACCACTTGGGGTTGGCAAGCGATGGCGACGGCCGCTAGTAAAACCAAAGCTACAGACAACAGTAGCTTTCTAAATAGGGTTCGCATTCTAAAATCCTCCAAACAAGTAAAATGGGTGAGGGTTACAAGCTCTAGGGTACACTGGGGCAAAGCAGGTTGTAATCTGAACTTTGTAACGGAAAAGGGGGTGAAAAGTAAGAAGTGAAAAGTAAGAAGTGAGAAGTGAGATTGTTCATCCCGCTTTTTACCTTTTACTTTGCACTTGTTAACAGGGGCTTATTATCGGAACGGCCTTAAGGCAAAACAAGGCTAACGGTTAAGTTATAAATAATCTGTGAGCAACAAAAAATTTAACCGTGGTTCAGAAAGATAGAGAAAGGAGATAGAGATAGAGGCATTCTTGGTCGGCCAGCCCACTGTGTGCCCCTTTATCTCTATCTCTATCTCTACACTTTGTCTGCTACCTCATATTGCCGAATAAGGGGAGGTTGACTAGAATCTAACAGAGTAAAAAATAAAAGGTTAGATGGGTCACACCCATCTTACTTCTTATTTTTCACTTCCCACCATCCCCTCAACCTTGTCTCGCTCTTGGCAACTTTGCACACGGCCGCTGAGACACCCCCCATTAACAGGAGAGTACATGACCGTGGAAACCATCCTTCACCGCCTACACCGCATCGGCAAAGAACAACCCAACGCCCCCGCTTACCACGAAAAGCGCAATGGCACATGGGAAGTGAGTTCGTGGAGCAAGTATCTGTCTGAAGTTCGCCAAGCCGCCCGTGCTCTCATCGCCTTGGGTGTGGAACCGGGTGGCGCCGTGACCATTTTGGGCTTTAATCGCCCCGAATGGGCCATTTTTGACCTTGCGGCTATGTTAGCCGGTGGGGTTGCCGCTGGAATCTACACCACCAATTCGCCCACCGAAGTTAAATACATTGTCGAACATGCCGAAGCCTCGGTAATTTTGCTAGAGGACGAGGGGCAATTGGCCAAAATCCGCGAAGTGCGCGACGATTTGGCCTGCCTCAAGCATATTGTGATGATGAAGGGCAACCCCGCCTATCCCGATGCCCTCAGTTGGGATGATTTTATGGCCGAGGGCAACAAAACCCCTGAAACGCTCATTGGCCAGCGGCTGAATGAGCTAAAGATGGAGCAGTTGGCCACCCTGATTTATACCTCGGGCACAACAGGCCCACCGAAGGGGGTCATGCTCAACCACCTGAATTTGGCATGGACGGCCGAAACCGCCCAATCCCTCCTCGACCTCAACGTCAGTGATTCTGTTCTCTCCTATTTGCCCCTTTCCCATATTGCGGAGCAGATGTTTACCCTGCACGCGGCCGTGACGGCTGGCTACCAAGTCTATTACGCCGAATCGGGCTTAAAGGTGTTGGACAATCTAAAAGAAGTACGGCCGACAGTTCTCTTCGGTGTGCCCCGTGTGTGGGAGCGGTTTTACAACGGTGTCACGGCCAAATTGCAGGAAGCGACAGGAGCCAAGGCCAAAATCGCCACGTGGGCACTTGGGGTCGGTCGGGCACATCTGGCCGTGTTAAATCGTGGCCAACAGCCGGGTACATGGCTCAAAATTCAACATGGTATCGCCAACAAATTATTCTTTGGCAAAGTCAAGGCCGCCTTGGGCGTAGACCGCGTCCGCCACGGGGTGAGTGGTGCCGCACCCATTGCCAAGGAGATTTTGGAGTTTTTTAGCGGCTTGGATTTGCCCATCTATGAAGTGTATGGCCAATCGGAAGATAGTGGCCCCACGACGGTAAACCGCCCCGGCGCCACCAAATATGGCTCGGTGGGGCAAGCATGGCCGGGGGTGCAGGTGCGCTTGGCCGAAGATGGCGAGATTCAGGTAAAGGGGAACAATGTGTTCATGGGGTATTACCGCAACCCCGAATCCACGGCCGAAACCCTCACGGCCGATGGTTGGCTCCTCTCGGGCGACTTGGGGCAATTTGATAGCGAAGGGTATCTGACCATTGTCGGCCGCAAGAAGGAAATCATCATCACCTCGGGCGGCAAGAATATCGCCCCCAAGAATATCGAAGCGGCGCTGAAGAATTTGACGCTGGTCGGGGATGCGGTGGTCATTGGCGACAATCGGCGCTTTATTGCGGCGTTGATTAGCCTTGAACCTGAAGCGGCCGAAAAGTTCGCGGCCGAACACAACCTCTCCCGCGAGAATTTGCACCAGAACCCCCAAGTGGTGGCGGCCGTGCAAAAAGGCATTGACAGTGAAGTCAATTCCCTTTTTGCCAAGGTCGAGCAAGTACGCGCCTTCCGCATTTTAGATCGGCCGCTCTCCGTGGAACATGGGGAACTCACCCCCACCCTCAAGGTCAAGCGCAAGGTGGTCAACCAACATTTTGCGGAGATTATTGAGGAGATGTACAAAGAATAGAAAGTGCTGAGTGCTAAGTGCTGAGTTGAAAGTATCCCCACTTTTTGCTTAGCACTTGGTTAGGGGGGGATGTGAAGTTGCTAGAAAACAAAAGTGCTGAGTGGACAATCCACTCAGCACTTTTTATTTTTAGCACTTTTTACTTAACCCCTCTCTAACCAATGCCACCTTGCTTGAGCATTTCGACGCGGCGGAAGGAGTCGAAATAGCCGTTCGCTTCATAAGCAGGCCAGAGCGGGTCGCCTTCGGGGATATTTTCGGAGATGGAGTCTTTGATGGGGTTTTGGCGGTGGAGTTGGTGCAACACGGCCGTGGCCACCCCCAATGGCTCACCCGCTTCCACACCCACTGTAATGCGCTTCATCTGGAGCCGAGCATCCTCATACACCACCCACCCCGCCGAGCCATCTGCCCAACGCAGTTCCAGCCCTTTGAGTTGGGGCACATGGGTGAACGTTTCGTTTTCATTGAGCCAGTTCGGCCGTCCTTGCCTTGCGGCCAACCGTGTTGTTAATTCGGCCGCGTTCAGTTCGCACACGGCCGCTTCGGCCGCCAATTCATTGGCCACCACCACAGGGGCGGGCGCACGCCGCGCCACAATCAGTTCGCGGGTTTCCACAAAACCCATTTTTTGGAAGAGGGTGTGGGCGGGCGCATTGCCCTTGATCACCTCGAGCCAAATGTGGGGGAATTCGCGCCGATTCGATTCCAGCACCAGCCGTTCCATGATAATTTGGCCCACCCCACGGCCGCGTGAAGCTGGCAAAACCCCCAAGCGCGTCACCCAACTGCGCCCCTCGCGCACGCCCAACATGCCCAACCCCAACATGGCGCGGGAGGGTGTGTCGAGGGCGACGTAGGAGGCTGTTAAATCAATGTCGTAGGCATCAATATACTCTTGCAGACGAGCGGCCGTCATCGGCATAGGGATAATGTAATCCACCCGTGTTTGGTTGTAGGCATCCGTCAGCTCCTCCACACTAAAATGGGTAGCAGGCAAAACCATCAGCGACTTTTGCGCCACTTTGGTCTGATAGTTTTGCAGAGCGCGACGAGAAGTGTAGGTGTCCAAGGCGATATTTATCACAATTACCCCCTAGTCCCAATGGGGACCAGTATCCAGTGGGTTTTTAGAAGAAGATAGAGACGAGAGATAGGGAGGGGAAGGTGGAGGAATGTTTTCTCCGTCGCCAGTTCGTATTAACTATCTTGTGTCATGGCTCTTCCTAGTGGGTGTGATTACACATTTTACGGCCGTCATCTGGGACTTTGTTTATGGGTGTACGGGTCTGTTGGTGTATTTTTTAATACCAATGGACTTTATACCCCATAAAAAGTAGCAGTGAGGCTATTGTGTATAGATACTGCCTATCACGCCTAATACATAGGAAACCAAAATTAAGGGTTGTGGTCAATAGTCCGATAGTCAAGTACCGCCCTGTTAAATGAGCGACGGTTACTCTCGGTTATCGCACTACAAACCCAAAATTAACACGAGTTACCCTATTGCCCAACTTATCTAATCTATGCCTGTTATTTACAAAATCTATGGAAGAGAGATAGAGGCTGGAGATAGAGATAGAGGGGAACGTAGCTATTCTGCCAACCAAGGGTCTCTCTCTATCTCTACTCTCTTTCTCCTCACTTCTCTTGCGGCCGATATTGCAACGCTTCGGCCAAATGCACGGGCAAGATGGCCGCTTGGCCAGCCAAGTCGGCAATGGTACGGCCGACTTTGAGGATGCGATGAAAGGCACGCGCACTTAAATTCATTTGGGACATGGCACTTTTCATCAGGCGTGTGCCCGTTTCATCGAGCGGGCAAAATTGGCGCACTTCGCTTGGCCCCATTTCACTGTTGGAGAGTTGTCCTACCTCGCGTAATCGCTCGGTTTGGATGGCACGGGCTTGCTCCACCCGCTGGCGAATCACGGCCGAGCTTTCCCCCGCCGCACGGCCGTCAGCTTCTCAAACGCCACCCGTGGCACATCCACATGAATATCAATCCGATCCATCAGCGGCCCCGAAATCCGCTTTTGGTAGCGCGTAATCATGCTACTCGAGCAAGTACAGGCATGGGTGGGGTCGCCAAAGTAGCCACAGGGGCAGGGGTTTTGGGCGGCCACCAACATAAAACTGGCGGGGTATGTGACCGTGCCTGTGGCGCGAGAGATGGAAACTTCGCGGGGCAGTCCTTCTAACGGCTGGCGCAACACCTCGATGAGCCGTTGCCCAAATTCGGGCAACTCATCCAAAAAAAGCACCCCCCGATGCGCCATCGAAACTTCACCGGGGCGGGGCACGGCTCCCCCACCGACCAAGCCTGCATAGCTAATCGTGTGGTGGGGGGCGCGAAACGGCCGTTCCTTGATGAGCGGCTTGTCGGGTGGCAACAGCCCCGCCACGCTGTAAATTTTGCTCACCTCCAACGCCTCATCCAACGACATGCCCGGCAAAATGCTGGGCAACGATTTGGAGATGAGCGTTTTGCCCGTTCCCGGCGGCCCTGTCAGCAAAACATTGTGGCCACCAGCGGCGGCGACTTCCATCGCCCGCTTGACATGCTCTTGCCCCATGATGTCGGCGAAATCGGCCGCATATTGCGGTTCGCTCTGGAACAAATCTTCGATGGAGATGGTGTAGGGGGGAATCGGCCGTAGCCCTGTCAGGTGGCTCACCAATTGGGTCAGGCTGGTGACAGGGATGACCTCGATTTCGGGCACAAGCGCCGCTTCGCCTGCGTTTACGGCCGGCACAAAAATGCGCTTGTATTTGTTTTGCCGCGCCAGTACCGCCATTGGCAAAGTGCCGGGCACATGGCGCACCGAGCCATCCAACGACAATTCGCCAATGAACAGCGAATCATCGAGCGCGTGGAACCAAATCTGCTGGGAGGCGGCCAAAATGCCGACGGCCATGGGCAAATCGTAGACAGGCCCTTCTTTGCGAATATCGGCCGGGGCTAAATTGATGGTGAGGCGTTTGGTGGGGAAACTGAGGCCACTGTTTTTGATGGCCGCTTGGACGCGGTCGCGGCTCTCGCGCACGGCCGCATCGGGCAAGCCCACGACGGTGATGCCCGGCAAGCCCGTGGAGAGGTCTACTTCGACCTCGATTAACTCCGCATCTAAACCAATGGTGGCACAGCTAAAAACTTTGGCTAACATAACCCTCTCGAGGGATTTGGGATTGGGGATTTTAGATTTTGGATTTGAGAGTAAGTGGCTGACTGCTCTTTCTCACTTCCTCTCTTGCGCCCTATCTTACCCGCCAATTTCCTCTGGGGCGAATGGGGCGAGATAAGGAGGGCAGGGGGTATTCGGCCGTGGCATCGGGCGCGGAAATGGGTGCGCCGAATTGGGGGGTGATGGGCAACACGCCCGCCCAGACAGGCCAATCCAAATCCTCCTCTTCATCGTTGGGCGGCCCCACGCGCACCTTGGCCGAAGCTGTTTCGATGGGAATAGCGACGATGTAAGTCGCTTTCATCTCCGTCTCGTTCGGTTGGCGCACCTCCGCCCAACGGCCGGGGATGAGCTTTTCGGTGAACCGCTCCAGCGCGGCCATCTTGGCCGCTGGCTCTTCGATGAGATGCCCACGGCCGAACAACACGGCCGAGCGGTAGTTCATGGAATGGTTGAACACCGACCGCGCCAGCACGAGGCCATCCAAATGGGTCACGGTTAGACACAGTTCGTGGCCAGCGGCGGCATGGCGCATGAGCCGGCTGGTGCTGGCTCCGTGCAACAGCAAAGTATCCCCATCCCGCGCATGAATGGTGGGGATGACAAAGGGACGGCCGTCTTGCACCAGCCCGACATGGCAGATATACGCAGAATCCACAATGGCGTAAATCGTCTCGTGGTCATATGCCGCCCGCTTGGGCACGCGCTTGACACTGTTGGCGGGGGTTTGGGGGAAGTGGGTCATGGGAAGAGAGGTTTAACCAACCAGCAAAGCCTCAATTTCAGCAATCAGTTGCGGTAAATTGGGTGCATCAAAGCGAATGCCGGGGGCAGGGATGCGATGGCGTTTGATATTGGGCGGAATGTGTTTGTGGTGGGGATGTGTCGAGGCCAGAGTCGGGTCATTGGGATGGGGGAAATCGTCATACCAGTACAGCTTTTCGCCATGTTGATACACCTCATAGCCATAGGAAGTAATCAACTGCTCATCAAAATCCAACTCCTCACGCATCCGCAAACGAACCCCATCGGCAAAGAACAACTCTCCTTCTACAATACCTGTGTAGGGGCTGACAGGCCAAACGGTAATGGTCGAGCGTTCAATTGTGGGGCGGTCAAACAAGCCAGCCATAAACTGGCTATATGTCGCTACGGATGAGAGCAGATTAGCATTCATGGCTAATAAGCAGGTTGAAACCGCAATGATTCCACAATGCCGTGGCTTTGGATTTGGGTGTCATACTTTTTCTTGCGCCGATTCCACGTCTCATAAATGCCTTTCCAGCGGCTGAAATCGGCACGGGTTTCGTCGAATTCATCATATTCTTCTAACTCACCCGCTTGCAAGGCATGGTAAAAGTCTTCGCTCAAAATGCCATATTTTTCCTCGTACAAGGTCAGTTGGCGCTCGAGCATTTTCATTTCTAAAACCAATTCATGGATTTGCATGGATTTTCTCCTTGGGCAAAATCATTGAGCAGGGTACACGTGATGCTACCAAGCTAGTATAGCAATACACTACCCCTATCGTACACTTCTTAGACGACCAGATTTACCCATATTGAACGATTGGAGGCACAAGATGGTTCTTGAACAAGACCGATACACCTATCGGGTGACATGGGCGGCCGAAGATGAGGAATACGTGGCCTTATGCGCCGAATTTCCCAGCCTGAGCTGGCTGGCAGGCACACCTGAAGAAGCGTTGCACGGCTTGCGCCAACTCGTGGCCGAAGTGATAGCCGACAAGTCAGCTAGTCAGCTAGTCAGCTAGTCAGCTAGTCAGCCAAAAAGCTGACTAGCTGAAATGCTGAAATGCTAACTAGCTGACCTGCTATAATCCCCCGCATGAGTTTGCCCGATGTACTAGACAAATTGCGCCGCAACCACGACTTCATGCGGGACGTGGTGGCGTGGGAGCGCATTCCTGCCCAGCGAGGGCGATTTGCCCCGTTGCCAGCGGCGCTCGACCCACGCCTCGGCCGCGCTTTGGCCAGTCAAGGCATCCACCAGCTTTACCAGCACCAAGAAGCGGCCGTGCAATCCGCCCTCGCAGGCGAAAACGTGGTTATTGCCACCAGTACCGCCTCGGGCAAGAGTTTGTGCTATGGCTTACCCGTCTTGCACGGCCTGCTGGGAGGTGGTCACGGCCGTGCCCTCTACCTCTTCCCCACCAAAGCGCTCGCCCACGACCAACTGGCCGCCACCCAAGAGCTGATTACGGCCGGGCGGTTGCCCATCGTGGCCAACAGCTACGATGGCGACACACCGCAGGGGCAACGGAGCAAAATCCGCAAAAACGCCCACCTACTCATCTCCAACCCCGACATGCTCCACATGGGCATTTTGCCCTTCCACACCAGTTGGCGCGATTTTTTCCGCAACCTGCGCTATGTGGTCATAGATGAAATCCACGCCTACCGGGGCGTGTTTGGGAGCCATGTGGCCAACGTGTTGCGCCGCCTGCAACGAATTTGCGCCTTTTACGGAGCCACTCCCCAATTTATTTGTTGTTCGGCCACCATTGCCAACCCGCAAGAACACGCCGAACGGCTGGTGGAACGGCCGTTCACGCTCATAGACGAGAGCCAAAACGGTGCGCCCCGTGGCCCGCGCCACTTTATCATGTACAACCCGCCCATCATAGACGAGGAGTTGGGCTTGCGGCGGAGCAGTGTGTTGGCCGCCAAAGATGCGGCGGCCAGCTTTATTTTGAGCGGGGTGCAGACGGCCGTCTTCGCCCGCGCCCGCCAAACTGTGGAAATTTTGCTCCGCTACTTGCAAGATGAGGTGACTTTCCACGATTTGCCGCCCGACACGGTGACGGGCTATCGCAGTGGCTATTTGCCGCTGGAACGGCGGCACATCGAGCAGGGGCTACGCACGGGCGAGGTGCGCGGGGTGGTGGCCACCAATGCGCTGGAATTGGGGGTGGACATTGGCGAACTCGATGCGGTGGTGCTGACGGGTTTCCCCGGCACGATTGCCTCGCTGTGGCAACAGGCGGGGCGGGCGGGGCGCAAAACGGCCGAATCAGCGGCCGTGCTTATCGCCAGCAGTAACCCGCTCGACCAGTATATCGCCCGCAACCCGCGCTATTTGTTCGGCCGTTCCCCCGAACACGCCCTCATCAACCCCGACAACGAGCGGCTGATGGTTCCCCACCTCGCTTGCGCCGCTTTTGAGTTGCCCTTTGCCAACGGGGAGGCTTACGGCCGCACCGAAGCCATCGCCGAACTGCTGGAAGCGATGAGCGAGATGGATTTGTTGCACCACACAGGGACGCAATACCACTATTTGGGCGATGGCGAGCAACCCGCCAGCAAGGTCTCGCTCCGCACCAGCAGTAACGACACGGTGGTCATTCAGGTGCACACGGCCGAGGGGGTGCGGGTGTTGGGCGAGGTGGATTTGGCCAGCGCCCCGTTGTTGGTGCATGAGGAGGCCATCTACCTGCACCAAGCCCAACCCTATCTGGTGGAGGCGTTGGATTGGGACGGCCGTCTCGCCTATGTCAAGCTCATCGAAGCGGATTACTACACCCGCGCCAGCATCGCCAGCGAAATCCAAGCCCTGCGCCCTACCACCCAATCCGCAATCCACAATCCCCAATCCGCAATTGCTTACGGCGAAGTCCGCGTCGTCACCCAAGCGACCAGCTTCCGCAAAATCCGCCACTACACCCACGAAATGCTCGGCTATGGCCCCATCACCCTGCCCGCGATGGAGCTAGAAACGCACGGTTTTTGGCTGGTGTTTGGCCAAGAGCTGACCGAACAGTTGTATGAAGAGGGGATTTTGTTGCGGCCGAATGATTACGGCCCTAACTGGGCCAGCCAGCGCAAATTGGCCTTGGAGCGGGACGGCCACGCTTGCCGAACCTGCGGGGCGGGCGGGCTGTTGCATGTGCATCACATTCGGCCGTTTCGGGAATATGGGTATGTGCGCGGGCAAAATGAGCATTACCGAGAGGCGAACCATGTCGGAAATCTCATCACGCTGTGCCCCAGTTGCCACCGTCGGGCGGAGCAGGGGCAACAGGCGCGTTCGGCGTTGGGGGGGCTGGCCTATGTGTGGCGCAATCTCGCCCCGCTGTTTTTGATGTGCGACCCGAGCGATATTGAGGTAACGGCCGAGGGGCACAATCCGCTGACGGCCGCGCCGACCATTGTCATTTACGAACGGGTGGCGGCGGGCTTGGGCTTTAGCGAACGGCTGTTTACCTTGCACGAGACGTTGTTGGAAGCGGCCGAGGAACTCATCCGCACCTGTGCTTGCCATGATGGATGCCCCGCTTGTGTGGGGCCGCCGGGGGAGATTGGGCCAGATACGAAGGCGGTGACGTTGCGGCTGGTGAAGCTGTTGAGGTGATTTTAGATTTTGGATTTTGGAGAGGTCGGTTGACTGACGTTCAACCATTTTCTAACCGTTTTGTAACTGCTAGGTGGGCTTCCTGTTAAGGGTAAACTGGTATGATAGTACTATAGACCTATGTCTAACTATTTGCCGATTATTTTTAAGGAAGGTTTCCCATGAACAAACGCTTTTTCTCGACGCTCACGCTTCTTGTTGCGCTGTGCCTGTGGGCATGGACAGGGGTTCGGCCAGCCCACGCGGCCGATTTCCAAGTTGCCACCTGTGATAATGCGGGTTTGTTAGCCGCTTATAATTCGGCTCGTGGCTCCGCTGGGGCTGGGCCGCACAGTGTCCTGTTTGATGCCAATTGTGCGGGCACAACGATTAACGTCACGGCCGCTCTTCCAGATCACAACGCGGCGGCCGTACTGTTATCATTGATGGTGGCGGTAATGTCACCTTAAATGGTGGCGGTGGTGCTTCTGATTACCGCTTGGTTGCAGTACAAGTGGTACTGTCGAATTACGTGGCTTGACCGTCCAAAACTTCCGCAATGGTACTACCAGTAGTGGTGGGGCTTTTCGCGTTAATACGAACACAGCCTTTGGGATTATCACGAACTCCTCCTTTATTAGCTTTTTGGAACTTAGATGGTGGGGCATTACAACCAAGGTGGTGACTACTTTTTAGAGGTAGTGGTGGGGCGGTGACATTTGGCAATGGCGACGGGCTTAGAAATTCGACCTTTGTCAACACCGCGCTTCCCCCCCCCCCCCCCCCAACCAATGTCACCTTGAACAGTGACCACAATGGCAACACGGCCACCAACGGCCTACGCCGGCAGCGCGGCCTTGACTGAGTGAGGGCTACCTGGCGGTGCCACCACCCCCTGCCGCTTACCAATGATGCAGTTAACTCTATCTGGTGGCCGAAGCTCCCGAAGCCACAACTGGCACAACGGCCGTGCCTGTGGCTCTCATCCTCGCCGTGATTCTCTTTGGCTTGTTGGGTCTGGGAACGGCCGTGCGCTTGCGCCAGCCGTAACCATTTCATCTGCCCCCACGGCCGAGGGTAGTACGGGCTAATAACCCGTGCTACCCTCTTTTTTTGCCTTCACGCTCCTTTCACTACCTCGAGCGTGAAAACTCGGTAAAAGAAGGTTCACGGCCGTTGACACCCCCCCTCCCCCCATGATAAATTGCAACCTGTAAGCAGTTCGGCCGTACCCAAAGCAATTTAGCCCCTTTCGTACGCAATTAAACTCTTTTTGATTGCCCCACACCTTGGGTTTGATTTTGGTTGGCTCTATGCCGAACCAGCTTGCAAATTAGTCCGCCCTTTCAGGCAAATTTAGATGTAGCACATGTTGGAGGTTGTTATCATGGAGTTAAACGGTATGCAACGCAAATCAGGAATTGTTAAATGGTTCAGTCGGTTGAAGGGTTATGGCTTTATTGAGCCAGCAGAAGGTGGCGATGAGGTATTTGTCCACTACAGTGCCATTGACGGCGACGGGTATCGCAATCTATATGAGGGCGACCCCGTTGATTATGTCGAAGTGGACAAGGGCAAAGGACCACAAGCCAAAGAGGTGATAGCCCGGCGAGCCTAAGATAACATGAACCGATAGAGTGAAACCAAAAGCCCGCTTGTAAGCGGGCTTGTTGGTTTTCAAGGATTAGTTACTGGTAATTCGTTATTGGTTATTACCTCCTATGCCCCAACGCCATTTGTTCATTGCTCATTGCTCATTGATGATTTATCGGCCGTTGTACCGCGCTTTGTAATCGCTATCTTCCCGTTTGTCGCGCACCAACATGGTGAAGAGGCCACTGACAATGCTGATGATGATGGCTCCAAACAGGGTCGCCCAGAAGCCATCAATGTATAGCCCCAAGTCGAACCAATCCGAAATCGCTTCGGTGATGGAGAGCATAATGGCATTGACGACGAACAGGAAGAGGCCCAAGGTGAGGACGATGAGAGGGCAGGTGAGCAGGACGATAAGCGGCCGTACCAAGGCGTTGACCACGCCAAAGATGAGCGCAATAATGACCAACGAAAAATTGGTGCCATCATAAGTAATACCCGGCACAATTTGGATGGCCGCCCACAAAGCGAGGGCATTGCCAAATAAACGCAAGAGAAACTGAGACATTTGTACACCTCCAACGGCCGTTTACCAGAGGTAACGCGGCCGTATCGTTAAAAACTGACAGGGTTGAATGGTAGACGAACCACCACTAAAAAGATAAGATAGAGAGGGAGTTGAAATAGGGGGCAAGCTTAGTTGCCAACGGCATGGCACACAAACAAGGTTTTGCATATGGCCAAAATTCTGGTAGTAGATGATGAAATGGAATTGGTGCAATTGTGCCGCATTGTGCTGGAAGATGCAGGCTACAAAGTTGCAGGAGCCTACAATGGTTCGCAAGCCTTGCGGGTGGTGGGGGAAGATATTCCCCAACTCATCTTGTTGGATGTGATGATGCCGGGCATGACAGGCATCGAAGTGTGCCGCCAATTGCGAAAAGGGGGGTTGGGGCCAGATGAGTGTAGTATTGTGATGTACACGGCCGATGACAGCCGCGAAACCCGCGCCAGCAGTATGGAAGCGGGTGCGGATGACCTCATCAGCAAACAAGTGCCAATTTTTGAACTGGCGGGCAAAATCCGAGAATATTTGCCAACAAATGGCTCCCAGCATTAGCGCAGGGCGGGTTTTGCACCCGCCCTTTTGTTTTCTGCCTCTGGGCGGTCTCCAGACCCCCACAGCAAAAAAGCGAAGTAGCCTTCCCAAGTTAGTCTCCCCTACCACACCCAATCCCATAATAGATTGGCTCGGCCGTTTCAACCAAGAAATCCTCTTGGGCGAGCAGGTTGATGACATGCAAGACAGGGCCATTTAACTCTTCGCGCCATTGCAAGGTGGCTAATCGGCCGCTGGGCAACACACACCCCAGCCAATCGTTCACGGGTGGATTCATGCGCAGGGGGACCACCGATTCATCTTCCTCATTGAGCCGCCACAAAATGCTGGAACGCCATGTTGTGGCAAAAACAAGGATGTTATCGGGCAAGAAATGAGGGGTGGAGAGGGTGTTCTCGCCTTCGGGCATGTCGATGGGGCCATCGTCAAAATAGACGGCCGTGCCAAACTCATCCCCTGATATATCTACCCAACAAACATCGTTCTCGGGGTATTCGTTGTCATCTATATCATAACCACACAACATGGCAATGGTTTGGCCATCGGGGGAAAAAACGGGGGAACCATGAAATTCGTAATCGGAGTCGGCCGTCAGGAGCAGAGGTTCGCTCCACAATTCGCCCTCAAACTCTATCAGCCACAAATCTATGATGTTGTCCCCGCCCCCTTTGCTATACACTATTTGCTGGCCGTCGGGGCTGATAGCCATGCCTAAGTTGTAGTGAACAACCTCGTAGTCGGGCAAATAAACGATGCCCCCCTCGGCCGAGGAAAAATCGGAACGGACACGGAGCAAGCAAGACCAGCCCGCACACTCTGGTTCTAGGCGGGATGTGTTGATGAGGAGCCATTCCCCATCGGCCGAAATATGCACCTCGTAATCCTCACCCTCGCCAAACAACTCATCCAAATAAGGCGCGAGTGGTTCGGGGATGGCATCTGGCTCGGCCGCCACGCGGAACACGCCGCTGGCAGTGGTAAAGACAATGGTTTCGCCTTGAGCAGAACCGGGTGGCAGAGCCTCGGCGGCCGACGCTTCGGCCTGTTCGCCTGCCTCAGCCAAATTGATAGGCGGTTGGTTGGGCGGCGGATCGTCATCTAATCCATTGAGCAACCCCGCCCCGACCAGAGCAACCACCAACACTCCCAGCACCGCCCACGCCCATGTGGGAATGCGCCGCCGCTTGGTGGGTGGGGCAAGCGTGGGGTCAGCAGGGGGCGAGACGGCCGTCTTTTGGATGGGTGGCATGACCGTCCCCGAGGCGCTCTCGATGACGGTTGCTTCCGCTTCGGCCGCGACTTGGGTTTGTTCGCCGGGCGCATGGGGGGGTAGATGGGTGGCGGGCACGGCCGCTTCGTCGCTTTGCGCGGCGGCAATGGTGAGGTTTTGGGCAAACTCGTCGGCTGTTTGGAACCTATCCAACGGGTCTTTGGCCAACGCCTTCAGCAAAAAGCGTTCCAAGGCTTCCCCCAGTTGTGGGTTGAGTTGGCGGGGCAAAGGGATGGGGTCGCTGAGGTGTTTGAGCATGACCGCGAAGGCGGTATCGGCCGTGAACGGCGTGCGCCCCGTGAGCAACTCAAACAAAATGGTGGCCAGCGAATACAAGTCGGTCGCGGCCGAGATTTTCTCCTTCTGCCCCTGAATTTGTTCGGGAGCCATGTAGGCAGGGGTGCCGATGGCCGCCCCAGTTTGGGTCAGTCCTTGCCCTTCCTGCTCTATCATGCGGGCAATGCCAAAATCGTTTAGCACAGGGCGGCCGTTGCTGGCCAGCAACACGTTATCTGGCTTCACATCGCGATGCACAATGCCTTGGTTGTGGGCATAGCCCAACGCGGCCGCGACTTGCACCGTAATCTCCACCGCCCGCCCAATCGTCACCCACTGGTCTATCTTGTGCAATTTTTGCAGGTAATCTTTGAGCGTTTGCCCCTCCACAAACTCCATCACCAAAAAATACCGTTTGTCCTCATCCCCAAAATCGTAAATATGGACGATGTTGCCGTGGCTCAGACGCGCAATCGCCCGCGCCTCGTGCTCAAACCGCGCCCGAAAATGGGAATCCACGGCCAGCTCGGGGCGGATGAATTTGATGGCCACATACCTATCTAAACGGGGTTGATACGCCTTGTAAACTTCGGCCATGCCCCCTTCGCCCAATTTTTGCACCAAGCGATACTGCCCAACTGTTTGCCCTGTTAAATCGTCCATATGGTTCTTCGGCTATTTGTGTCTATTGGCGAATTGGGGGTGGTCTCTGGGGTGCTCGATGAGGAAATGATGGCCAGAGGTTGCACTCGTTTTCGCCCCATGTGAACTGCAATTGATGCGAGAGTTCATTCGTTATAAGTTAAGGCTCTTGGCGAAAACCAAGAGAGAAAAGAGGTTTAAATCCCTTTGCTTTATTGTTCTTTTGCCCTTTTGCAATCAATTTTAGTTCTTTGATGTTTTATGTGGTTGTGTAGGGGCTGGCCTTGTGCCTGCCCCCAGAGGGCGACCACAAGGGTGCGCCCCTACCACACCAAACCTCAGAGAACCTCAATTTTTATTGCAAAAAGACAAAAAAGGGAAAGGGCCAAGGGTATTTACATCAAAAATGGTTACTGGACACTCTGGAAATTGCTTGACTTATAACGAATGACGTTAGTATATGCCAGTAGCACAATAGGGAGCAATGGGGCATGGGGCGGATGACAATCAGGCTCCATTGACAATCGGCCGCTGAACATTGACAATTGGCCACTATGTTCTCATTCCCTCGCTACCTTGCCGCCAAAAAAAGTGTGGATGACCGCGCCCTGAATGGCCATGTTTGGCACAAACTGTGGGAGGAGTTACCCGCCTCCTCCCGCCAACGGCCGCTGTCCATCCTCGAAATCGGGGCGGGCACGGGGAGCATGATCCAACGCATCTTGGATACGCACCACCTCAGCCACGCCCTTTACACCGCCATTGATGCCGACCCTGACAACATCGCCGTGTTGGAAGGGCAACTGCAAGGCTGGGCCGAGGCACGGCCGCATTTCATCGTCATGGCGCAAGCCATAGACTTATACGATTTCTTGCCCCGTAACCAAGAGCGGTACGATTTGCTCATCGCCCACGCCGTCCTCGATTTGCTCCCCCTCGCCGAAACATTGCCCGCCCTGCTGGGCTTGCTACAACCCAATGGCCTCTTCTACTTCACCCTCAACTTTGATGGCGTGACAGCCTTTCAGCCCCCTACGCCACTGGGCGAGGCGTTTGACGACGAAGTAGAGCGGGTGTACCACCGCACGATGGATGAGCGGCACACCAACGGCCGCCGCTCGGGCGATAGCCGCACAGGGCGGCATTTGTTGCCCCTTCTGCGCCAGTGCGGGGCCGAAATAACGGCCGTGGGCGGCTCCGATTGGGTGGTTTGCCCCCCCTACCCCCACGACGAAGCGTATTTCCTCAGCCATATTTTGCACTTCTTCGACCAATCGCTCAGCCACCACCCCGACCTGCCCGCCGACCAATTTGCCCAGTGGCTCGCTGCCCGCCGCGCCCAACTCGCCTCGGGCGACCTCATTTATCTTGCCCACCAATTGGATGTGTTGGGCAAAGTCGCCGCTGATAACAACTAAGTAGGGGTAGACCTTGTGTCTATCCTTAAACCTTGGCTAACCCAGCATTTAGGGCAATCACAAGGATTGCCCCTACTCTCCCGACCCCTCTTCCCATGATTCCCTTTGACCTGTTTAACCTAGACGACAAACTGACCGACAGCCAACGTGCCTTGCGCCTGCAAGTGCGCCAATTTGTGGAAGAGGTGGTCAAGCCCCGCATCAACCCCTATTGGGAAGCGGCCGAATTTCCTTGGGAAATTGCCCACGAAATGAAACAGTTGCCCATTTGGGGAACCATGATGCAGGGTTATGGCTGTGCCGAACTCGATGCCCTTTCGGCCGGACTTGTGCGCTACGAACTCGGCCGTGGCGATGGCTCCATCGGCACCTTTTACGGCGTTCACTCGGGCTTGGCGATGGGAAGCATTGGCAAACTCGGCTCCGACGAGCAAAAAGCACGCTGGTTGCCCGCCATGGCGCGGGTGGAAAAAATCGGCGCGTTTGGCCTCTCCGAACCCGAACGGGGGTCGGATGCGGTGCATGTGCTGACCACGGCCGTGCGCGACGGCGACCATTACCTCCTCAACGGCTCCAAACGGTGGATTGGCAACGCCAGCATCGCCGATTTGCTGATTATTTGGGCGCGAGACGAAACGGGGCAATTTGGCGGCTTTGTCATCGAAAACCCCAACCAGACCGCAGGGGTGACTATCACCAACTTGCAAGGCAAAATTAGCAAACGCGCCGTGTTAAACGCCGAAATTCTGCTGGAAAATGTGCGCGTCCCTGCCGAAAATCGGCTGGCTCACGCCCGCTCTTTCCACGATGTCTCGGCTGTGTTGGCCTACACCCGCTACACCATCTGCTGGGAAGCGGCGGGCATTGCGGCCGCTTGTTTGGAGATGGCCTTAGACTATGCCAAGACGCGCGAGCAATTTGGCAAACCGATTGCCAGCTTCCAACTCGTCCAACACAAACTGGTGGAAATGGCGGCCGAGGTGAGCCAGATGCAACTCCTCTGCTGGCGCATGGCCGAACTGATGGCGGAAGGGAAGCTAACCAGCGCCCAAACATCTTTGGGCAAATACAACAACGCCCGCAAAGCGCGGCAGGTGGCCCTGCTGGCGCGGGAGGTGTTGGGCGGCAATGGCAT
This sequence comes from Candidatus Hadersleviella danica, assembly GCA_016711405.1. Classification (GTDB taxonomy): domain Bacteria; phylum Chloroflexota; class Anaerolineae; order Promineifilales; family Promineifilaceae; genus Hadersleviella; species Hadersleviella danica. The sequence continues at coordinate 7,408 of JADJSZ010000005.1, read as the reverse complement.
TCTCATCGAAAACCATGTGGCGCGGTTGTTGCTGGATGCCGAGGTGATTTACACCTATGAGGGGACGAATGAGATTAACTTGCTCATTGTCGGCCGTGAACTGACGGGGATTGGGGCGTTTGGGTAAGTGATCTCCTTATAATTAAGCTTTTCCAGTCAATGGTGGTTTTGTGACTAAAATTTCACGAACTTCTCCTAAATACCTTTCCCCTTTCCTTTTGCCTTTTGCAATAAAAATTTTTTAAAAAAAAAAAAATAAAAAAAAGTTTGGCTTTTTTTCACCCTCTTTTTTTTTTAACAAAACCTTATTAGGGAGCAAAGACAGGATTGTTACAGGTTAGGCCATTTCCAAAATTTAACTATCTTGAGGCGCAAAAACTTTTTAGACACGAATTTCACGAATGACACGAATTTTCTTCTAATCAAATCCGTAAATTTAGTGAATTCCGTGTTTGTTTTTAACCCATTTGGATCATTATTTCCCCGAAACCGCCTTACACGTTACAGGCGGTAAGCGACTTGTAATCAGGACGGGGCCAACTGTGGGAGCCAATCCACAATCTAAAATCCCAAATCCAAAATCGCTATGACGTTTGTCAGCCCATCCTATGCGCTCTGTCACTGAACAGGGGACACGGCCGAGGACTAGAATAGCGCATAGCTGGCCAGCCTTTTAGCGAGCCAGCTCATCCGCTTTTTTATTCCGCATTCCCCATTCCGCAATCCAAGGAATTTGCCATGATAACCATAGATGCCAACGAGGCCGCCGCCATGGTGGCTCATAAAGTCAACGAAGTCATCGCCATCTACCCCATCACCCCCGCCTCGCCGATGGGCGAGTGGTCCGACCAATGGTCGTCCGAAGGACGGCCGAACCTGTGGGGGCACGTCCCCACCGTCATCGAAATGCAATCCGAAGCAGGCGCGGCCGGGGCCGTGCATGGCGCACTCCAGTCCGGGGCACTCACCACCACCTTCACCGCCTCCCAAGGGCTGTTGTTGATGATTCCCAACCTGTACAAAATCGCGGGTGAACTGACCCCGACCGTGTTGCACATCGCCGCCCGCTCCTTGGCCGCCCAAGGGCTATCCATTTTTGGCGATCATAGCGACGTGATGGCCGCGCGGCAAACAGGCTTTGCCCTGTTGGCGGCCAACTCCGTGCAAGAGGCGATGGACTTTGCCCTGATTAGCTCGGCCGCGACCCTCCGCGCCCGCATCCCCTTCCTGCACTTTTTCGATGGCTTCCGCACCTCCCACGAAGTCAACAAAATTGACCCCATCCCCGATGAGGTGATGCGGGCCATGATGAGCGACGAATTGATTCGCGCCCACCGCACTCGTGGCCTCACGCCCGATAACCCATTTATTCGGGGCACGGCGCAAAACCCAGATGTCTACTTCCAAGCGCGGGAGAGCGTCAACCAGTTTTACACCGCTTGCCCCGTGGTGGTGCAGGAGACGATGGACCAATTTGCCGCCCTGACGGGACGGCAATACAAGCTGTTTGATTACGTCGGCGCGGCCGATGCCGACCGCGTCATCATCGTGATGGGTTCGGGGGCAGAGACGGCCGAGCAGACCGCCCTCTACCTGAATGCCCACGGCCACAAAGTCGGTGTGCTGAAAGTGCGGCTCTATCGGCCGCTGGACACGGCCGCCCTGATTGCCGCCTTGCCCGCCACCACCAAAGCCATCGCCGTGCTAGACCGCACCAAAGAGCCGGGCGCGGGCGGCGAACCACTCTATTTGGATGTGGTTTCGGCCGTGGTAGACCATTGGCAAGGCAAATTGCCCGCGCTGATTGGCGGCCGTTATGGCCTCTCCTCCAAAGAATTTACCCCCGGCATGGTCAAAGCCATCTACGACGAGTTGGCCAAAGAAAACCCCAAGAAACGGTTCACGATTGGCATTAACGACGACGTGACCCATTTAAGCCTTGCCTATGACCCCCATTTGGACATTGAATCGGCCGACGTGATTCGAGCGATGTTCTATGGTTTGGGGGCGGATGGCACGGTGGGGGCGAACAAAAACGCCATCAAAATCATTGGCGAAGACACCGATTTGCACGCCCAAGGGTACTTCGTCTACGACTCCAAAAAGTCGGGGGCGATTACCGTCTCCCATTTGCGCTTTGGTCCGCAACCCATCCATGCGCCCTATCTCATTTTGGAAGGGACGGCCAGCTTTGTGGCTTGCCACCAGTTCGGCTTCCTCGAAAAATACGACATGCTAAAAATGGCCAAGCCGGGGGCAACCTTCTTGCTCAACAGCCCCTATGGCGCGGATGAGGTGTGGAACCATCTGCCCCGCCCCGTGCAACAGGATTTGCTTGCCAAGCAAATCAAGTTTTATGTGATTGATGCGTTGCAAGTGGCGCAAGAAAACAAGCTCGGCAATCGCATCAACACGACCATGCAAACCTGTTTCTTCGCCCTCAGTGGCGTGTTGCCCCGCGATGAGGCTATCACGGCGATTAAGTACGCCATCCAAAAGACGTATGGCAAACGGGGCGAGGCGGTGGTGGCACAAAATTACGCGGCCGTGGATAGCGCCCTCGGCCACCTGCATGAGGTGACTGTGCCGATGGCGGTGACGAGTGTGTATGAGCGGCCAGCGGCCGTGTCTGCCCAAGCCCCCGACTTCGTCCGCTCCGTGACGGCGCGGATGATTGAAGGGATGGGCGATATGCTCCCCGTGAGCGCCATGCCCATAGACGGAACCTACCCCTGTGGCACCACCCAATGGGAAAAGCGCAACATTGCCACCGAAATCCCTGTGTGGGACCCCGACATTTGCATCCAATGTGGCAAATGCGCCATGGTCTGCCCCCACTCGGTCATCCGCATGAAGCTGGTGGACGAGCCTCTACTGGCCGATGCGCCCGAGACCTTCAAGAATGCCAAGTCCCGCTATAAGGGGCACGAAGAGCAAAAATTCATCTTGCAAATCGCGCCCGAGGATTGCACGGGTTGTACGCTGTGCGTCGAGGTGTGCCCTGTTAAAAACAAGCGTCAGCCCAAGTTCAAGGCCATCAACATGGCCGCCCAAGCTCCCTTGCGCGACACCGAACGGGCCAATTGGGAATTTTTCCAAACCTTGCCCGAAGTAGACCGCACGACGCTCAACGTCAGCCAAATCAAAGAGTCGCAACTGTTGCAACCGCTGTTCGAGTTCTCGGGCGCGTGTGCGGGGTGTGGCGAAACGCCTTACCTCAGTTTGCTCTCGCGGCTGTTTGGCGACCGGATGATGGTGGCCAACGCCACGGGTTGCTCCTCGATTTATGGCGGTAATTTGCCGACCACGCCGTGGACGGCGAACGCCGACGGCCGTGGCCCCTCGTGGTCGAACTCGCTCTTCGAGGACAACGCCGAGTTTGGCTTTGGGATGCGCGCCGCGCTCGACCAACGCCTGCTCATGGCCAGCGAACTACTCGACCAACTGCGCGACCATCTGCCCACCGATTTGGTGGCTGAGATTGAGAATGCCGACCAAAGCACGGAGGCGGGGTTGGCGGCGCAGAGGGAGCGGGTGGCGGTGTTGAAGGAGTATTTAACTGAATTAAGCAGGGGAGCAGGGGAGCAGGGGGGCACGGGAGATAAGGCGGCGCATTTGTTGAGTGTGGCGGATGTGCTGGTGAAGAAGAGCGTTTGGATTATCGGCGGGGATGGCTGGGCGTATGACATTGGCTATGGCGGCTTGGACCATGTGCTGGCCTCGGGCAAGAATGTGAACATTTTGGTGCTAGACACCGAGGTGTACTCGAACACAGGTGGCCAAATGTCGAAGGCAACCCCACGGGGCGCAGTGGCCAAGTTTGCGGCGGGTGGCAAAACCCAACGCAAGAAGGATTTGGGCTTGCTGGCCATGAGCTATGGCAATGTGTATGTGGCCAAAATCGCGTTTGGGGCGAAGGATACGCAGACGATTAAGGCTCTGCTGGAAGCGGAAGCGTATGATGGCCCCTCGCTGATTATTGCTTACAGCCATTGTGTGGCACATGGGTATGATTTGCAGTTTGGGTTGCAACAGCAGGCGGCGGCCGTGGATTCTGGCCATTGGCCGCTGTACCGCTACCACCCCGAAGCGGCCGAGGGGGAGAATCCCTTCACGCTCGACTCGAAGGCTCCCAGCATTCCGCTGGAACAGTACATCTACCGCGAAGGGCGTTACCGCATGTTGCAACAAAGCGACCCACACGCGGCCGAAACCTTGCTGGAACTGGCCAAGGACGACATTAAAACGCGCTGGGCGCAATTGGAGGCTTTGAGCCGTAAGCTATAAGCCGTAAGCCGTAAGCTAAAGGCTCTGGGCTTATGGCTTATGGCTAACGGCTTACGGCTCTCTCGAGGACATCATGGACTTATCAACAACCTATCTCGGACTGAAATTGAAGAACCCGATTGTGCCGTCGTCGTCGCCGCTGACGCGGGATTTGGGGCTGATGAAGCGGCTGGAAGATGCAGGGGCGGCGGCCGTGGTGCTGTACTCCCTGTTTGAGGAAGAGATTAACCGGGAGAGCCACATGCTCGACCGCTATCTGACGGAGCATACTGAAAGCTACGCCGAGGCGCTCTCCTACTTTACTGAAGCACCCCGCTACCATGCGGTGGGGGCGGATATGTACCTGAACCACCTGCGCAAGGCGAAGGAATCGCTCAGCATTCCCGTCATTGCCAGCTTGAATGGGGTTTCCAAGGGTGGCTGGTTGCGCTATGCCAAGGAAATGGAGCAGGCGGGTGCGGATGCGCTGGAGCTGAACGTCTATTATGTGCCGACCAGTTTGGAGATTAGCGCGGCCGAGGTGGAGCAGATTTATGTGGATGTGCTGACCGAGGTGAAAGCGGCCGTGAACATCCCCATCGCCATGAAGCTTAGCCCCTATTTCAGTGCCACAGGGTCACATGGCCAAGGTGCTGACCGATGCGGGAGCGGATGGTCTGGTGCTGTTCAACCGGTTCTACCAACCTGATTTGGATTTGGAGAAGCTGGCCGTGGTGCCCAACTTGCACCTGAGCCACCCCGATGAGATGCGCTTGCCGTTGCGCTGGATTGCGATTTTGTACGGCCGTATCGCGGCCGACCTCGCCCTGACCAGTGGCATCCACACGGGGCATGATGTGCTGAAGGGGGTGGCGGCGGGGGCATCCATCACAATGATGGCCTCGGTTCTGCTCCAAAAGGGGATTCATCACCTGACGGATTGTTTGCGGGAGATGGAGGATTGGCTGATTGATTATGAGTATGAGTCGCTGGCGCAGTTACGGGGCAGTTTGAGCCAACTGAATTGCGCGGAGCCGGCCGCGTTTGAGCGGGCGAATTACATGCGGGTGCTGAATTCGTATCGGTTGGATTGGGTGCAGAAGGCGTAGAGGAGTTTCTTGTCAAAGGTAAGAAGGTAAAAGAGCGGCTCCAACGAGCCGCTCTTTTTATGATTGCACCAGTGAGTGGTTTATCTTAGAATGACTCAATGGCCGAGATTTTAGAGACGATTTGGGCAAGAAGATGGCCGTATGACGTGGATGAAGGAGAGACAGCGAAGGAAAAACATGGAGGTTTGGCACAAATGTATACCACCTATCGCCTACACACAGATGAATTAGATATGCAATTTCTGGAAGCCCTCAAAGCGTTGTTTGAGGGCAAAACGATTGAAATTGTGGTGCACGAAGTGGACGAAACCGCTTATCTGCTAGGCAGTGAGGCCAACAGACTGCACTTATTACAAGCAGTTGAGCAGGTCAATAGCCCAGTGTTGCAGATTGTGCCCATGCAGGAGAAGGTGAGTGTGGTCGAAGCATTCGGGGTATGGCAGGGACAGGTGGTGTATGAAGTGGATGTGGATGAGCCAACATTGACAGAATGGGAGGGGTCTTCTATGGATGACAAGTAAGAAGAAATGGCGGTAGAATAATGGTATGGTTGATATGGATGAGGAGGGGCAGGAGAAAAACGGCCGTGACCTTAGATGAAATTTTGCAGGACATTCACGCCCTTGAAGAGGATTTGCAGAATTACGAACGCAAATACGGGGTGTTATCTGAGACGTTTTACGAATCCTACATTGCGGGGGAAGAACCCGCCGATGATGCGTGGGTGTTGGATTGGAGTGGTTGGGCGGGTGCGTACCAAATTTTGGTTGCGCGCCGCCAACAGTACCGTGAGTTGATGGCTAACCTAAAAGCAACTACCTCTCTGCCAACGATTATTGAGCGAACCGCTCGCCGTGAACCACTTCAGTCCTTGTCAGCTATGAGGTGTATGTTTACACCTTGAATCAAATTTACCCAGCCATTAACTCTTCGACGCTGGTTTGTATCGGCGTGGGGCGCGAATCGCTGTGCTGACAGGTCAAATTTATTTTCACAATGGCTGTCGCTTAGAAATTTATGAGCAGTTGCAATCGGAAACTGGGGTGGTTTTGATTGAGCAATATGGGTATGAAGTGTGGCGAGGCAATGAAAAGCTGTATTGGTATGACCCTCAGCCACATCCCCATATTCCCGAGTTGGCGGAAAACCATCCGCACCACAAGCATGTGCCGCCAGATATCAAGCATAACCGCGTTCCTGCGCCTGAATTGGCGTTTGAACGGCCGAATCTCTCCTTTTTGATTGAGGAGATTATGGCTTTGGACATATAAAAAGAGCGGCTCCAACGAGCCGCTCTTTGTTTGAGGGGGAGTGGGTTTAGGCGGCCACGGCCGCTTTTTGCCGCCCACCTGCAAAGCGAGCGCGATAATAATTCATCCAGTAATTCATGCCAATTGTGCCAAAAGTGACGGGGAGCACCCACACCACCCATGCAATGCCTTCAGGGGAGCCGTGGCCCCACTTGTTGCACCATCAGGGCGGTGGTTAGGCCGATGTAGGAGCGGAGCATCCCGTTCATGTGCTGGAACCACCACCAGAGGCGGTCTTGGCTCGGCCGTAGATAGTTTTTCATATCCACCACGGCCATTTGGGTGATGGCCACGCCAAAGCCCAAGGGCAACAAGATGAGTACCAGCGGCGTATCGGGGCCTAAGGGCAAGCGAATGATGGAAGCCCCGAGTAAGGCCATCACGCTCCAGCCAATGAGGCTGAGGCCAGAGAGGCTGGCCACGGCCGAAACCGACCAATCGAGTCCTGTGGGGCGGGCATCGGCCGCGCGTTTGCGCAGAATGGCGCGGTAGCCCATGATGGCTCCGTAGAGGGTGAGCACGGTGACACCGAGCAGGAATATGTTGAAGCGGTAGGTGAGGAGGACGAGGGCGGACGTGTTGGTGGTGAACATGCCCCAAAAGTAGAGGCGGCCGATGAGATTGTGGTTACGGCCGCCCTTGCGCAAAATCATGGCCAGTGGCCCCATGGCCAAGGAAAACAGAGCGGTGAGGACGTGGAGGATGACGAGGCTTTGGTGAAGA
>JADJSZ010000004.1 GCA_016711405.1 Candidatus Hadersleviella danica | reverse complement strand
CAAACAAGGGGCGTTTGCCGTTCTCGACATTCTCAACACCTATTTTGCGCGAATGTTGGAGATTATTGCCCGTTCGGGGGGGAACTTGTTGGAATTTACGGGGGATGCCCTGCTGGTGCAGTTTCCCGCCGATGAGGAGCGGGGCGACGCGGCACGGGCGGTGCGGGCGGGGTTGCGGATGCAACGGGCGATGGCTGAATTTGGAGATATTGCCAGCGAAGCGGGCCAATTTGCTCTTGGAATGCGGGTGGGGTTGCACCGGGGCAAGTTTATGGCGGCCAATATCGGCACGCCGCGCCGCATGGAGGTGGTTTTGCTCGGCCGTGCCGTGTACAACGCCAAAATCGCCGAAGGAGCGGGCAAAGTCGGCCGTGTTTGCCTCACCCGCGCCACCACCAACTACATCAAAGGGCAATTTCGCCACGAAACGGGAACCAAAGGGCATGTGCTCATCCAAGACAATTGGCAGGCGGGTGATGGGGACGACTACGAACTCATCCCGCGCCAGCGGCGGCTGGCGCGGGCCATGATTTTCGACCGCAGTGAGACCGCGCTGTTGCTCGAAATTGAAAAACTGCTGGATGCGGTGGAGCCACTGGCCAGCTATTTGCCCCGTACCTCACTCAATCAACTCATCGAGAGCAGTACACGCGGCCGTGTCCCCTCCAGTTACACCAAACTCACCGTGCTGTTTGTCAGTCTTATTGGCCTGCCCGAATCGGTGGGCATGGCGCGGGAGGATGAGGAGCAGGGGTTGGTCAACAGTTTTTCGCGCCTCTTCGCCCTTATCAATGCCATTGTCGAATCGCGCAGTGGCCTACTCAAAAAAGTAACTTATCAATCGTCGGGGTCGAACATTCTTATCTATTTTGGAGCGCCCAGTGCCCACACCGATGACCCACAACGGGCGGTGCATTCGGCCGTGGAAATTCGCGAGGTGGTGCAAAATTTCCCGCCCATTACGGTGGCGGGACGGCCGCAACCAGTCGTGGCGCAAATGGGCATCGCCACGGGGGATGCGTTTGTGGTAGAGGTGGGGGTTCCACGCGGCCGACGCGAATTTAATGTGCTGGGAGATGCGGTGAACACGGCCGCGCGGCTGATGGCCAAGGCTGAACCCGGAGCGATTTATGTGACGGAGGAGGTGCGGGAAAGTGTGGCGGGGGAATTTGCGGCAACACCGTTAGGAGAGGTTGCGCTAAAGGGGAAAACGGCCGCGCCCATTTTTCGCCTGTAGGTGAACGATGATGGACGAGGGACAGGGGACAAGGGACTGGCGGTCATATCACCCTCATGGGTTAAACCCTTTTTGAGGGCAATCAGAGCTTGCCATTGTCCCTTGTCGCATTCACACTTCACAATTCACAATTGATAGAAGTTTCCTATCAACTGGCTTATAATTCCCCCGTCCAACACAATTTTTACACCCCCAATGGCACACTGATTGGCTTTAAGCTGTAAGCTATAAGCTGAAAGACAAACCAACTGCTAGACAAAAAACTATGTTCCGTTCTCTCCTCACCAAAATTATGGGCGACCCCAACAAGAAAATTCTTGCGGGGTTGCAACCATATGTCACCCAAGTCGCTCAATACGAAGCTGAACTGAAAAACTTGAGCCATGATGGCTTGCGCGAACGCACCAGCCAGCTCCGCGCCGAAATTGGCGAACAAATCGAAGGGCTAAACCCCGCCGTTCCCGCCGAAAAAGCACTCATCCAAGAAGTGTTAGACGAGCAAATTCCCCTCGCCTACGCCCTCGTGCGCGAGGCATCACGCCGCGCCACAGGGTTGCGCCATTACGATGTGCAAATCATGGGTGGCGTGTTGCTCAACCAAGGGCACATCGTAGAGATGCGCACAGGGGAAGGCAAAACGCTGGTCGCCACCCTACCCCTCTTTCTAAATGCGCTGGCAGGGTTTGGCGTGCATCTCGTCACCGTCAACGACTACTTAGTCAAGCGCGACGGCGGCTGGATGGGCAAAATTTTCAACTATCTCGGCCTGAGCGTGGGCTGTATTGGGGCGCAACAATTTTCGGGCCTGTATGACCCCGAATATGTGAACCCCGGCTCTGAGCTGGAAGACGAGCGGCTGGTGCATTGGCGGCCGTCTTCCCGCCGCGAAGCGTATCTGGCCGATGTCACCTATGGCATTAGCAGTGAGTTTGGCTTTGACTACTTGCGCGACAACATGGTGCATGATGCCCAAAATTTGGTGCAACGGCCGCTTTACTTCGCCGTCATAGACGAAGTGGACAACGTCCTCATTGACGAAGCCCGCACCCCGCTGATTATTTCAGGGCCAGCCGAAAACGCCTCCAGCGAATACGGCCGCTTCTCCCAAATTGTCAAAAACCTGCGCCGCAACACGGTGGAAGAGGATGAAGGCGAGCCAAACGGCCATTACACCATTGACGAAAAGAGCCGCTCCATCACCCTCACGGAAATGGGCACGGCCGAAATCGAACGCCGCCTGCCCGAACTCGATGCCGAAGCAGGCGATTCGCTCTACGACCCGCGCTTCTTCACCCTCACCTACTACCTCGACAACGCCCTCAAGGCGGAATACCTATTCCACCGCAACAAAGAGTACACCATTGTCGAGGGCGAGGTGGTCATCATTGACGACTTCACGGGGCGGCTCATGCACGGCCGTCGCTACTCCGACGGTCTACACGAAGCCATTGAGGCCAAAGAAGGGGTCGAAGTCAAGCGCGAATCGGTCACAGTGGCCACCATTACCATCCAAAACTATTTTCGGCTCTACAAAAAATTGGCGGGCATGACAGGCACGGCCATGACCGATGCCGAAGAATTCCAAGAAATCTACAAAGTGGAAGTCACCCCCCTGCCCACCAATGTCGAATACATGGTCGAATACGGCAATTTAGGGGTACAACCGCGCAAAGAAAAGGTAGATGGCGCCGAACGCATCGCCTATGTCAAGCCCGGCGAAGAGACACCCAGCTTTTTCAAGCGGCTCGATTTTCCCGACCAAGTTTATGTGAACGAAGGCGCCAAAGACCAAGCCATTGTGCAAGAAGTGAAGCGCATGAGCCAGACAGGACGGCCAGTGCTGGTCGGCACCACCTCGGTCGAACACTCGGAAGTGATCCACGGTCTGTTGACCAAGGAAAAAGTGCCCCACAAAGTCCTCAACGCCAAAATGCACCAATCCGAGGCGCTGATTGTGGCCCAAGCGGGGCGCAAAGGAGCAGTGACCATTTCCACCAACATGGCGGGGCGCGGCACGGACATCTTGTTGGGCGGCAACCCCGAGGGCATGGCGGCCGAGGCTCTCGAGCACGACCTGTTCACCCGCACCGATTTGTTCAGCTTGGCCAAGGAGCTTGTCACCAATGGCGAGGACAAGGCGCGTACCTACGCCAGCAAACATTCTAAGCTCAGCCCCGATTTGGTGGGGGCGATGCTGGCCAGCAAGGCGGAATTTGATGCGGCGGCCGAAAAAATCGCTGAAATCCAAATCACGGGCTATCTCGCCCATCAATTCCAAGAGCAATACGAATTGGATTACACCCAAGCGTTGCATGTCTTGCAATTGGTACAGGCCAAGCAAATCAACAACGGCCGTCTCTACCTGAAAGAGTTGGGCAAAGACACTGTCATCGCCGACGAAGCCGTGCGCCTGCTCGCTTTGCACGCCCGCTACCAACTGGCGGTGCAAGATGAGCAAAAAATGGCCCAATTCTTGGCCGACCAGATTTTCGATTTGCACTACACCGCCCGCGCCGCCCTGATTCGGGCCGTGTTGGGCAACGATGAGGCGCAATCGCAAGCATTAACTCGCAATGTGCCCGCTCTGCCCGCCTCGCTCATCACCCAAATTCAGGGCATACGCACCAGTGCCGAGCAAGAGCGGCGCAAGGTGTGGGAGTTGGGCGGCTTGCATGTGGTCGGCTCCGAGCGGCACGAATCGCGGCGCATTGACAACCAGTTGCGCGGCCGTGCCGCCCGCCAAGGCGACCCCGGCTCCTCGCGCTTCTTTCTCTCGCTGGAAGATGATTTAATGCGCCGTTTTGGGGGCGAACGGGTGCGCGGCATTATGACGCGCAACATGCCCGACGATTTACCCATCGAAAACCGCGCCTTAGACCGCATCATCGCCAGCTCCCAACAACGCATCGAAGGGTACAACTTCGATATCCGCAAAAATGTGTTGGAGTACGACGACGTGATGGCCAAGCAACGGGAGACCATTTACGACGAGCGGCGCAAGGTGTTGATGGGCGAATCAGCCCTCGAAGAACGGCTGGCCGATGCGTTTGATTTGGTGATTGATGAGCTGGTCAGCAACTATTTGGACAATTACCAGCAGTATGTGCAAGGGGAAGTAGACCGCGCCATTGAAGATTTGAGCGCCGAGGCAACCGATACGGACAATGTGCTGGGCGTGCTCAGGCGGTTGCAACGGCTGTTGCCCGTGCACCAGTTGCAAGAGGATGAGGGGATTTACGAAGCCACCCCGAAGGTGTTGCGCCGCAAACTGATCAAGTTGGCGAAAGACAATGAGGCCAAGGGCCGTAACCTCTACCAACTCCTGCAAGCGATGCGCCAGTTCTTGCCCATTTTGCCACCTATCCCCAATTTGGCAGGCGTGCTCAGCACGACGCGCACGAACCATTTGCAGGTGCGCGGCCGTGAACAGCAACGCTTCATGGAGCAGTTGCGCACTGTTTTTGATGATTTCTTAGCCCAATACATCAACGCGACCGAGCGGGAGCAGATTTGGAACAAGGCGGTGGGGCAAATTGACATTGCTTTTAACCAGTTCAGCGTCCAACGGCCGTCGGCCGAGGTGTTCAAGGGCCAGCAACAACATTTCCAAATCCAAACCGAACGCGCCCTGCGCGAACTGATGCTGGACACCCTCTCCGCGCTGGACAGCGACACATTGGTGGATGGGTTGGCGGGGTATGTGCAACGCCAGCGCACCCAATGGCGCAATCGCATTGGCGAGGTGGAGTTTGCCCGCTTTGAGCGGTTCTTAATCTTGAACGCCATTGACAGGGAGTGGCGCGATTATTTGACGGCCGCCGACGACCTGCGCCGCGAAATCGGCCTTGAATCGGCGGGGCGGCAACGCGACCCCAAGGTGGAGTATAAGAAACGCTCCTATGAGATGTTCGCCAAAATGCGCGAGAGCATCCAACGCCACATCGCCGAGCTTTATTTCCGCCAAGTAAGCGGGCACGACAATTTCATCCGCGAACAACAGGCCAAGGCAACCAAGCAACAACAGTTGACCAGCGCGGGGTATCAGGTGGTGCAACGGCAATTGGGCAAAGGGGTGGAGTTGCGCCGCGAGATTCCGAAGGTCGGCCGCAATGAGCAGTGCCCGTGTGGCAGTGGCAAGAAGTACAAGAATTGCCACGGCCGTGCGGGGCAGAAGTAGAGAGGTGACAGTCACTTCCAAAAGTGACTGTCACCTAGCTTTGCTCATTGCGCTTTGTTCATTTACCATAGGGGTATCGTCACCCTGTGGTTGATATCTTTACAAGCACATTCAACAAGGTTGGTTAAAGCATGCTGACGTATCAACATCTCAAAGCAATGCCCAAAATAGACCTGCACCGCCACTTTGAAGGCTCGTTGCGGTTAGAGACATTGCTGGAAATTGCCCGCCAACATGATTTGGATGTGCCCAAGAGCAACATCGAAGCGTTACGGCCGTTGGTGCAAGTGACCAATGACCCGCCCAACGCCCGCACCTTTTTGGCCAAATTCGAGGTGTTGCGGATGTTCTACCGCTCACCCGAAATTATTCGCCGCTTGGCGTATGAGATTGTGGAGGACGCGGCCGAGGACAACGTCCACTACCTCGAGTTGCGCTTCAGCCCCCAAGCCCTCTCCCGCTACCAAGGTTTCCCCCTCGCCGATGTCACCGATTGGGTGATAGATGCTGTCCACCAAGCCAGCCGCGATTATGGGATGCAAGTGCGCCTGATTATCACGCTGGTGCGCCACGACCCTGTGGAGCAAGCCAAAAAGGTGGCCGAAATCGCCTTTGCCCGCCACAACGATGGCATCGTCGGCCTCGACTTGGCGGGCGACGAAGTCAACCACTCCTCCCTGCCCTATGCCCCACTTTTTCAGGAGGCGCGGCGGCAAGGGATGGGTATTACCATTCATGCGGGGGAGTGGACGGGGGCGGAATCGGTGCGGGTCGCTGTCGAACAGCTTGGGGCGACCCGCATCGGCCACGGGGTCAACATCGTCACCGATTCGGAGGTGGTGCAATTGGTGCGGCGGGAGAATGTCGCCCTTGAATTGTGCCTGACGAGCAACATGCAAACGGGGTCGGTCAGCCAAATTAACCGCCACCCTGTGCGCGACTTTTTGCAGATGGATGTGCCTGTGACGCTGAACACGGACGACCCGACGGTGAGCAATATCGTCCTGACGGATGAGTATTTCATCGCCATGCACCACATTGGTCTTGAGTACAGGGATTTGCGCCGCATGACTTTGACCGCCATCCAAAGTGCCTTTTTGGACGACCGCGAAAAGCAGAAGCTCCAACGCTACTTCGAGCGGCTGTTGCCCACGCCTGAGAGCTTGGCCGTTTTTGGCGAATAACCAATAACGAGTAACGGCTAACTCTTTTTCCCCCTTATGAGCAAGAAAAAGCGATTGAGCAAGCCACGGCCGCCAGTGAAGAAACGGCCGTCTCCCTCCCCTGCCAGCAATGATGAATTGGTGCGCCAAGCGGCCGCGCAAATTTTGGCCAAAGACAGGTTCTGGCAACAAACCAAAGGTGTTGTATGGGGTGGGCGAAAGCATGTCGGATGCGTTAGAAACGCTGATTGAGCCTTTCATGCCCATGATGAAAAGTTCTGAGTCTCTGAAGCTGTTATTTATGGTGGGCATCGTGGCGTGGAATACAGCTATCAACGGCCCAGAGGATAGGGAAGCCCTCGTGGCAAGTCTGCGGACGACGCTCCCTCAGCAGAGGGAAAATCTGGTAGGGGTTGAGATGATAGATTTGATAATCGATGCGCTCATTGAGCGCAAGAAGCAGTTGTACCCCCACAATCAGCGGTTGATGCTTGATTTTAAGCTAACCGATTTGGGGGATGGCTTCCATATTTCGGTTGCTTCCACGCCTAGCCCAGAGATGTTGTTGGGGAGGGGAGGGGAAAAGGATGGGGGAATATACGCAATGAGGAGTCAGAAGCCTAGGCGCCTGTTCGCTTGGCGCCAATGCACGCCAAAAAGCGCAAGGCTTCGGTTACGGCCGCACAAAACAGAAGAAATGTTCTAAATTTATCGAAAAAAGAGCGCTGATAGGGTATTATTTGAGATACGAATTGCCCGATTTTTTGGTTATAGGTGGTTGATTGGCTCACCAACCAAATAACCAATAACCAGTCACGAATAACCCTCCCCCTCCCCATGTCCCATAAACTCGTTCTCATAGATGGCCACGCTCTGGCTTACCGTGTCTTTTTTGGCTTGCCCATCGAGGCGGCTCGATTTGCTGTTGGCCAACGACCCGCCCCATTATTTGGCGGTCAGCTTTGATGTGGGCAAAACGTTCCGGGACGATTTATTCCCCGAGTACAAGGGCACACGCGAGAAGATGCCCGACGAGTTAGCCCTCCAAATTGAGCGCATTAAGCAGGTGGTGGCCGCGTTCAACATCCCCATTTTGGAGCTAGATGGGTACGAGGCGGACGACGTGTTGGGCACGATTGCCCGCCAAGCCAAGGCGTATCACGTTCCCGTCCACATCATCACGGGCGACAGGGATTTGTTGCAGTTGGTGGATGAGAACACAACGGTGGAGTTGCCCCAAGGGCAATGGGACAAGGGGCCGCAGGTGTATGACTCGGCCGAATCGGTCATTAAAAAGCTGGGGGTGCGCCCCGACCAAGTGGTGGATTACAAAGCCATCGTGGGGGACACCAGCGACAACATCCCCGGCGTGAAGGGGGTGGGGGAGAAGACGGTGGTCAGTTTGCTGGCCGAATATGGCACGTTGGAAGGGGTTTACGCCAATTTGGAGGCCATCCCCACCCGTTTCCGCAACAAGCTGGCCGAGGGGCGGGAGAGTGCCGACCTGAGCTACCAACTGGCCAAAATCGCCACGGATGCGCCAATTGAGTTGAGTTTAGAGGCGTGTGTGGCGCACGAGTTTGACAAAGCGGCCGTGTTGGAACTGTTCCGCGAGGTGGAGTTTCGGAGTTTGGCACGACGGCTTGAGGAGGCAGGGGAGCAGAGAGAAGAGGGAAGAGGAAGAGAGAAGCAAGAGAGGAGGAGCAGAGGGGCGGAGGAGAAGGTCGTGCGGGAGACGGCCGTGCGTCTCATTCGCACGGCCGAGGAATTGACCCGCTTAGTGGCCGTCCTCAACACTTCTAAGGAGATTGCGTTTGACTTGGAGACGACGGGGTTAGACCCAATGACGGCCGAGATTGTGGGCTTGGCGCTGGCCGTGCAGGAGGGGGAGGGGTATTACATCCCCGTGGGGCATTTGGCCCAGCGGGGGCAGGTGGACAAGGGGCAGATGCAACTGTTCCACCAGCAGGAAGAAAAAATGGCCGAGGGGCAGTTGGACATGGACGAGGTATTAGCGGCCGTGCGCCCCGCCCTGACCCATCCCGCCATTGGCAAAATTGCCCACAACGCCAAATACGATTACGCCATTTTAGAGCGGTACGGGCTGGCCGTGGCTCCTTTGCAGATGGACACCATGATTGCCGAGTTTGTGAGCGACCCTAGTAGCAAATTTTTGGGGCTGAAAGATTTGGCGCGGCAACGGCTGGGTGTCAGCATGACCGAGATTGAGGGGCTGATTGGCAAGGGCAAGGCGCAACTGAGCTTTGCCGAAGTGCCCATTGAGCAGGCCGCACCCTATGCGGCGGCCGATGCCGACATGACCTTGCGGCTGGCGCACCAACTCGCCCCCGAAATTACAGCCAAAGAGCTAGGATGCCATTCTCGATTTGGAGATGCAACTCGTGCCCGTCATTGCCGATATGGAAAAGACGGGCATTGGCATAGACCGCGAGCTGTTCCGCGAGATTGGGCAACGGTTGGATGAGCAAATTCAGGCCATCAGCCAGCCGATTTTTGCCATTGCGGGGCGGGAATTTAACCTAAACTCCACCCAACAGGTGAGTGATGTGCTGTTTAAGGAGCTGGATTTGCCCCACGAACGGCTCCGCAAGACGAAGAGTGGCCATTTTTCGACAGCCAGCGATGTGCTGGAGAATCTCATCGAGCAAGATGAGACGGGCATTGCCCAGAAAATGCTCGAGTACCGCGAGATGCAAAAGCTGAAAAGCACCTATGTGGATTCGTTGCCGACGATGATTCACCCGCTCACGGGGCGGCTCCACACCAGCCTGAGCCAGACGGGAGCGGCCACGGGGCGACTTTCCAGCAGTAACCCCAACCTGCAAAATATCCCCATCCGCAACGAGGCGGGGCGGCAAATTCGGCGCGGGTTTGTGGCACGGCCGGGGTGGCAGTTTGTGGCGGCCGATTATTCCCAAGTGGAACTGCGCATTTTGGCGCATGTGAGCGGGGACACGGGCTTGGTGGAGGCGTTTCGGCTCGACCAAGATATTCACAAGGCGACGGCCGCGGCCGTGTTTAGCATCCCGCTGGAAAAAGTGACCTTTGAGCAGAGACGCTTTGCCAAAGCTGTTAACTTCGGCCTCATCTATGGCATGGGTGCGTTCCGCTTGGCGCGGGATTCGGAAATGACGCTGGGGGAAGCGGAGCGTTTTATTGAGGCGTATTTCAAGCAGTTCCCCGGCATTCAGGGGTATTTGGAGGGCACAAAGCGACAAGCGGCCGAGAAGGGGTATGTGGAGACGTTGCTCGGCCGTCGTCGCTATTTCGAGATTCTGCATAACCCCAAATCATCCGCCAACCACAATGAGAAGGAGCGGGCGCGGCGGGAGGCAATTAACCACCCCATTCAGGGCACAGCGGCCGATATTATCAAGCTGGCCATGGTGGAAATCCACAAGGCGTTGCAGGAGGGGGGGTATGCGGCCAAGATGTTGCTCCAAATCCACGATGAACTGATTTTTGAGGCTCCCGAGGCGGAGGTGGAAGCGGTACGCGAGTTGGTAGTGCGGCTGATGTCGAATGCGTATACGTTGGCCGTGCCGCTGAAGGTGGAGGCGAGTGTGGGCAAGAGTTGGTATGCGTTGAAGGAGTAAGAAGTGCTGAGTGCTGAGTGCTGAGTAACCAGTAACGAGTAACGAATAACCACCTATGACGACTTTTCACCCCTTACCCAAACAACGAGCGCAGATGGAGATTGATGCGTTGGTGGATGCGGAGGCGTTCGGCCGTATCCAACTGGGTTTTGCGCCCGCCGATATGCAAGACAAGTGGCACATGCGCATGGAGGAGGGGCAGTGGCTCCGCTGTTACCGCTCGTGGACGGGGCATTGCATCTACGAGGCGCGGTTTGAGTGGGGGGAAACGGCCGAGGGGGAAGGCTACACCATCCCCGAGGCATGGGTGAACCGCGACCCCGCCCAATATCGCAACGAAGACACCGCCTATGATGCCCGCATGTTCATCTACCTCGTGCGGCGGCTGTTGCTGGGGCACAATGTGACCCTGCCCGCGCCCAATGCGCTCTCGCACCGGCACAAGTTGGTGCATGAGAAGCATGTGATGGGGGAAAAGGACAATGGTCGGCCGTCGGTGATTTTGTTGGATTAGGGAATTGGGGAGGGGGTGTATTGGTGTATTGGTGTATTGGTCAGCCCCCCCCCCGGGGCCCCGGGGGCCGGCCCCCGGGGCCGTTTCAAAAACCCCTTCCTAATGGTGTATTGGCTTAGACCAATACACCATTAAACCAATAAACCAATACCCCCTACGTGCCTTAACTATTGACGATGACCACTGGGCAGGGGGCATTGTTGAGGATGTGTTCCACCCGTGGGCCAAGGAAGATGCGGTCGGAGCCGTAGCGCACGGCCGTGCCCAGAATAATCAAATCTGTTTTTTCGCGCACGGCCGTTTCCAGAATTACCACCTCAGGGCTTTGCCCTTGGCGAACATTCGTATCAACCGCTACCCCCCGCGATTCGCCCAACTCGCGCAATTCGCCCACCAACTCATGGCCAATCCGCAACCGCCGCTCCTCGGCTTCCACACTCACATTCAAGGCGTTGGTGCTATTGGTGACCACATGCAACAGGGAAACTTCATCTTGCTCGCCATGAGCCAAAAAGAAGCCCAATTCGGCCGCGTTTTTGGTGGCGGGGCTACCGCTGACAGGCACGAGGATGCGGCTCGGTTGCCATCCTGCGGGGATTTGCGTGCCATGCACCACAATGGTTGGGCAAGGAGCCAATCGCACCAACGCATCCACAATGGGTGTAAACAAAAATTCCGAACTGCCATTTTTTTCGGATGCGCCCAAAAACAACAACCCATAATCTTTGCTGGCCTCATCTAAAACGGCTTGCACAGGTTCCGAGTGTTCGACCACTTTTTTGACTAGCTCTTTTTGCTGGCCAAAAATTTTGGACAAATAATCTAAGTAAGCCAGCCCTCCCGCTCGCTCGTTGGGTGGCGCTACATTGAGCAGGGTGACGGAGAGGGCGGTTTTACGGCCGAGTTTCTCCAGCAAATGCGCCTCAATCGTTTGCACAGGCGCCGCTTGTTGGTCGCGCCGGCGCACGGGCAACAAAACGCGGTGGATATTGGCAATAAGGCTCCCCTCACTCAGCTCTTCTTGGCGCAAGCGTTGTAGCTCTTGCTCCTCGGGCTGAACATGCCTTAGCACCCAGCGCAAGGCTGGCGGAGCCATCAGTGAGGTAGACATGGCCATCAGCACAATGATGGAAAACATGTCTTGGGTCAGAATGCCAAGGCTGAGGCCGATGGTGGCAATGATGATTTCCATCGCCCCCCGCGCATTCAGACCTGCCCCAAAACTAAGCGCTGTCCAATGGTCTCGGCGGCCGATAATCCGCGCCCCCGCATACGTGCCCACTATTTTGCCAAAGGTGGCAATAAAGATGACCACCAGCGCAATGACCAGCAATTGGGGCTGGAGCAAATTGAGGACATTGACCTTGAGACCCGCCACCGCAAAAAAGATGGGCGAAAAAACGGCCAAAGCGATGCTTTCGAGCTTGTGGTGAACCGAAGCGGGCAAGCGGGGCATTTGCCCAAACAAGATGCCCATCACAAAAGCGCCCAAGACCGCCTCCAGATTCAGGGCTTGGGTAATTGCGCCCCACGCAAACATTAGAATAACCACCAAGGTTAGCAACCTATCTTCGCTGGTCACTTCATCTTGCACAAAATCGAGGAGCCGCTTGACCAGCCAACGGCCGGCCGTGAAACTGAGCACCATAAAAGCCAACACACTGCCCACCGTTTGCAACACCGAACCAACGGTCACGGCTTCGCCACTGGCCAGACCCGCCACCACGGAGAGCATAATCCAACCAATGGTGTCATCGCTCATCCCAGCCGCAATAATCGTTTGGCCTATGTCGCGCCGCATCAGGTTGAGATCCATCAGCACCTTGGCAATGACGGGAATGGCGGAAATGGACATGGCCGTGGCGATGAAGAGCGAAAAGACGAGCCGTTGGCTGTTATCGGCCAGCAAAAAGTCGGGCAGGAATTGCCCCAACAAGAAGCCCGACAAGAAGGTGACGGTGATGCCGCCAAATGAAACGCCGATGGCCGTGCGGGCGTGGCGGCGGATGAGCGTTAAATCGGTCTCTAAACCCGTAATTAAGAGCAAAAACATCGCCCCAATGAGGCTGACGACTTCGAGCAAGTACCCCTGCACGGCCGTGTGGGGCACCAAAAAATCGCCAATAAGGGGCACAAACCCACTCAACAGGGATGGGCCTAAGATAATGCCCGCCAAAATTTCGCCAATGACAGAGGGTTGTCCCAACCGAAGCGCCACTTCGCCTAGCCCACGGGCGGCAAAGAGCAAGACGGCAATTTGGATAACGAGAAGGAGGACATCGTGATGAGATGCGGCGGAGAAAGGTTCCATAAGAGTTTTTCCTTGTTGGGTAGCTTTACAAGTCTGGCGACTGGCAAAGCGCTGGAAATGATAAGCGGCCGTTTGGAGCAGTGGCTCCCCCATCCCAGCGGCGCTTAATGATATAATTTTGGGGAACAAACAGCGGCTCGGGGGGGTATGCGACATATATCTACCAAACTTATAGGGAATGTGTCAACTATTCTAAGGGGATGTTTGTCGGGGAGTCTTTTCAGTCGCTCAGTCTTTCAGCTGGTCAGTCTCTCAGTAGTTAGTTGTTCAGTGGGTCAGTGAGAAATCTAAAATCCAAAATCTAAAATCCCAAACCTCTCATGCGCGATTTGTTTAGTGCCGCTTTTAAGGCAAACCCCTTCCCCACACTGGCCGAACTGCGGGCGCAGGAGCCTATTTATGGCCATCTGGCTCCCTATGGGGCGCGGATTTGGTATGTGACTCGTTATGAGGATGTGCTGGCCATCTTGCGCGATAACAAGCGGTTCACCAAAGACCCGCGTTGGGAAACGGCCGCTTCCTCATCCGCCTCATCGCCCTCCCCCACCCACTTCGGCCGCAACCTCTCCCAGATGATTAGCCAAAACATGCTCTTCGCCGACCCGCCTGACCACACCCGTTTGCGGGCGTTGGTGGGGCAAGCGTTCACCCCGCGCCGCGTGGAAGCACTCGCCCCACGCATCGAGGCCATTGCCGAGGAATTGTTGGCACGGGTTCGGCCGCACGGCCGCATGGAACTCATCGCCGACTTTGCCTTGCCCCTGCCTATGCAGGTCATCATGGAGTTGTTGGGGATTCCAGCGGCCGACCAAAGCCAAGTGCATGAGTGGACCAAGGCGATTATCGCCCCCAGCCGACACGGCATCCGCTTGCGCCAACGCCAGCGCAACATCCGCGCCTTTGTGGCCTATGTGCAAGCCATGTTCGCCGAGCGGCACGCACGGCCGCAAGACGACCTCATCACCGCCCTTGTGCAAGCCGAAGAGGTGGGCGGCGACAAACTGAGCGAGGCCGAACTGACCAGCATGGTCGCCCTGCTCTTTGTGACGGGGCACGAGACAGTCGTCAACTTTATCGGCAACGGCTTGCTGGCCCTGCTGGCCCATCCCGAACAAACGGCCGCTCTACGCGCCAACCCCGCCTTGCTGGAACGAGCGATGGAGGAGCTTTTGCGCTACGACGGCCCTGTGGAAACATCTACCACCCGCTGGGCGCGAGAAGATGTGCTGTTGGGCGGGCAAACGATTCGCAAGGGGGATGTGGTGCGGGTGGTGCTGGCTTCGGCCAATCGGGATGCGGCCGTGTTTGGGGATGGGGCGGATGGGTTGGATTTCGGCCGTGCCGAAAACCCACACCTCGCCTTTGGTTATGGCATCCACTACTGCTTGGGCGCACCGCTGGCGCGGCTGGAGGGGCGCATCGCCTTCCCCCGCTTGTTGGCCTTGCCCCATTTGCGCGTGGCAGTCCCCCCCGCCGAACTCAAATGGCATCTGGGGGTCATCTTTCGCGGGCTGGAGGCGTTGCCGTTGGAGTGGGGGGGTGGAGTAGTGTAGTGGTGTAGTGGTCTATTGGTATATTGGGTGTATTGGTGCATTGCAGTACACCAATATACAAATACACCAATACACCAATAAACCACTATACCCCTTCCGCCTCGCGCAGTTTTTGCAGGAAGATGGCTTCGAGGCTGACCCGTTTGGGGGTGAGTTCTTGCAAGCCCCATTGGTTTTGCACGGCCGTTTCCCCCACCAACTGCGCCGTGGCGGGGTCGCCCGCGTAGGCGAGGCTGTAGCGGCCGTTGCCCAATTCATCTACTTTGCTCACCCCCGCGAGTTGGGCGAGTTGGGCGGCCGTTTCGGCCGTGGGGGTGGCCAAATGCAGGGCAAGGGTGCGCTCTTCGGTCGCTTGGCTGAGGGGCATATCGGCCGCCAAACGGCCGTTGATGAGCATGAGCACACGGCCGCAAATCTGCTCCACCTCGCTCAATAGATGGGTGCTGAGCAAAATGGTGTGCTTCTCCCCCAGCGCGGCGATGAGTTGGCGCACATCCGCCACTTGGCGCGGGTCTAGGCCAATCGTCGGCTCATCTAAAATAAGCACGGCAGGGTTGTGGAGCAACGCTTGGGCTAATCCCACCCGCTGGCGCATCCCCTTGGAGAGCGTGCTGATATAGCTCTTTTGGCGGCCGACCATATCCACATCGCGCAAGACGGCTTGGGTGCGGTTGGCCAAATCGGGAATGCGGCGCACACGGCCGATAAAAGTCAGGTAATCCGCCACCTGCATCTCGGGGTAGAGGGGCACTGTTTCGGGCAAGTAGCCGAGCTGTTGGCGGGCAGAGAGGGCGGCCGTTTGCACATCATGCCCCACAATGGCGGCCGTGCCCGCGCTGGGCGGCACATAACCCGTCAGCATCCGCATGGTGGTGGTTTTGCCCGCCCCATTTGGCCCCAAAAAGCCGATCACCTCGCCTGCGTGGCAGGTGAAGGAGAGGGAATCTACGGCCGTGAAATGGCCGTATCGCTTGCTCAACTGGGTTGCCTGAATGAGGGGGGTGTTGTTGGTCATTGGTCACTCGTCATTAGTCATTGGTCAGTCGTTTTCATTGACCAACTACATTTGTTCATTGCTCATTGCTCATTGTAATTGTCCCCCGTCCACTATTTTGCTATGTTTAGCCCTATGCGTACAACTTTAATTTACAATCCTCACGCTGGTTTTGGTAGTTGGCAAGAAACAATGCGGAAGGTAGCCGAGGTTTGGAAGGGAGCGGGCTGGCAAACGACATTGCGACCGACGGAATATGCGGGTCATGCCACGATTTTAGCACGGGAAGCGGCCGAGGCTGGCCACGAGTTGGTCATTGCCGCTGGGGGGGATGGCACGCTGAACGAGGTAGCCAATGGGCTGGTGCATACGCAAACGGCCGTGGCCACCTTGCCTGTGGGCACAGGCAACTCGTTTGCCCGCGAATTGGGCTTGCCCAGCCCCACCTTGCTCGAGCCGGGCAACATCTTCGACGCTTCGCGCCTGCTCATTCGGGGCGATATTTACCAGATGGATGTGGGGCGGCTGGATAACGGCCGTTATTGGCTCCTCTGGGTGGGTACAGGGGTAGATGGGTATGTGGTGGAGCAAATCGAACCGCGCAGTAAACTATTCAAGCGGCTCGGCCGAGGGGGGTATGCGGCCAAGGCGTTGCTCTTTGTACCGGGCTTCACAGGCATCGAAGGGGTGGTGACGATAGACGACCAGCCCTTGGCGGCCGATTATCTGGTCATCAACATCAGCAATTGCCGCTTATTTGGCGGGGGGGAGTTTGTTCTAAACGCCCACGGGGTGCTGGATGATGGTTTTTTTGAGGTGTGGCTTTTTCGGGGGAGCGATTGGCCGACTTTGCGGCTGATGCGCTATATCTTAGAGATGTCGCTGGAGAACCATCAAGACGACCCGAAGGTGGTGATGGTGCGCGGCCGTCGCATCAGTGTCACGGCCGAACCCAGCACGGGTTTCCACGCCGATGGGGAGCCACTCGGCCGTACCCCCTTCTCCTGTACCATCGAACCCCGCGCCCTGCGCATCCTTATCCCTCCCTCTGCCCCGCCGGGACTGTTTATGCACCCCAAAGTGGCCAGTGGGGTGCGCTTGTAGGGCGGTTGTCATTGGTTCGTGGTTAAGCCATAATTCCACATGGAATTCCAGTAGATTCCGACTAAACTAACCCTCTCAAACGACCGCAACAGGAGATTGACAAAATATGGAAGGCTTATTCTCTGCTGAAGCATTGATTGCCTTAGCCACTTTGTTGGCTTTGGAGATTGTTCTGGGGATTGACAATGTCATCTTCATCTCCATTTTATCGGATAAACTCCCTGCCCATGAGCAAGATCGCGCCCGCAAGTTGGGCATTGGGCTGGCTGTTATCACCCGCATTTTGCTCCTGTTGAGCATTAGCTGGGTCATTGGGCTAGATAAAGTGGAACTCTTTTGGGGGCTAACTGGCAAGGATTTGGTTCTGGTTGTCGGTGGGGCATTCCTTATTGGCAAAAGCACCTACGAAATCCACGAGAAATTGGAAGCGCACGAGAAAACATCGGAGCGTAAAAGCACCGCCCCCGCTACACTAACGGCCGTGGTCGCCCAAATTGTGGCCATAGATGTTGTCTTCTCACTCGACTCGGTCATTACGGCCGTGGGCATCACCGACATCCTGCCCGTGATGATTACCGCCATTCTCGTGGCGGCGGCCATCATGCTCTTCGCCGCTGGCTCCGTCAGTGGGTTTGTCAAGCGCCACCCCACCATGAAAGTCTTGGCCTTGGCCTTCCTCATTCTCATCGGCACCATGCTGGTCATCGAAGGGTGGAATCCCGAGGCGGCGCACGAGATGCACCTCAAGAACTACGCCTATTTTGCCATGGCCTTTTCCTTTTTGGTAGAACTTGTCAACATGCGCGTGCGCGGCACGGATAAACCCGTCACCCTGCACAACCAACCGCAGTTAAAGAACGGGAATGTGAAGCCGTAGCTGTGAGAAGTAAAAAGTAAGAAGTGAAAAGTAAAAGAGAGAAGTGGCGACCACTTCTCTCTTTTTATTTCTCACTGCTGAGGGTAACGGCGACCATAAAGCCTTGCCCTTCGGCCGTGGTTATCTCCACCCGGCCGCCCAGCAATTGCACCCGTTCGCGCAAACCGAGCAAGCCATAGCCGCCTGTGGGGTTGGCCGAGCCACGGCCGTTATCCTGCACCACCAACCGCACCTCTTGCAAATTGATGTAATCCAGTGTCAGCGTAATTTGGCTGGCGGCCGAATGTTTGCGGGCATTGGTCAGCGCTTCTTGGGCGGCACGATAAAGGGTGCGGGTGGTTTGGCTATCGAGCGGCCGTGGTTCGCCCCATACTTGTAGGTGGGTAGGCAGACCCGTTGCTTCTGTTTCGGCCGCTAAATCGGCCAATTGCTCGCGCAGGGGGCGTTCTTCGGCCGTGTCGCGCAAAGCCGACACCGATTGGCGCACCTCGGCCAGCCCCTCTTGGGTGAGCTTTTGCGCCTTCTGCAAAGCGGAAATCGCCTTCTCGGGGTGCTTTTCCATCACCGCTTGCGCCGCCCCAATTTGCACATTCACCACAGTTAGGTAATGCCCCAAGCTGTCGTGTATCTCTCGCGCCATGCGGTTGCGCTCCTGAATAATGGCCATTTCTTCCACTCGTGCCGCATATTCACTCAATTTATGGTTGGCCAGCCGCAACTCCATCGCCAACTGCTCCATCTCCTGCCGCGTTTGCCGCTCCCTATCAGCCAAACGGGTAAAAAGAGCCATAAAAAAGATGGCGGGGGCAATAAACAGTGGGATTTGGTAGAACAAGGTCACATCGCGGTAAACGGCGTAGTAAACCCCAAGAATGCTCAGCAATACCCCGAGCGATACCCCCGCCAGCCAGCGGTCAGACAATTTGGCCGAAATCCCTATGATGAGCAGTCCCGCCATCCACCACTGGCCATGTGCTTGGCTCAAGTAGCCCGTGAGTAGAAAAAGGGCGAATTCACCTGTGAGATAAAGGGCAGAGGAAAGCGGCCGTGATTGTTCCACCCAGTAATCATCATAAACGCCCATCACCCCCAAACCCACCCCTGCCACCACCAAAGCGCTCATTTGGAAAACCCCTACAATGCGGGGGTTACTACTAAACGCATTGTCCACAAAAACGGTAATGTACGTGGCGGCCAGTAAAACGACCATGGCCCAAAATGGGCCAGACCGCCATAGTGGCGGATCGTGTTGGGGAAGAGGAAGGTAAGACATGAGAATTACGGGTTTTTGATTTTGGATTGCGGATTGCGAGCCTCTTAACGGAGCAGTTGGCTCAGGGAAAGGGCGGTGAGGGAGGGCAACACCAAATCGGCCGCGCTGAAATCCATATCTTGTGTCGCCTCATTGGGCACGGCCACGCAAAACATGCCCGCCGCCTTAGCCGCCGCCACGCCGTGCATGGAATCTTCAACGGCCAGCGCATGGGTGGGAGAGACCCCCACGGCCGCACAAGCGGCCAAATAAACGGCGGGGTCGGGCTTTTTGCGGCCGTCCACATCCGTACAAGTTCGCACAGCATCAAAATCGAGCAACAAACCCAGACGGGGCAGGTGGTAATTGAGCCAATTGGCGGGCGAACTGGAAGCGACGGCTAACTTCATGCCCAACTGCCGTGCTTCGGCCATGCGGTCGCGCACCCCCGGCATGATGGGCAATTGGCGCACCATCTCTTGGTCGAGCGTCTCAAATGCTTGTTGGATGGCTTGCCGATCCACAGCTCCGTTTGCCCGCGCCACCAGTTCCTCTAGGGGGTCAAACACAGTGTGTGAGCCGATATTTTGTTGCCACAGAGCGAGTGGGAATTCGTGTCCGTAACGGCCGTAAATCGTCCGCCATGCTTCCACATCCGCCATTTCGGTGTTGATAATAACGCCGTCGAAATCGAAAATAAGTGCTTGAAACATAATTGGAAAATAGTAGCAGGATTCACTGCTCTCAGGAGAGAATCTTTACAAATTTTGACTGGGGACAAGGGACTTGGGACGCTTGTGAACTCCAGTCCCTTGTCCTCAGTCCTCCGTCCGAAATGGTAAAGGTGGCTTGAAACATGATTGTTAAATAGTCATCCAAAAGTAATTGGGCTTGCAACCCTTATTTTATAACAGTTAAAAATGGGGGCGAATTAGCCATAACGACAAAGGGTTTATGCCGAACTTGCCAAACGAAAATAAGCCACAACAAGGCGACAGCCGTACCCAATCCCCCCATCGAAAGGGTCACCAAGCGCACATCCCACCCCAACCAATCTTGTGCCGCACCCGCCCAATAAATGGAAATAGATTGGGTGAGGGTCAGCAGAGCGAACTCAAAGGCAAAAACACGGCCGCGCACTTTATCGGGCACTACCGATTGCAAAAGAGCGGCCGAAAAAACCCACAACACCCCCGAACCAACTGTGCGAAACAGCGTAGCCACCAAAAACAAGCTCAAGGTGGGTGCCACGGCCAAGGCAAGAATCCCGGCCGCCAACAACCCAAAACCCAGCGCAATCCCCCACAACATTTGCGGGGTCATATCCCCCAACCAATGCCGCACCAAAATCGGGCCTAACCCCGTCCCTACCCCACTCAAAGCATAGATAATGGCCAAAGTCAGGACATCACCCTCCACACCGGGAAAAATAGGCAAAGGGAAAATTTGCTTGGCGTAGTTTACCTCTAAAACATTGATGGCTCCCCACACCAACGCCCCCCCTGCTTTCGCCAGCACCACGCCAAAAAGGATTGGCTCTAGTCGCAAATACTGCACACCGCCAATCATCTCGAGCCAGCCATACCCTCGCTCAACGACAGGCGCATTGAGATCCACAGGCAATTTAATCCGCGCAATCAACCACGCCGATAAGATAAAAGTCAAGGCATCTAAAATAAAGGCGGTCTCAATCCCAAAAACGGCCGTGGCCACGCCACCCAGCATCGCCCCCACCGCCAACATGGTGCTCCATGTCACGCTATCCAGCGCATTCGCCGCCACCAATTCCTTGCGCGAGACAATGTTCGCCAATACGGCCGAGCGAGCGGGCACAAACAAGGCACTCAACACAAATTGCAAAATCGTCAGCAAGTAAAACAACCAAATTTGGCTTGGCTCCCGTACCAACAAAAAGCCCAGCACCGTGATCGCCCGCAGAATATCCGACACAATCATCACTTTGCGGCGGTCATACTGGTCAGACAACATCCCCGCAAAAGGGCTGAACACAAATTGCGGCAAAAAGCGGGCCAAGAAAAGGTAACTAAGCGCAGTTCCCGCGCTGGTCACACGGGTAATTAAAGCGGCCGAGGCAATAAGATTAAACCAATCCCCTAGTTGGCTCACAACATATCCATACCACAAATAGCGATAATTGGCATTGTGCCGCAAAAGATGACCATATTCGGCAAACATAAAATGACACCATTTCCTAGAAACTTGGCTAAATTACCAACTAACAAAAAAGCACGCTGAGAGGCGTGCTTGAAAGAGTATTATATTGTAAGCCATGTATGGCAAGCCATGTTTCAGGCGAAAAACCCGAAACCAAGCAACAAAAAAAGAGGGTGTTTTGGCAATGACCTACTCTCCCAGGAAGTCGCCCTCCAAGTACCATCGGCGCTAGCGGGCTTAACTGCTGGGTTCGGGATGGAACCAGGTGTACCCCCGCCGCTCAAATCACCAAAACACCCTCTCATTTTACAAAAGAGAGCAGAATATATTGCTTACAAGCCCATCAAGCCGCCCGATTCTCCACAACAAAGTGTAAGCCCTCGACCATTAGTACGGCTTAGCTACACACATTACTGTGCTTACACCTGCCGCCTATCAAGCTAGTAGTCTTCTAGCGGTCTTACCTAGTTGACCTAGTAAGGGATCTCATCTTGAAGCTGGCTTCCCGCTTAGATGCTTTCAGCGGTTATCCATTCCGAACGTAGCTACCCAGCAATGCGGTTGGCACCACAACTGGCACACCATCGGTTCGTTCACCCCGGTCCTCTCGTACTAGGGGCAACCCTTCTCAAATCCCTTGCGCCCACAGCGGATAGAGACCGACCTGTCTCACGACGGTCTGAACCCAGCTCACGTACCGCTTTAATCGGCGAACAGCCGAACCCTTGGGACCTTGTCCAGCCCCAGGATGCGATGAGCTGACATCGAGGTGCCGAGCCTTGTCGTCGATGTGAACTCTTGGACAAGACTAGCCTGTTATCCCCGGGGTAGCTTTTATCCGGTAAGCCACTGCCTTCCACTCGGAACCGTAGGATCACTAAGCCCGATTTCGTCCCTGCTCGACTTGTAAGTCTCGCAGTCAAGCTGGCTTCTGCCTTTACACTCTGCGGCTGGTT
Source organism: Candidatus Hadersleviella danica (assembly GCA_016711405.1). Classification (GTDB taxonomy): domain Bacteria; phylum Chloroflexota; class Anaerolineae; order Promineifilales; family Promineifilaceae; genus Hadersleviella; species Hadersleviella danica. Next base: position 180,359 of record JADJSZ010000004.1, on the reverse strand, counting down.
TCCATTCAGCCTGAGCCAACCTTTGGGCGCCTCTGTTACTCTTTCGGAGGCGACCGCCCCAGTCAAACTGCCCACCAGACAATGTCCCCATGCCCGATAAGCCACAGGTTAGAGCCAAAGTACACCAGGCTGGTATTTCAACATTGGCTCCACCGAGACTAGCGTCCCAGCTTCACAGCCTCCCAGCTATCCTACACAAGTGCACCTCAACCCAATGGCAAGCTATAGTAAAGCTCCACGGGGTCTTTCCGTCCTGCTGCGGGTAATACGCATCTTTACACATACTTCAATTTCGCCGGGTCCCTTGTTGAGACAGTGCCCAAGTCGTTACGCCATTCGTGCGGGTCGGAACTTACCCGACAAGGAATTTCGCTACCTTAGGATCGTTATAGTTACGGCCGCCGTTCACTGGGGCTTCAGTTCAGTGCTTGCACACCTCCCTTTAACCTTCCAGCACTGGGCAGGCGTCAGCCCCTATACATCGTCTTTCGACTTTGCAGAGACCTGTGTTTTGATAAACAGTTGGAAGAGCCATTTCTCTGCGACCCCACAGGCTATTCACCCGCAGGGTCCCCCCTTATCCCGAAGTTACGGGGGGTATTTTGCCTAGTTCCTTAACGAGGGTTCTCTCGTTCCCTTAGTATCTTCAACTCGCCTACCAGTGTCGGTTTGCGGTACGGGCAGGTACACTTCATCGCTTAGCGGATTTTCTTGGCAACTTGGCTCGACCACTTCTGGCTCTTAGGCACCGCCGTCACGGCTCAGTCTCAGACAGCGGACTTACCTACCGTCTTCAATGACCTAACCGTTTGGAACCCCAATCCAATAAGGGGCTGGCCTACCAAATTGCGTCCTCGCATCGCTCCACATACCTGGTTCGGGAATATTAACCCGATGTCCATCGCTTACGCCTTTCGGCCTCAGCTTAGGTATCGACTAACCTGACGCGGATTGACCTTCCGTCGGAAACCTTAGGCTTTCGGGGAACATGGTTCTCACATGTTTTACGCTACTCATGCCAGCATTCTCACTTGTGTAGCTGCACATCTCCTTTCGGTAATGCTTGTATCTCCCACACAACGCTCTCCTACCATCGCGATAAATCACGATCCGTGGCTTCGGTTGTATGCTTGAGCCCCGTTACATTTTCCGCGCAAGAGCGTTTGACCAGTGAGCTATTACGCACTCTTTAAAGGGTGGTTGCTTCAAGCCAACCTCCTGGCTGTCTAAACACTCTCACATCGTTTCCCACTTAGCATAGATTTGAGGACCTTAGCTGGCGGTCTGGGTTGTTTCCCTTTCGACTGCGAAACTCATCTCACGCAGTCCGACTGCCACGCTCTAAACTGCTGGTATTCGGAGTTTGATTAGGTTTGGTGCTTGCGCCCCCTAGCCTATTCAGTGCTCTACCCCCAACAGTAAACGCGCAACGCTAGCCCTAAAGCTATTTCGGAGAGAACAAGCTATCTCCAAGTTCGATTGGCATATCACCTCTACCCACAGGTCATCCCCTAATTTGCAACATTAGTGAGTTCAGCCCTCCACGAGCTCTTTACACTCGCTTCAGCCTGCCCATGGGTAGCTCACCTGGTTTCGTGTCTAATCCCAGCGACTTGGCGCCCTTTCAGACTCGCTTTCGCTACGGCTCCGTCTGTCTCTGACTTAACCTTGCCACTGAGATTAACTCGCTGGCTCATTCTCCAAAGGCACGCCATCACACGGGCTTGCGCCATCGTGCTCTGACCGGGTTGTAAGTGTACGGTTTCAGGTTCTATTTCACTCCCCTTCACTAGGGGTCTTTTTCACCTTTCCCTCACGGTACTAGTTCGCTATCGGTCGCCAAACGTATTTAGCCTTAGGCGGTATTCGCCCAGATTCCAACAGGGTTCCACGTGTCCCGTTGTACTCAGGTACATCGCAGGAGGCTACTTGGTTTCATATACGGGACTGTCACCCTCTCTGGTTGGCCTTTCCACACCATTCCATTACCAAATAACTTTTTACTCCTATGCGCGATGCCTACAACCCCATTTTGACATGCAAAATGGTTTGGGCTTTCCCCCTGTCTGCTCGCCACTACTAGGAGAATTATTTCTTTCCTGAAGCTACTTAGATGTTTCAGTTCGCTTCGCTCCCTTTCTGTCCCTATGTGTTCAGAACAGAATACTGCGGCATAAACCCGCAGTGGGTTTCCCCATTCGGAAATTCTCGGATATAACATCTGTACACGATTCCCCGAGACTTTTCGCAGTGTACCACGTCCTTCATCGGCGTTTGGCGCCAAGGCATCCTCCGTACACTCTTAGTAGCTTACTACTCTGTTATGGAGAACCCGCGTCTTCATGCGCTTTCTTCGCAATATATTCAGCTGTAAATGTGCCTGAGTGGTGTTTCCACCGCTCACTTAATGGCGCTTGGCCACTAATTTCTGGTCACGAACTTTTGCTCGTGCTCACAAATTGGAGGTCAAACTGTTTAATTAGTCATTGTGAATGTTTAATGGGTAATTGTGAATGAAATTCACTTTACCATTTTGCCTATAAGAACAAAAAAGCTCGGCGCACACGGCCGAGCTACCTCTTGGGTATCTCGATTGGCCTGTGCTTTATCTCTTACCTTGCTGTGGGTTCATATAGATGAATTGACTTGGCTATGACTCAAACTGTGGAGACGAGGGGACTCGAACCCCTGACATCCGCCTTGCAAAGGCGGCGCTCTCCCAACTGAGCTACGTCCCCTTTTCAATTAACAATTAACAATTAACAATGAACAAATATTTTTTGTTCATTGTTTAGTGAGTTATTGCTCATTGCTTAGGTGGGCCTAGTTGGACTCGAACCAACGACCTCTCCCTTATCAGAGGAACGCTCTAACCAGCTGAGCTATAGGCCCTTGCTTGGTCTTTAATAATTTCATTAAAGACTTGAACCTGCTTTTTAACTTTTAATGTGATGACTTACTAAACGCAGAATTAGTCGCTGATGAAACAGCTTAAATTCTTTTTTCCGCACCAACGACGTTAACCGCTGAAGAGTGATAGAAACTTACCCAACCCCTTATTTCCTAGTCAGTCTCTCGACCAACCAGTTCTCTTAAAAGGAGGTGATCCAGCCGCAGCTTCCGCTACAGCTACCTTGTTACGACTTCGTCCCAGTTACCGACCCCGCCTTAGGCGGCTGCTTCCTTGCGGTTAGCCCACCGACTTTAGGCGTTGCCAACTTCCATGACGTGACGGGCGGTGTGTGCAAGACCCGGGAACGTATTCACCGCACTATGCTGACGCGCGGTTACTAGCAACTCCGACTTCATGCAGGCGAGTTGCAGCCTACAATCCGAACTGAGACCAGCTTTACGAGATTGGCTTCACCTCGCGGTTTCGCTACTCATTGTACTGGCCATTGTAGCGTGTGTGTAGCCCAAGATATAAAGGCCATGCTGACTTGACGTCATCCCCACCTTCCTCCAGCTTATCACTGGCAGTCTCGCTAGACACTTGTAACTAACGATGAGGGTTGCGCTCGTTAGCGGACTTAACCGAACACCTCACGGCACGAGCTGACGACAGCCATGCAGCACCTGTGTACACTCCCCGAAGGGTCGATCCCGTTTCCGTTCTCTACCATGTACATGTCAAACCTTGGTAAGGTTTTTCGCGTTGCCTCGAATTAAACCACACGCCTGCTGCTTGTGCGGCCCCGCCAATTCCTTTGAGTTTTAGCCTTGCGGCCGTACTCCCCATGCGGTCAACTTATCGCGTTAGCTTTAGCACAGAAGGTCTTACGACCTCCTACGCCTAGTTGACATCGTTTACGGCTAGGACTACCGCGGTATCTAATCCCGTTCTCTCCCCTAGCTTTCGCGTCTGAGCGTCAGGTGTGGCCCAGTGAGCCGCTTTCGCCTCTGGTGTTCCTCCCGATATCTACGCATTTCACCGCTACACCGGGAATTCCACTCACCTCTACCAACCTCTAGTTTCGCAGTTTCGAATGGCCTCTCCCAGTTGAGCCGAGAGCTTTCACATCCGACTGACGAAACCGCCTGCACGCGCTTTACGCCCAATAAACCGGATAACGCTTTACCTCTACGTATTACCGCGGCTGCTGGCACGTAGTTAGCCGGGCCTTATTCCTAAGGTACCGTCCTTTCTCTTCCCTTAGAAAAGGAGTTTACAACCCGAAGGCCTTCGTCCTCCACGCGGCGTTGCTGCGTCAGGGTTTCCCCCATTGCGCAATATTCCTCGCGCTGCTACCCGTAGGTATCTGATCTGTGTGTCAGTACCAGTGTGGGGGTCGCGCTCTCACGCCCCCTATCCGTCTTCGCCTTGGTGAGCCATTACCTCACCAACTAGCTGATGGACCGCATACCTCTCAGAGCGCAAAAGCTTTAGTCTAGTCTTTCTAGCCAACTAGACATCTGGGGTATTAGCCATCGTTTCCAATGGTTGTTCCCTCTCTGAGGCAGGTCACCTACGTGTTACTCACCCGTTCGCCACTCTATACCCGAAGGGCTTACCGTTCGACTTGCATGCGTTAGGCACGCCGCTAGCGTTCATCCTGGAGCCCGGATCAAACTCTCCGTATAGAAAGTTTTCGACCAACTTAATGGCCGTTTAGATCCGTGATCTAGTGTTTGTACTTACTCAAAGGGTTGTGGATTTTTCAATCCAAGTAAGTTTCTATCACTCTTCAGTTGTTAACGTGCTGTTGGGTTTTCCCCTGCGCCTTTTGATTGACGTGGCTGGAAAGTGTATCTGCTTTCGTGTTGCTTGTCAACTTTTTGGTCGCTTTGCTTTTTCACCGAATCAGACTGTTTTTTCGCACTTTAAAACCTGCATGGCAACTTGACCGTGCAGGTTGGTGAGTGTTTGGAGTTGTTACTCTTTCCAGTCTTGCTGGCTCCGTATCAGCGAAGTGAGATATTACTCTTTTTTCGCTTAGCCTGTCAAGGATTTGGTGAAACCTTTTTTTAACTGCTGGCTGGAGGTTTAGTTGACATAATGTCTTTTCCTGCACAACGAAGAGAAGTATAGCCACTGGCACGTGGCTTGTCAAGAAATCCGTGAACCCAACGTGAACATGGCTTTTCTTCTCGAGGAAATCAGGCATAAATGCTGACCGATAGGGTAGAATGGAGTGAAAATTGGGGTTTTGAGGTGAATAATGATTGAAGTACAGACGATTGATTTACATTATTTGGGACGGCCGCTGGTCATCGCCTCCTATGTATTAGAGAGCAATGACGGGCTAGTCATGATCGAAACAGGACCGGGTTCAACGCTTACGGCCGCGCAATCTGCCTTGCAGTCGCTGGGTTATAAGGTAGAAGATGTGCGCCATGTGTTGCTAACCCACATCCACCTCGACCATGCAGGAGCGGCGGGGTGGTGGGCACGGCAAGGGGCGCATGTCTATGTGCATCATTTTGGGGCACGCCACCTCATAGACCCTAGCAAATTAATGGCCAGCGCCACCCGCATTTATGGTGACCAAATGGAGCGCATGTGGGGAGAAATGTTGCCCGTGCCCGCTGGTCAATTAACCGAATTGCATGAGGGGGATGTGTTGAAGTTGGGGGGCTTGCAATTTGAGGTGTGGGAAACGGCTGGACACGCCTTGCATCATATGGCCTTTGTGCTGGGCAAAATTGCGTTTACAGGGGATGTCGCGGGAACTCGTGTGCCCGGTTTTAGTTTGGTAGATGCGCCCACCCCACCACCTGAATTTGATTTAGAAGTGTGGCGTGCTTCGTTGGACAGGTTGTTGGCGGCCGATTTTATAGCCATTTACCCAACCCATTTTGGTCGGGTGGAGAACGTGGCCGCGCAGTTGCAGGGGGTGCGAGTGCTCATTGGTGAGGTGGCTGAATTTGTGCGGGAACGGATGGTGGCTGGTGTAACGGCTGAACAAACGGCCGTGGAATATAGGGAATGGTATCGGGCGCGGGCAATGGCGGCTGGGGTGAGTGAAGAAGCATTTGCGACGTTGGCTCTCTCTAATGCTCCTGAGATGACGGTTAATGGGGTGTGGCGTTATTGGAGCAAGCGGTAGGGGGAGATTGGTTATTGGGTTAGCACCCCAATAGCCAATACCCCAATAACGAATAACCTAATCACCCCCACAAGGCGTAGACGATGTGGGCGTAACGGCGACGCACGGCCGTGGGGAGCCATTTTTCCGCCCGTGCATAATAGCCCAGCCCCCACATGGCGATGGCTTCCGCAGTGCCACTCGTTGCTTGTTCCCGCTGGCTATCGGTACGGGTAATGCCCGGTGGGAAGGGGGGCATATCAATATAGTGGGCGGGGCATTGGGGGAAGAGAGCCTGCACTTCCGCTAATCCAACGCCTCCCAGCCCACTGAGATTAAGGTGTGCGGCGTTATCCGCGTTGGGGCAAAAGAGTGCCCAACGGCCGACGACCTGCTGAATGGCTTGCACGTAAGACGGCCGTTCCGCCTGAGGTAAGCGTTGCAATACCTCGGAGCAAAAAGCCACCTCAAATTGTTGCCCACCTAAATCTGACCAGCTATTGAGCAATTGCCAACGCGGCCGTAAGGTGCGCCATTGCCCCTTTTGCTGAATATTCTTCAAGGCGCGTTCGGCTTTGGCAAGGAGAGCTGGGTCGGTCTCGGCGATAGTCAATTGTGCGCCTAGTTCATGGGCGAGCAAGAAAAAATCGAGACTGGAGCCATATTTTTGGGGCAAACCAGCGAGGAGGATGTGCTTAGGAGTGGGTTGTTTGTTGAGCCACGGCCGCAAAACGAGCCGCTTGGCAACGTATTCGTAGGCCGTGCCTACGCCTTCTCCTTCCGCTAAGGCAAGGGGATAAAGTGTTTTGATGGTTGGGATGGCAATGCTTGTCATAGGTGGGTGGTGTGAATTTGCAGATGGCTCCATTCTAATCTATCTGGTTACAAGCAGGTAATGAGCTGGTGAGAAGATTGGGAATGGCTGAGAAAAGGCCGTTAAAAATACTGGTTTGGACTAGCAGAGAAGTTAAATTTGTATTATCGTGTAGCCTTAAAGTCCTATTGGGGAGCTAATTTGCCCTCCGCCACACAAAGATAAAGGAGTTGAAAATGAAGCAAGGTTATTTGGCCAATATCGTCCTCATATTTTCTGTTTTAGGTGCAGTTATTTTGATGCTTTTTAAGGAGGTTTCGGCCGCGCCTGTGGGAGGGGAAGCAACGGCCGTGATGCCCCCCACCCAAGCATGGTCTGTCTTCACTGGGTTATCAGGCACAGGAACCAGCGGCGTTGTGAAAACCTTAAAGTGGCATAATGATGTCCTCTATGTTGGGGGCGATTTTGTTACGGCGGGTGGGGTGACAGTGAATGATATAGCTTTGTGGGATGGCGCGGATTGGGCTGGGTTTACAGGGCCATCTGCTACAGGGTTGGCCAGTGGAGGGCATGTCAATGATTTAACCATTGATAGTCTGGGGCAACTTTTTATTACAGGGGACATCAATACCGTGGGGGGCTTGCCAACGGCATTTCGAGGCGGTGGGGCAAAATGGGATGGCAACCAGTGGCAATGGCTCGACCCTACCCCCAGTTATCATGTCATCAGTGCGATTGGCAATTCCTTGGCCATAGATGCCAGCAACAACATCTATTTTGGGGGACAATTTTTACAAGCTGGCGACAGCCAAATTAATGTCAATGGGGTAACACGCTATACTGATTCAGGGTCTATTTTTTCTGCCCTGCAAGATGTGAGCACATTGGGAATTGGCGTTTCCCCTGTAAATGTATTGGATGTGGCTCTAAACCCTGCTTTTAATGATGTGTATGTGGGTGGTTCTTTCACAGTGGCAGGCGGTGTCGCCAATACGGCCCGCCTTGCTCGCTACAATGGCTCCAATTGGCAACCCGTTGGTGGAGGCGTTGACAATGGACAAGTGAATGCCATTGTGATAGACAATGATGCCATCGTTTATGCTGGGGGGACATTTACTTCTGTAGGTGGTGGCACACCAGCGGCTGGCGTAGCCATGTGGGATGGTAAGTTTTGGCTACCATTGGGAAGTGGTGTGACAGGTGGTGAAGTGTATGCGTTAGCCCTCCACCCCGATGGTAGTTTATATGTGGGTGGGAGTTTTACAAATGCAGGAGGTGTGCCGGGAACCAGTTATTTAGCCAAATGGGACAATGGCTGGGAAGCTTTGCCTGAGGGAACCCCCAATGGCCATGTTTATGCATTGTATGCTGATTCGAATACAGGGGATGTCTATGTAGGTGGGCAGTTTACAGATGTGGGGAGTTCGGCCGTTTTAGCGAATAATGTGGCGGTTTATCGGCCGCAACCAACCTGCTATGCCACTCCCGACCAAGGGCAAACGGTATACAACACAGTCCAAGAGGCAATTAATACGGCCGACCAAATCGGCACCTTTGAGGTACGTATTGCAGGTTATTGCAACGAAGTTGATTTTGCGAGTGCCTACCCTGCTATTGCTTATATTTCCAGTCCATTTCCGTTTACTCTGCGCGGGGGTTATAGCCCGAGTAATTGGCAAATTTCTGACCCAACCCTATTTCCCACTGTGTTAGACCCAGACTATCAAGGACAAGGGCTTATCCTGAATGTGATTGATGCTCCTGTCGTGGTTGAAAATTTATGGATAACCCGTGGTACAGATGCGTTTGGCTCATTAGGTGGAGGTGGTGCAATCACCATTAATGGGTCGCCTGGAATTACAACAACCTTAAATCGCCTGTACCTCTTTAACAATGAAGCAGGCTTTGGAGGTGGCATTTACCAAACAGGAAGCACCCTTGTGGCGAATCAAGTAGTGCTAGAAAACAACAGTGCTTCACTTCATGGGGGGGCGGTGTACGTGGGGAGTCCCTCGGCCGAGGCACATTTTACTCGCTCGGCAATGGCCTATAACAATGTTGGATCGGGTAGTGGTGGGGCTATTTTCATTGAAAGTGGAGCAAGTCTCCATCTGGCTAATACCACGCTTAGCCACAACCACTCTTTAGATGGCTCAGGGGGTGGGTTAGAGGCGATAGAGTCAACTGTTTTCATCACTAACTCGACCATTGTCAGCAACACGGCCGCCTCCGTGAGTGTTAGCACAGGTGGTGGTTTGGGCAATGCCTCGGCCAATGTCACGTTATACAACACCATTGTCGCCCACAATCAATCTGATTTAGGAGCAGATTGTTACGGTACATTTAATTCACTCGGATTCAATATCTTCACCTCGGTCACGGATTGCACGATAACGGGGGATAGCACAGGGAACATCATCGGTGACCCTGGGTTGGAACCCCTGCAGAACAACGGGGGCCGAACCCTGACGCACGCCCTGCAACCAAGTAGCCCAGCCATAGACGGAGGGGGAGCCACCTGCCCTGAACGCGACCAACGCGGGCAAAGCGCGCACCGACGGGCTGTGCGACATCGGCGCCTTCGAAGCAGGGAACGGCACACGCGGGGCGGCCGAACCCCTCGATGCAGGTGTGCCCCTGACCAGCACGGCCGAAAGGCATCCGCGACCGCAACTGGTTCATCATCCCCGTCGAAAGCGCAGGCGCCACCATCTCCTCACCCTCACCAGCGACGTCGCCTACGACATGTACCTCTTCGCCCCCACCATCGACGAAGAAACAGGCCAAATCAAAGACCTCGGCCAAATCGCCAATTTAGGCCAGATGGGCAACCTCGGCCAAATGGGCAACCTCGGCCAGATGGGCAACCTCGGCCAGATGGGCAACCTTGGAAACCTAACCGACTTAGGTCAGATGGGCAACCTCGGCCAGATGGGCAACCTCGGTCAGATGGGCAACCTCGGCCAAATGGGCAACCTCGGCCAAATGGGCAACCTCGGCCAGATGGGCAACCTCGGCCAGATGGGCAACCTTGGAACCCTCGTCTGGCTCGCCCCCTCAGGCACCATCTTTGGCAACCAAATCTACTACAACGTCCACGAACTAGCAGGCAACTACTACCTTGGCGTCATCCCCCGCGAACTCGAATCCTTAGGCGAACCCTTCAACCTCAACCTCGAGATCATCCCCCCCGACGAACCCCAGCCCATCATCACCGACGTGCTGAGCTACACCTTTCCCACCCCCGCCACCAACACCAGCGTCAAAACCATCATCTTGGTCAACTCGGGGCGCATCAACCAGTTTTATGGCGCCAACGCCTACACCACCAGCGGCCTCTCCGCCAAACTAACCAACTTCCGCAACCAAAGTAGCGTCGTCGGCACCATCATCGACCTCAGCAACTACTCCCAAATCGTGGACGCATATGCCCTGTGGGACAGCCAAACCAACAACCCCCAAGCGGCCAACTACGTCGCCCACCTCATCAAAAACCTGCTTTACGACACCCTGCCCGCCTACCCCAATCTCGAGTACATCGTCATCGTCGGCGATGACCGCATCATCCCCCATCGCCGCCTGCGCGACGAAGCACTGGTGGCCAACGAACGGACTTACGCGGCCGATGTAGCCACCCACGTTCAGCTCAACGCCGCCTTCCGCTACCGCTACATCCTCAGCGACGACTACTACGCAGGCGTTCTGCCCCAACCCTTCAAGGGGCGTGAACTCTACCTGCCCCAATACGGCCTCGGCCGCCTCATCGAAACCCCCGCCGACATGATTGTCACCCTCGACAGCTTCTTGGCGGGTAACAGCTTTGTGGCCAACGATGCCCTCGTCACAGGCTACGATTTTGTGATAGACGAGGCCGAAGCGATTCGCGACAGCCTGACCAGCTACGGTGTCAGCGTCGATGACAGCCTCATCAACAACGACTGGGTAGACACCGACTACAACGCCCTCATCGCCCAGCTCACCTCAGGGCCAGCCCTCGTCTCGCTCAACTCCCACTTCACCCACTACAGCTTCTTCCCCAACACCCCCGACTTGCCCAACATCCCCTTCGTCTATGCCGATGCGGTGGCGGGGCAGGGGCTAGATTACAGCAACAGCTTCATCTTCACCGTCGGGTGCCACTCGGGGCTGAACGTGGACGATGCCAATGCCCCCACCGCCCAGCAAGGGGCTGACTGGGCGCAGAGCTACCTCCAGCAAGGGGCGATGTTCATGGGCAACACGGGCTACGGCTACGGCGATAGCGACCTGATTGCCTACTCCGAACGGTTAATGGTCACCTTTGTGGACGAGTTGGGGCACACCCCCGAAATCGGCCTCGCCCTGCGCAAGGCCAAGCAGGAGTACTACACCAGCACGGCCGCAGGCACCTTCAGCAACTACGACGAAAAAGTGCTGGCCATCATGACCCTGTACGGCCTGCCCATGCAACGCATCACCATGCCCAACCCACCCGCTGTGTGGGCCGAGCCACGGCTCAACCTAAACCTAGCCAGCCCCCGCGCCCCCCAAGCGACGAGCATCACCCCCTACCACCTGACCTTTGGCTATGAAGAAAACCAAGAGGCGCGGGGGACGTATGTCACCGTAACAGGGCAAAACGGGCAGGTGTTGGCCACAGGCGGCCGTCCGATTCTGCCCCTCCACACCACCGCGATAGCCAGCCCCGACAACGGCTTGGTGCATGGCGTGCTCCTCTTGGGGGGCACCTTCAGCGATTGGCTCGACTTCGACCCTGTTGTCACCAGCGTTATCTCCGAAGCGAACACCCTCATTGAAGAGAACAGCTACCCCTTCCCCAACTGGTATCCCAGCAGTGTGGCCAGCAACAACCATTTGGTGACGGTGCAAGGGGAGTTGCTCCAGCGCTTGGTGGTCGTGCCTGCTCAGTTTTTGGCGACCAATGTGGAGGAGGATGCGGCCACCGTGGGGGTTCTGCGGCGCTACAACTCAATGCAATTAGAGGTGTACAGCACGCCGTTTGAGGAGACGGACTTTATTGCGCCGCAGATTTTCCGCACCTCGGCCACCCTGACGGGCAACATCCTCGAGTTTGAGGTGGAGGTGGCGGATGAGACGAGTGGGGTGGAGCGGGTGGTGATTCTGTATCGGGGTCAGGGCCAGCGCAGTTGGTTGCGGGCGGAGCTGGGCGCGGCCGATATTGATGATTTGGCGCGGGGGAGTGTGATTGCGCCGTTTGGGGTGGTGGAGTATTTTGTGCAGGCGGTGGATGCGTCGGGCAATGTGGCTTTGGCCACGGCCAGTGGTGCGCCGTTTGGGGTGGATGGTGGTGCGGCTCCCGCCACCATTTTCTTGCCTGCTGTGATACGACCGTAGGGAAAGAGGAGGTAGGGAGTGATGGTTATAGTTAAGTGGTGTGCACGTGCACCCCACCTTTCACTTTTCACTTACTTACCAGTAACCCCTTTTCCCGATACCAAGCAATCGTCTGCGCCACCCCTTGCGCCAGCGTTGTTTCAGGGGTGTAGCCGAGTTCGCGGTGGGCTTTGGCGAAGGAAAAGTGGCGGCTATCGCTGAAAAACTCGATGCCCGCACGGCCGATGGGCGGCCGAACCCCCAGCACCTTGCCCAACCCCTCCAACACCGCCGCCCCACCCCACGCCAACGGCCGTGGCACACTCAGCCACGGCCGCCGCACCCCCAACCCATCCGCCAACGCCTCCCCCAACTGCCGAAACGTGACGGGCTGGGGGCCACACAGATGGTAAATCTGCCCCGCACGGCCGCTATCCAAAGCCAATAGCGTCCCCGCCACCGCATCCCCAATGTAGGTGGGATGGCAGAGGGCACGGCCGCCATTCACATAGAAAAAGAGGCCGCGCTGAACCGTGCGGAACAGCCCCAAAACGTGCAAATCCCCCACCCCATACACAAATTCAGGCCGCACAATGACCACAGGCAAGCCAGCCTCGGCCGCTTTTAAGGCGATGCGCTCAGCTTCAGCTTTGCTCCGCTCATAAGCGTTGCTCGGGGCGAGAGGAGCTTCTTCGGTGGCGGGTGGCCCCGCAATGGGGCCGAGCACCCCCGGACTGCCAACATGGACAACACGGCCGATGCCTGCCCGTGCCGCCTCGGCCAATACATGACGCGTCCCCTCCACATTCAATTGGGTATAGGCCGCTTCGGGTACGCCCGCCTGCCCCAACATCCCCGCCGCGTGAATGAGCGCGTCTGCGCCAGCAAATTGCCCTGCGAGGCTGTCGGGTTGGGTCACATCGCCCGTTAGCCAGCGCACGGGCACATCTGCCAGCACGGTGCGGTCGGCCGACGGCCGTGCCACGGCCGTTACCTCATCCCCCCGCGCCACCAACGCCCGCACCAACGCCCCCCCCACAAAGCCTGTCGCCCCTGTCACAATGACTTTCATGCGGGTGCATCTCCCTCTTCTTCAACTTCGTATTTCATCACGGGGCGATAAACGCACAGGCAACCACGGCCGCGTTCGCACTCAGCGGGCGGCAAGTGGGGGGCCTCGTCGGGGTGGTAGATGTGGTCAGGGTCGAGCAGGGCGCGGCAGGCGGGGCAACAGTCGGGGTGGACGACAATTCGCACCCCCACGATGGAGCCTTTGGCCTTCATGCCGAGCTTATACGCCGCCAACGTCTTCTCGGCATAGTTGGCGGGCTTTTCCATATTGCTGTGAAACTGGTTGAGCCATTCAAAAGACATAATGAGATTGTGGAATAGGGAATGCGGATTGCGGAATAAGAAATAACGAGTAACGAATAACCCATTATACCCCCTTCCCCACCTGATACTTTAGTACCACCACCCCCGTTTTAGTAGCCTAGTTTACAAAGCGCGTTGGTTCGCCCCCCTACAATGCGGGGCAGATGGTTGTCCTGTGCTTGTGGGCAAACAAGCACAGACCCCACACAACCCTCTATTTACACCAAGGCGGCTGACCCATTTTCAGCCATCTATCTACACAATGGCATAGCCGAATCAGTTGTAGGTGACTTAAGCACCTGCTCTGGTTCGCCTTGTGCCACGAGCAGGAAAGTAGAAGGAAAAGGAAAGCGAACATGGCACTCAAACTTAGAACCCTTTCGTTGTTGTTTTTGTTACTGGTTGGTTTGGGCGGGTGGATTGGCACATCGGCACGGCCGAGTTACGCCGAAACAGAAGAAATTCTGGCCAAGACGTTATACGTCTCGTTGGAAGGGAGCGACAGCACAGGCGATGGCTCATGGAGCGCCCCCTACCGCACAATTAGCAAAGCGGCCAGCAAAGCCAAAGCGGGCGATGTCGTTGCGGTGCGGGGCGGCGTGTACACGGCCGTCAAACAAACCATCACCGCCACGGGCACGGCCGCCCAACCGATTGTGATACGGCCGCATGGGGGCGAAACGGTCATCTTAGATGGCACAGGAGCCAGCATCAGCACCACCGACAGCATTATCAACATCATGTCGGCCAAACACCTCGTTTTTGAGGGGTTTGAGATTCGCAACTCGACAGGGCGCGGCCTAAGCACCTACGAATCAGAATACATTACCGTGCGCAACAACCGCATCCACGAAACCTACAAGCGCGGGATGGGTGGCTCGGGCAATTACCTCATCTTTGAAGGCAATGAAGTTTGGCGGGCGGTGTTGGAAAACGAAAACGCGGCCGTGGGCGAAGGGAATGGCGGCTGGGCGGCGGCCGTTTCCACCAATGTGTGGTGGTCCACCAAAGCCCCCTCCAGTTACATCACCTTCCGCAACAACCACATTCACGACAGTTGGGGCGAAGGACTCATCCCCCTCCATGCCGAAAACGTGCTTATCGAAGGCAATCGCATCCACGACACCTTCAGCATTAACCTCTACCTCGACAACACCCGCAACACCCGCGTGCTGGGCAACTATCTCTACTCGACCACCTCCACCTACAATCGGCCGAGCCGGGGCATTCCCGCCAACGGCATTTCGCTGGCCAACGAAGGGTACGATTACCCGGCCGTGCCGCTCAACAACATCACCATTGCCAACAATGTGGTGGCTGGCACGGGCTATGGGATTGGCTTTTGGTACGACGATAGCAACGCCTCCTTCGAGAACTCCTACCGCAACCTGACCATTGGCTATAACGTTATCTACAACACCCACCGCGAAGCACTCAATTTTGATGCTGTGCCGAGCAATAAACAGCAACCTGAGAACGTTTTGCTCCAAAACAATATTTTGTATGAGGGGCAAAACGGCCGTTCCCTGAACGTCAACAACCCCTCTGGTTGGCAATTTCAACACAACAACTGGCCTAATGGTGTGCCCGCCGAAGCTCAAGTCGGCCAAAGTTTCGCGGCCGACCCTTATTTTGTCAGCCCCGTCATTGGTGGGCCGATGAACGGCTTCCAATTGCAAAGCAACTCCACCAGTATTGGGGCAGGGGCGGTGCTGTTAACTGTTTTGCTTGATTATCAGGGACGTTTTCGCCTCGCCCCCCCCTCTGTCGGCATCCACGAACCCAACGGCTTGCTCCCCAGCGAGTTTGGCAACCAGTTGTACTTGCCCTTTATCGGCCGATGAGTGCGAAGTGAAAAGTAAAAAGTGAGAAGTGCCCTACGCATCCAACTTCTCACTTTTCACCTTTCACCTTTCACCTCTCCAAAACCACCAGCGGGAACTGCCCCGGTTCCCGCTGGCGGCCGAGCCAGACCCGTACCCGCCGCGCCGCCCGTCGCCACGCGGGCACGGGCCAAATCAGCCGATAATGGCCGAGCCTCTCCAACCCCCCAAATGTCAAAAACTGAATATGCGCCGCCGCGCTCCCCGCATGGCCATACCGCGCTTGGAACTGCGCCGCCCGCTGGCGCACCATTTCCGCCCCACTTGCGGCCGCGCTGTAAATTGGCGTATCCATAATCACCACCACCCCATCTGCCCTGAGCAAAGGCCGCACGGCCGCCAATGTGGCCACGGGGTCGGCCGTGTAATGAAACGACGCGTTAAAAACCAACACATCAAATTGGCCGTGGGCAAAGGGTAAATGGTCAAACTCCGCCTGAAAACAGGGGAAAGCGTGGTCATAATGGCGGTGCGCCCCAAGGCCGTCTTGCTCGTTGAGGAGTAAATCCACCGCGACCGCCTCATGCCCCCGCCGCGTTAATTGATAAGCCAGCCAGCCATTGCCTGCCCCCAAATCGGCTATAACCAACGGCCGCCCCATTGGCTCCACGACGTATTTTAACAATGCCGCAAAGCTCTGCTCACGGCCGCGCCACCACTGGGCACGGCCGTCCTCGGCCGCCACATGGGGCAGAGCGCGGTAAAAAGCGGGGTCGTCGCTCCCCCGCCCCTCGGCCGTGCGGATGGCCTCATAATCGGCCGTGAACTGGCTTATCTCGGCCGCCCGCTCGGGCAAAACCATCCGCCACACCCCCGCCTCCCGCGCAAAAACCAGCCCACATGGGCAACTTAAAGTGCTAAGTTCTGAGTAGTGAGTGCTAAGTGGGGCGGCACAGTGGGGGCAGATTAGGTGGAGGGTCATTTGTCCTTTGTCAGTGGTCATTGGTCATGGGTCATTGGTTATCTGCTACCTACAGGCCTACACTGTGGCGGGAAAACATCCGTTGCGGGGGTCTGAGGGGGGCATTATTTTGAAAAGGGCCCCCTGTGGGGTCTAGAGGGGGCATTATTTTGAAAAAACGTCTCCCTGTGGGGGTCTCAGAGGGGCATTATTTTGAAAAAACGCCTCCCTGTGAGGTCTTAGGAGGGCATTATTTTGAAAAAATGCCTCCCTGTTGGGTCTCAGAGGGGCATTATTTTGAAAAAACGCCCCTCTGTGAGGTCTTAGGAGAGTATTTTTTTGTCATAGACTCACCTTCACCAACACCCTTTTTACTCATTATTCATTACTCATTACTCATTCAACCTCGCCGTTAGCATAAAAAAATCCCCCCATTGGTTAAATGGCCAACGGCCGAGCAAGGGCGTTTCCAGAGCAACGAGGGTGCGGTAGAGGCGCGGCCGTCGGCGGGCAAACTGGTCATTATCGGCCGTGGGGGTCAGCAAAGCCAGCGAACGCAAGCTGACCAAACGAAACGCTGGCCCCAAAGCGGCCAGCACATGGCGCGGCGTGAAGTAATAAGTCATGAAATGCGCCCCCTCAACATGCGCCAGCACCCCCCCCGGCCGCCACCTGCGCGTCGCCACACGCCAATTCTTGAGCAACAACGCATGTTCCCACGGGCAAAAGGGGGGCATAATGACCAATGTGACTGTCCCGCCGCGCCGCAACAAGCGTGGGAATTGGCCAAACACGGCGGCCAAGTCGGCCGTGCAATTCAGTCCGCCCGAATTGGAATAGAGCGCATCAAAAGGCCCCCCTACTTGGTCTAACGTGTTAAACGAACATTGCTGGGCAGTGAGTCGGCCGCTCCCCATCCCCGCCCCAATTTTGCGCTCAATCTCCGCCACCATCCCCTCCGCCAAATCGGTGGCATGGACGCGATACCCTCGCGCCACCATCTCGGCCGCGTCCAGCCCCGTGCCCGCATTGAGTTCCAACAGGTGGCCACCCGCAGGAACCACGGCCGCTAACTCCGCATACACCGCCTCCCGCATCCGCGCCAACTGCTCATGCCCCACCCCAAACGCATCATACACGGCCGCCTTCCGCGAAAAAGCAGTTGCGATAGGGTCACTGGTCATTTGTTCTTTGTCCTTTGTCATTTGTCATTGGTCATTTGTCATTTGTGATGGGTTTTTAGGGTCAATTGCGTTCAGATAAGCGTTCGGCGGGGTGAAGGTTCATTCAAGATGGGGTGCGACGATTGTTTCACACGAACCCGGTAACAAAGCGGCGATCCCCCCCCCTCCCCCCACTCCCGAATTTCCCGTCACCCCCCCAAGCATCCCCACCCACCCCCTCGCTCCCACCCACACCCCCCCCCCCCCCCCCCCCCCCCCCCCCCCCCACAACACCAACCCCCCTACAATACTAATCCTGCACCGACGGCCGCGCCGCCTCTTGCAAACTCATATGCGGCGCAGGCGGCAAACCCGTGTGCGGCAATTGGGCAAGTCGGTTGAGTTGCCAACGGGCTAATGGAAGCGTCAGCCAACGATACGCCACGGCCGCCACCTCCCGCACCCGCCACAACCACGGCCGTTTGTGCGGATTCTCCCACACCTCCCGCCACCCCTTGCGGGCGCGAAACTCCTTATGCATTACCACATGCAACTGCCGATAAAACGGCGTGGCAAACGGCCCCCGATACATCATCGCCAAATCGGCCGAATCCCGCCAATTTTGTTTCTCCCCCAACTGTTCCCGCACATTGTCGTAAAAGCGCGTCCCCGGCAACGGGTACGAAACCGACATGCCAATATCATCGGGCTGGCAATCGCGCACCATTTGCAACGTTTGCTCAATATCGGCGCGGGTTTCGCCGGGGTAGCCAAATTGCAAGAAAAAGCCCACCCGAATGCCCGCCTCATGGAGTTTTTCGGCCGCCTCATAAATTTGCGCCACCGTCGTCCCCTTCTCCATCGCATCCAAAATCGTTTGCGAACCCGATTCCGCCCCCAGCCAGATAATCTCACAGCCCGCCCGCGCCAGCGCCGAAACCTCGGCCGCGCCGTGGCGCACAATCAAATCGGCTCGGCTGAGGCACTTAAACGGCACGCGCACCCCTGCGCCTCGACCAAATCGGCAAATTCGGCCCACCAACCCGGCTTCAGCCCCATAATGTCATCGGCAAACCAAATGTAATCCGGCTGAAAATTTGCCCGTAGCCAAGCTAGTTCGGCCACCACATTGGCGGCCGAACGGCCGTTATACCTCTGCCCCCAAATCGGCTTGGCACACCAATTGCAATGGTAAGGGCATCCCCGCGTCGTCACCATGTTCATCGCATAATACCCGTGGTGCGCTTGCCAAATGGCTCGATAGCGCGGCACATCCACCAAATCCCACGCGGGAAAGGGCAACGCATCCACCGCTTTGATGGGCGGCCGTGCGGCCGTGCGTTGCGCCTGCCCCCCCTCATCCACATACGCGAGGCCAAAAATGGTCGAGAGCGGCCGTTCATCCCCCCGCAATAACACCCCCATCAACTCCGCCAGCGTCTCCTCCCCCTCGCCAAACAGCACATAATCCGCCCCGGCCGCCAAATACCCCGCCCAATGGTCGCTGGCATCCGACCCCGCCACAATAATCGGGCAACCGTGCCCCTTGGCCATGCCAATCATCGTCTGTGCCGCCTCGCGCATGCGCAACAAGCACATTTTGGAGAGGTAGTTAAAATTGTCTTCGTACAAAACGGCCACGCGGGCTGGTATTGCCGCAGATGCCTCTCCCATTCCGCCTCGCTCTCGGCCAAGATGGCATCGAACAAGGCCACACGGTACCCCTGCTCCCGTACATAACTAGCCGCATACAGCGTCCCCAACGGCGGGTAAGGCTGATTCGCCGCCGCCAATTTCGGGTCAAAATGCAAAAAATAAGACTGGCCAAACAAAATATCGGTCTGCATCCCCACATTGTCACGGCGCACTTCCCAAATGTCAATTTTCTAACCCACCCGCTATAATTGTGAATGGTGAATTGGCTAATTAATCCGCATCCGCATTCCCCATTCCGCAATCCCCCCTTCCCCCATGCCCCTCCTCGGCCGCACCATCGCCAACAAATACCACCTCGAAGCCCGTCTCGGCCGTGGGGGAATGTCCAGCGTCTACCGCGCCCAGCAAACCACCCTCCAGCGGGCAGTTGCCATCAAAGTCTTGCACCACCACTTGGCCGAGGACGAGGGTTTCATCGGCCGTTTTGAGCGCGAAGCGGCCAGCATTGCCCAACTGCGCCACCCCAACATCGTCCAAGTCTTCGACTTCGACCACGACCCCGAGTTGGACATCAACTACATGGTCATGGAACTCATCGAAGGGACGACCTTGCGTGACGAAATCGAACGCCACCAGCAGGAAGCGAGCGAATTTACCCCCCTCGAACTCCTGCGCATCATCAGCGCCGTGGCCAGTGCGCTCGATTTCGCCCACTCGCTGGACATGATTCACCGCGATGTGAAGCCCGCCAACATCATGTTCACCAAGCGCGGGCAGGTGGTGCTGGCCGATTTTGGGCTGGCACGGCCGCTGGGCGAATCCAACCTCAGCCAAGTCGGCATGATAGCGGGCACACCCCACTACATGTCCCCCGAACAAGCCCAAGGGCAACCGCTCGACGGCCGCACCGACATCTACTCCCTCGGGGTCGTGCTATACGAGATGGCCACCTTGCACCTCCCCTTTGCAGGGCAAAACACCCCTCTCATCCTCTTCCAACATATCTCCGAGCCACCCCCGCGCCCCAGCCAAGTCGCCCCCCACATTTCGGCCGACCTCGAGGAGGTCATTTTAACAGCCTTGGCCAAAGAGCCAGAGGAACGCTACCCCACGGCCGCCGCCCTTGCCGAAGCGGTGCGCGAAGCGTTGCAAATCTCCGCCACCGATTGGCTTTCGACCATCGCCCCCGGCGTGTCCGTCGCCAGTTCGCTGGCGGCTGGAATCACGGCCAACACCCCCTGCCCGCCAGCCCCTATCGCGGCCTGTACGCCTTCCAAGAAGAAGATGCCCCCTACTTTTTCGGCCGTGAACGCGCCATCGAAACCCTGTACAGCCAGCTAACCAGCCAGCCGCTTGTCGGCTTGCTGGGCGCATCGGGCAGTGGCAAATCGTCGGTGGTGTTGGCGGGTTTGCTCCCCCGTTTGCGGCAGATGGGGCAGTGGGCGATTATGTCTCTGCGGCCGGGGGCACGGCCGTTGGCCTCCCTCGCCACCGCCCTCACCCACCAACTTGCCCCCGCCGACACCACGGCCGAGGAACTCTTGCGCCAGAGCAAAAAGCTGGCCGAGGCGTTGCTGGCGGGCGACCTCCTCCTGCGCGACATCTTAGAACGGTTGCCCAGCCCGCTTTTGCTCATTCTCGACCAATTCGAGGAGCTATTCACCCTTGTCCACGACCCCGCCGAACGGCAACAGTTCCTCGCCCACCTGCTGGGAGCCGCTTCGGTGGCCGAAAAACGCCACATCTTGCTCACCCTCCGCGCCGATTTCCTCGGCCCCGCCCTCGAATACCGCCCCTTGGCTGAGGCCCTGCAAAGCGGCCTCGTCATCCTCGGCCCGATGTCGCGGGAGGAGTTGCAACGCGCCATCGAAAAGCCCGCCCACAAACAGCGCGTCAGCTTTGAAGATGGCTTGGTGGAGCGCATTTTGGACGATGTCGGCCGCGAACCCGGCAATTTGCCCCTCCTCGAATTTGCCCTGACGACGCTCTGGGAGCGGCAAGCGGCCGGGCAACTCACCCACGCCACCTACGAGGCGATTGGCCGCGTGGAAGGGGCACTCACCAGCTACGCCGATGGGGTGTTGGCGGGGCTAAATGCGGCCGAGCAAGCCCGCGCCCGCGCCATTTTTACCCAAATGGTGCGCCCCGGCGAAGGCACCGAAGACACCCGCCGCGTGGCCAGCCGCACCGAAATCGGCACAGAGCATTGGCCACTCGTCCAAAAATTGGCCGACCACCGCCTCATCGTGACCAACCGCGACCCCGAGGGGCAAGAGACGGCCGAAGTCGTCCACGAAGCCCTGATTCGCACATGGGGGCAATTGCGCGGCTGGATGCAAGCCGACCGCACCTTTCGGGCGTGGCAAGAGCGACTGCGAGCCGCCCTGCGCCAATGGCAAGAGAGCGGCCGAGACGATGGCGCTCTCCTGCGCGGCGTGCCCTTGGCCGAAGCGGAAGGATGGCTGGCCGAGCGTTCGGCCGCCCTGAACACGGCCGAAGCGCAGTTCATCCACGCCAGCTTGGCCGCCCGCGATGCCGAACAAGCCCAACGCCAGCGCGAGCAACGCACCCGCGAACGGTTGCGCCTCGCTCTGACCCTTGTGGCCGTTGTGGGTTTGTTTGTGACGGGCGGTTTGGCCGTCTGGGCACTCGGCCAGCGCAACGAAGCGCTCACGGCGCGAGCCATCGCCCAAGAGGCGCAAGCCACGGCCGTGGCCGAGCGGGATTTGCTGGAAATCAGCTTTTCGCAACAGTTGGCCATTCAATCGGGCTTGGCCTTGGAAAGCGACCTGAGCCTTGCCCTGTTGTTGGCCGTCGAGGCGTACCAAACAGCCCCCACCACCGAAGCGCAGGGGAGTTTGCTGGATGCGTTGCTGGCCAAACCTGCCCTTGTGCGCTATTTGTATGGCCATACCGACCGCGTTCAAGCGGTGGCCATGAGCGGCGACGGCCGTTGGCTGGCCTCGGCTGGCTCCGATACGACCATTTTGCTCCGCCACCCCAGCGACCCATCCGCCCCGCCCGTGCTGTTGGAGGGGCACACCAGCATCATCAACGCCCTTGCGTTTAGCCCCGACGGCCGCTGGCTCGTTTCGGCGGGCAACGACCGACAGGTGGTGGTGTGGGATTTGGTGCAAGAGCCACCCAGTCCCCAAACGCTGGCGGGTGGACACACCAACTTGGTCTTAGCTTTGGCCTATGACCCCCAAGGGGATTATCTCGCCTCGGCCGATGGCAACGGGCAGGTGATTTTGTGGGAGACGGGGACGTGGCGCAACGCGGCCGTCTTGCCCGCCCAAGAAGGCTCGCTCTTTGCCCTTGCTTTTAGCCCAGATGGGCAACAGTTGGCGATGGCGGGCGAGCGGGGGCAGGTGGTGGTCTGGGATGTGGCCAGCCAACAAGCCATCCACCCCACGGGTTGGGCGGGAGCCACGCAAGCCCTCGCCACACTGGCGTTTAGCCCCGATGGGCAATGGTTGGTGGGCGGCGGCCGTGACAACAGCTTGTTGGTGTGGCAAACCACAACGGGGCAATTGGAAACAACGTTGACAGGGCACGCCAACTGGGTGACGAGCCTCGCCTTTGCGCCCGAGGGGACGTTGCTGGCCTCGGCCGACCGCGAGGGGAGCATCCGCTGGTGGCGCACGGCCGATTGGGCCGCCCTCGAACCGCTGACCACCAGCCACCCTGCATGGGTGAGCAGTTTGGCCTTTGGCGGGGATGGGGCGCAATTGGCCAGCGCCAGCCACGATGGCTCGGTGGTGCTGTGGCAAACACCCCCCGTGCGGGGCAACCTCGTCCCGCCGCTCATCGCCCACGCCCAACGCGCCCACACCGATTGGGCGCTGGACGCGGCCTATAGCCCCGATGGGCAATGGCTGGCCACGGCCGGGCGGGATGGGCTGGTGCTGGTGTGGGCGACGGGCAACTGGGCGGAACCTGTGGCGCAGGTGGCGCATGGCGCGGCCGTGCGGGCGGTCGCTTTTAGCCCCGATAGCCGCTTGTTGGCCTATGGCAGTGAGGATGGCACTGTGAATTTGTGGGAGGTGGCCAGCCAACGGCCGCTCGGCCAGCCTTTGCTCGGCCATACCGATTTTGTACAGAGCCTCGCCTTTAGCCCCGATGGGCAATGGCTCGCTTCGGTGGGGGATGACCAGAGTGCGCGGGTGTGGGAGGTGGCCACGGGGGAGCTACGCCACACGCTCCTCGCCCACTCGGGCACTGTGTGGGATGTGGCCTTTAGCCCCGACGGAGCTTTGCTGGTGACGGGCGGCCGTGATGGCTTGGTGATTGTGTGGCAAACGGCCGATTTTTCGCGTAGGGGGGAGCCGTTGCGCCACAGCGTGGGGGTGCGTGGCGTGTCGTTTAGCTCAGATGGGGCGCGGGTGGCCACGGCCAGCGATGACCAGTTGGTGCGGGTGTGGGATGTGGCCACGGGGGAGTTGGAAGGGACATTGGCGGGGCACACGGCCGAGGTGGAAAGTGTCAATTTTAGCCCCGACGGCCGTTGGTTGGTTTCGGCGGGGGATGACCAAGGGGTGTTGGTGTGGGATTGGGCGCGGGGGCGGCCGTTGAGCCAGTTGGGTTGGCCGTTGCGCGGCCATACAGATTGGGTGTTTGAGGCGGTGTTTAGCCCTGCCAGTGATGAAATTGCGTCGGTGGGGCGGGATGGGCAGGTGGTGGTGTGGGAATTTTCGGCCGAGGGGTGGGTGGGGCAGGCGTGCGGCCGTGCCAATCGCGGCCTGAACGCGGCCGAGTGGCAACGCTTTTTTGGCGGTGAGTTTGTGGGTGGTCGGTGTTAGGGGGAGTTATTGGTTATTGGTTATTCGTTATTGGGGTGTTGGTTGGTTTGCTACCACTACGCTACTGGTTCACTGGATGAAACCCCCCCTGGTTATTGGTGTGGAGGAGATGATGATTGACCCGTTATTGCTTGAGATACCCGAGGAAATTGTGACCGAGCGGTTGATTATCCGCGCCCCGCAGGTGGGAGATGGGGCGTTGGTGCGCCCTGTGGTGTTGGCCAACCAAGAGCATCTCAAGCCGTGGATGCCGTGGGCGGTGAATGTGCCCACGGCCGAGGAGTATGAAATTTGGGGACGCAAACGGCGGTTGGCGTTTTTAGCGCGGGAAGAGTTGCAGTTGCTTCTCTTTTGGCGAGAAACAGGCCAATACATCGGTGGTAGTGGGATGCACCACATTAAATGGGAAGTGCCCAAATTTGAGATTGGCTATTGGATTTCCAAAGAGTTTGAGGGGCGGGGATTGGTTTTAGAGGCGGTGAACGCCATCACCAATTTTTTGTTCGAGACCTTAAACGCGAATCGGGTGGAGATTCGCTGTGATACGAACAATGTGCGGAGCGCGGCCGTGGCTCGCCGAGCGGGTTACACCCACGAAGGGACGTTAATTCACGATGCCCGCCACCATCTGACCAACGAGTTGAGAAGCACGCATGTGTTTGCAAAAACAAGGGGGGACTAGGGACAAGGGACTGGGGACTTGGGTCATCGTCCCCAGTCCCCAGTCCCTCGTCCTCCAGTCCCTCTAAAGCCCTATGAGTTTGAAGCCGCGCACGGTAAATTGCCCTGTGAGGCCAAGGTTGTTGGCTTGGAGGATGTGGCGGAGTTCTTGGACGCGGAAGGTGGAGTTGCGGAGGAAACGGCCGCTGTTGGCATCCCCATTTTGCTCCGCTTTGTTGGCCAAACGGTGCAGGAGAGCCTCCCGCTCATCTAAAAAGACAGCCAACCATGCCGCTTCGGTCAGGCCGTTTTGGCCAATGTTGCCGCCTGCCTTGTCTTTGGTGAGGCCAAATAAGAAGGTGGAGCCACCTGCCCCGTGCTGAATGCGCGTGTCGTAAATACAGGCCACCCCGAGTGGGGTTTGGATGCCGAGCTTTTGGGCTTCGGCAACGGCCGGCACATAAAAGCCTTCGCCGAAAATGTCATCTTGGGCGGCAATCATGGCGGGTTCGTTGGCCGCTTGGATGAGCAGGTCGCGGAAACGGCCGTCGTTGCGTAGCCCCTCGTGCTGGTTTTTGTCTTGCACCCGCCCCATAAACTCTTGTTGCAATGCTTGGCTGGCGGCGCTGTTGCTCTTTTGGAAGAAAATGGTCAAGACCCGCCCCAAATTGCCCGAAGCGAGCGTGACTTGGTGCGCTCCGTAGCTGACAATGCCCGAATCTTTGTTTTGATAGGCGGCGGGGTTGCCACCGGGCTTGCCGCTCTCAAAGATGCCCGTGATGTCCCAAATGACGGTGCGCCATGCGGTGGGATTGAAGGGCGGGGCAACGACAACGGGGGCGGTGACGGGCAGTTCGGGGGCGATGAAGCCGCCAAAAGCCACCCCTTTTTCGTCGCGCAGTTGCCAGAAGGTGACGGCCGTGCCCCCTGTGGCGGGCGCAGTGAGTGTGATGGTGACGCTGTTCATCTCGCCGGGGATGGTGGCGGGCAAGGGGTAGCTGGGCTGGGCGGGCTGGGCATCGCCGCCGAGATAGGTGAGTTGGTAATCGGCGCGCCAGCGACGGCCGCCTGTGTTTTCGAGAAGCAGGGTGTGGCTAAATGTTTGGCCAGTTTGGGCTGTGCCACTGCCATCGGTGGTGGTGGTGCTGTAACTGACGAGACGGCCGTTATTGGCTCCACCGGGAATGGCCTGAATTTGGACGGTGAGGGGCGGGCCAAAGGGTTCGCCAGCTGAATTGTGCAACTGCCATTGGCTGGTGTAGCTCCCCGGTTGGGGGGGGGCGGCCAGCGAGAGTTTGAGGTCGGTTTCGCCATTGGGGGCGGTGGCGGGGACGGGATGCCAGTTAACGGCCGTGGGGATGGTGCCGCTGAGATTCATCAGCCGCACATCTTGCCAGTTTTGGCCGCCGCTGTTTTTGAGCCGCCAAATTTTGGCGAAGGGGGAACCTGTTTCAATTTCCATGCCGGGGGGCAAGGTGACATCGGCCGAGAGTTGGGCGTTGGTAGTCATAGGTGATAACTCAGGGAAGGGAGATAGAGGGTAGAGATAGAGATAGAGGAAACGCGATTGGCTGGCCTATTGCATTTCCTCTATCTCTATCTCCCGTCTCTATCTATCTCGAATAGAAAGGAGATGAGGCGAGGGGGTTGTTGGGTGTCATGAGGATGCCACCATTCGTTGAAGTGGATCAGCCGAAAGCCGTGTTGGGTGGCCGCTTGCCAAAACTCGGCCGTGTGGTGGGTGTAAGCGGGAATTTCGGTCTGGCCGTTGGCTTGGGTGAATTTGGCACGGCCGCCCAAGTATTGTTTGAAGGGGTGCAACTCGCTGAGGAAGAAGCGGCCGTGGGGGGCTAAACAGCGGGCGATTTGGGCGAAAACGGCCGTTAAATCGGTCACATGCTCCAAGATGAGGTTGCCCGCCACCAAATTCACGCTTTGGTCGGCGATGGGCCACGGCCGGGTTACATCCATCATGGCCAAAGATGCGTTGGGGGTGGAGAGGCGTTGCCGCGCTCGTGCCAACATCCCCGCCGAAAAATCAAAAGCCAAGACTGTTTGGGCAATTTGGCTATAAAAGGGGTGTTTTTGCCCGTGCCGCACCCCATTTCGAGGAGGATGCGGCCGTGCCAATCGCCCAAAACTTGTTGGGTAATTTGCGCGTCGAGGTCGCGGGTTAAGTTTTGGTCGCTGTCATAGGTGACTGACCATTGGTCATACGCCTGCTGAACGTTCATTTCTCACCCTTTGCTCAGATATGGTGGGCCCGGGGGGGCCTTTTTAATTTTGGGGGGGGGGGGGGGGGGGGGGCCGCTGGGCCCCCTTCCTTCGCCCTTCGAATTAAGAGCGAGATCCATGCCCAATCTACCATGAACGTGAACGCTTTCACGCTTCATTCACTGACGTTTCACAAGCCATTTACCATGATGATTCGTGGCCTATGGTATACCTACTGTGTCGCAGATTGGTTCCACAAGGAAACCAATAGTGTGGTTTAGTATAGCAGTATACCAAAGCACAAGTACACCCTTGGAGCCAGCCGATTGATGTTGCAGTAAGGAGTTTGGCATGTATATCTCGTTGGGTATGTTAGCAATTATTGTTTTGGTGGTCTATATTTTGGGGGTTTTAACGCCGATATTATTTTCAACCCATTTTCTCTCTAAGCGGGGTAAATCGTATTCACAGGATGACCGTCATTCACGGTGAAGTAGGTGATGAGAAATAAGAACACAAACGGCCGAGGCAATTCCTCGGCCGTTTGTGTTTTTTGTCATTTGTCATTTGTCATTTGGTTTGGCTTACTATAACTTCACTGCTTATTGCTCACTGCTCATTGTTTTCGGAAGCAAGCCCATGTCTCATCGAACTCTCTTCTTGTGCCTGTGTCTGTTTGGTTTATTGGTTGGCACCGCTTGCCAACAAGCCCCCACGGCCGCTGACCAGCCCCTCATCGCCCCCACGGCCGAGGTTTCTACTGTGACCCCGCTGACTTTGTATATTGCCAGCCGCCAAGGCAACATCAGCAAAGGGTTGGTGTTGGCGGCCGAACGGTGGGAGGCGCAAACAGGCATTAACATCGAAATTGAAGAGTACGCTTACACCTATTTACAAGAGCAAATTTTTATTGATGTTCAGCGCAACACCAGCAAATACGACGTTATTTTGATAGATGACCCGTGGTTTCCTTCGCTGGCGGGCAATGGCTATCTCGTGCCGCTTTCAGCGTTTAGCTATGCGGCCGACCCCGATTTTCTCCAGCGTTCGTTGGAATTGGGGATGTGGCCACCACCCGAAGGGCCGCGCCACCCTTATTTAGACCCACGCAAACGGTCAGAGTTATACGCCTTGCCTTTGGTGGGCAATGTGCAAATGTTTTGGTACCGCAATGATTTAATTGACCCGCCGACTGATTTGACGGAGATGGCGGCCGTGTTGAATGAAGCGGCCGATATTCCCAGCGGCCTTTACCCCTATGCGTACACAGGCGGGGCAGGCAACCCTGTCGTTACCGAGTTTAGTGCGTGGAATTGGGCGTATGGCGGGGAAATCTTTGATCAGAATTGGCGGGTGGTGTTGGACCAGCCCGCTTCGATTCGCGCCCTAACCGATATGGTTAGCCTTGCGCAAACTTCGTTGCCTGCCTCCACATTGTTCCGCAGTAGCCGCGATGCGGGCGAGGCTGTTTTGCAGGGCAAGGCCATCGCCTCGATGATTTGGCCGAGCCATATTACCGAATTGAGCCAAGGGCAAGTGCCTGCCAATATGACCATTACGACGTTTCCGGGGGAGGTGACGAGTGCCAGCCAGATGGGGCATTGGCTCCTTGCTGTGCCTGTGACAGCTCCGCACAAACAGGAAGCGTTTAATTTTATTATGTGGGCGACTAGCCCAGAGATGATGAAAGCGGCCGTATATGAAGGGGTGGCTCCCACACGCCACTCTGTCTTTCAGGATGCCGAACTAACCAGTCGTTACCCGTGGATTTTGACGGCCGAGGAGTCTATCCAAAATGCCCGCTGGCGGCCGCGCACGCCCGAGTGGCCCAGTGTGGAATACATTTTGGGGAACTACTTAAACCAAGCGTTGGATGGGCATATAACCCCTGAAGAGGCATTGCTAAGTGCCAAGGCGGATATTGAGCGGTTGATGGAAGCGGCCGGGTATTACGATTAGGGGGCGGGTGGGGCTAAAAATTAGCCCAAGCCAACCACAAAGCCAATGGCATGGTCGGCCGTATGGGAAAGGGAGATGCTCCACTGTTGAATGCCTTGTTCGGCCGCTAAAACCTGCGCGTGGTTGTGCAGATGCAAGGTTGGCTTGCCCCGCTCGTCGCTCACCACCTCAATATCCAGCCAGCGCACATCGCCAATGCCCGTGCCCAGTGCTTTGGCCACCGCTTCTTTGATGGCGAAGCGAGCGGCCAAGCTGGGAATACGGCCGCCGCAATGCGCCTGCTCTTGCGCGGTAAAGATGCGGTCGGCAAACCGCGAACCAAAACGAGCCAAACTACGGCCGATGCGCTCGTTTTCAATCATGTCTACGCCAGTGGTTAGCATGGGGGGAGGGAGTGGTTAGTGGTTAGTGAATAGTGAGTAGTGAGTAGTGAGTAGTGAATAGTAGGGGACTACTTACTATTCACTATTTACTATTTACTCGGCAAAACGACCACGCTCCCCTCTATCTCTATGGTTCGGTAGAACTCGGGGTGGGGAATTGGGGTCGGGGTGATCGGCGGCCGTGGCCACATACAAGATGTTGCCACTGGCCAAAAGTTCTTCAAACAATTCTAAATCGCTATTTTGGCCTAAAACAACCAAAATGTCGCCATACTTTAATGGTTTATCTGCATCGGCACTCAGCCGCACATAGGGCAAGCCACCCTCCCCTGTCTGTTCCACCCAACCAATTACATTCAGGTGATAGCGGCGGCGAATATCCAGTTCTGCCACGGTATAGCCATCCCACTCAACAGGTAGAGGGAGGCGGCGCACCCCGTAGCCGGGCAAAATTTCTCGTTCGCGGTAATGCTCGCGCTGGGTGCGGTAAATGGGGGCTTGGTGGGTGAAAATAGAGACAATGACTTGGGTGATGAGGGCGGGAACCATGTACCAGCCACTGAACACTTCCACCGCAAAGAGAATCGCGGCCAGTGGCACATTGACAATGGAGACAAGGCTGGCGGTCATGGCGGGCACAATGAGGACGACGGGCGAGAAAGTCCATTGTGTCCACCCCATTTCCAGCGGCAGGCGGATAAACAGGGTGGCTATCATGGTTCCCAAAAAGAGTGAGGGAACCAATAACCCTGCGGAACCGCCCGAGCTGATGGTGCAAAGGGTGGCCACCATTTTGGCAAACAGGGCCAACAGGGCAATGGCCAACACCACACGGCCGTCTAACGCTTGGTTAATCACCGCTTCGCCTGTGCCCAAGACCAAACCCCATGCGTGCTGGCTGGTCTCGGGGCTGATGCCAAACAGTTGGTAGTGGGCGGCCGTGGCCACCACCAGCCAAACCAAAATAGCAATGGTTCCTGTCAGCAAAGCTCCCACAAGATGGCGCACCCACAAATTTGAGAAGCGGCCATGGAACCAATCATCCAAGCGGGTGCGCAACAGACTAAATTGGGTGCTAACCGAGGCGATGAGCAAGCACATGGTCACGAGGACAACGTAGTAACGCCAATTGCCCAAGGGCGGCAACACAATTTGGTCTACATCAAACAGATGGCCAATGCTAAAACGGGAAAATCCCTCCCCCGCCAACGCTGTATTGGCAATGTTGTTGAGGAAAAAGGCGACCAAGGCGGCAATAAGGGCGTAGACCAACTTTTCCACAATCGGCCGGCGGCGGTACATGACCTCGGTGGCAAAAAAGGCGGCCGCAAAAGGCGCACCCAAAAGCGTCGCCACGGCCGCCGCAATCCCGCTCAATTGCGCTGTCTGCAAATCATCGGGGTCTGAAGAGCGCCACCAGTGCCACATGCGCCGCGCCCCGCCCTGCAACCCCACCCCCCGTGGCTTGAATAACCCGGCCGCCACACTCTCCCCAATGAGGGTGACACTCGCCTCTAACCCACCACTGCCGCCACTGCCCAAGGTGGCCAGCGTGGCCGCTATTTTGCGCAAGGCGAGCGAAAAAGTGGGCAATTTCCAGCGCACATCCACCCCTTCTTCGCCCAGCAAAGCGCGGTCAAAGGTGGGTTCGGAGGCGTAGTAAAGGGAGATTGCGCGTTCCAGCCCATCCCCCTCCACATCTATCAGTTCGTGCAAATGGCCGTTGGCATCGCGGTAATGCACCCGTTTAGAGCCATAACGAGCCAAGGCGGCCACAAACAAGGCTCCCAAGGTCAATGTGCCCAAAAGCGTGGCCGCCGCTACGCCAAATGGTTGCTCCGCCAAAAAGGTGAGCAGGTGGTGTTCGAGCCAGTGCATGCCATTTTTGAGGGCGTAAATAATGGCCCAAACCAACGTTCCAATAATAAGGGATTGCGCGACCAACCTCTGCTCACTGGGGTCAAATTGGTGGAAGAGGCGGGAAAAGCGAGACATGGCGGGGATTCTGCAACGGGGTAGGGAGATAAAAACGGCCGCAGGGTTTCTGCGGCCGTTTCTCTTCTCGTTGCGCTCTTCTCTCTACTTCTTGTAGCCTAGCACATCCACGACGGCGCGGACGGCTTCGGCCGAGTAATCGAGCTTGGCACGTTCTTCGGCGTTGAGTTCCATATCCAAGATGCGCTCTACGCCCCCACGGCCGAGGACACAGGGCAAGCCGAGGAACAAATCGCTGTAGCCATATTCCCCTTGGGTGTAAACGGCACTTGGAATGACACGCTTTTGGTCCATGAGGATGGATTCGACCATGATGGCCGTGCCAGCGGCGGGGGCATAATAGGCGCTGTAGCCCAGCAAGCCGACGATTTCGCCGCCGCCATTGGCGGTGCGGTTGATAATCTCATCCAACCGCTCTTTGCTGATTAGTTCGGTGACGGGGATGCCAGCGACGGAGGTGTGACGGGGTAGGGGAACCATCGTGTCGCCGTGGCCGCCCAACACCAACCCATGCACATCTTGCACACTCACGCCCAACTCTTGGGCGATGAAGGCCTTGTAGCGGGCGGTGTCCAGTGCGCCGGCTTGGCCGATGATGCGCTCGCGGGGGAAGCCTGTCTCTTCAAACATGACATGGCACATGGCATCCAAGGGGTTGGTGACGAGGACGACGATGCTATCGGGGGCGTATTGTTTGATGTTACGCGCCACATCGGTAATCACGTCTTGGTTGATTTTGACCAATTCGTCGCGGCTGGGGAATTTGCCAGTGACTGGGTCTTTTTTGCGGGGAATGCCGGCCGTGACGACGACGACATCGGCCCCCGAAATGATGGCGGGGTCATTCGACCCAGTAATCATGCTGTTGAAGCCGATGGCGGGCGCGGATTCGTATAAATCCAACGCTTTGCCGCTGGCCACTTGGCCAAAAATGTCGAACAGGACGCAGTCGCCAATCCCTTTTTCGGCCAGCCAGTGTGCGGTGGTCGCGCCGACATTGCCAGCGCCATAGAATGCAATTTTGTTACGAGCCATAATATTTGTGTACCTCTTTCGTGTGGGTGGGAAGATAGAGAGTGGTTAGTGGTTAGTGGTTAGTGGTAGTCGTTCACTATTTACGACTTACTAGTTACGCACGAATGCACGCGAAACTATCTCTATCTTTGCTGTTAAGAAGGGGGGATTCCCATGGGAATTATAACAGTTTGCAAATTAGTCCGCATGGCGATTTTGGCTGACATTTGTCACCAATTTTCACCAACAGTGGGCAGAATTTGCCAGAAATGCTCATCTATCCGAAACCCATGAGATTTTAGTTGGCGGAGAATGTCGGCGGCCGAAGAAATAAACCCATATCGTTTGGCGCGGATAACCACGGCCAGAGTTCCTTTTGTTGGAATGGCAAAGATTTGGGCACATTTTCGCGCCGCGCCGTCATCCAAATTGCTGGCCACCCCCGGGCAGATCCCAGCCCTAAATCCCAACTCAATAGTTCTGGCAGGGATGGTATGGCAATGATGGGGATGGTCTCTTTTTGCAAAAAAATCCGTGAGGGATCCTTGCTTGGGCCAGCCAAAATTTCTTGAGCGACGGACTGGGGAACGACCAAGGTGTCGGCTTGCTCTGTGAGCAAATCCAAACGGCCGATTTTCGCCAGCAAGATAAGCGGCGAACTATTAACAACCCATTTCTCATTCATTGTGATTCAGCAATGATTTCTTCAGCGGTGTATTGAAAGGGTGACACTTGGAAGCGAGCCAGAGTAGCAATAAACTGTACTCTTGAGATACCAGCTATTTCGGCCGCTTTTTCTTGTGAAATTCGCCCCATTTCATACCATTTAACGGCCGCCGCCAAACGCATTTCCGCCATAAACGTTTGAGGGTCTTCACGCAAAGCGGAAAACGCCGTTTGAGGTATTTCGATAGAAAATTGAACCATATTCATTTTGTTTCTCTCTTGGCTCCAGACCTACGAATGGCAGACTTGTTGTCGCAGAACCACTTTTTGGACTTTGCCCAGCACGTTGAGCGGGAATTCGGGCACAAAAATGACTTGGCGGGGAACTTTGTAGCTGGCAAGGGCGGCGCGACAATGCTCAATGATGTCTTCGGCCGTGGAACTGTACCCCTCGCGCAGAATAATCACGGCCGTAACCCGCTCCCCCCATGTCGCATCGGGGCAACCAATGACCGCGCTGGCGAAGACGCTGGGGTGTTCGGCCAACACCAACTCCACCTCTGGCGGATAGATGTTGTAGCCACCGCTAATAATCAAATCTTTGGAGCGCCCCTTGAGCGTGTAATAGCCATCGCTTTCGCGTAGACCCAAATCGCCTGTGCGGAGCCAGCCCTCGGCCGTGAAGGCCGAAGCCGTTTTCTCGGGTTGCCGCCAATACCCTTTGCACACATGTGCGCCGCGAATTTGCACCTCGCCAATTTCGTTGTCGGGCAGAGGGTGTTCCGTTTCGGGGTTCACCACGCGCACCTCCACCCCCGGCAGGGGCAGGCCCACCGACCCCATGCGCCGTTCGCCGTGGAGCGGGTTGGAGAGGTTCATACCCGTTTCCGACATGCCGTAACGCTCGAGGAGGGTGTGGCCAAAGGTGCGCTCAAAGCCGATAAACACATCATCGGGCAGGCGGTCGGAACCAGAGGTGATGAGGCGCAGGTGGCTTAAATCGTAGTTGGCGGCGTGGCTTATTTCCAGCAGTTTGCGGTGAATGGTGGGCACGGCCATAAACAGGGTGCAGGGGTATTTTTCCAGCAATTCCAGCGTCTCTTCGGGGTGGAATTTGGGCAGGAGCACGGCCGTGGCCCCCGCATTTAAGGCTCCATGCAACGCCACTGTCAGCCCATGCACATGGAAAAGGGGCAAAACGTGGAGCAACACATCATCCTCGCGCCAGCCCCACGCTTCGTGCAACGCCTCAATTTGGGCAGTGAGGTTGCCGTGGGTGATTTCGGCTCCTTTCGGCCGTCCCGTCGTGCCACTGGTGTAGACCATCATGGCCGTCTGGTCGGTGTCGGTGGGGGGAGCGGGCAAGATGGCGGGGGCAGATTCTCCAATCAGTTCTGCAAATTGGCTGGGGTGGTGGGCATCTAAATAGAAGATGTGACGCAAGTTGGGCAGTTCGGGGTGCAGGGTTTCGATTTCGCGCTGATGTTCGGCTGAGGCGAAGAACAAACTCGCTTCGGCATCGCCCAAAAAGTAGGCCAATTCGCGCAAGGGGTAGGCGGGGTTGAGCGGCAAGCTAATCGCCCCCAAACGCATTGTCGCAAGGTGGAGGTAGATGAAAGGCAGGCATTTGGGCAGTTGCAAGCCGATGCGGTCGCCCGGCTGGACACCGTGGGCGAGGAGGAATTGCATGGTGCGTTGCACGGCCGTT
Organism: Candidatus Hadersleviella danica; assembly: GCA_016711405.1. Classification (GTDB taxonomy): domain Bacteria; phylum Chloroflexota; class Anaerolineae; order Promineifilales; family Promineifilaceae; genus Hadersleviella; species Hadersleviella danica. Next base: position 145,807 of record JADJSZ010000004.1, on the reverse strand, counting down.
TCCAACTCGCCATAGGTGATGGCTTGGTTGGTCTCGGCCGATTCGCCCAAAAAATCGAGCGCCAATTTTTGCGGTTGCTGGGTGCTGTGCTGGATAAGCGTGTCTAAAAATGACATGGTTTTGACTGTGGATGTGATGGCTGGAGGTTAAACGTACTTCTTATTTTTGGCGAGAATTATAGCACTTCGCCGCCCCCAAGAGGGGAAATTCGCTGGGGTGGTTATACTCGTCTTTTTTCTAACCGCGGAGAGCGCAGAGGGCGCGGAGTTGCTTCTAGAATTCCCTCTGCGTTCTCCGCGCTCTTCGCGGTTCAATAAGTTTGGTCAGTCAAACCAATAGCCCACGTCAATCGATGCCCCACGGCCGTTTTTATTTGCCCCCAGTTGACCAAACAACCCGATAAGGCAATAATTTGGGCTTGTTAGCTAGTTAGCTTCAATCCGCAATCCCCATTCCGCATTCCGCAATCTCCCATGAAACCCGCCCCCTTTGAGTACGCCGCCCCCGAAACCTTGGCCGAAGCACTCGCCTTGTTGCACCAACAGGGCGGGGATAGCAAAGTGCTGGCGGGTGGGCAGAGCCTCATCCCTGTGATGAACTTTCGGCTGGCTCAGCCCACCTTTTTGATTGATGTCAATCGGTTGGGGGAATTGGCGTATGTGCGGGAGCAAAACGGCCGCCTCCAAATCGGCGCCCTCACCCGCCACACCCAAATCGAACACCACCCACTCATTGCCCAACACGCCCCACTGGTGCATGAAGCGATGCCCCATGTGGCGCACCCCCAAATCCGCAACCGAGGCACTATCGGCGGGAGCCTTGCCCACGCCGACCCAGCGGCCGAGTTGCCCGTCTTGGCCGTGGCTTTGGGCGGCCGTTTCCTCCTCCAAAGCCAGCGCGGCCAGCGTTGGGTATCGGCCAGCGACTTTTTTACGGGTTTGTTCGAGACGGCACTGGCCGAAGACGAGTTGCTGACGGCCGTTGAACTGCCCATCGCCCAGCCCAACAGGGGTTACGCTTTTGTGGAGATGGCACGGCGGCACGGGGATTATGCGTTGGCAGGGGTGGCCGCATGGGTGGAGCTAGACGCGCAACAGATTTGCCGTTCCGCGCAATTGGTCTACCTGAATGCGGGAGCCATCCCCCTGAATGCCCCCCGTGCGGCCGAACTACTCGTTGGGCAACCCATTACGGCCGCCAGCATGGCCGCCGCCGCCCACACCGCCCAACAAGAAATTGACCCCGTGGGCGACATTCACGCCTCGGCCGATTACAAACGCCATCTGGCGGCCGTGCTGACCCAGCGGGCGTTGCAAGCGGCCGCAAGCAGGGTAACTGCTAATTTGTAATTGGTAATTGGCGGCCGTCTCCAATCCGCAATCCGCATTCCCCAATCCGCAATCATGTTCATCTCTCTCACCATCAACGGCCAAACCTACCAGCGCGAAGTCGAACCCCGCCTCCTGCTGACCGATTTTATCCGCCACGAAATTGGGCTGACGGGAACCCACGTCGGTTGTGAGCATGGCGTGTGCGGGGCTTGCACCATTTTGTTCGATGGCCAACCGATTCGCGCCTGTCTGATGCTGGCCGTGCAAGCCCACGGCCACGATTTGCTAACTGTGGAAGGGCTGGGCACGCCCGAGAACATGCACCCCCTCCAACGCGCCTTCCACGAGGCGCACGCCTTGCAATGCGGCTACTGCACCCCCGGCTTCCTGATGACGTTGAAGCCGTTTGTGGAGCAGAACCCAAACCCCACCGAAGCTGAAATCCGCTATGCCCTGTCGGGCAATCTCTGCCGTTGCACGGGCTACCAGCACATTGTCCAAGCGGTGCAATCAATGAGCAAGATAGAGAAGAGAGATAGAGATAGAGGGCCACTGATACCCCTTTACTTCTCACTTTTTACTTTTTACCCCTCCCCCCCATGACCCTTCTCAATTGATTGCTGACTTGCGCTCTGGCGAGCGGGATTTGTTGGATTATTTAGCCGAACTCGAGGCGCGATTTGCCCAACGGGAACCCGAGGTGTTGGCTTTTGTGACTGAAGACGGCCGTTTCCCCCGCCTCGTCCGCCAAGCCAAAGCCTTGCTGGCTCAATACCCCGACCCCGCCACACGGCCGCCCCTCTTCGGCCTCCCCGTGGGGGTCAAAGACATCTTCCATGTGGATGGCTTCCCCACCCATGCGGGGAGCCAGTTGCCCCCCGATGTGTTGGCAGGAGCCGAAGCGGAAAGCGTCAGCCGCTTGCGCCGTGCGGGAGCCTTAATTTTAGGCAAAACAGTCACGACCGAGTTTGCCTACTTTGGCCCCGGCCCGACCCGCAACCCACACAATCCCGCCCACACCCCCGGCGGCTCCAGCAGTGGCTCGGCCGCGTCTGTCGGCGCAGGCTGAGCCCCGATCACTCTGGAAACCCAAACGATTGGCTCCATCAACCGCCCCGCCGCCTATTGCGGGGCGGTGGGCTACAAGCCCAGCTACGGCCGTATCAGCACGACCGGGGTCATCCCCCTTGCCCCCAGCTACGACCATGTCGGCCTGTTCAGCTCCAGCGTAGCGGGGCTAGCGGAAGTTGCCCAAGTGATGATTGCGGATTGGGGAATGCGGAATGCGGAACAATCACTAATCCGCAATTCGCATTCCACATTCGGCATTCCTGATGGCCCTTACCTCGCCCACGCCGAACCAGAGGGGTTGGCGCATTTTGAGGCGGTTTGTGAGCAGTTGGCGGCCAAGGGGCACACCATCAAGCGGGTGGCGGCAATGGGGGATTTTGCCGAGATTTATGACCGCCACCAAGCCTTGATGGCGGCCGAAACAGCGGCCGTCCACGCCGAGTGGTTCCCCGTTTATGGCCACCTCTACCATCCCAAAACCCGCGAATTGATAGAGCGCGGCCGTGCTGTTGACCCATCTACCCTGCACCCCGAACACCGCACCCAACTGCGGGCGGAGCTAGAGGCGTTGATGGACGAATACGGCCTCGATTTTTGGGTGGCCCCAGCCGCGCCCGGCCCCGCCCCGCACGGGTTGGCCAGCACAGGCAACCCTGTGATGAATTTGCCGTGGACGCAAAGTGGCCTGCCCGCCCTGAACATTCCCACAGGCACGGCCGCCAACGGCCTGCCCCTCGCCACCCAATTCATCGGCCGTTACGGAAGCGATGAGGCACTGTTACAATTTGGTGTGGAGTGGTGAGTTGAAAGTCTTTTAGTCTCTCAGTCTTTCAGTCGGTCAGCTATCAATTCCGCATTCCGCAATCAAAAAATCCAAAATCCAAAATTGTCTGAGGTTTTTATGACGAAACAAAAAAAAGGTGGTTTTTCTCAACGACAAGCGGCTGTTGCCCAAGGGCGGCAGTCGGTTGCTCAGCGGGCGGCTCTAACCCGCACAGCGGTTCTGGTGGCCGTGGTTCTTATCTTCGTGGTTCTGCTCTTCCTCTTTGTGCGCAATTGGCCTGTGGCAGAGGAAGCGGCCAGCGAGGCGGGGGCCGAAGCGGCCGTGTCGCAACTCGAGCGAGCCAGCAATTGGACCACCCTCCAAGGGTCGGGGGTGCTGGCGCAGGTGGAGCCTGTTGAGCGCATTGGTTACTATACTGCTCAACCCGTCCAAATTATTGACCCAGAGCGGCAATACGAAGTGATTATCCAAACCGAAAAAGGGAATATGCGCGTCCATTTGTACGCCGACCAAGCGCCTGTGACGGTGAACAATTTCGTCGCGTTGGCTCTTGATGGGTATTATGATGGCACGAGCTTCCACCGCGTGTTGGATGGTTTTATGGCACAGGGCGGCGACCCGAGCGGCACAGGCATGGGCGGCCCCGGCTATTCGTTTGCCGACGAATTTGTGCCCGAACTGACGTTTAATCGGCGCGGCTTGTTGGCGATGGCCAACTCTGGCCCCGCCACCAACGGCAGTCAGTTCTTTATCACGTTTGCCCCCGCCGAACACTTAAACGGCCTTCACACCATTTTTGGGGAGGTGGTTGAAGGGGATGAAGTGTTAGATGCCATCCGCCGCCGCAACCCCGAGACTGACCCCGCTGAAGGGGATAAAATTGAGCGGATTATTGTTTTAGAAAGCGAGTAAAAGGGGATTGGGGATTGCGGAATGGGGATTGCGGAATGAAATCCCCTCCGCTCCTCCGCTCCCCTGCACTCCCCTCCCTCCCATGTCTTTTCTTACCAATCTTTTCAAGCGAGGCCAACTGCCTCCCAAGGTGACTATTATGAGCAATGAACAAGGTTTAATGGAAACAGAGCGGCCGTTGGCCGCCATTCCCGCCGCCCAACGGGAGAATTATTTTCGCCAATTGCCTGCCAACATGTTGCAGGCGGGCAAGCAATACACGGCCGTTATCCGCACCGAACGGGGCGACATGACAGTGAATCTTTTCGCTGACAAGGCTCCCACTACCGTCAACAACTTCGTTTATCTGGCTTTGCAAGGGTATTACGACGACACCACCTGCCACCGGGTGATTAAAAACTTCATGGTGCAGGCGGGCGACCCCGCTGGCACGGGGCGCGGCGGCCCCGGCTACAAGTTTGGCGATGAGTTCCACCCCAGCTTGCGCTTCGACCGCAAAGGGTTGTTGGCGATGGCCAACGCTGGCCCCGGCACCAACGGCAGTCAGTTCTTTATTACCCATGTGCCGACGGACTGGCTGAACAACAAACACACCATCTTTGGCGAAGTAACGGCCGGGGATGATGTCCTCTTCGCCATTCGCGAACGCGACCCGATGCGCGACCCTCGCCCCGGCGACAAAATTGTGCGGATTGATATTTACGAGAAGTAAGATTGGGGGGTATTTGTCCTTGGTCATTTGTCATTTGTAACGTGTGGTTGTGGTTTCGTTGAGCCATCCCAAAACATGGGATGGCCAACGACCAGTGACGAATGACAAGTGACCAAGGACAAATGGGGTGCGGGTGATGTTCTTCTGGAGGGGGGGGAGAGCCAGAGAGATTGGGGAATTGGGAAGGGGCTAAACCGTGATTTTGCTTAACACAATGAGAATATCGCCCGCTTGCAGGGTGAGTTGGGCTTCTGGGGGAGAGAGGAAAGCGTTGGCGCGTTTGACGGCGGCCGTGACAATGCCTTCGTGCTGGTGCAAATCGGTGAGGGTGCGGCCGAGCCACGGGTGCTGGGCGGAAAGGTTGATTTGTTGCAGGCGGGGGGTGTTGGCGGCTGTGTGCCCCACCAGCGAATACCACCAATTGCCAATTTCAGGGTGCATCATATGCATGGCCATCTCAAGACCACTCATCACGGCGGGGATGCGCACATAATCGGCCCCAGAAAGGTACATTTTACGCATATAACGGCTATCTTCCACCCGCGCCATAATGCGTAGATTGGGGTTCTCGAACCGGTTGGCCAAGGCACGGCCGCCCACCACAATGCCCAAATTGTCCCGCTCATCGGACATGGCGGCGATGAGACCCGCCGCACGGCCGATGCCTGCTTGCACCAAGGCGTTGTCGTCGGTGGGATCCATTAAAATGTAGGGAGTGTTGAGCAATTCAGCCAATGCGGGCAAGGAGAGGTCTTCAAATTCGCTCAAATCCATCTCGCCCACATCCACCAAACTTTGAACTTTCTTTTGGAAATATTCGGGATGGGTGTAGAGTAAGACATTTTTGAGTTTGTGCTCATCGGCATCAATGATGACAAAGGGGGCGTTGGCGTAGGCAAATTCTTCAGCAATGCGGAGCCCCACGAGGTCGCCCCCGCATAAAATGTAGTGATTGGTCAGGTTGGCGAGTCGGTTCATGCGTTTTTTGCGGAGGAATTTAGCTTTTTTGGCCGCCTTGCTTTCAATGAGGTAGATGGCAAGGCTGGAGATGGCGTAGCCGCCAATGCCAATGGCCAAGATGGTGAAAAAGATGGCGAAAATACGGCCGTTGACCGTTTGGGGGCTTAAATCGCCATACCCCACGGTGGTCATGGTGATGACCGTGGCATAGAGGGCATCGAGCAAGCTCCACCCCTCGAGGTGGGCATAGCTAAAGGTGCCCACCATTAACAGAATGATGAACAGAGTGGCGAGGGGGATGGCTTCGGAGCGAAAAAGTTGCCGCAAGCGGCGGAAAAAATTAAAGAAGATAATCATAGGCGGTGAAGCGTCATTGAGCGCGTGACATCTCGATTTTTCAGCGGCCGTTTACTCCTCTACACACCAGATAAATGTGCCAATGGTGTGGCTGTCCACTTGGATTTCGTCCTCGCGCAGAACGGGGCATGACCCATAACTACCCCCCCTTCATTTTGGCCAAAATGGCCATGAGTTTTTCATTTCCGCCAGCGGGGGGGCGCCAATCCACTTGCACGGCCGTTGTGCCTTGCGCTTGTAGACTTTCGTAGAAGGAAGCCACGCCCACATTGAGGGCTGATAGGCTTTGGCCGAGCTGGATAGCTGGCCAATCTTGGGCGACGGGCGGGGGCAGGAGCCGCGCCACAACCCATTCGACCAATTGATTGACGGTGCGGAAGACGCGCACCCCGACGGCCTCTAGCTGGGCGATTTGCGCGGCCGTGTCCTGCGGGTCTTGTTCTGTGCCGATGACGACGGCCGCGACTTGCAACCCATCCCGCGCCACTTGGGCGATGGCGGGAGCCAATTCGCTGGCGGGGTCGGGGTGGGCGCCCTCGCCCAGCACCACATCGAGCAAGATGAGGCTGACGGTGGGGTCGGCCGCTTCTTGGCGCAAACGGCGCAGGCGCAAATCGTTGTCCATCATGGGGTGGAGCCGCCCTTGGGTGAACTCATCTTCGCCCAAATCGAGGACGGTGTGCCCCACACTGCGCCACACATCGGCCAGTTTTTGGCTGGGCTGGATGGGAATGTTGCTGTGCAAATTGGTGAGGAAGGGTTGTAGGCAGAGGAGGAGTTCGTAGGCGAGGGTTCCACCAGAGAAGAGGGCGCGGAGATTGGTCATTTGTCCTTGGTCATTTGTCCCTCGTCCCTCGTCCCCTGTCCCTTGTCCCAATTCCACGGCCGTTTCGGCCGCTTCTTGCAGGCTGGTGGCGAAGTGGAGGTTGCCGACGCGACGGCCGGGAGGGGGGTAGCCGATGAATTGGACGACGACGGGTTTGCCTGTGTGCCACGCCGCCGCCAAGAGGCGCACGGCGACTTCGGCCGAGGGGGGTTTGGAAACCAGCACGATGGTTTGCGTTGCGGGGTCGTTGGCCAACGCTTGCAACGCTTGCAGGGCGGTGATGCCGCCCACTTCCGCTTTCAGGTCACGGCCGCCTGTGCCGATGGCGTGGGATACGCCGCCGCCGAGGTTGTGGATGGCGGCCGTGATGGCTTGCAAGCCCGTGCCCGAAGCGCCCACAAGGCCGATGTGGCCGCGCTGGACGCGGTTGGCAAAGCCCAAGCCGATGCCATGGATGATGGCCGTGCCGCAGTCTGGCCCCATCAGCAACAGGCCGCGCTCCCGTGCCTTTTGCTTGAGCCGGATTTCGTCGGCGAGGGGTACGTTGTCGCTGTAGAGCAGGACGTGTTTGCCCAAGTCGAGGGCTTCTTCGGCCACGCCGGCGGCAAAACGGCCGGGCACGGAGACCAGCACCCAGTCGGCCGTGGGCAGTTGTTTGGCGGCCGTGGCGAGGCTCTTCGGCCGAAAGCCTGCGTCGCCGCCGCCACTGCGCCGCTGGCGAAGCAGGTCATCTACTTGGGCAAGGGCGGCTTGGGCGGATGGCTCGTCGGCCGCATGGATGACGATGAGCAGGTCGTCGGGCTTGGCCGTGTCCTCGGCGGGGGCGGGGAGGAGGTTGTTGGCGGCCAAAATTTCTTTGTTGGCGGGGGTGGCCATCACCACGCCTGCATCGACTACGTTGGGCAAGCTGGCCAAGGCGCGTTGCAGTTGCATGAGGACGACGGAATCGTAGTAAGCTCCGGGGCGAATTTGGTAGACAAGCATGGGAGGGGTAAATCCTTGGGGAATGAGAGGATGACGGCCGTGGAAAGACGGTTGCCGACCACGGAAAGTTGGATGCCAACCGACCACGAAAGTTGTATGCCGACCGTGGAAAGTTGAGTGCCGACCGTGGAAAGTTGGATGCCGACGGACGTGAAAGTTGAGTGCCGACCAGGAAAGTTGGTGCCGACCGGAAAGTTATGCCGACCGTGGAAAGTTGATGCCGGAAATGTTTGCGGAATTGATGGGGAGAAATTCGGATGTCATTCGTGAAATTCGTGTCTAAAAAACCTTGGTCTATCAACTTTATTTGTCGCTGAGGAGTAGCAAACGTTCGCTTTCTTCGTCGAAGGGGTTGCCGTCGTAATCGCCCATGATTTGGCGCAGGTGGAAGCCTGCTTCGGCGAGGGCGAGTTGGAATTGGTGGGGGTAGGTGTAGTGGTAGATGGCTTCGGCCGTGGTTTGGCGGGGTTCGGCCGTGCCTTCGGCTACAAATTGCCACAAAATGTGGACTTCTTGCTGGGCTGGGACGGCGCGATAGGTGGCGTATTGGGTGACTGTTTCGCCTGTGCTGGGGTCGGTAAATGTTTGCTCTTCTTCGGGGGCGGGGCTATCGGCCGTTTCGGCCAGCCAGAGGGGGTTGATGGTGTCTATGGCCAGCCAGCCGCCGGGGCGCAAGTGGGCATGGATGGCGCGGAGGACACGGCCGAGGGCTGGCGGGGGGATGTGCATGATGGTGTTGTAGGGGATGAGGGCCAAGCCAAAGTCGCGCTGGGGCAAATCGAGGCTGAGCATGTCGGCGTGGTGGAGGGTGGTGCGGGCTTGCACGTCGGCGGGGCAGGTGGCGAGTTTGCGCTGGGCAATGGCGAGCATGGCGGCTGAATTGTCTACGCCGACGATGGTGTGGCCTGCTTGGGCCAGTGGGAGGAGCAAACGGCCGCTCCCGCACCCGAGTTCGAGGATGGGGCTGGGGAGGCGAGCGGCCGTGGCTAATACCCATGCTATATCGTCGTCGAGTGCGGCGTGGGTTAGTTCGTAGTAATGGGCAATTTGGTCGTACATAAGAGAATGGGCGAAATTTGTTTTAACGCGGAAGGTGCGGAAAAGGCGGAAAAAACACCAGAAAAATCTCTGTGCCCTCTGCGCTCTCCGCGGTTAGAAAAAATCGAATGATTGGTTTGAGCCTAAAGGTTTGTCGTAGAGGAGCCAATGACAAATGACAATTATTCCTGCATAGCCGCTGGCCAGCCTGTGCGTAGGTGTAAATCGCGCTGGGGGAAGGGGATTTCGATGTGGTGGGCGACGAAGGCATCCCAGAGCAGGTAGTATAAATCACTGCGGAAGCGGGGGATTTGCATGGGCTGATCCATCCATACGAGTAGGCGAAAATCGAGGCTGGAATCGCCAAAGGCGATGAATTGGACTTGGGGGGGCGGGCTTTCGCGCACCAAGGTGTGTTGGCGTGCCGCTGAAAGGGCTACGTCGCGCACTTGTGCCACATCACTGCTGTAGCTGACTCCGAAGGGGAGGGCGACACGCACGAGTTGGTTGTTGCGGGTGTAGCTCATGACTTCGGTGGTGAGAAAGCGCTCGTTGGGGACGATGATTTCGATGTTGTCGTTGGTGAGGACGGTGGTGGAGCGGATGTTGAGTTTTTCGACACGGCCGATTTTGCCGTTGATGTCTATGACATCGCCCGGCCGTAGGGATTGCTCGAAAAGGAGCAAGATGCCGCTGATGAAGTTGGCGATGATTTGTTGCAGGCCAAAGCCGATGCCGATGGAGAGGCCGCCACCGATGAAGGCCAAGGTGGCGGTGTTGACCCCCAATGAACTGGCCAGCACGAGTAAGCCAATCCCCAAAACGGCGTAGCGACTGACGATGAGGACGGAGGTGACGGTGGCGGAATCTTCGCCGCGCTGGCTCATCACGCGTTGGACGGCTTGTTGGATGAGGTAGGCGGCCGTGCCAAAGATGTAGATGATGACGGCCGCCAATACCAGTTGCCCCAAAAGGAGTTGGTTGCCCAGCAGGTCAGCGACTGGGACTTGCGCGAGCAAATCTATGTTGATGAAGTTGCCGATGACCAGCCCGCCCAATACCCACACAAAAACGGGCAGGAGGACGCGGTAGTGATACGGCCGAATTAGGGCTTCGTCATAGCGGACGTAGAGGAGGGAGAGGAACAAATCGTAGCCCAAGACGGCCCAGAAGAGCGGCCGAGTACTGCGGAGCAAGCCTGCGGGTAGCCCACTGCGCTCGAAGAGGGCGATGTTGAGTTGGAGGAGCAACAGGGCGACGATGGCGAAGGTGAGTAAATCGAGGAGAACGAAGAAGCTGTAGATTTGCTGGAAGCGGATGGGGTGGGTTTGGTGGTAACGGCCGCGTATTTTGTCTAAATAGCGGATGCCCCAGCGGTGGACGAGGAGGGCGAGGAACCAACTGCCGACGGTGAGCAGGAGCAAATCGAGCATTTGCTGTTGCACAATCGGCCGTTCGAGCAACACTAAGATGGTGTTTAGTTCTAGTTGGAGGCTATCAAGCGGAGAAGTTACGTCCATGATGTGGTAGGGGGCGTGCTATTAGGCTTCGTTGGCTAGCAGGCGCAGGTTGGGTTCGGTGGCAAGGAGTTGTTGTAGATGGGTTTGGTAGAGGGCGTAATCACGGCCGCTGAACAGCACAAAGATTACTTCGCGCAAGACCGTCTCCCACTGCAAATGGCCGAGCACGGCCGCGAGAGCCACCGCACACGCCTCCTCGGCGGGGTAGCCATACGCGCCCGTGCTGAGGGCGGGGAAGGCGATGCTGGTTAGCCCTTCTTCTTCGGCCAGAAACAGGGCGGCGCTGTAGGCGGAGCCAAGGAGCTTGGCCTCTTGTTTACGGCCGCCTTGCCACACAGGCCCGACGGTGTGGATGACGCGCTGGGCGGGTAAACGGCCGGCCGTGGTGCTAACCGCACTGCCCGTGGGGCATCCCCCTTTGATTTGGCGACATTCGGCCAAAATGGCGGGGCCGCCCACGCGGTGAATGGCCCCATCTACCCCACCGCCACTCGCCAAAGCGGAATTGGCGGCGTTTACAATCGCCTCGGCCGCTACTTGGGTAATATCCCCTTGGTGCAGGCGGATGGTGGTTTGGTTGAGTTGGAATTTCATGGAGGAGGGAGGGTTATTGGTTACTGGTTACTGGTTATTGGTTAGGTGGTTTTGGGGAAATAATTGTTCGATTGGGTTAAAAATAGACACGGAATTCACGGAATTAACGGAATTGATTAGGAAGAATTCGTGTCATTCGTGAAATTCGTGTCTAAAAAGCCTTTGCCCATCCAGATAATTAGGCTAATGTGAGCAAATGACAAATGACACAATGACAAATGACGAAGGACTAATTTGCTTTGACTTCTTCGTAGGTGGCGGCCGTATTTCGGCTGGTGGTGGTGCCGACTTGGGTGGGTTCTACGCCTGTGATAGTGCGCACGATATTGACGACGTGGTGGTGGGTGGTGGAGATGAAGAGCTTGAATTTGTGGATTTGGGTTCCGCCAGCGGCCGTGCCTGCCACAAACAGTCCGGGTATGTTGGTTTCCATCGTGTCGGGGTTGTGCTGGGGTGCTTGTTCTTCGCCGACCAATTCTACGCCCGCTTCGGCTAAGAGGGACATATCGGCCTCAAAGCCCGTGGCCAGCACGACAAAATCGGCGGGGAGGCGGGTGACGCGGCCGTTGGGGGAGCCATCTTCCTGCGTGGAAGCGAGGACGACATGGCTGGGGGTAATTTCGATGGGCACGGTGCTGGGGTAAAAGGTGATTTCCCCTTTTTCGAGCCGGTCGCCAATGTCCATCGCCAAATGGGGCTTGATGCGCTCGAAATTGAGGGCAGAGCGGCGGTAGCTGAGGCTGACTTGTACGCCTGCTCGCCACGAGCGCAAGGCGGCTTCCATCGCCGAGTTTTTGCCGCCCACGACGAGCAAGCGGGTGCGAAAGTATTTGTGGGGGCCGGGGAAGTAGTGGGTGACGTGGGGCAATTCTTCGCCGGGGATGTGGAGGGGGCGCGGCCGTGTGAGGCCCCCTGTGGCGAAGACGACGTATTGGGCGCGGGTTTGGTGGGCGGCCGTGCGGGTGCGCGAGTGGAGGATAAACTGGCCGTCGGGTTGTTTGTGGACGGCCGTGATGCGTTCATAGTTCCGCAAATTGACAGCGAACATCTCGCACAGCATCCGCAAATATGCTTCGTATTGCTCGCCGGTTAGGGCGATTTGGTCGGGGGTGTGGATGGGCACGCCAGCGAGGGCGACGTGTTCGGGGGTGCTGAAGAAGCGGGTTTGGGGCGGCCACTTGCTGAATTCGTGGCCGAGTTGGTTGGCCTCGAACAAAATGTAAGGGATGTTTTGGCGGCCGAGGCTGATGGCTAACTCGAGGCCGATGGGGCCTGCGCCGATGATGGCGACGGTGGTTTGGGTCATGGGGTTATTGGTTACTGGTTAGGTGGTTTCGGGAAAATAATTGTCCAATTGGATTAAAAACAGACACGGAATTCACGGAATTCACGGAATTGATTAGGAGAAAATTCGTGTCATTCGTGAAATTCGTGTCTAAAAAACCTCAATCCATCAAGATAGTTAATTTGGAAATGGCCTTATTGGTCATTGGCTATGCTTGCCAACGTCCCTTTGTTCATTGTTCATTGTTCATTGCCAACTCTTCCTCAAAGGCGGTTTGGAGGCTGGGGGGATGGGGGGCAGATTGGCGACGACTTGGGCGGCCCATGCTGTGTATTCTTGCCGCCGCTCGGCCGTCCAATCTTCGGGCGGGGTGCGGCGCAAATCGCGCAGGTTGCAGAGTTTGTCGGCCGCTTTGATGGCGGCCGCGCCCGCCGATTTGTGGGGGGCGTGAACCACTTGGAGCCGTTTGCGTTCCGCTTTGGGCAGGCTTTTGTCGTCGGTTAGTTCGAGGACAAGGGCGAGGATTTCGGAGCCAAATTGGCGCTCGATGTCGGTGGGGGTAACGGCCGTGTCTTCGATGGTATCGTGTAAAACGGCCGCGCACAACACGACCACATCCCGCACCCCGTGTTGCCAAAGCAAGTACATGACCTCGAGGGGATGGCTGATGTAGGGTTGTTTTTCAGCCCCTTTGCGGGCTTGGCCACGGTGCGCCTTTTCGGCAAACAAAATGGCCTCGAGCAGTTGGGTGGTAGGGTGGGAGGGGAGCATGGGATTGCGGAATGGGGAATGCGGATTGCGGAATGAAGAGCTGACCGACTGAAGGACTGAGGGACTGAGGGGCTGAGGGACTTTTAACCCAGTGCTTCCAATGCTTGTTGAATATCGGCCATGACATCGGCGGGGTGTTCGAGGCCGACGGAGATGCGGATGAGGCCGGGGGTGATGCCGACCGCTTGGCGTGCTGTTTCGGTGAGGGAGCTGTGAGTGGTGCTGGCGGGGTGGGTGGCGATGGTGCGTGAATCGCCCAAGTTGGCGGTGTGGGAGCACAGTTGCAGGGCGTTGAGGAAGGCGCGGCCGTTTTCCAGCCCCCCCTGCACCTCAAAAGCCACAATCCCCCCACCGCGACGCATCTGCTGTTTGGCCAGTTCGTATTGGGGGTGGCTGGGCAGATGGGGGTACTTGACCCATGCCACTTGGGGATGCCCTTCTAAAAAGTGGGACACTTTTTCGGCGTTGTCGCAATGGCGTTCCATCCGCAACTCGAGCGTCTCTAAACTTTTGCTGAATAGCCACGCATTGAAGGGGGAGAGGGATGGCCCTGTGTGGCGGGTGAAATTGGCCAACTCATCTATGTATTGTTTGTCGCCCACCAAAATGCCGCCAATGGCTCGCCCTTGGCCATCTATGTATTTGGTGGCGGAGTGCATGACTAGGTGGGCGCCGTGGGTGAGCGGCCGTTGCAAAATCGGCGTAGCAAACACATTATCCACCACCAAAATAATATCTCGTTCGCGGCAAAACGCGCCCAGCCATGCCAAATCAATTAAATCGAGGGCGGGGTTGGAGGGGGTTTCGACAAAGCAGAGCCGGGTGTTGGGCTGGACGAGTTCGGCCCATTTTTCGGGCTGGCTTATTTCGCCGTAACTGTGGCCGATGCCCCAGCGGGGCAAGATGTTGGTGAGGATTTGGTGGGTGGAGCCGAAGAGGGAGCGGCTGGCCAGTACGTGGTCGCCGCTGTTGAGCAGGCCCGCGAGGGCGGTGAAGACGGCCGACATGCCTGAGGCGACGGCCACACCTGCTTCGGCTCCTTCTAATTGGCACATCTTTTCCACAAATTCGCTGACGTTGGGGTTGGCGTAGCGGGTGTAGATGTACCCTTCTTGTTCACGGGCGAACAATGCGCGGGCGTGTTCGGCATCGTCGAAGGTGAAGCTGGAGGTCATGTAGATGGAGCTGGCGTGTTCCCTGTGGGGGGAAGCGGCCGTGCTCGTGCGAATCATTTTGGTTTGGGGGTGTTGCTCGTTGGGCATTGGGTTGGGGATGGGTTGTTTTTCTGGTGGGGTATTAGTTTATTGGCATTTGGGTAGATTCGCTACTGAGTGGGCGATTTGATTAGCTGATAAATTTATTTCAACGCGGAAGGCACGGAAAAGACGGAAGAAAGGCCGAAGAAAGCGCTGTGTCTTTTACGGTTTTCGCGGTTAGGGAAAAAGCTGAAAATGGGTGTTAGTCAATCTGGGGAAATGGGGTGATTGAGAGATACCGCCTACGCTAATTGACAATTCCCCTTGCCCGCTGACAATTAACCGAGCAATAACCGTTCACAATTAGCAATTCACCATTCACAATTACCATGACCATTTCTGAATCCATGTACTACGGCAGTTTGGGCTATTTATTTGCCAGCGACGTGCGCTATAACCCCGCCGACCGCGCTCATTGCAACCCCTTGCCCGACGGCCGTGTCCAATTTCGTCTGCACGCCGAAAGCGACTTGAGCGACGCGGTATTGATTTACAACGACGGCACGGCCAATGCTGTGCCGATGCAGGAGGTGGGGCAGGACGGCCGTTTCCGCTATTGGGAGGCCATCATTGCCCCCACCCAAACCCGCCTGAATTACTCGTTTGCCTTCTTGCGGCCGAGTATGCCTGCCCATTCGGCCGTCTATTGGGGCGGCCGTGGCCTCACCCATGCCGTCGAAACCCCGTTTACGCTCGATTTGGCCGAAAGCACCCCGTTTACCACGCCTGACTGGGTAAAGGGGGCGGTGGTGTACCAGATTTTCCCCGAGCGGTTCGCCAGCGGCCGTGCCGAAACGACTCCTGCCAATGCCGTGCCGTGGGGAACCAGCCCAGCCGTCTACCAATTCCAAGGCGGCGATTTGCACGGCATTGCCCAAAACATAGATTATTTGGTGGATTTGGGCATAGACATCATCTACCTGAACCCCATCAACACCGCCCTTTCCAACCACAAATACGATGCTGTGGATTTTTACCATGTGGACCCCGCTTTTGGGGGGGATGCCGCCCTGCATGAGCTGGTCGAAGCGGCGCACCGCAATGGGATTAAAATCATCTTGGACGCATCGTTTAACCATTGCTACCCCCAATTTGCCCCGTTCCAAGATGTGGTGCAAAACGGCGTTAATTCCCCCTACAAAGATTGGTTTCGGATTGACAGTTGGCCTGTACAGGTCGTGCTACGGCCGCATCTCCTCGAGAACCATCCCGAAAAAGAGCGGTTTGAGAACTGGTTTGCCAACTTCCGCCAAACCAGCGGCGTGCCCGTGGTGGAGGTGAGCGACAGCGATGGCCCCCTCGTCCAGCCCAGCTACGAGGCGTGGTTTGGGGTCATCAACATGCCCAAGCTGAACCAAAACAACCCCGCCACCCGCGCCTACTTTTTGGATGTGGCGCAACATTGGTTGCGCGAATTTGGGGTGGATGGCTGGCGCATGGATGTGGCCCAGCATGTGGTGGATGATTTTTGGGTGGATTTTCGCAAGGCGTGTTTGGCCATCAACCCAGACGCGTATTTGCTGGCCGAAATTTGGGGGAATACCAGCTTTTGGCTCCAAGGGGATATGTTCGATGCGACGATGAATTACCTGTTTCGGGATTTGTGTGTGGGGTATTTTGCGCGTTGCACGATTAACGGCCGTGCCCTGCTCGATGGCCTGACCCGTTTGGAGGCGCTCTATGCGCCACAGGTGACGGCCGTTAACCAAAACCTGCTCTCCAGCCACGATGTGCCCCGCTTTGTCCACCTCTCAGGCGAACAAACGGAGCGGTTCCGCCTCGCTACCCTCTTCAAGCTGACCATGCCGGGTGTGCCCAGCCTTTATTATGGGGAGGAACTTGGCATGACGGGCGGACGAGACCCCGATAGCCGCCGTGCCTTTCCGTGGCACTAGCGGGGGACGTGGGATGTGGATTTGCGGGAGTTTATCAAGACGTTGATTCGCTTGCGGAAGGAGTATCCTGCGTTGCGCTGGGGGAGTTGGCGCGGGGTGTGGGCGGGGCAGAGCAATGATGCGCTGGTGTATGTGCGGGAATATGAGGGGGAGCGAATTATGGTGGTGATTAACCGCCAAGGGTGGCTGGATGCGGCGTTTATTCCTGTGGAGACGGCCGATTTTGAGGTGTTGCTCGGCCGTGGTGACCTTGAGTTGGCTCCGCAGGGGTTGGTGGTGAGATATATGCGGCCAGGAATGCAGCGTGGGCCCGCCCTCATTTATCACCAAACCCGCCGGGTTGGCT
Source organism: Candidatus Hadersleviella danica (assembly GCA_016711405.1). Classification (GTDB taxonomy): domain Bacteria; phylum Chloroflexota; class Anaerolineae; order Promineifilales; family Promineifilaceae; genus Hadersleviella; species Hadersleviella danica. The sequence continues at coordinate 129,165 of JADJSZ010000004.1, read as the reverse complement.
TGGGATAGTGGGTGGGTTGGTGGTGCGGGTTTAGGCCATAAATGAGCTAAATGCTATGGATATTTACAATGCTGATTATGTCGAAAAACTTTTTGATGAAATGGCAGGAACTTATGAATTGGTCAATTACCTTTCATCATTTGGTTTTTCACATCGGTGGCGCAGACAATTCGTCAACAAGATTGACATTCAAGCGGGTATGGTAATTTGCGATTTAATGTGTGGGATGGGCGAGTGTTGGAGCAGTCTTGCTCCTCGCCTTGCGCCGCATGGCCAGTTAGTGGCGCTTGATTTATCACAAGGGATGCTACATGGTGCAAGAAAGCAAGCGGCCAAATTCCCCCATCTCACCATTCAAATTATCAAAGAAAATGCGTTGATAAACGGGCTGGCCGACGAAAGTGCCGATTGTGTGATTTGTGGGTTTGGCTTAAAAACTTTTTCGGAAGAACAGAAGGAAATTTTGGCCGCACAGATTCGGAGAATTCTTAAACCCAACGGTGTTTTTTCAATCATTGAAGTTTCGGTGCCAACTGGTTGGTTTTTCCAAAAACTGTATATGTTCTATCTCAAACGGGTTATTCCTCTCATTGGTAGTTTGTTGTTAGGTAACCCAGAAAATTATCGAATGCTTGGTGTTTACACCGAAAAATTTGGTGATAGCCGCAGTATGATGCAAGCGTTAGCTTACCAAGGCTTGTCTGTAGAATATCATCACTATTTTTATGGGTGTGCGACAGGGATTAGCGGGATGAAACTTGAATTAGGAAAGATTAACCCGTTCGACTAATTTAGGCGTGAAAAGATGAAGGATTTAGATTACATGTTCCACGCGCACCCCATAGCTTGAGATGACACCGTTTTCTGCTTTTTGTTCAGAGGATAATTCCCCCCCCCTCGTAGTTTCTTATGGGGCATAATCACCGTGGACTTCTCGAGACTGAAGCCACAAACCCCAAATCTTGGATCAAACGACTTCCTGCTGGTAAGGGGTAGGGTGATTCATCAGCCATTTTCTTGTCATGAACTCGGCCGTCATAGGTTGGGCTGAGATACTCTATTCGTAAACATTTATTGGCTAAGAGGAGATTTTTCCAGTATGCCGTTTTTTCTTACCACTGTAAATTGCTTTCTGTTCAACAACGAATAACGAGTAACTCGTAACCCACTTCACCCAATCGGAATTTCCGTGGTACCGGGGGAGATAGCTTTTTGCAGGCTCAGTTCGGGGGTGCGCAGGACGAGGGTGAAGGGGACTTCGGTCGTGACGAAAATCATGTCGTCGTCGCCCAGCAAATCAATCGCGTAATCGGGGCCGAGGGGGTAATTTTGCACCCCGTAATGCCCTTGGCACTGGAGCCGCCTATCCCACATAACCCGCCGCTGGGGCCAGTCGCTCATCACCCCAATCACATCTTCTAGCAAAATGGCAATGGGGCTGAGACCCGCCCACCCGACATAATCGGGGCGGGCATTCAGACCAGCCACGGCCGTTTCGGGGGCGTAATTCTCCCAAAAAGTGTTTGTCTGGCCGAAAACCTCCCCCACATGGTTCAGGTGGGTTGTGGCCAACTCAAAAGCGAGGGCGTGTTGCTCCACCGTGCGTAGCCCCCTTGAGGAGCATAAAGTTCATGGCGGGCCACACACCGCCCCGCCAATTGCCGCCCGTTTCCGCATCATAGCCTGCGCTATCAGCCGAGAGGGTGGGGATGGGGTGCGGCCGTCTAAAAGCGCTCGGTTCGCGCAAGTGGCGCAAAAATGGCTCCAAGCGGGCGGGCGGCACGAGTTCTTTGTCGAGCAGTGCCCAATAACTGGCGATGCTCTTAATGCCGCTAAACTCCCCACGGGGGCTGAGGTCTTGGTAAAACTTGGCGGGTTCGTTCCACAGCAAGCCATTGATGGTGCGGGTCAGATGGGCGCGGTCGGCCGCTAACTCCTCGGCCGCTTTTTGCTGGCCCAAGGCCAACGCCATCTGTTGCAAAGCCAAACAGTTCACCACCGCCTGCAACGACGCATCAACCCAGACCCAATGTTGGTGGTGCAGGTGGCCGTTGGGGATGCGTTCTTGATTAGTCATGCCACTGCTTTCGCCTGTGGCCCAATAGAGGCCATCTCGCCATGTGCGGTGAGCGCGAAACCAGCGATACAGTTTGAGCAAATGGGGGAAAACACGCTCCACCCGCTCCACATCCCCCGCCACGCGGTAATGCCGCCACTCTGCCCATGCCAACAGATTGGGGCCTGTGCCGTTGGGGTCGAAGGGTAGGTGCAAATCTTCCCCTGTCTGGCTGTTTATTTCACGGCTGATGAAGCCGTCTTCATGTTGCTTGGCATAAATGTTGTCCAGCGTGCCCATAAAATCGAAGGCATGACGGCCGTAGATGCCAAATTGCACCATAAACGCGGCATCCCACATAAACAGCCTATCGGCGTGGCGGGAGGCGTTGAGGTAGGGAGCGACAAGGCCGCTTTCGGCCGTGGGCTGGCGCAAATGTTGCCACGCCAGTTCCCATGCCCGCCAATACATCTCTTCCCAACGGCCGTAGCCGGGCAAGATGGGAATGGGCAGTTGGAGCCGAGCCTCGTCGAAAGAAAGCATGGGAGGGGAATGGGGATTGCGGAATGGGGAATGGGGATTGCGGATTGAATGCTGACCGACTGAGAGACTAAAAGACTACCTCACCCACAACTCGGCCGTGCCTGCGACGCGGATGCCTTCTTCGCTGATAGTGAGGATGCGCAGGTTGTAGCGCAAGACGACGTTTTCCAGCAGTTGGCCTGTCCAGCGCAACGAATCCCCTTGGGAATAATAGGGGTAATCGGCCGTGCCCGATAATTCCGCGCCCTGCTCCTGTTGGCCCGCATAAATGAGGGTGGTGCCGGGGATGGCATGGCCGACGGGCACATAGTATTGCGCCACAATTTCGTTAAAGACGAGCGTGCCCGATGGCTCGTAGTTGCTGGGCAATTGGATGGGGAAGGGGTTGAGGACGGTAATTTCGACGGGGCCAGCGGCGAATAGTTCGCCCAAAATGGTGGTGGTCAGGCGCAGGTTGTAACGGCCGATAACGCCCGGCGCAATCGCCCCTTTCCATGCCAACGAATCGGCCGCTTGCTTAAACGCGGCCAACCCATCAATCCGCACCTCATAGGCATCGTTGCTACGGCCGATGTAAGTCATCGTCGTGCCCGGTATCGTCTCCCCCTCCAGCAAACTCACCCGATAAGTGAGTGTTTGGAAGTGAATCGTATCCCCTTGTGGGGTGGACGTTGGCTCTGGGGTTGGCTCGCCACCCAAACTAATCGCCCCGTCCCACTCTGGAATGGGGCCGCAAGCCAGCAACGGCAGGAGCAAAACGGCACAAAAAAAGAAGAGTGAGCGAAAGTGGGACATGGGGCGTTACTCGTTACTCGTTATTGGTTATTGGTTACTCGTTAGTGGGGTTGGTAGACCATTCAATAACGAATAACCAGTAACCAATAACCCATAACCTACCGTTCTTCAACAACAATGCTGACGATTTTATCACCAGCGGGGGCGTTGGGGTTAGTGGATGGGTCGCGGGGGGTGATGCTTTGGACAGTTTCCATGCCTTCAATGACACGGCCGAAAATCGTATAGCCGCCATCTAAAAAGGAGGCATCGCCAAGGGTGATGTACCATTGACTGCCATTCGTGTCTGGCCCCGAGTTGGCCATCGCCACAATGCCTGTATCGGCATGGGTCAGGGCGGGGTCCACTTCGTTGGGGATGGCGTAGCCGGGGCCGCCCATGCCCGTACCCGTTGGGTCGCCTGTTTGGGCGACAAAGCCGGGCAGAACGCGGTGGAATGTCACGCCATCAAACCAGCCTTCGGCCGCCAAAAAGACAAAGCTATTCACTGTGAGGGGAGCCGATTGGGGATATAACTCGATGACAAATGAATCCCCGCTTTCCAGTGTGACAGTGGCAAAGTATTGCTTGCTCTCATCAATGGTCATTTCAGGGGGCGCATCGTATTGCATTTCCTCGAGGCTGGCCGTTTCGCGCAACAGGGTCAGGTATTCCACCCATGCTTCATAGGGTGGTGTGCCGCCCTGAATCAATTCGCCATTGACAATGAGCGATGGGGTGCCGGGCAAACCCAACCCCACAGCTTCTTGGTAAACCGATTCGACATAGGGTTCATACGTGCCATTCTCGAGATCGGCTCGCAATTGCTCCCCGTCTAGCCCCGTGTCTTGGGCGAGGCGCACGAAGAATTCGGTGGCTTCGCTGGGGTCAAGGGCGCTAAATTCGTTGAAATTGGCGAAGATGGCATCGTGGAAGGGCCAAAATTGTCCCTGTGCCCCTGCCGCCTCGGCCGCTTGGGCGGCCAAATGCGCTTTGTCGTGGATGTTGACCAGCGGGAAGTGGCGATAAATCACTTGCACTTCGTCGGGGTAAGTCTCGACCAGTTGCTTGAGCATGGGGCTAACGGCCGAGCAAGCTGGGCATTGGAAGTCGGCATACTCGACAACGGTTAAGATGGGGTCTTCCGCGCCTTTAATCCAATCGCCTGTGCGAACTTGGGCGGCCGTGGGAATATCGGCCGCTGGGCTGGCCAGCGGGGTGAGGTTGCTCTGCGCCCCTGTGGTGTTAACCACGGCCGCTGGTTCATTGGTAGTTGCGCTCTCTGTCTCGTTTCCTTCTACTTCGACGGCTCCTGCCTCACCCTCCACCTCGGTTTCGGTGGTGATGGCTTGTTCGGCCGTTTCGGGGTCGGCGGTGGCGGCTGGGTCAATGGGGTTAGAGGGTGCGCCACAGGCGACAAGCCACAGCATCATGATTACGGCCGTTAATAAAAACCAACGTTTCATCTTGTTCTCCTTTGAGGGGTCAGCGGTGTGTTATCAGCTCTTGGCTGGCTAACTGATTACAACCCTACTGACCCCACTTTTTACTTTTAACTTTTTATTTTTTACTTTCTCAGCCCCCCTCCACCTCTGGGATTCTACCATGTTCACCCACAACGGGGTAAAATGTGCCACGGGTTAACCAGTAGCATAGCCCGCTAAGGATAAGAGGTCATGATTTTTCACAAGGTACTTAGACCAAGACAACTGCTGTGGGTGCTGACGGCCGCCCTTGCGTGGCTGGCCGCTTGCCAGCCCACCACGGCCGAACCCACCACCGCACCCATCGTGTTGCCCACGGCCGTTCCCACGGCCGAAGCCATTCCCGCCCCGACCGAAATGCCCATGTCAACCGCCATTCCTGAACCGACACTTCCATTAGAATCGGCCGTGTGGCTGATACGGCCGCAAGGCATCCAGTGCGAACCGCTCCAATATGCCAACCTAAGCGAGGCCGTAGCCGAACTCGAAGCACTCAAAATCGAAATTTTGGCCTCGGCCGAAGAGGATATTCCCCAAGTGCAGGCGTGTGGCTATTCCACCAGCACCCACTACAAAGTGCAAATCAACACGGCCGACAAAGCCACGGCCGAACAACTCGGCTGGTATGAAGAAGGCACAGTTCCGCCAGTTAACCCAGCGGATACGTAGAAAGCCTGTCAGTCTGTCAGTCTGTCTCAGCCAACGACTGAGACTGACTGAACGACTGAGAGACTGAGAGACTGAACGACTAACTATGGAAATTCTCGGCGGTCCACTCTTTGGCGTAGCGGGGGCGGGTGAATCCCACGGCCCAGCCATCACCACCATTGTCTTTGGTTGCCCAGCGGGGCTGAAAATCAGCCGCGCCGAGGTGCAACTCTATTTGGATAGGCGACGGCCGGGCGGCAACAAGCACGGCACGCCGCGCCACGAAGATGACAAAGTGCTGTTTCTGAGTGGTTTGTTTGATGACAGCGACCACGAGGGAATGCTGGCTGGCCCTGTCTTGCAAGTCGCCCATCCCGATGGCCCTGTGCAAGAATCGCCCAGCTATGAGATGGGCTACACGACGGGCGAGCCAATCGCGGCCGTTGTGCTCTCCACCGCCAAAAAATCCCAGCATTACCAGCAATTTGCTGGCCCCGAAGGCGAAGTACGGCCGGGGCACACCGATTTGGTCAAGTTCCACCAAAGCCAAGGGTACGTGGATTATCGCGGCGGCGGCCGTTCCAGCTACCGCGCCACCATTTCCGATGTGATAGGGGGTTCCATCGCCCGCATTTTCCTGCGCGAGACGTTTGGCACGCTCATTTTTTCCTCGATTGTGCAGGTGGGCGAACTGCAAGCGACCCGTTCTTTGAGCGACTATTTTGATAGCGCCCACGGCCGACTCTGGGCAAATTGCGGCCGTGCAAACCGCCTTGGCCGAGGCGGTCATCCCCTCGGTGGATGTGGCCTTTGCGGCCGAGGCGGCCGAACTCATCCGCCAAACGCGCATCGCGGGCGATTCGATTGGGGCGGCCGTGGAAGTAATGGCCATTAACGTTCCCCCGCTAGTGGGCGAACCGCTTTACCAAAGCCTCAAGGTGCGGCTGATGGGGGCGTTGGGCGGCCTCCATGCTGTGCAAGCGTGCGAAATTGGGGCGGGCGCGGCCGTGGTTGCCCGGCGCGGAAGCGAAAACAACGACCCCATTCGCACCACGGGTTATCGTGCCAACAGCCACGGCGGCTTGCTGGGCGGCATCACTACAGGAATGCCCCCGTCCGCCCGGCCACGCCCCTCGTGGCGCGGGTCAGCTGAGGCTCAAGCCACACCAGATGTACGATTCCACCACCCCAGCAATCCATCCGCAAAAACATGGAAGAGATTGAGTTTGCGCAACATTGTAAAAGGGCGAAAGGTTTTGTGGCACGGATGCCAAGGCCGTGAGCTGAGTATGTTGGCAATGTTGAACTGGCGGGGCGAGCGGGGGTCACCCTGGAATTGCCCTTGGCTGGCCGAATGATGCCCCGGCCATGCCCTTTGCCACCAAGCGGGGCGGGTGGATTGAGCGGTTTCGGCTGTTTTTGGACCGGAATGTGGAGATGCGGAATGCGGATTGCGCTGACAATGCTGACAAGCTGACCGACTGAAAGACTGACCGACTGAAAGACTACCCAAGGAATTCCCATGAGCGAACTATTTAATTTGACAGGTAAAGTGGCCGTCATTACGGGGGCATCCCGTGGCATTGGCGAGGCGATTGCCCATGCGTATGCGCGGGCGGGGGCGAGCGTGGTGCTGGCCAGCCGCAAGCAGGCGGATTTGGATGAGGTGGCGGCCGAAATCACGGCCGCTGGCGGCCGTGCCCTTGCTGTGGCCGCCCACACGGGGAGCGATGAGGCGGTCAATGCACTTGTTGCCCGTGCCACGGAGGCGTTTGGCGGGGTGGATATTGTGGTGAACAACGCCGCCACCAACCCCCACTTTGGCCCTGTGATGACGGCCGAGGAGAGCCATTGGGACAAGATTTTTGATGTGAATGTGAAGGGGTATTTTCGGGTGGCCAAAGCGTGTGCCGCTTCGATGCAGGCGCGAGGGGGCGGCAAAATTATCAACATCGCTTCGGTGGCGGGGTTGCACCCCCAACCGGGCATGGGCGTGTATTGCGTGAGCAAAGCGGCCGTGATTATGCTGACCCAAGTGTTGGCGGCCGAGCTGGCCCCACACAACATTCAAGTCAATGCGATTGCTCCGGGCTTTATCAAGACCAAATTTAGCCAAGCGTTGTGGGATAATCCCGCCTTGTATGCGGGCATTACCAAGCTCATCCCCCAAGGGCGCATGGCCGAACCCGAAGAGTTGACGGGCATGGCTTTATACTTGGCCACGGCCGCTTCCAGCTTCACCACGGGTGGCATCTTCACCGTAGACGGCGGCCAACTCATCGCCACGGTGATGTAGCTTTTAGCTTTTAGCTATGAGCCGTAAGCAATACTCAGCACTCAGCACTTTCTACTCAGCACTTTTTTATGGCAGAACTTGGCGAGACACTTAGCGAACGGGAATTAGACGTGTTGCAACTGGTCATGCAGGGGGCGGCGAACAAAAACATCGCCCTCGAATTGGGGATTAGCCCGCACACTGTCAAAGTTCACCTGCGCAATATCTACACCAAAATGGGTGTCGCTACCCGCACCGAGGCCAGTATGATGGCTGTGGAGCGGGGGTTGTTTGCGTTGCCAGCGGCGGCGGTGTGGTAGTGGAGGAGGATGAGGAGAGCGAAGGGGCAGAGGAGCAGAGGGGCGGAGGCGCAGAGGAGATAAGCACCCCTAGTCCCATGCCGCCTGTTTCTTTGGCAGGGGAGCAGGGGAGCGGAGGGGCAGGGGAGAGCGTTGTCCCTAGTCCCATGTCTCCCGTCCTTGTTGTAGAGGAGCAGAGGGCGGAGGAGCGGAGGAGATAATGGTCCCTAGTCCCGTGTCGCCCGTCCCCTCGTCCCCGAGCAGTGTGTGGCGGACGGTGGCGTTGGTGTTGTTGGTGGGTGGTGGTGCTGGCGGTGCCGTTGTTGTGGTGGGGGTTGGGGTTGCGCGAGGTGCAGGTGACGGCCGAACCCATCCCCACGGCCGTGGCCGAAGATGCGCCCATCGAGCCGAATTGGGCGCGGAGCCAGCCGTTGCCTGCGCCGTTGGCCAGCGCGGCCGTGGCCAGCGTGGGGGTAGATGTCTATTTGGTGGGCGGGCAAGCTGGGGCAGGGGTGAGCGACACCGTCTATGTGTACGAGACGCGCCAGCGCACATGGCGCACGGCCGCGCCCAAGCCCACGGCCGTCAGCGAGGCGACGGCCGCCCAGTTGCTGGGCATTTATGTGATGGGTGGCCGAACCGCCACGGGCCAGCCGACAGATGTGGTGGAACTATACAGCCCGACCGAGGACAGGTGGCGCACGGTGGCGCGGTTGCCCGAGCCTGTGGCGGGAGGGGTGGCGCTTTCCGACGGCCGTGCCATCTACCTGTTTGGCGGCTGGAATGGGGCAGATTACACCGATTCGGCCTACAGCTACGACCCCGCGACCGACGCATGGAGCGCCTTGCCACCCCTGCCCGAACCACGCGGCTACGCCACGGGCGGGGTTATTGCGGGGCAATTTTATGTGGTAGGGGGCGAAAATGAGGCGGGCGTGTTGGCCAGTTGCGCCGTGTATGATGCTGAAAATCGGGTGTGGGGGGATTGTGCGGCGATGTCGCTGGCGCGGCGGGGGGCAGGCGCGGCCGTCGTTTTGGGCAAGCTCTATGTGCTGGGGGGCACGGCCGAGGCCAGTTATGGTGAGGTGTATGACCCGCAAAAGGGGTTGTGGCAGATTATCAACCTGCCCGATTTAGCGGCCGAGGGGGGCGAACCCGTGGGTTGGGAGGCGTTGGCGGTGACGAATGTGGAGGCGCGGATTTATTTGCTGGGCGGCCGAGTGGGGGAAGGGCAATTTTCGGCCGCCAACCTCGTCTACGCGCCTTCGGTCTACCAAACCTTCATCCCCGCCACGCTGGGTGGGGAGTGAGGGGGTTATTGGTTATTCGTTACTCGTTATTAGTGGCTTTACCCCGACACTACATATCAACGGCGTAACTTGTCCGTGTCCACTATAGGCGTTTGCTCGGAGATTCTTGCTTTCGCGTAAGCCTTCTCCATGAATATCCACATCAAATACCCCCAAGCGATGCCACCAAGGGGTAATAAGACGATACTATGCTGGAACGGACAAGAAGGTACTTGATCACCCACTGTTAAAGAAGATAAACCAAAGGGAAAAGCAAGCTAAATAGTATCGCTGGGATAACTCCCTCACAAAGAGAACACCATATATCAAGATGAAATTCCATATTCCCTTGCCTCTCAGCTTTTCCCAGTTCTCAAATTTGTTTCCCATCTTTGTCCTCCAAACACCCCATCCAAAATCCAAAATCCCCAATCCAAAATCCCCCTAGCCCCCTAGCCGCACATCACTGCTGAAAAAGCTGTCCGTGTCGGCCAGCAAATCGGCGAGCAAGGGGATATGCGCTTCCGTGCCGTGGGCGCGGACGACAAATTTGGTGTTCCGCGCCTCGAGTTTGGCGCGGCGTTGGATGTAGCCGAGGGGGTTGTAAGATGGCACGGCCGCCTGCTTCCCCTCCCCCTCCCATTTGCTCCACATCTTTTCCAACCCCGTCTGCACCAGCTTGATTTTCGCCTCGCGGGTTAGCCCCAGCGTGGCGCGTTGGGGGGTCTTTTCGCACACGCCCCAGCTTTCGCGCCAGTGCAAATCGGTACAGGCCAGCCCCACCTTGCCATCCCACAGCCGAATGAGCAAGTCGAACCGCTCCGCATCGGGCACTTCGTGGCGGCCGATGAAAAAGCCGTGCCCCATGTTCACATCCAGCCAAAAGAACCACACCCGCAAACCGATATAAGATTCGCTAAAGCTGAATAAATCGCACATGACCCCCGCAGTTTCCAGCACGCTGGGGTTGGTGTGGTCTTCAATGACGGCCGTGAGCGTCTCGCCCCAATAGACGTTTAGCACGGCCGCCTCCGCATCATGCACCACGCGCAGGGGCAAGGGGGTGGGCGCGGCCGTGTAGCTCACCTGCGGCTCGGGCCACCAGCGGGATTCGTAGCGGGGCAGATGGGTTCCCGCTTGCAGTTGCCACTCGTGGCCATCGGCGGCGCGGGTGAGGCGGCCGATGGATGCTGGCAAATTGGCGGGTCGGCGCAGGGTGATGGGCAGTTGGGCGTGGACTTGGCCTGTCTCTTCCTCGAATGCTTCGAGGGTGAGCACGGCTGTTTCGGGCAACGCCTCGCCCATGTGGCTCAAATTAAAGATGATAATCTGCTGGTGGCCAGCGGGCACGGCCGCGCATGTCTCGAACGCCCCGAACCTATCCTCGGTGCGGGCGCACGGCCCCTGTTCGTGGCCGCCCCCCCAACTCAGTTGGAAGGTGGTTCCCTCATCCTCGAAGCCGCGAAAGATGCCGTTGGCGCTCTCTTCGGGCAGGCTGTGGCGCGGCCGTAGGCGCAGGGCGGGCATCGGCCGATTGGTGCGCACTTCGATGCGTAAACTGCGCGTGCCGTAGGGCAGGTAGTCAAGTTGAGGGAGGGATGCGGCCGTGCCATCGAGCCAAAAAGGTATGTTCATGGGGTTAAAGTGGTTAGTGGTTAGTGATTAGTGGCGAGTGGTGAGTTACTCACTAACCACTCGCCACTAACCACTAACCACTTGTGATGCTAAACGTGTTGGGAGGCGACGTTGCCCCGCGCCAGTTTGCGCTCCAGCCAGCGCACGCCACGGGTCAGCATGACAGTCAGGATGAGGTAGAGGAAGGCGAGGATGCTGTAGGTTTGGAAAAAGAGGAAGGTGCTGGAGGAGTGGAGCTTGGCCAATTGGGTCATCTCTTGCACCCCCAACACGGAAACAAGCGACGAATCTTTGACAATGGCCACCAAATCGTTGCCCAAAATGGGCAGTACCCGCCGAAACGCTTGGGGCAAGACGACCAAACGCATGGTTTGGAACTTGGTCAGCCCCAACGCTTGCGCCGCTTCGATTTGGCCGCGCTCGACCGATTCGATGCCCGCCCGCACTGTTTCGGCCATGAAAGAACCATACGCCGCGCCGAGGCCGATAATCACCCGCCATGTGTTGGAAAAGTCGCGCGTGGTCATTTCGGCCAAGCCCGACCCCAACTCAGCCCTGCGTCTATCATTTGGTTGCCAATCCCGTTCAGGGCGGTGATGAGCATGGGCACAATGACGAAGGCGAAGTAGAAGAGCAAGACCAAAATGGGCACGCCGCGCACGATTTCGACGTAGAAGGTGGCCAAGTTGTAGGCGACGACGTTTTTAGAGACACGGCCGAGGCCGACCACCGTCCCAATGACCAACGACAACAGGTAGCCCATCACGGCCACATACAGGGTCAGGAGCATCCCGCGCAGGGCGATGTTGCCCGCGCTCAACTCTTCGGGGCGTTGGCCGAGGACGAACCAAAAAGCGGCCGTGGAACGTTCATCAGTGACAATGATATACAGGAGGTAGAGACCAGCGGCGACGGCGATTAACAGCCACCACGGCCAGCGTTCCATGCCCGCCATGCGGGGTGCGACCAAAGGCTTTCTTTCACGAGTTAGTTCGTCATTCATGGGGGTTTCGGGATTGGGTTAGAGGGAGATTAGGAGATGAAGCAAAAATTGTAGTTCACAATGGGGAATGTGCAAAAGAAGCGGCCCCAAAAAAAAAAAAAAAAAAAAAAACCGGGCGGGCCGGGCCCGGGCCCCCCCCGGGGGGGGGGGGGGGCCCCCACCCCCGGGGAGTCCCAAGTCCCCAGTCCCTAGTATTGATGTCCCAAAACCGCATGGGGCTGGTACGCCTCGCCCAGATAGGTGAGTTCGGCCGCCGAGAGTTGAATGTCCACGGCCGCCACTGCATCTTCCAAGTGGCGCATTTTGCTTGCCCCACTAATCGGCGCCGTAACCCCCTGCTGGTGGAGCAACCACGCCAAGGCGATTTGGGCAGGGGCATGTCCCCGTTGCTCCGCCACTGCAATGACGCGCTCCACAATCTCAAAATCGGAATCGCGGAAGTACATTTGGGCGGCGTAATCATCCGTTTGCGCCCGCACCGTCTCGCCGCCCCCTGTGCGGCGGCGATTGCCCGCCAAAAAGCCCCGCGCCAGCGGACTCCACGGAATGACCCCCACCCCTTGGTCGCGGCAGAGGGGAATCATTTCCCGCTCTTCCTCGCGGTAGACGAGGTTGTAGTGATTTTGCATCGTGGCAAAGCGCGTCCAGTGGTGCTGGTCGGCCGTCCATAACGCCTTGGCAAATTGCCATGCAAACATGCTGGAAGCCCCCAAATAGCGCACCTTACCCGCTCGCACCACATCGTCCAACGCTTGCAACGTCTCTTCGATGGGTGTCTCGTAATCCCAGCGGTGAATTTGGTACAAATCAATGTAATCGGTTCCCAAGCGGCGCAACGATGCGTCTACGGCATCCATGATGTGTTTGCGGGAGAGGCCCCCGCCGTTGGGGCTGTTGTTCATCTTAAAATAGACTTTGGTGGCAATGACGACCTCCTCCCGCCGCGCAAACTCTTTCAGCAACCGCCCCGTTATCTCTTCGCTGACCCCCATCGAGTACATATCGGCCGTGTCGAAAAAGTTAATCCCCAGCTCGAGGGCGCGTTGCACAAACGGCCGACTTTCCGCCTCGTCCAAGATATACGGCCGCCATGTCGGCGTGCCATACGACATCATCCCCAAACAAATGCGCGAAACCTTCAACCCACTCTTGCCCAAACGTGTGTATTCCACCGTTACCTCCTCTGAATCCTGAAATTGTGACGAAAGATAGAGTGTAGAGATAGAGATAGAGGGGAATGCGGTTGGCTGAACAACTAAGTTCTCCTCTATCTCTATCTCCCTTCTCTATCTTATCCCATGTTTACATTTCGTGAGTATTTTCCGCATTGCCTAAACCATTCGGTATAATGCCTCCGCAAAAATTCACACCCCGCAGTCAATTACCAATGGGTGTGTTTCATTTGGGTTGAAACATTGTAGGGGTAGGCCTTGTGCCTACCCCCAATCTCGCATTTACCAGAGGTCAGGGCAACCACAAGGGTTGCCCCTACGACGACTCTCAACTGCGATGAAACACACCCATTACCAATTATTAATTACTAATTCCAAGTCCCCCCGCTTTAAGGAGAAATAGAAGAAATGTCCAAACGACGCATGTTGAAGAAGCAAGAAGAAACGGCCGTGACCAGCAATAACCGCCAATGGTGGTACATTGGCGGCGCATTGGGTGGTGTGGTTGTCATCGCTTTGTTTGCCCTGATGGTGCAAGCGGCCGTGCCCACGGCCGCCCCCCGCCCCACCGCTACCCCTGTCGCCGATATTCCCGGCCTCGTCCAAGCCCCCTCCCCCCCCAGTGGCGAACACGATGACAATCTGCAAATTAGTTTTGGCGAGCTACCCCCCTTTGGCGGCCCCCATAACTCCGTTTGGCAAAATTGTGGCATTTATGTCAATCCTGTGCGCCCCGAACACGCCGTTCACGCACTCGAACATGGCGCTGTGTGGATTACCTACCAGCCCGATTTGGCCGAAGCTGAATTATCGGCTCTGACCGCTAGAGTGCGTTCGCGCAATTATGTCCTCGTTAGCCCCTACCCCGAACAGCGTAGCCCGATTGTCCTTACCGCATGGGGGATTCAACTCGAGCTGGAAGACTCGGCCGACGAACGTTTCCTCGCCTTCCTCGATGCGTTTGAGCAAGGCCCCCAAACCCCCGAACCCGGTGGCGCGTGCAGTGGCGGCCTCGGCTTCACCACGGGGAGCTAGAAATACAAAGGACGATGTACGAATTACGAATTACGATATTCCTCGAGTAGTTTCGTACTTCGTAATTCGTACTTCGTAATTCGTCCTTTTCCCAGCACTCTCAGTGTTGAGTGGATTTGCCTGTGGTTCATTCACCATTCACAATTTCTCTGGCCACCACGGCCGATGCCCACCGTTTGCACCAAGGCTGTTACCCCCAACAGCCTTGGCGCATTTTTGAGGAGCAGTTTCAGCGTTCACTGCGGCGGCAAACGGCCGACCTCAGCCGTTACCTCCTCGCCCAAACGGCCGAGGGAGCCATTATCGGGACAGCCCAACTCCACCGCTACTCCTCCTGCGCCGAAATCGCCGATGTTTATGTTGCCGAAGCATGGCGCGGCCGTGGCCTTGGCACCCAACTCATCCGCCACCTCGAGCAACTTGCCCACGAGCTAGGCTGGTTTCCCCTCGAAATCGGGGTCGAAGAAAGCAACGGCCGTGCCCTCGCCCTCTACCAACGCCTCGGCTACACCCTCGACCGCCCCCTGCGCCTCCCCTCCACCCCCCTCGCCCTCATCCTACGCAAAGAAGCCAGTCAGCTAGTCAGCTAGTCAGCTAGTCAGCTACAATGATAATAAGCTGAAATGCTGACAAGCTGAATTGCTGAATTGCTATGTACACCATCGGCGGCCGCTACATGATTCACGACCTCCTCGGCCGAGGCGGAATGGGGGCAGTTTACCGTGCCACCGACAGGCTCACAGGGCAACAAGTCGCCCTCAAACAACTCCTGCTCCCCACCGAACAAGGAGCCTTTCCGTGGAGTTCCTCCGCCGCCCATCTCTCTAACCTCTCCCACCACACCCTCACCCCCGAAGCAACCTTCGACGAAGACAGTAGCAACAATTGGCGGCTGGCTCTTGCCCAAGAGTTCAAGACCCTCGCCACCCTGCGCCACCCCCACATCATCAGCGTTCTCGATTACGGCTTCGACAGCGAGCAAAACTCCTATTTCACCATGGAGCTACTCGAGCAAGCCCCCACCATTTTGGCCGCTGGCCACGGCCGTTCCCTGCCCGAACAAATCGAACTCATCATCCAACTCCTCCGCGCCCTCACCTACCTCCACCGGCGCGGCATCATCCACCGCGACCTCAAGCCCGACAATGTGCTTTTCGTGGCGGGGCAAGTCAAAGTGGTGGATTTTGGATTGGCCGTTGTGCGCCAACACTTGGGCGAACGCGACCACGCCCTCGCGGGAACCTTGGCCTATATGGCCCCCGAAATTTTTCTGGGCCAACCCGCCACCGAAGCGTCTGATTTGTTCGCCCTCGGGGTCATCATGTACGAGTTGCTGACAGGCCAGCACCCCTTTTCCGCCCCCACCAAAAACGAACTCATTGGCAATGTGCTGGAACAACAGCCCGATATGTGGCCGATTAGCGGCATTCACCCCAACTTGGTGCCGCTCATGGATGGCCTGTTGGCCAAAAACCCCGCCCAACGCTTGGCCGAAGCCGAGGATATTAGCGGCCGTCTGGCCGCCATCGCCCAACGCCCCGAAATGCTCCTCGAGAGCCACGACGTGCGCGAGAGCTTCTTGCAAGCGGCCGAATTTGTCGGCCGAGCCGGCGAATTGCGCCAACTCAGCCACGCTTTGCGTGAGGCGGCCGTGGGGCGGGGCAGTGCGTGGCTCGTCGTCGGCGAAAGCGGCGTGGGCAAAACCCGCTTGCTGGACGAACTGCGCACCCAAGCCTTGGTCGAAGGCGCTCTCGTCTTGCGGAGCCAAGCCATCAGCGAAGGTAGTGCGCCCTATCAGGTGTGGCGGCCGATTTTGCGCCGCCTCTGCCTCGAGGTCGAACTAAGTGACCACGAGGCCAGCATCCTCCAACCACTCATCCCCGATATGGGGGAGTTGCTCGGCCGTGAACTCCCCCCCAGCCCCCCCGCCGAAGACCCCCAAGCGGCCCAAAACCAACTCTGGCAACTGTTGGAGCGCATGTTTGCATGGCAAGGCGCACCCCTCGTCGTCATTCTGGAAGATTTGCAATGGGCGGGCAGTGAAAGCATCGCCGTTCTCAAACGGTTGGCGGCGGCCATTAAAAACGGCCTCACCCCCGCCCTTCTGCTCATTGCCAGCTATCGGGACGACGAAGCGGATGTCCGTATCGAAATCCCCGCCATGCGCCAGCTCAAACTCGGCCGCCTCGCCCGCGAGGACATCGAAACGCTGGCCGTGGCCATGCTCGGCCAAGAAGTGGGCCAACAAGCGGATTTGCTCGATATGCTCGAGCGCGAAACCGAAGGCAACGCCTTTTTCATCGTCGAAGTGGTGCGCCTGTTGGCCGAAGAAGCGGGGCAACTCAACCTCGTCGGCAACATGGATTTGCCCCGTAGCGTCTTCACAGGTGGCATTCGCACGGTGGTGGATAGGCGGCTCAACGCCGTGCCCCGTGGCGACCGCAGGTTGCTCTCGGTGGCGGCCATTGCGGGGCGGCAACTCAATCTGCTGGTGCTAAACCGCATCATGCGCCAACGCCACCCCGATTTGGGGCACAAGAGCTTTGAGGAGTGGCTGACCACCTGTGCCACGGCCGCTGTGTTGGCTGTCAAAGACCAAGAATGGTACTTTGCCCACGATAAATTGCGCGAAGGGTTGCTCATCAACTTGCCACTCGATTTTCGGCAAGAGCTACACGGCCAAATTGGGCAGGCCATTGAAGAAGTGTACGAAAATCGCCAGCCTTATCTGGCCGCGTTGGCCTACCACTGGAGCGAGGCGGGTGATAAGCCGCGCACGGCCGAATACACCGCCCTTGTGGGGGCACAAGCGTTGCAAAACGGGGCTTACACCGAGGCGGTGCGCTTTTTAGAACGCGCTCAAGAGTTATATGACGAACTCGAGACGAGTCAATTGCACCGCGCCGCCCTCGCCCGCCAATTGGCCGCCGCCTATTACGGCATTGGCCATTTTACGGCGTGTGGGGCACAAATCGAGCAAGCGTTGCAGTTGATGGGCCAGCCGTTGCCCCACACACGCTGGCAACTCATCAGCCAAGTGGTGCGCCAACTAGACCAACATTTGTGGTTGCAAGCGTGGCCTTCCACGGCCGTTTTAACGGCCGAGGCGCAAGCGCACGCCCAAGAAATGGCGCGTCTCTACCTGCAACTAACATGGGTCAGCCTGTTTAATGGGCAAATGTCGGCCACCGCTTACGCCATTTTGCGCGGGCTGAACCAAGCCCTCCGTGCCCGCGCCGCTCCCGAACTGACCCGTTTGGCGGTCTGGTTTAGCACCATTGGCTATGTGGCCAAGTTGGGCTGGGTCGGCCGTTATTATGCCCATTTGGCCACGGAAACGGCCGTGGCCCACAGCGATGAAGCTGGCCGGGGAACCATCTTTTATTTTCGCGCCTACGAACTCATTCATTTTGACGGGCAATGGCGCGAAGCGGCGCAAATTTTGTTTCAGGCGCTGGAACTGCTCGACCAGCCCATAGACAAGCGGCAATGGTTGCAAGCTGTCATTATCAGCACCGAGCTATCGTATCTGAAGGGGGATTGGTTGCAGGCGCTCTCGAAGGCGAGCCACGCGGCCGATATGGCTCAGCGGCAAGGGGATGCGCAGGCGTACACGACGGCCAAATTGTACGAGGCGTTGGTGTACATGCGCTTGGGGCATGTGGAGGGGGCGTTGCCTCTGCTGACGGCCGTTCATGCCGGGTTGAACCCCCGTGTGGGCACGGCCACGGAGCAGTTGGCGTGGGGGGTTTTGTCTTTGGCGCAGTGGCGCAGGGGGGAACAATCGGCCGCGTTGGCCAGTGGCCACACCGCGCTGGGCTTTATGTGGCAGGGCCAGCCGATTACGCCGTGGACGTTTGAGGGGTATAGCTGTGTGGCGGAGCTTTTCTTGGCCGCATGGCAGGCGGGCACGGCCGATTGCGCCAGCCCTGCCGAGCAAGCCACTCGCTTATTCAGCAGGATGGGTTTTCTTTTCCCCATTTTTCGGGCGCGGGCGCATTTGTGGCGGGGCTTGTATTGGTGGCAACGGGGACGGCCGCTTCGCGCCAAATGGTATTGGCGGCGGGGGTTGCAATGGGCCAAGCGGTTTGGCTTGCTGTTTGATGAGGCGCTTTTGCGGGTTCAGCTCGGCCGTGTGTTGCCAGCCAACGACGGCCGTCGCGCCACCCATTTGGCCAAGGCTCGCGAACTCTTCCTCCGCCTCGACGCGGCGCATGAGGTGGGGTTGGTGGAGGAAGAGTTAGATAGAGGGTAGAGATAGAGGGATCGTTGGTTGGCTGAATAACTTGCTCTGGGCCGTCTCCAGACCGTCCACAGCCAGATGATTCCTCTATCTCTATCTCTATCTCCCGTCTCTATCTCTATCTGTCTGTGAGCCAACGGGGTTGCACCCCAGCGGGAGCGACAAATATTTGTTCCCCTGTGGCCACATCTAGCACCCAAATTTCGGGGTCGGAGGTGGGGTTGCTGGTGTCGAAGCGTTGGTAGGCGAGGGTTTGGCTATCGGCCGACCATGCGGGCCAGCCGTGGTTGTAGATGGGGTCGTTGGTCAGTTGGGTGGGGTCGCGGCCGTCGGTGGCGAGGAGCCACAGTTGTTTGCCCGTGGCGGCGCGGGCGGGTTGCCGCCCAAAGACGAGCCAACGGCCGTCGGGCGACCATGCCAACGAGCCATCATTGACGGCCGCCATGACACTGGTCAGCCCCCCTTGTTCGCCTGTGGTCAAATCGGCTTGGAACATGTGCATGACCACAATCGTCCCCAAATAGTTTACATTCGTGTAGTAGAAATAATCCCCTTGCGGATGCCACGCGCCGAGTTCGCCTGTTTGGCTGGGAACTGTTTTAATGTCGCCCGTCTCGAGGTTGTACAGTGAAATGTCGGGTTCGTTGGGGGTGCGGAAGCTGAGCCAACGGCCGTTGGGGGAAAATTGTGCCCCGTAGGCCAGCACATTCCTATCGGCAAAAACGGGGAGCGAATCGCCTGTGACGGGGTCGAGCCACCAGAGGCGGGGGGTGTAGGGGTTGTCCACGCCGCGCCGTTCGTAGATGAGGCGCGAGCCATCGGCCGTCCAGACGGGCGCGCCACAGGCGGAGCCGAGGCAATCGAGCAGTTGGTAGGGTTGACGGCCGTCGGGGTCAATCGTCCAAATATCGCTACTGCGGTTGGGGTTCTGGACGGTATAGGCGATGAGCGAGCCGTCGGGCGCGGGGGCGAAATCGAGTACGGCGTAATCGGCCGTTAGTTGGGTGAGCGGTTGCACCACCCCGCTGTTGGGGTCGGCCCAGACGAGTTGCCTTGTGTCTGCCTCATCCCAAGCGATGAAGAGCAGGTGGCCAGCGGTGGTGGCGGGTGGGGCGGGGATGAGCAACCCGAGCAGGAGGGGGGGCATGAGCCATAGACTGGCCCAACTGGGGGCATCGTTGCCGTTTTTGTGCGGCCGTAAGCTGGTTAGCCCGAGCAGGAGCAGGAGCAGAGCCATAACGAGCAGGACAAGCCCCATTTGTTCATTGGCGTAGCTAGATACACGGCCGCTGACGATGAGAAAATAGGCGAAACCACCCCATGCCAGCGCGATAAGCGGCGACAAGAAACGCGGCGCGACGGGTTGCCCATCCCGCGCCCGCCACAAGCCCAGCCACAGCCCGATGCTGGCCAAATCGAGTTGCGCCCCGAGGGTGAGGGCGATGAGCAGGAGCCAAAAGGGGGCGGCGGCCGTGGGTGCAATTGTTGAAGCGGCCGTGAACCCATCCCACACGGCATGGCTGGGCTGGAGCAGGGCGTGGAGCGGCCAACTGAGCCAGCTACTGCCCAAGCGGGGCAAGGTGGGAGTGACGACGGCCGCTAAAAAGGTGGCCACGGCCGCATAGCCACTGTAGCGGAGGAAAATGCTGAGTGCTGAGTGCTGAGTACTGAGGCTGAGACTGACTGGCTGACTGGCTGAGAAACTGAGAAGCTGACTGGCTGACAGGCTGACCGATAAACCCAAAACTGTGCGGGCGAGTGCGAGGGGGAGGCCGTAGGTGGCGGCCGTGCCGATGAGGACGAGGGGGGTGAGGATGGGGGCGGCGAGGATGAGCAGGAGGATGGCCCAGCGGGGCCATCCGTTTTGGCGTAGGAGGTGGGCGACGGGGATGATGCCGTATTCGCCAAGGGGAAGGGCTGTGGCGAGGGCGAGGGTGAGGAGGACGGCCGTGCGGCGTTGGCTGGGGAGGGGTACGGCCGTGAGCCAGCGCCCTGCCCAGCCGCTTATCAGGCTTCCTGCCAATAGCCACGGCAATACGCCGAGCAAAAGGGTGAGCCAAGTGGTGGTGAGTTGAGCCGCCCTGAAAAGGGTTTATGAAAGGGCAAAAGGCTAAAAGGCAATGGGGGGGGGGCCCCGTGGTTCAGCTGAGTTTGAACAGGAGCAAATCCTTGCCTCCCTGATTGGGTGGGGCATATTGTCCAATGGCATGAGGCAAATGACCACTGGCCACGGACAAATGAGTTGCCTTGAAGGATAAATCTTAGTTTCTAAGGCGTTAATTTGGGTGTATGGTTGTGGGTTTTATGCTAGAATGGGCACATATTCCCAAGCAGAGAGGACGACACTATGATTGAAGTTGTCATTGACAGCATTCGCATTAGCCTGATTTCGCAACACAGGATTGTGATGTTGCGTGATGTGGATGGCGATAGGCAGTTGCCCATTTGGATTGGCCCGTGCGAAGCGGAATCTATTACGCTGGAATTGCAGGACACGCAAATGGCACGGCCGTTGACCCACGATTTGCTCAAGAACGTGATTGAAACGTTGGGCGGCAAAATTTCCCATATTCTCATCAGCGAACTGCGCGAGCAAGTGTTTTATGCGCGGTTGTATATTGATGTGAATGGCAAATTGTTGGACATTGATTGTCGGCCGTCAGATGCCATTGCCCTTGCGGTGCGGGCCAAAGTGCCTGTTTTCATCGAGGAAGAGGTGATGGAAGAGATTGGCATTATGCCTGAACCCGATATTAGTGGGGCGACCTTCCACGATGAGGACGAGGATTTGCCACCTGCACGCGGCCGTGGCAAAGACAAAGAAGATATCCCCGCTCTGGGGGCGTTTGAAGATTTTCTGGGAACCCTCAATCTCGACGACTTGGGCGATTTAGACGACGAGCCGTAATTAAAGGCGGTCAGTCTTGCAGTCGGTCAGTCAATTGCCCCGTTTAGGGGGCGATTAACCTGTTTGTTTGGCCACAAAAGGACGTGTCATCATCGTGATGGGCACGTCCTTTTTAGCTAGTCACATTCAGCTTGTCAGTCTGTCAGCTAATCAGCTTGTTAACTAGCCACTCATCACTACTCACTAACCACTAGCTACTAACTACTAACCACTCTTGTCCATCGAACAACTCCCCCCCCACAACCGCGAGGCGGAAGAGGCCGTGCTTGGCTCTTTGCTGATTGACCCTGATGCCATTTTTGAGGTGGCGGGGTTTCTGAAGCCTGAAGCATTCCACAACCAATCCAATAGGGATGTGTTTGAGGCGATTTTGCGCCTCTACGGCCGCCGCGATGCCGTAGACACCCTAACAGTTCTCGAGGAATTGCGTCGCCACGACAAGCTGGAGCAGGTGGGGGGCGAATCGTATGTGGTGGGGTTGGTCAGTGCGGTACCCACCTCGCTCAATGCGGCCAGTTACGGCCGCATTGTGGAAGCGGCGGCCGTGCGCCGCCAGCTCCTGCAAGCGGCGGGCGATATTGCCAAGCTGGCCTACGACGAGGAAGAGGACATTGATGTGGTGATTGACCGCGCCGAGCAACGGCTGTTCGGCGTGAGCGAGAAGCGCACGACGCGGGATTTGACCCCCATTCGGGATATTGCCCAAGAGTATCTCCAGCGCATTGAGGAGCTGAATAACCAGCAACAGGATGTGGTGGGGGTTCCGACGGGGTTTACGGATATGGATAAGTTGCTGGGGGGGCTGAATCGGTCGGATTTGCTCATTTTGGCGGCACGGCCCGGTATGGGAAAAACGAGTTTGCAAAATGCGATAGCCTTGACGGCCGCACGTACCTACAAAAAGCGGGTGGCCATCTTCAATCTTGAAATGTCGGGCGAGCAACTGGTGCAACGCATGTTGGCGGCCGAAACCCGCATAGACCTGCAACGGCTCAGGCGTGGCCAACTGACTGACCCCGAGTGGAGCATCCTCTACGAAGCCATCGAACGGCTCTCCGAAACGCGCATTTTTATAGACGATTCGCCTATCGTCACCCCGATGCAACTGCGAACAAAATGCAGGCGGCTCTATGCCGAACACGGCATAGACCTGATTATGATTGACTATTTGCAGTTGATGCAGTCGGATAGGTCGAGCAGTGGCGGGACGAACCGGTGCAGGAAATTGGGGATATTTCGCGGGGTCTCAAGCAGTTGGCGAGGGAGTTGGATGTGCCTGTGTTGGCGGCCGCGCAGTTGAGCCGGGCGGTGGAAAGCAGAAATGACAAGCGTCCTGTCCTTTCCGACCTCAGAGACAGCGGCTCGATCGAGCAAGATGCGGACATCGTCATGTTTATTTACCGCGATGAATACTACAACCCCGACAGCACCGACCGCCCCGGCATTGCCGAAATCAACGTGGCCAAGCACCGCAACGGCCCCACGGCCACCATTGATTTGTATTGGAACGCCGAACTAGCCAGCTTTGCCAACCTGCAACGGCAGGAGGTGAGGTTGTAGAATCTTTCAGTCTTTCAGTCAATCAGTCGGTCAGCAATGATGAATAACCAATGACCCCAAAACCAATAACCCCTATGGACATCGAAACCCTGTTAGAAGATTGTGTGGCGTTTACCCAAACGCTGATTCAGACCCCCAGCCGAACCCATGAGGAGCGGGTGATTGCTGAGTTAATCGCCGCCCATTTGCGCCAAGCGGGGTTTGATGAGGTATGGTTGGATGAGTTGCACAATGTTTACGGCCGCGTGTACGGCCGTGACCGCACCCTGCCCGCCCTCGTCCTCAACAGCCACACCGACCATGTTGACCCCGGCGATTTGTCGCTGTGGGCGGTGCCCCCATTTGCGGGGCAAATTGTGGAGGGGCAAATTATCGGCCGTGGGGCGTGTGACATCAAAGGGCCGTTGGCAGTGCAGGTCTACAGCATGATTGGCCTGCTCCGCAACGGGGAACGGCCGCGCCGCGATGTTGTCTTTTGTGGCGTGGTTGAAGAAGAGATTGGGGGCACAGGGGCGAAGTATTGGGTCAAAAACCTCGATTATCCCGTGGCCTTGGTCGTTTTAGGCGAGCCATCCAGCAACCGCCTGAGTTTGGGGCACCGGGGCATTGAGGGGTATTGGGTGCAATTCAACGGCCGTTCCGTCCACGCCAGCGCCCCCGCCCGAGGCGAAAACCCCAACTATTATTTGGCTATTTTCTTGCAACGGCTGGCCGACCAGCAAAGTGAACTGAAGAACCACCCCTATTTGGGGGCGACGACGGTCTCGCCGACCATTATCGAGGTGGACACGGCCAGCAGTAACGTGACCCCCGCATGGGTGCGCGTCTTTTTGGATTTTCGCACGGCCGCCGAAAGCCCCGCCAGCCTCCTCGCCTTCATCGCTGAATTGGCGCACGATTTGCCCCACACCATTCTGCCCGGCCACACATGGTCCGACATGAGTTCGGACACGCCGTTGGTGGGTTTTGCCACCGACCCCGAGAGTGAGGTGGTACAACGGGTGCAAGCCGCCCTGAGCAAGGGCACAGGGCGCGAAGTGCCGCTGGCGAGTTATGGCTTTGCCACCGACGGCCGTTTCTTCCCCGCTTATGGCATCCAAGTGCTGGGTTACGCCCCCGGCGCGGAGGAATTGGCGCACACCGCCAAAGAAAGCATCCCCATTGTCGAAATGGGCGAAGCGTTGCGGGGGTACATGCAATTGTTGCGGGAGTTTTAGCCCAAAGATAGAGTGTAGAGATAGAGATAGAGGAAACTTGGTAGACCACCCCCCCACGTTCCCCTCTATCTCTATCTCCTATCTCTATCTCCCTTTACACCCTAGCTTTTAAGGAGAGACAGATATATGGCACGGACAATTGTCGTTTTGGATGGCGACCAGACAGGACAGGAACTTTTGTTGGAATCGTTGCGGGTGCTAGACCCCGCCGTGACCAAGTTTGATGTGGAATTTTTGCACTTTGACCTGAGTTTGGAGAACAGGCGGGCAACCAAAAACCAAGTTGTTTTTGATGCCGCCAAAGCGATTCGCCAGCACAAGGTAGGGCTGAAAGCGGCCACCATCACCCCGCCCACCAAAGGGGATGTGGGTAGCCCAAATGCCATCTTGCGCGAGCAGATGGACGCGGAAATTATTTTGCGGACAGGGCGGCGCATTGCAGGGGTACGGCCGATTGGCGGCGTCTACTCGCCCATCAGCGTAGTACGCATGGCGGTGGATGATGCCTATGGGGCGAAAGAGTGGCGGGAAGATAGCGACGGCCGTGACATTGAGTTCGCCTATCGCACCGAGAAAATTAGCCGCCGCGTCTGCCGCGCCGTGACCGAATACGCCTTCCAACACGCCCGCAAGACGGGGGCCAAGGTGTTTGGCGGTCCCAAATTTACCGTTAGTGCGGTGTATGAGCACATGTTTAAGGAAGAGATGGATCGCTCGGCCGAGCGTTACCCCGATGTGAAGTACGAGCCGCAATTAATTGATGCCACCTTCGCCCTGTTGCTGTTACAAGATGGCGAACCGCTGGTCATTCCCGCCCTTAATCGGGATGGCGACTTGCTCTCGGATATGGTCTTGCAGATGTTTGGCTCCATTGCCGCCTCCGAATCGCTGGTGATTGCGATGGATGATGCGGGCGAAGTGGAAGCGATTATGGCTGAAGCCCCGCATGGGACGGCTCCCACACTGGAAGGGCGCAATGTGGCCAACCCGATGGCCATGATTTTGGCCGCCGCCAGCGTGCTTTCGTTTATCAAAGAAGCGGATGCCAAACGTGCCAGCCGTGCTATTTATGAGGCGACGTTGGAGGCGGTGTACGATGGGGTGAAGACGGCCGATTTAGGCGGCCGTGCCCACACCGACGAATTCACCAACGAAGTCATTCGCCGCATTAAAACAAAGCTGGCGGTGTGGTCGTCACTTGGCTAAATTACTTGTTTAGGTGCAACGCACGGTTTGAGGGCTTCATGCCGTGCGTCGCACCTTTGCAATCGAGAAAACCAGATGATTTCTTTAGAAACGGCCGTGGCCTTGCAACAAGCAGGGCTGACGTGGCAACCAACTTTGCACGACTTTTTCGCCGTCCCCAATGTGGATATGGACGAGCGTGTGTTTGTCCTGACCGATATGGTCGCCGAACTGACAGTCTTAAAGGGGTGGCCTGCCATCACCTTTAATGGAGCGGTGGAGTGGTCGCTGGACTATATTTTGCAGATAGACGCTGTGTGGCTCCCCCGCGAAGAGCAATTGCGCTCGGCCGTGGCCATGCGCACCCCCTTCCAATTGCGCGTCACCCCCACAGGTTATGCCTGTGTCATTCCCGTGCAAGGGGTGGAGCAATCATTTGGCGCGGCCGTGGCGGAAGAGGCGTATGCGGCCGTGTTGTTGTTTTTGTTGGGCGGGGAATGAAGTTTATTTGTGCATTGGTCTATTGGTGTAGTTGTTTAATACACCAGTACACCAATGCACAACTTACACCAATCTACCCTTGTTGAACCCCAATCCAAAAATGCTGGGGCAAGACGGTGCGGGAAGGGCAGACTGTCAGTTGCTCGACCTGAATTTGGGCGGGCAGGGCGGCTGTGTTGACCATGCAAATGGTGGGGAGTCGGCCGTATTTATCCCGATAATAGGCCGCCGCTCGCAAAACTTTTTCTTCTAAGGTGCGTTTCGTACTGTCGTCACGCCATAACATGCCAATTTCTAACATCTGAACCTCCGTAGAAGATAGAGGATAGAGATAGTGATAGAGGGAAACATGGTCGTTTAGCTTAGAGAGTTTCCTCTATCTCTATCTCCTCTCTCTATCTCATTGAAATCTCTGTTTGCGCTGGCGTTGGAGCGAGGCGGGGTAGCGCAACACGGCCGATTGCCCACTTGTGACCCGAATTGTCGTGCTGGTTGGCTCTTCGTCGGCCGTGGGTGGGGTGGATGGCAGAGAATGCCAACCATCGTCAAATTGCTCCAACAAAATTTCCTCGACAGGTGCTTCGGCCACCACTTCTTCCTCGGGTTCCTCTACTTCTTCTGCCACTTCTTTTTCTACTTTCCCCACAGGGGGTTCCGCCTTGATTTTGGGCACAGGTGGGGCGGGTGGATTTTCCTCTAAGCTCTGGTCTACCGTTTTGAGAAGGGAACGCACTTGGTTGAAACGCGGCCGAGTCTGCCTTCGCTCAAGCTGGGTGGGGTGGGGGGCAGGTGGTTCGGCATTTGGTTCTTCCACCAACTCGGGCTGGAAACGGGGCGATTCCCATGTAAAAGGGATGTCGTCGTCAGGTGGGGGCGGTGGCAAAGGCGGCTTCGCCAATTTCGGTGCTTCGGCCGCAATGGGGCGCGGTGGGGGCAATTTGGCGGGAATAGTGGGCAATGGAGGTGCAGGGGGTAAATTTGTCTTGGCGCGGATAGGGAGTGGCACTAGCTCGGCCGTTGGCGGCTCTGCCCGTAACCACACGCCCGGCGCGAAGGGTTTTTCGGGTTCATCTACCCATTTATCCATCTCCTCTTCCTCTTCCTCGTCGTCGTCTTCTTCCCAATCTGCCTCGTCATCCTTATCTGCTTGAGAAACGGCTATTGGTGGGGAAATCGGCCGAGGCACGGCCGTTGGTTTAGCCAACAAAGGCAGTACCTCCTCCTCGTACTCTTCTTCTTCCCAATCCTCATCCTCATCGGCAACTTGGTAAATGGGTGGCGGGGCTACGGCCGCTGGTTTGGCCAACAAGGGAGGCTCGGTCGCTTTCTCCTCCTCATGTGCCTCTTCCCACACCATGGGCGTGCTATACCGCGCAGGTGACTCGGCGATGATTTTGTGCGGCCGTGGGTTAAAGGGCAGAGCGACGACCACGGGCGGCCGATGTTCGTACAACTCCTCTAGGGCATAGTGTAAATCATATTCGCTCACGGCCGCCGCCTGAAAATGGGTGCTGAGATTGCCGACCACCGCCACAAAATCCCCCATTCCCCGCAAATTTTCCGCCCCCGAGTTCAACGCATCGGCCGCGATTTCCGCCTCGGCCGCGTTGGCCACCCGCCCCACCAAGCGGGCGGGCAAATAAGCGTCGTATAAATCGTTCAGGTAAGAGGAGGTCGGCCGCCGCGTGGCCAAGAGCAGGTGCATCCCGACCGCCCCCCCTTGGCGCAACAGATAGGTCAGGGCATGGAGCAGTTCACGGCCGCCCTGCTCCAGCAACGACACGACATGGTCTACCATGACCACAATGGCAGGGGTTTGTACGCGCTGGCTTTGCCTGTGTTGCACCTCATCCACCAAAAAGAGCAACGTATCCCGCGCACTTTGCAAATCTTCTACCACTGGGGTGAGCATGTGGGGTAGGTAATTGAACGAGTGCAGGGTGGTGTGGCTGGGGGGGGTGGGATACAAACGGCCGTCTATCAGCACCAATTGCACATTTCGCTCCCTGTTGTGCAAGGCCAACGACAACGCGATGGAGCGCAACAAGGTTGTTTTGCCCGCCCCCACTTGCCCTGCGATGAGCAGGTGGGTGGCCTCTTCGCTGGTGAGATTGAGCAGAACGGGTTGGTCGGCCGCTGTCCAGCCCAACACGGCCGTGAGCGGGGGCACTTCGGGCAACGCCGCCAGCACATCGAGCAAGGGCACGGGCGGCTGTTCACCCGCAAGGTAGATTTGCAAGCGGCCGTCCTGTTCTTCTACCTGCACGGCCGATTCTCGAAATACTTTTTGCAAATCTTGGGTAAGGGCTTTTACTTGCGCCAATCCCGCATCCAGCACATCAAAAAATGTGCGACGGCCGCCCCTTTCGTGGTGCAATTCGCCTGCCACCATGCGGCCGTCCAACTGGTGTTCGGCTAAAACACGCCGCAGTTGGCCAGTTTGCAGTTCCAGTTCGTGTTGCAGGCGTTTGCGTGGCATAAAAGGGGTTATGGGTTATTGGTTATTCGTTATTGGGTCAGTACCCACCGCTTAGCAATAAGTGGCAGTAATAAATAGGTGGGTGGGGTTTTGTTGCTATCATAGAACTAGTGTTCTGTTTTGTCAAGCAAAAACACCGTGTAATTCTCTCGAGTTACACGGTGTTTTTGGAAATTATTGGCTATGAGGTTATTTGTTTACTATTGGGGTGGTACAAAGGCCAAACCGCGCTCAGCCAGAGCTTCGCGGAGTAGCCGAATTGCTTTTGGGCCAACGCCATGTAATTTGAGCAATTCGGCTTCTTGATATTGGGTTAATTGAACCAAGTTCACAATCCCAATTTCCCTGAACGCTCGCCGAGCAGGGTTTTCGTAGCGGATTGGCCATTCATCCATTGCTTGCTCGCTAATCATGTTTGCCTGATTGAGCGTGTTAGGCCATCGGCCGAATAACCATGACCACCTTTCCTTGAATGGTGAGTTGGTCAGGGCTGACGTAAATCGGCTCCATCGTTGGATTGGCGGGTTGCAGGCGCACCCGCGAACCTTCGTTGTAAAAATACTTGAGTGTCGTGGTGTCGTTGTTCAGCCACGCCGCCACCATATCCCCATTCCGCGCCTCGGTTTGTTGGCGCAAAATGACAATATCCCCTTCGTTGACCATCGCGTCAATCATCGAATCCCCTTTGACGCGCAGGGCAAATAGCTCTTCGGGCTTGATTTTGCTGGGGAGGAACGACGCACTGACTTCGATGGGGTCTTCATCGGTGTAGGCATCACCGACCTCGAGGGGGACGCTGGCGACGATGACACCAGCCATGCGTACAGGGATGAAATTGCGGACGGCTTCTTGGACGAAGAAACCAAGCGATTCCAATGCTTTTTCGGTGAGGCGTAACCCACGAGAGACCTCGGCATCACGGCCGAGCAACCCTTTGTCAACCAACTTGGTGAGGTTGTAGTTGACCACGGAAGTGGAGCTGATGCCGACGGCCAATCCAATTTCCCGAATGGTCGGGGGACGGCCGTGTTCTTGGGTATAATTTTGGATGTACTCCAACATGTGTTGTTGTCGGTCAGAGAGTTTGTCTTTGGTCGCCATAGTTTTTATCTCCAAAAAGCGTGAACATACATTCCGCTCATTTGTTCTGCGATACTATATCACGAACAGTTGTTCGGTGTCAAGAAATTTTTGTTTATTAGTTTAGTAGTGTATTCGTGTACTGAAATACACCACTAGACCCATAAACCAGTAGACCAATCCTCCCCCACTCATGGACTTTACCACCTCATTTCCCAGTAGACGGTCAAACATCATCGCCCACAATGGCATGGTGGCCACCAGCCAACCCTTAGCGGCACAGGCAGGTTTGGATGTATTAAAAGCGGGCGGGAATGCGATTGACGCGGCCGTGGCCACAGTGGCCACCCTCTGCGTGGTCGAACCCTGCTCCACAGGCATTGGCGGCGATGCGTTCGCCCTGATTTGGAGCGCCAAGGAGCAAAAGCTGTATGGACTGAACGCCAGCGGCCCCGCTCCGGCCAAACTCACGGCCGACCACGTGCGCAGTCTCGGCCACAGCGAATTTCCCGCCTTGGGCGGGCTGGCCGTCACCGTGCCGGGGAGCTTGCGCGGCTGGGAGCTGGCCTTGGCGCAGTTTGGCACGCAGGGGCTGGATGCGCTCCTCGGCCGTGCCATCGCCTATGCGCGGGATGGCTATCCCGTTAGCGAGCGCATTAGCCGGGCATGGGCGTTTTCGCAAGAAAAAATGAGCAAACACGAGGATTCGCGCCGGGTGTGGGTTCCCAACGGCCGTACCCCCCGCCCCGGCGAGCTATTCCAAAACCCCGAATTCGGCCGCACCCTGCAAGCCATCGCCGAAAACGGCCCCGAGGCGTTTTACACGGGCGAGATTGCCGCCCAAATTGCGGCCTGTGTGCAAGCGGATGGGGGCTTTTTGAGCGAAGAAGATTTGGCCGATTATCGCGCTGAATGGGTGGAACCCATCTCCGTGCCCTATCGGGATGGCTACCGCTTTTACGAGATTCCGCCCAACGGCCAAGGGCTGACCGCTTTGCTGGCGCTCAACATCGTCAATGGGTTTGATGTGCAGGCGTTGGGGCATCAATCGGCCGACACCATGCACCTATTTATGGAAGCGACCAAGCTCGCCTTTGCCGATGCCCACGCCTACATTGCCGACCCCCGCCACGCCGAAATCCCGCTGGAAGGGTTGTTGAGCGAAGCATACACGGCCGCTCGCCGTGGCCAAATCAACATGGCCACCGCCCAGCCGCCGCTGGCGGGCCAGCCCCCCCGCCGGGGCGACACGGTGTACCTGACGGTGGCCGACGGCGAGGGGAACATGGTCAGTTGGATTCAGAGCTTGTACATGGGTTTTGGCAGTGGGCTGACGGCCGGGCGCACGGGGGTGCAACTGCAAAATCGGGGGGCGAACTTCAGCCTTGAGGCGGGGCATCCCAATGAAGTGGCGGGGGGGAAACGGCCGTTTCACACCATTATCCCCGGCTTTATCACCAAAAATGGGGCGGCGTGGGCCAGTTTTGGGGTGATGGGCGGCTTTATGCAACCGCAAGGGCATTTGCAAGTGGGTAGTAACTTGATTGATTTTGGCCTCTCGCCCCAAGCGGCGTTGGATGCACCCCGCTTTAATTGGTTGCAGGGGATGGAGTTTGGGGTGGAGAACAGTTTAGGGGAGGAGCGGTTGGCGGCACTGCGCGGCCGTGGCCATGCCCTGCTCGCGCCTGCGCAATCAACCGCTCTGCACTATGGCGGCGGCCAAGTGATTCTGCGCGACCAAGAGACAGGGGTGCTCATCGGCGGCAGTGAGCCGCGCAGTGATGGTGCGGCCGTGGGCTGGTAAGTGCTGAGTGAGGAGTGCTGAGTGCTGAGTATTCGCTTACTCAACACTCAGCACTCAGCACTTTTTTTACTTAGAAAAGGTAAGTGTGACCCATTCCACCCCTTCGCCCCAATCGGTGGAGGAGGCAATGGTGCGGTTGAAGGCGGCGTAGATGTCGTAGTTGGGGTCGCCTTCGCTGTCGGGTTGACGGGCGAGGGCGAAGAGGTTGGCGTGTTCAAAACGGCCGTTAACCCCCGTGCCATCTACCCACCCGACGCTTTGGTTGCTGATTTGGAAGTGGACGGTTTCATCGGCCGCCACGAAATCATCCACCAGCCACAACAGCCGCCCCCCATCCAAAGATTCGGCCGTGGGGGTATCGTCGTTGCCATAGATGGCCAATTGGCCGTTGACAATTTGCAACTCCGCATCGTTGCTTTGTCGGCCGCTATCCCCGCCATACCCATTATTGGTTTGGGAATCGCCAATGTTGACTGTCCAATTGGTTGGCTCGCCTGTGTAGGTGATGCTGAAATCGGCTTGGCTATAGCCTGTCTCAAAGGGGTCGAGGGTGAGCCGTTGAGCAGTAGTTGGTCGCGAGAGCCATTCATAATGGTCAAGGCTCCATTTTGGGTAAATTGGGTGCAATTGTGTTGGCGGCTGGGGATGTGGAATTGGCAACTATCGGCCGTTGGGTTAGCCAGAGTCGGGAAAGAGGCGACAATGCGCGTCGGCCGTGGGGTGGGGGTGATGGGCGGGCTGGTCAGCCATTTGCTCACCCCACCAAACGCGATGAAGCAGAGGGCGAGGAGCAACGTTGCGCCAAGGCTCCATGTGACTTGTTGGGTGCGGCGCAACGCCTCGTTGGAGGCTTTTTCTAGGGAATGTGTTTCACTTTTCAGCTTGTTGGGGTTCGGCCAATCTTCGGGCCAGTTATCGGTGGTCATCTTCCTTCTCCTTTTATCTATCTGGGAACAAAATTGGGTGGCGCGCTCTGCCTAAAACGCACCACTCGCTGATTTAGTTCCCGCGATTCTTGGAGAGAAGGAAAATTTATTTCACCGCTCACGCCCCCCTCCTTACCCTTTGCGGACAAGCGGGAGCCAGAGGCGGGGGGTGATGAAGGGGGCAACGACATCGAGGAAGGTGCTGGCCTCGGCCGTGCCTGTGAACTCATCGTGGATGCCTTGGGGGAGAATCGGCCCGCGCCTCAAATTGGTAGAGACCATCGCCATAGGGCGCGGTGAAGGGGGCGTTATCGGCCGTGCTGTTCACTTGCCAATCGGCCCATGCTGTCCATTGGCCTAATACCCCATCATAAAAGCGATAGCGCACATCTACCCCTGTAATTTCCCACCCCGCTGGAGCCGTTTTGGTCCATGAGACGGCGAAGGTGACGCTTTGGGTCACGCCGGGTAGGGCGTTCACAGTTGCTTGGGCAGGATTGGCTCCGTAGAGGGTGATGGCTTCCGCTTCGCCATACGCCTCTTGGTTATAGGCGCGGTCTATGGCACGGGCGCGAAATTCGTAGACGGAGCCAGCTACGGCCGTGTCGAACAATTTCGAGGTTGTCATGGTTTGGGTGATCCAATCTGTCCATGCCCCGCTATTTTGCCGAACTTGGACATCGTAGGTGTAAATCCCCGCTTCGCCCACATCGCTCCCGCTCCACGAGACGGTGAAGGGGGCAAAGGTGCTGGTGGGCAAGGGGTTGACAGCGGCCGTTGGCGGGGCGTTGTCGTTGAAGGGAATGTAATCGAAGAAGAGGCGCGGCCGAAAAGGAGCCGACCCCTCCCGTGTGCCAAACGAGCGTTCGCGCAAGGCATTGAGGTCTTCACTGCCCAAGAGCATGACCCCGTAATTGTCTAGCCGCCCTGTGCGCCAATCTTCGGCTAGATTGGTGATGTCTAGCTCGTAGAAGCCCGTCTCGCGGGGGAAGGCGGCCGTGCCTCGTTGGTCGCCCGCTTTGTTGCTGGAATTGCTCCATGTGGCGATTTGCTCATTCCACGGCGAGGTGACATGGTGGGCGTTGATGTTCATGGGGGCATCAAACTCGGGGGCGTGGCCGTTTTGGTATAAGTAGAGGTAGGCGCGGGTGACAGTTTTGATGTTGGTGGGGAGTTGGGTCACATCAAATTGGAGCAAGATGCGTTGGAAGCCTTGGTTGGTGTTGGAGCCGAGGCGGAGCGGGGATGTTGCCCCAAAGCTGGTGCTGGGCAAGGCGGAGGCGAGGGTGGTATCGGCCGTGGCTTCGAGCGCGGCCGTTTCGGTGGGCACGGCCGTTTCCGCCTGAGCCAGCGAAACCAGCCCCACCAATAACATGAGTAGGAGGATTAAACGGTAGCGTAACATGGGATTCTCCAGATGGTTGGGGAGATTGGGAAATTGAGAGAGGGGGTATGTTATGGTTTTTTGCCATGAACGGGTTGCAGGTTACAGGTTCGGATTGGCAAGTAAATAAAGCCCAAATGAAAGATAGAGTAATTGTTCAGGCTTGTTCATCAAAATGGCAAAAAGAATTTAACGCAAAGGGGCAAAGGCAAGGCGCAAAGGGTCTCGAGGAAAAAATGCGCTCTGTGGTTAGAAAAAACGGTTAAAGCCGCCACTACAAATTAAATCTGAACAATAAGATAGAGGACAGGCTAGTGCCATACACTTTACGACACGTTTAAGCAATGGGCAATGAGCAATGGTGTATGCCCGTCGGCAACAGCTTGACGCTCATGGGGCGGGGCGTGTATACTTCCGCACGGTCTTGAGACGGGGCGTAGCTCAGCTTGGCAGAGCGCTCGCTTTGGGAGCGAGAGGCCGTGGGTTCAAATCCCGCCGCCCCGACACCTTTACAATGAACAAGGCTCAATGAGCAATAAACAAACTCAGACGACAAGATGGATTTGTTTATTGCTCATTGTTCATTGTAAATTGCTCTGCGGGTATAGCTCAATCGGCAGAGCGCCAGCCTTCCAAGCTGGATGTACGGGTTCGAGACCCGTTACCCGCTTTCTTTTACCCTCTGTGGTGTCCTCTCTGGGCCTATAGCTCAATGGCAGAGCACGCGGCTCATAACCGCTTGGTTCTAGGTTCGAATCCTAGTAGGCCCACTTATTTGCCACAACGGCCGTTTTCCCCCCTCACCCCCGCCAATCCATTTAACCGAACCAACCGCCCTCAGCGGTTTTTTTGCGTTAATGGGCAAGCGGAGGGAGGAAGAGAGTAGGAGAGGAAGAGATTCGGCCGTTTACCTTCCTCTCTTCCTCCCCCCCTCTCTCCCCCTTCCTTACTCACCCCCTCTCCATTATGTTCTACATTTTCCACGGCGATGACAGCCACACCCAGAAAATAACCCTCAAAGAGTTACTCGGCAAGTTGGGCGACCCCGCGATGCTGGATTTGAATACGAACCGTTTAGAGGGCAAAAATATCACGTTGGGGCAAATTCAAGACTTCTGCAATGCGATGCCCTTTTTAGCCCCCAAGCGGATTGTGCTGGTGCAGGAGTTTTTGGCGACCAAGCCCGATAAGAAATTGATGGATGGGCTGGCGGCTTATTTGGTTGAAATGCCTGATACGGCACGGCTCTTTTTTTTGGAGAGCCAAAAGTTGGCCAGCAACCATGCTTTGCTGAAGTTGGTGGAGGCGAATCCCAAAAAAGGGTTTGTGCGGCTTTTTGAACGGCCGCAAGGTTCCCAGCTGGAGAAGTGGATTATGAACCATGCGGAGGCGATGGGCGGCCGAATGCAACCCCGCGCCGCCAATTTGCTGGCTATGAATGCGGGCAATGATTTATCGCTTCTGGAGCAGGAAATTACGAAATTGGTTATGTACAAGGGTGTCACGGAGGCGGCCGAACCCATCACGGCCGAGGACATTGCCTTGCTTTCGCCCTATGCGGCCGAAATTAATATCTTTGATTTGGTGGATGCGTTGGGCCAGCGGGCGGGCAAACGAGCGGCCGAATTGCTCCACAAGAAGCTGGAAGAGGGGAGTGAGCCGTTCCAGATTTTTTCTATGTTTGTGCGCCAATTTCGGCTTCTCATTCAAGTGAAGGAGTTGGCTGATGCGGGGCAAAAAGCGGCCGCTATTAGCCAAGAGCTGAAGCTACACAGTTTTGTCGCGAACAAACTGTACCAGCAAGCACAGAGTTTTAATTTGCCCCAACTGGAGCAAATCTACCACCACCTGCTTGATATTGACGTGCAGGTAAAAACTGGCAAAAACGATATGACGACGGCGCTGAGTTTGCTCGTTTATGCTTTGGCGTAGAATGGGGACGGGGAAATTGAGGTGGGGGGATGGGGTTAGACGAAGGCCATTAGGAGGGTGAGGGTGAGGGCGCTGGCCACGGTGGAGAAGAGGACGGTGGTGGTGACAAAGTTGGGCACGAGGTCGTATTCGAGGGCGATGATGGAGGCGAGGATGGCGGTGGGCATGCTGGCTTGGAAGATACCTGCCCCGCGTTCGACACCCATCAGCCCGAAGGGGGCGGCGAGGAGCAGGGCGAGAGCGGCCCCGCCCAGCAAACGAATGGCGCTGGCCACCCACACATCGCGGGTGAAGTGGCGTTCTTTGGCTTCGGAGAGCTGGACACCGAGGGTGACGAGCATGGTGGGAACCATGGCCGTGCCGAGGAGGGTGGCGATGCGGGTGACGGCCAGCGGGGGGCGACATCCATCCAATTGAGCAGGAGGGCGGGGACGAGGGCGATGAGGGCGGGGGTTTTTAGCACGGCCGCCGCCGCGCCGAGTCGGCCGCCTTTGGTCCAGTTCGCGGCGGCAACGCCAATGACAAAGGCGACGACGATAATGACCAGAAAGTAAACGGTGGCGGCCACGATGGCTTCGGTTCCCAGCCGAAATTCGATGAGAGGGAGGCCAAAGTTGCCGACATTGCCAAAGGTGGCGATGAGAATGTACGCGCCGACGATTTGCGGCGGCCGTTTGAGCAATTTTGCTATCCCCCAACCGAGCAAAGCGCACCCCAGTTCGACCAAAACGATGAAGGTTATCATGCGCGTGGCCAAGGTGGCCTCGATGGTGGCCGTGCTCATGGTGTTGAAGACGAAGCTGGGGATGAGAATGTAGTAGGCGTAGCGGGAAAGGGTGCGTGCTTCTAGCCCGAGGCGTGGCCCGGCGATGTAGCCAATCAGCACGAGGGCAAAGACGGGGGTGATGACGTTGAGGAAGATTTGGGCGATTTCGATTAGCATGGGGGATTGGTCATTGGTAATTGGTAATTAGTCACTTGTCATTGGTCATGTGTCATTGGTCATTTGTCATTGGCTTACAAGTTCCATGACCTTATTTGTTCATTGCTCATTGCTCATTGTTTATTGCTCATTGATAGCCAGAGTGTACAGGAAGGTGGGGGGAGTATCCATGTCGGCCGAGGGTTTTTGCTTGGGATTGCTCGCTTTGTGTGGGCAACAACTTTACAATGGCGGTGATGTCTCTTAGCGGGGGCAAATTTAACTTTTGAAAGGAAACTTTATGAAACCCTCTATCACAACTATTCTTATGGCCATCGTACTTGTTGTTATTGGCCTCGGTTTTGCGGCCGCTGGCCTGTATGTGGGGCAGACTGATGACGCACCGGCGCGGCGTTCATCGGTTTTGTGCTGATGATTGGCTCATTGGTACTGGCCGTGAGAATTGTGCGGCGCAAAATGTAGTCTTGATTTAGGGTGGGGAGCTATTTTTATCTTTTTCTCTGAAAAGAAAAGGTTGAAACAAGCATGTTGGCTAATATATCGGACAAGTTTCATCATGAACTAAGGTCTGGGGAAAAAATTATTTGGTGTGGGCAACCTCAGCAAGGGCCAATTGTGAGACCATCTGATATTTTAATGGTTCCCTTTACCCTTTTGTGGTTTGGTTTTGCAATTGTTTTGGAGTTTTTCTATGTTTCAATGGGTGCGCCTCTCTTTTTTATGGTGTGGGGCGGTTCTTTTGCTCTTATTGCGCTTTGGATGATTATTGCTCGAATCCATGAAACAATTCGGTTGAGCAAAGCCTATTACGCGCTGACCAATGAGCGAGCCATTTTTATTTATGGTGTGTTTTTGCCGATTACACAATCTGTTTATGTTAAAAAACAGCAAGATATAATCCTTGAGACATACAGTAATGGCAAAGGAACAATCACTTTTTGGTCATATTGGGGTGGTCGGCACTCCTAACTCGCCAAGGTTTTTCTTGATTGATGATGCCGAGGCCGTTTATCAACTTATCAAGCAGTTACAAAGCGAAGGCGTTTGATTGCTAAAAGTCTGCTAATTTTCAATATTTAGCCAATTTGGTGAGCCAAATGCCTGTGTTGTGGCTGATAAACTCGGCCGTGCTTCTTATTTCCACCCCAAAACAACAAATTTAGGCATTAATTTAGAAGGAAAATCTATGAGCGCAGTGCAATTGATTGTTTTAAATGGTGTATCGAGTGCGGGGAAAACAGTTTTGTGCAAAAAATTGCAAGAAGTGTTAGATGAACCGTACATCCATCTGGAAGAAGACCGCTTTGTCTTTAATACCTACCATGACCGCTTTCTTGATAGCGAGTTGGCTCCCGAAATTTTCCAGAAAACAATGTTGGGCTATTACCGTTCTTTACGCGCATTCCTCTCGGCGGGGCATAACGTGCTGACGGATACTGGTTTTTATACGCCTGAGTTGCTCCAGCAATGTGTAAAGGAGTTAGGGGATGAATCAGTCTGGTTGGTGGGGGTGCATTGTGCGTTGGATGAACTGGAACGACGGGAACAAGCGCGTGGCGACCGACCCATTGGGTTGGCCAAGGAACAATTGGCGATTCTGCACAACGCGGTTGTGTATGATATTGAAGTGGATACGAGCGTTTTAAGCCTTGAGGAGTGTGCGGTGGCTATTAAGATGAAGATGGGGGAGTTGGGCGTGCCAAAGGCGATGGCCTCTTTGCAAGCGGGCTTTACCGCAATGAACAAGTAAGTTGACGGCCGTCACCTTCTCCAACTATTCCATCTCTTGACACCCCCGTCATTTGCTAAACTCTCGCCATGTGATAAGGATCTAGCTACCTGAAACTTTTTAAAATAAGGTCTCAGGTGCAATTGAATAGTCTCACCATTGGTCAATAACCTGTAAATCATATCCATCCCGATACGAAAAATAGACAAATCGCGGCGGTCAGTACGGTCAACCAGATACCGTTGCCCGTTCTTAATGACCTGTGACCCAAAGGATAAAATCCAGCTCATTAAAAAAACAACGGCCAGTGTTAATCGTGATAAACGATCACTGTTTTGTAGGCGGGTCGCCTCAAGATCAAATCCGTTTCCTTTACAATCACCAAAGAAATTCTCAACCCATGCCCGTCGACTATAGTGCATTTTGGCCTCTTGTACGGTAGATAAATTTGTGGTCAAAAGCCATGGTTCCTTGTGCCCTTGTTCCCAAATAGCCACTAAATTGGTCTGGTGCTGATGCTTCTTGGTGAAGCAACTCTCTTTTTGCCATCTCTTTATCGCTCGGGGAGCAAGCTGGTCAAAGCGTTGCCATTCGTCTCGCTGACTCGGTCGCCATTGAGTGTCTCCTTTTTGGCGCAGAACATAAAACCAGTTCCATGCCTCAAACTGTTGCAACAACTCGACGGAACCAAATTCACTATCCCCCCAAGACAACCACTTTCGCCTCTGGGTAAATCAACGGTTGCAGGCGCGCAAAGGTGCTCGTTGGACAGTGGCGGTGGAGTGTCCCCGACTCCTTTGACCCATGTCCAGCATAAGGGAATGGCACGCCGACGATAGGCAAGGGTTACTATGAGTAATTGATGTCCATTCCCTATTTTTGTGCCATCTATCAGCAGGCGTAAGGGAGCATTGCCCTGGCTGGCTAGGTGGAGAAACTTGATGACCAGTGGTTTGTACCATTGCCAAGGGTCTATCTGGTTGTTGTCAAAGAGGTTCAATAGGGTTCTTTCTTTGCTCGTTTGTTGCGCCTCCCCTGGAATTTTAGAAGCGATTTGCTTCATATGAATTCCTCGCCCCAACAAGAGGCCGACCAGGGCTTTGACAAAACTTTTGAGCCGTCCTTGATGTTCATCGGGCACAAGTTTACCCATTTGATTCAACCATTTGTGGTACAGTAGTTGTGGTGCAGTCGTTCTTTTTCTTTTGCTACGTGTCTGTTTTTTCATACCTCCACCGTAACAAATGAATGCTAAAGAATGATTTGCACCACTTCAAAAAAGTTTCAGGTAGCTAGATTTGCCCATAAGCATTTGGAAAATTGTAATTATGCAGATGAGTCACCTATTCTCCGCAACTCTCGTGCTGTTCTTTATGAATGGCTTGTAAATAGAATTTGGTGAGAATGTCACTATCGAAAAACAGATTGATGAAACAGATTTATTTCGTCCAATAGATTGCTGGGTAACTCAAGACTCAAAAGTTTGGCTCTTGATGGATTTCAAGGATCAGAGCCAAGTTGCAAAAAGTGAGCAGGAAATTTAGCATAGACCAAAAACACAAAGGTGATTGTCTATGCTAAACATTCTAAACTTGATCGATGAAGCCAAATGCTATGAAATGGTGCGAACCTTGAGATGGCCCAATGGAATCCATTGCCCCCATTGCGATCATGTTTGGGTCAAAAAACGAGGATTTCATAACACATCTCCACATCGCCAAAGATATGAGTGCAAGGCGTGTGAACGACAATTCGATGATTTGACTGACACCATCTTTGCAGGTCACCATCAGCCTCTGCGTGTCTGGATGTTGTGTTTGTATTTGATGGGTCTGAATCTATCGAACCACCAAATTGCGGCTGAATTAGGTCTTAACAAGGATGATGTGCAAAGATGACAACCCAATTGCGGTCTGGTGTGGTGGAGAAAAAAAAGAGGTTATCCTGAGAGGTGAAGTTGAATTTGATGAAGTGTATCTGGTGGCAGGTCACAAGGGGCATCCTCGAGCTGTGATGGCCAAAAGCGAAAGGGACGACGCAATCGACTCAAAGGCAGTCGGCGGCGGGGCACTTTGGAACAGGAAAACCACCCATTTTGGGTCTCATTCAACGGAATGGTGAAGTCGTTATTAAGATGTTAGCCAACGTCCAACAAGCGACGATTCAACCAGTCATTCAAGAGGTTGTGGCTATGGGGAGCAAGGTTTTTACCGACGAATACGCCATTTACAATCGGTTGACGGCATGGGGATACAACCATCAGACGGTCAACCATTCGCAAGGCGAATATGCTCGCGATGAGGATGGGGATGGTTTTCATGAAGTCCATACCAACACCATTGAAGGATTGTGGTCATTGTTAAGGTCTTGGTTGCGACCGCATCGGGGCATTTCCCAAGAGAAGTTGCCGATTTATTTGGGTTTCTTTGAGTTTGTTCATAATTCTCGCAAACGAGGGCAAGCTCTTTTGCCTTCTTTGATTGAAATTTTGGTAGCTCCTTGAAACACATCTTGAGCCAATCCTTGAACCTCTGCTCTCACCAGCCAGCGTCCGTGGGAGACCTATGGAATACCCGATGCGCGAAATCATCAATACCATGATCTATTTCGCTCGTGCTGGCTGTCTTTGGCGGATGTTGCCCCATGACCTGCCGCCTTGGCAGACGGTCTACTATCATTTCCGCAAAAGGCAGAAAGACGGAACTTGGGAACGCCTCAACACCACTCTGCGAGAACAAGTTCGACAAAAAGAGGGGCGAGAAGCAACGCCAAGTGCCGCTATCATCGATAGTCAGTCGACCAAAACAACCAGTATTAGAGGAGAGCGTGGTTATGATGCGGGTAAGAAGGTTAAAGGACGAAAACGCCATGCTATTGTAGATTCGATAGGTCTATTGCTTATCGTGGTGGTCACGGCGGCTTCTCTGCAAGACCGAGATGGAGCAAAGCTGGCGTTGCAGAAATTACAGGAGAAGCTGACGTTGCCGCGCCTGAACTTATCTGGGCTGACGGGTGGCTATCGGGAAACTGGTTGATTGGGTCAAAGAGACTTTCTCGTGGGTGTTGGAAATTGTTAAGAGAAACGACGATGTCAGCGGTTTCGTTGTCTTACCTCGTCGATGGGTCGTCGAGAGAACCTATGGCTGGCTGAACAATTATCGTCGGCTGAGCAAAGATTATGAAGAGTTGCCTGAGACAAGTGAAGCCGTTATCTACGCTGCCATGGTGCATATCATGGTTCGAAGATTAGCTGGAACGCCAACTTTCAGGCGATAGACCCTTTTTCAAACACGCTCTAAGAAAAAAACAATGAAACAAAATATTACTTTAAGTAGCCCCATGTCTTGGCAAAACC
The DNA here is from genome assembly GCA_016711405.1 of Candidatus Hadersleviella danica. Classification (GTDB taxonomy): domain Bacteria; phylum Chloroflexota; class Anaerolineae; order Promineifilales; family Promineifilaceae; genus Hadersleviella; species Hadersleviella danica. The sequence continues at coordinate 87,706 of JADJSZ010000004.1, read as the reverse complement.
ATTTGAATGGTCTTTATTACCAGTTTATTCTTTATCATAAACGGATTGTTAATCTTTGCGGCCTTCAAGCAACTTTGGTAACAGCAGGAAAAGAGGCAGTTGATTCAACACCGAGAGATTGGGTTTGTTGGGATGATGGCACGGTAGATCCTTGTCATTCCTCTTTCAGCTCAGTTGATTTCTTATCAACCGACGATGGGTGGGCTGTGGGGGTAACTCGCTACTTCAGTGAGATGGTGTTAGTTGGACTCAGTTTCCCTTTCCAGACTTTAACGTTAACACCAATGACTGGTTCGGTCAGTTCAGGCAGTTGATATAGTAGCCACTGATGATGTTTGGGCTGTGGGGAGGCGGTTCGGCAATTATGCGCTGGGATGGAGTGGCATGGACGGCCGTTACCAGTCCTATTACTTTCCGCTCTTTTAATGCTCTTTCTATGATTTCGGCCACAGATGGCTGGATTGTTGGCTCGCAAGGTGTCGCTTTACGTTGGAATGGTAGCAGTTGGGTTACGGTTAGCGGCCCCAATACGGCTTGGCTTTATGGGCTGGATATGGTAAATGCTAACAATGGCTGGGCTGTAGGTAGCGGTGGAGTCATTTGGCATTGGGATGGGAATGAATGGTCGAGTGTAGACAGTCCTACAACTGAATCTTTATGGACAGTAGATATGGTTTCCGCCACAGAAGGTTGGGCGGCAGGCTCTAATGGCACGCTTTTGTTTTGGGATGGGAATGATTGGTCTGTTGTTGATAGTCCGACCAGTGCCAGTTTACAGTCAATTCGTATGATTAGTGCCAACGAAGGATGGGCTGTAGGTTCTGGCGGCACAATCCTTTATTGGAATGGAATAAATTGGAGCGTTGTAAATAGCCCTATTACAACAGCTTTTCGCGATATTGCTGTTACAGGATCCATGGGCTGGGTCGTTGGTAATAATGGTACTTTTCTTCGTTGGAATGGTGTTGAGTGGCAAACTGCTGCCAATCCACCTTTTCAACCCATGAATGGGATAGACATGCTCTCGTCCAGTAATGGTTGGGCGGTAGGCAATAATGGTGTTATTAAACAATGGCAAAATAACACATGGTCGATAGTGAGTACTCCAACGACAACCAATTTGAATGCAGTAGCGGCCGTTTCCTCAATGATGCATGGGTTGTGGGTGATAACGGACTCATTTTGCGCTGGAATGGTAGCACTTGGTCAAATTTTGGTAGCCCTATTGCCGTTAATCTAAACGACATCCAAATGTTATCAGCTACCGATGGCTGGATTGTGGGGATCAAGGCACAGTTTTGCGTTGGAATGGCGTGGCATGGCAAATTATTTATAGTGCGACCACGAAACATTTGTATGGGATTAACCTGCTTTCTCCTACTTATGGATGGGCTGTTGGCCAAGACCAACAACTCATACGGTGGGACGGGAATCAATGGAGCGCACTTACAACAGCAGTAGACGCAGAGGGTCATTTCTTGGCTATCCTTGCCACCTAGTGATACTGACGAAGGTTTGTATTTCGTTACTGCTTCGGTCAACCCATTAGCCACCACACAACTCAGGATTGATGCGAATGAGCCAATTCGACCTCAAGAAGATATTGGCAATGTACTTGAGATTCCCTCTGGAATTGCTTTGACGGAATTTGTTTATCTACCTCTTGTTGTTAGGTAGCGATAATCAGACGGCTGGCTGTTTGGTGATGGACATAAGCGTTGGAGCCTGCGCCAGCATAGCTGATGGGGTTAGCTTGTTTTGTGATAGGCCATTCGATGGGTGCGCGGCCGTGTCTCGGCCGAGTTGCAGAAGGGGCCACGTGGGGGCGGCCGTGACCGAGACCACATTGTGCGGCATGTGTTTGCGGCCGAGCAGGGTTGGGCGAAGATGGTTGGTCTGCTCACGGCCGATGGGGCGATGCTAACGGCCGAGGGGCTGGCCGCGCATCGCTCCGCCTATGTCCACGCCATCCGCGAGTACCACGCACAGGGCAAAATGCCGGGCAAGATAGCCAAGTGGCCGCTCCGCTACTTCATTCGCCACACGGCTTACCACACAATGGACCATGCGTGGGAGATGGAGGACAAGGATTTGACGGGGAAGGAGGGGTGAGGGGGGAGATGGAGGAGGGGAGGGCGGCCGTGCCCTCGCTTGACACCGCCTCGCCATTGTTCACACTTCTCTTGTGTATGCGGAATGTTGCCACCCACCAAGCACAAAATGCGTATTAGGTGGTTAACAAGACACAATACAATATGATTCTTGAGATGTTATCCCGAATTAGTGCAATATGTTGTTAGCTATTTTAATTGGTATCTAACACATATTTTGAGGAACTTGTTATGAGCGAAAACAGTGAAGAAAAGTCCAAAGTGAGAAAACCTTATACAGGTGCGGGAATCGCTATTGGTGCGGCCGTGGGGGTCGCGTTAGGGGTAGTATTTGACCAACTAGCACTGGGTCTTGCATTGGGCACTGCGCTAGGGGCGGCAATAGATGTTGTATCGCATGTGCGGCACAAGGACATCAACAAGACTCTTGAGTGATTTCCATGTCACGATAGAAACCGTCTAACGACTGCCCAGTGAATGGCCGTCCCGCTGGGCAGTCGGCCGATTCAGACAATTTGTCGGCAACATGAATGCGTTGGTTACATCTATTTTGGCTGAAAGTTTGGGCAGGCGGGAAGCTGTTTGATGTTGTTCTCTTGCTGACACCCCCCACCATCCACCGAACGGCCGAGTTGCAGAAGAAGGTGGCGTGGCGGCGGCCGAGACCGCGACCAGATTGTGCGGCATGTTTTGGCACCGAGCAGGATTGGGCGAAGATGGTTGGTTTGCTCACCCCGAGGGGGCGATGCTAACGGCCGAGGGGCTGGCCACGCATCGCTCCGCCTATGTCCACGCCATCCGCGAGTACCACGCACAGGGCGGGTTGGCGGGCAAAGTCGCCAAAAGTCCGCTCCGCTTCCTCATTCGCCACACCGCCTACCACACCATGGACCATGCGTGGGAAATGGAGGATAAGGACTTGACGGGGAAAGAGGGTTGAGGGTGGGAGATGGGGGAGGTGGGACGGCCGTTCCACCCCTTGACACCCCCTCGTCATTTGCTAAACTCCCCTATTATAGAATAGTGTCATACCATACGGGTATGGATAGTTCTTCCTCTATCTCATAGCCTTTGCAGGCTTACAATCTAATTAATGTGGGTACATATTGCTGAAAATAAAATATGAGCTTAGTTATAAATCTTATTACACACAAGAAACTTGTACTCGTTAGACAATTATTTGAGTCGGCATCGTACAGCATCATCACGCAATATAGTCCAGTTAGTAGAATTATGGCTTTGATGGTTTTTGATTTAGCTGTTGAAACAATTCTGAAAACTATAGTTTCAAGCCTTGATACAAGAGATCAATCCGAAAAAGGCATTTCAAGGGATACTACAACAAACAAACGATAAATTGCAAGATGGGGGGTTTTGAACGACTTCCGACGAAGCAAATATTCGTCATGTTCATGGGCTTCGTAACGATGCACAACACAAAGCTAAATATCCTAGCGGTGATGATATTAAGGAATGTCAAATATATGGGGTGATTTTTTCCCAAAAATATGCTGCCCTTTGGAACATCAGATTTCGTCATATAAGTGTTGTAGGATTAATTCAAAATGAAAAAGCTAAAAGTATCTTGCAATGCTGAAAAGCTTTATTGGAAAGTGATTTTTGAAAACGCCGTACGTCAAGCTTACATTGCTCTTGTGTGGGTAACATCAAATGTAAGAAGACAACTTTTTAGAAGAGATAGTGGTTTTTTAGATGGGAATTTTGATTTTAGTGAAGTATCAGAGCAAATTAATGAAGATATTGCTGACGCTATTGAAACTGCTTTGAGCCAATACGGGATGAAATTTCATCCAAATTAAGTAATATTCAAGATACAATGCTTAGCTTGCAAGTAGGCGTAAACTATGCTCAATATGTTCGCTTGCAAATGGTTTTTCCAACTACCATAAGTTTTGATAAAAGCGGAAATTTGTTTGGTCAGGATTCTTTCTTTAGGAAGAAATTAACTAAACCTGATGCCCAATTTGCATTAAACTTTTGTGCAATAATTCAAGGTTGAAGCACAAATGAACGATGTTGAAAATATGTCTCAATCTTCAGATTGGGAATATCAACAACCATTCTAACTCTAAAACTGATTATCGTGATTGTACAATACTGATCGGTCAAAAATTTGGGGGGATTCGCGGCTGTTTTATCCTTGCCCCACATCATTTGCTACACTCCTCAATAATCGCAGAATAGATGTGGAAACTTTTGTTAGGAGCAAGAAAATATAGGGGCAAGAAAAAAATTAAAAAACGGGTATAAGAGATTTCACCATTTGACAATTGATCTTGGTGATAATCCTAAAGAATCATTGCGCTTGTTAGATATAATAGTTTGCGGAAAAGTAGCATTCTTGATGGAATGCTATACCTAAATAGTGTTCACAACAAACTTGGCAGTCAGATAAACAAGTCTTATGAATATCATTCAATGTATAAAAATCCAAGTTTCACTTATGAAAATATAGAAATTGAATTTGACAAAGGCACATATGACAAAGTATGGAAGTCCAAAAGTCAACAAGGCAAACAAAATACTCTATTTTCTTTTAGAAGCCCTTATCGTTACAACCAATCTTTTAAAATTACTCAATCTAAAGCTATCACTGACATAAGCTTAAACGATTATGGGGCAAGTTTATCTTCTGATTTAGACGGAAAAATGATGGAAAACTATAGAAGATTATGCGCAAAATACAATAATTATTTGAATGAGCAAGATTGCAAACCTAGCGAAGCAAAAGCAAAAATCATAGGAGATCTAAATAAATCAATCGAAAATTGTCTCGATCTAAAAATAACAAGTATAGGCAATATTGACCCATCAGAAGGCACATTATATTTTCACAAGAATGATCATCTGCAAGATTTTGATTTTAATGTTTTATCGTCTGGAGAAAAAGAAATTGTGGATATACTGCTTGATTTATATCTAAGACAAGACGATTTTACAGATACAATATTTCTTATTGATGAGCCTGAATTACATGTTAATACATCAAATACAAAAAAAAACTCTTAATAGAATAAATAGATTGATTGGTGATGATTGTCAAATCTGGATTGCTACACACAGTATTGGTTTTTAAAGGCATTACAAGATTTTTTAAAAAATGAATGTCAGATTATTCACTTCCCAAAGGGTTTAATTTAGCATCCTCTGCACAAACGTTAATTCCAGTACCTAAAACCCGAACTAAATGGATGGAAATATTTGAAACAGCGCTAGATGATTTAACAGGTCTGGTAAGCCCAAAGAGAATAATATATTGCGAAGGAAAAGATAAACCAGGAAGAATGGACAAGAAGAAGGCCTTGATGCAAATGTACTTAATAACATATTTGGAAACACATCATGACACCTTGTTTGTATCAAGCGGGGAAACACCGAATTAGACCAGCGTAGCCAAGTAGCCATTGCAATTCTTAATAAAGTATTTTCTGATATTGAGATTTTAGTTCTCAAAGATAGAGATGTATCATCGGGAAAACTTACTACTAAAACGATAGGTTGTTATACTTGCAAGAACAACCCAAAAATCACAGAGTATTTGAACGATGGGAAATAGAAAACTACTTATATGACAAAGAAGTTCTAAAAATTACTGTGACAACCATAATCTTTTATTTAATGAAGAAAAATATGACAAGTTGGTTACTGACGTTACCAATCAAAATCTTAAGGATAAAACGGGGGAAATAAAAAGTATTTGCAATATAACAACAAGCATTAATTCAGAGTTTTTTAAACTAACATTGTCAAAATATGTGAAAACCGATATGAATGTTTATTCCGAATTAGAAGAGTGTATATTCTCCTAAAAGGAACAACCATCAGACAAAATTCTATTTCTAAGCTAAATCTACGACCTTTTCTTATCTACTCCCCTCCCAGTTTCGCCAACGCCTCCTCATACTCCTCCTCCAGCCACGCCAACTGGTCCCAATCCTTCGCTAGGCGCGCCGCCGCCATCTCCTCCTCCAACTTAGCCAGCCAAATCTCCGCATCGCGGCGGGCAATCTCGGCCGCACCCCTCCCCCGCTTCACCTTCGGCTCAGGCTCCACCACATCCGCCAACCAACTCAAATCAGGCTTGGCCTTCTCATCAATATAATCCGACATCAGGTTGCCGAACTTCACCTCGGGTTCCCCGCTCGGCTTCTCATCCCGCCACGCCACAAATTCCTCATACGTCCCCTCAAAAACATGCAACTGGCCGTCCGCTTCCAGCGACCAAATCTGGGTGGCCAGTTGGTTCACCAAATAGCGGTCGTGGCTGACCAGCAAAATCGTCCCATCAAACTTCTCCAGCACGGCCTGCAACACCTCTTGCGAAGGGATGTCGAGGTGGTTCGTCGGCTCATCGAGCAAGAGAAAGTTGGCCCCCGTGGCCGCCAGCAGGGCCAGAGCCAGTCGGCCGCGTTCCCCCCCGCTCAAATCCCCCACCCGCTTAAACACATCTTGCGCCTTGAACAGGTATTGCGCCAAATAGCGCCGCGCTTCCTGCTCAGAAGTCGGCCGCACGGCCAACACCTCATCCAGCACCCGCTTGGCGGGGTTGAGTTGTTCGTGCCCTTGCGCAAAATACCCCACCTGCACATTCTCGCCTAGCTCCAGTTCCCCGCTCAGGGGGGGGATTTGGCCGAGCAGGGTGCGCAGGAGCGTGCTTTTGCCGCTCCCGTTCGGGCCGATTAAGGCCGCGCAATCCCGCCGCTCCAATTGGATGCGCCCCGTTTGGAAGAGCGGTGTGTCGGGGTAGCCAATCGTCAAACGCCCCGTCCGCAGAACCAAACGGCCGCTTCGTAGCTGGCTTTTCAGCTTGATATTCAGCGTGGGATAGCTGGTCGTGGGCGCTGTCAGGTCGCGCAGGCGCACGGCCGCTTCGTTCGCGCTCAGGGTGCGCACCCGGCCGCCTAATTCCAGCCAGCTTTTGCTCTGCATCTCCTGCACCCCCACCTCTTCCAGCAGGGTAATGTCCCGCGTCAGCCGCTTCAGCCGCCCCTTGGCCATGTCGCTGTTCCCCCCCGCTATGTTTTTGCGGATGAAATCCAGCTCTTTGTCGAGCCGCTCTTTCTCGGCCGTCCACATGGCCAGCTCCCGCTCAAAATCCGCCTGCCGCTGGGCTACATAGCCGCTGTAGTTGCCCTTGTAGCTCCGCAATTGCCCCGGCAACATCTCCCACACTCGGTTCACCACCTTGTCCAAAAAATACCTGTCGTGGCTGACGATGAGCAACGCCCCCGCCCACCCTTTCAGCGTCGTTTCCAGCCAACGCACGGCCGCTTCGTCCAGATGGTTGGTCGGTTCGTCCAAAATCAGCAGGGATGGCTTTTCCAGCAGGAGACGGCCGAGCAACAGCCGCGTCTTCTGCCCCCCGCTCAGGTGGCTGAGCGGGGTCTCCCAGCTCTCTTCGTCAAAGCCCAAGCCCAACAACACCCGCTTGATGTTGATGTGGTATTCGTACCCCCCATCCGCTTCGTAGGCGTGTTGCAGACGGCCGTACTCCTCCAACACCGCCTCGCCCAACTCGCCGCCGCTCATGGCCGCCTCCAGCTCTTGCAACCGTTTCTCCTGCTCCGCCAGATGGGCGAACACGGACAGCATCTCCTGATAAAGAGTGTTCTCCTGCCCCGCAAAGGTCAGCACCGCCTCTTGGCGCAAATACCCCAGCGTCAAATCCGCTTGGCGGGCAATCTCCCCCTCGTCGGGCTTGAGTAGGCCGGACAGGATGAGCAACAGGGTTGTTTTGCCGACCCCGTTTGGCCCCACCATGCCAATGCGCTTCCCCGCCTCAATGCGCAGGGAGACATCAACAATTAAATCGTTTTCGCCATAGGCGTGGCTCAGGTGGTGCGTGGAAAGGAGAGAACATTTGTTCGTAGTTTCGACTTTGGTCGTCTTTTTGAGGGTGGGATTGCGGATTGCGGAATAGAGGTTGCTCTACTATACCCGCAATGGGGGGGGAGGGAAAAATGGTTGACAGAATAATGACAATGCCTAACACGGCCGTTTCCCTCCCTTGACGAGGGCAAATGAGAGGCCTACTATGGGCAAGTAGTGAGAGTGAGTAGTGAATAGTGAATAGTGAATAGTGAGTAGTGAGTAGTGAGTAGTAGGGAACTTGACTATTTACTACTTACTACTACTATTTACTCGGTAGGACAGACACGATCGTCTAACCTAAAGGATGCCCATGAAACCCCTTCCCCCTTACTCCAACCTGCGGGTCGAGCAACAGCTCGGCCGTGTGCATATCCAACTCCCTCATCGCCCGCGCCCTGTTCGTAGCCGCTTTTGGGCGGTGGGTAGCACGGTGGGCTTGTTCGGTCTGGCAGTTGTCTCGGCCGATTTTGCGGCGGCACAGCACAGCCTTTTGGCGGTGGTGTGGGCGGCCGTGGCCCTCTTCAGCCTGTTGCCCCTCTACCGCTCGCTCCGCCCGACAGCTTTCTCCACAGCTTGGGAACAATGGTTTGTGGATGACGATGGCCTGTACCTCGACTTCTCTGCCCCGTCGGCTTCCGAGGGGGAGGCACGGCCGCAACAACTCCACCTTGGCCTCCCCGAACTCAGCGGCCTTCATCTGCACCAACGGCCGAGCGGCAACCAACTCCTCCTCTCGTACAACAACCAACAACTCGAACTCGCCCAAGGCGCCACCAACTGGGACAGAGAATGGCTCTTCCACTTCTTACAATCCTGTTATCAGTTGGATAATGAGCAATAAATAACAGGGCATGGTTTACGGCTCTTGACTGGGGACAAAGGACTTGGGACGCTTGTGCCTCCCAGTTCCTAGTCCCCAGTCCCTCCTCCCCCGTCCGCATATGAAATCATTACCCCCTTACTCTCGCCTTATCATTGAAAATAAACTTGGCGTAACCTATGTGACCGTACCCCAATCTCCCTTTGACCATAAAAATAAGAAGATGGTCGTAGAACTCTTTGGTGCAGGTCTTTTAATGATCTTGCTCTATTTTATCGTCATATGGCCCAAGCTAAATCTCTTTTTGACGGCCTTAGGCGTTCTCTTGGGGATTTACTGCGCCCTTATGCTTTATCAGTTATTGCGTCCCACCTTACCCGAACGGTGGGTTTTAAGGGAAGATGGCCTACAGTTTGAGGGAGGTAGTCCACCCATTCAAATAGATTCGACGACATATTATCGTTGGGGCATTTTGAAGAGGATTTATATCCATCACATTGAGTTAGGAGGGATTTTTCAACGGCCGCAAACCCTTTTCTTGAGTCTTAAAGAGCTAAATTACTTGCGCTTGCACCAACGGCCGAGCGGCAACCAACTCCTCGTCACCTACAACAACACCCAACAACTCGAACTCGCCCAAGGGGCAACCAACTGGGACAGAGAATGGCTCTTCCAATACTTGCAAACATACTACCATTTGGACAATGAATAATGATTAATGAGTAATGGGCTGATTGACTGACAAAACTTTTTGGCTCAAGATATGTTTCGGTAAAAAATATCATAAATGGATTGCAAACAGTGATGACGAGAATTTTATGGAATTTCGTTTGCCCCACTACCAACGCTAGAGGCTAATGATTTGGATGGGACGGCCGAAAACTGAACACTATTCTGGAGTCCAATCAACATAGTTTTCAATATATTGATTATCTGTCAAAAATTCGAAAATACGATATAGATTGTCAGACAAATCTACTATTACCTCATTTTGAGAGGAATTGTCAGAAAGCAATGAATATAAATTAATTGGTGCTACAACAATTTCTACCGCATCGTCCCCTGTTTCAGATACTCTCCATTTCTCACTATTGCTAGTTGTGTAAACAATCCAATCCCCATTAGCTCCCCAAACGAGATCACTCCAAACATGGCGAAAAACAATAGGTAATTGAGTTAGAGTTGGGACACGATTTATCCACTCTAAATCGAAGAAAATCTGATTCAATTCATAAGAGTTATTATCTGATACGGCCCAACCAATAACGTAGTTTTCTGAAGGCATCCAGTTGGGATACCGCGCACCATAAGCAAGTTCATCATCTCGTTCTAATTTAAATCTTTCTAAAGTAGCTAATTCAATTAAATGTATATTCGTAACATATTTCGAATTATCTAACAAAGCTTTTTCTCTTGTAGTAAACGCTAAATAACGCCCATCAGGAGACCATGCTGGTTCTTTGCTAATTTCATTTCTATCCAAACTATGTGTAAGCTGACTAACCTGCCCATTATTTAACGAATAAAGCCCGATTTGATGATACTCAGTACCATTTTCTGCGATTTGTGTCATCACAAATGCAATATGTACCTATCTGGAGACCAAACAGGATTTTTGGCGTCTTCGGGTATCTGTGTCAAATGTTGCGGGATGACCCATCTCGATTGATAACAAATAGATCAAAACTCCTTTATCTGTACGATTAGATGAAAAAACAATTTGTTCACCATCTGGCGACCAAGAAGGGTGTATATCAGAATATTCCCCTGAAGTAATGGCAATTTCTTGACCAGTTGCTAATTCCAAAGTGTATAAGTGCCAAGCATCCCCAAAACCGATCACACCATCACCATTGGTATCGGCTCGAATTGAGGAGAATACTAACCATCCACCAAGGCTTGAAGATGGAGGAACTGGGGTAATCGTTGGTTGATAAGTACGTGTTGATGTGGGGGGAGGACTAGGCAATGTTGCTTCTAAATTTATCGCCACAAGAAGATGGAGGAAGTGGGTAATCGTTGATGGTAGATATGTGTTGATGTGGGGAGAGGACTGGGCAATATTGCCTCTAAATTTATCGCCACACTGGTGCTTATAGGCGGAGCAACTTTGATGTCGGATTCTGTTTGGCACGCTGAACCAATAGCCACCACAAAAAATGCCCAAAATAAAAGAGATAAAAATGATTGGTTCTTCATAAAACGAAAGTCCCATGCCCAAGCGCGTATCCAGCCCAAATTGTTGCACGGGCAGGTAGACGAGGAAGAGTGCTATCAAAACGACGATTGTCTGGTGAAGAGGGTGAAAAAAGTTCTCATCGTTTTTCCAGAGGGCGATTCTGTCTATTCAAACGCATTGACCAAATAGATTCGCTCGATTTGGCATTTGTTATTGTAGCTCCATCCAAGTTATCAATACCTCAATTCGTCTCCAACCGCCAGTTCTTGCTCCATGAGGGGGACGAGAACATTTTGGACGGTAGCCAATACTCCTGATTTTCTTCGATAACGCGCATTTCTTGGCCAAATATCAAGCGCGGCTTCTTCGGCCGTTAGCTGCAAATGTTGCCAGCCATATTTTTATTCCCTCAAGTCGAAGGCCAGATGTGGCTCTGAAATCCCCTGTAAAAATCACTCGGACACGGGACGGGTATTGATAATCGGGCGACATTTCTAAATAGAGCGCATTTTGTTGAGAGTCACTGTCTATTGCACTACTGGTGAGCGTGTCTAATTCAGTCAATGTTCGCGCTTCATACCGACTCCAAGGGTCACTTTCATTGGTTGAAGAAGGTATCCGTGGACTTGGCTCAGCTACGAAATTAGTGCACCCCTCGTCTTGGTTCGATGCCGAATCTTCACCCGAATTACTGGCTGTAGATTCCACAATTTCAAAAGTTTGACATTGTTTAGGGATGCCATTCACAAAAATCAACTCAAATGGCTGGGAAAGGACAATTTGCCCATCTAGTTCAAGGCTAATTGATAGGTTCCTCATCTAGACCCTCTGAGAGTTCCATTACAAACCCTTTGTAACCTTGCCCTTGAGGTTAAATGAGCCTGATGCTTCACTTGTTTGTTTGGATCTGTAAATGTGCCAGTTCAGGGTCGATTGACTCGGCACTGTGTAATCAAACACGGCCGCAAGATAGCCTGACACCCGCAGGGGAAATAATTTTGAGGGCTGAGTAACTCACTGCTCACTTTGTCATAATCAAGCGCAAGCTGTAGATTGGCAAATTCGGGGTAATGGGGGTTGGCGTAGGCGAGGTGTATCTGTTGGGGCAACGGTAGGCGTTGCCGAAGGAAGCCAGGGTGGGTGAGTGTACTGGTCGCGGTGGGTATTACGGTTGAAGTGGAAGTTGCTTCCAAATTTATCGCCACAGTGGTGCTTAGAGGCGAATCAACTTCGATGGCGGATTCTGTTTGGCACGCTGAACCAATAGCCACCACAAAAATGCCCAAAATAAAAGAGATAAAAATGATTTGTTCTTCATAAAACGAAAGCCCTCACAATTTGACATGATTTTACAGCGACCCAAAAAGTTCTGGTTTGCCGCATTGAGCGCATTTATCCCACTCCTCGTTTGCCACACCTACGGGAATCCTCTATCATACCAACGATTGTTGCCCACAAACCCACTGAAATAACCACGGATTCCCACCCCATGAAACCACGTATCCTCATTGCCAAGCCGGGCCTCGACGGCCATGACCGAGGCGCCAAAGTAATCGCCCGCGCCCTGCGCGATGCGGGCATGGAAGTCATTTACACAGGCTTGCGCCAAACCCCCGAAATGGTAGTCCAAGCCGCCCTGCAAGAAGACGTAGATGCCATTGGCCTGAGCATCCTCTCGGGGGCACACAAAGCGCTCGTGCCGCGCATCATCGCCCTGTTGCGCGAAAACGAATTGGGCGATGTACCCGTCTTTTTGGGGGCATTATCCCCGAAGAGGATTTGGCCGAAATGGAAGCGGCCAGGTCGCGGCCGTCTTCGGCCCCGGCTCCTCCATCGAAGAAATTACCCAGTTTATTTGGCAAAAGCTGTGGGTGGAGAGTAGTGAAAGGTAAAAAGTGAAAGGTAAAAGGTGGGCGACCTGCTCACTTTTCACTTCTCACTTCTCACTTTACTTCCCACCTCTCCCTCGTCATGAACCCCACCTTACCCGAACTCATCACCCAAGCCTTGGCGGGCAGTGCCCGTGCCCTCGGCCGCCTAATTACCCATGTGGAAAACAGCGACACGGCCGCGCAAACGGCCGTGCAAGCCCTGCACACCCACACTGGGCGGGCGCACATCATCGGCATCACCGGGCCGCCGGGGTCGGGCAAAAGCTCGCTTGTCACTGAACTGGCCAAAGAGCTACGGCGGCAAGAACCCACCCGCTCGCTGGCCATTATCGCCGTAGATCCCAGTAGCCCATTCACGGGCGGGGCGTTGCTGGGCGATAGGGTGCGGATGCAGGAACTCACGGCCGACAGGGGCATCTTCATGCGGAGCATGGCCTCCCGTGGGAGCTTGGGCGGGCTGGCGCGAGCCACAGCGGCCGTGGCCAAAATCTTAGATGCGGTCGGCTACGAGCGCATCCTGATAGAAACCGTCGGGGCGGGACAATCCGAAGTGGATATTGCCCAGCAGGCACACACCACGCTGGTCATCGAAGCACCGGGCATGGGGGACGATGTCCAATCTATCAAGGCGGGCATTTTGGAAATTGCGGATATTTTGGTGGTGAACAAATCGGACAAGCCGGGGGCGCAGGCGACGCTGAAGGCGCTGGAAAACATGCTCCATTTGGGGCCAGTGGGTGGCACGCGCCACCACGGCCGCATCACCACCACGGCCGCGCCCCATGCGGATGAAGGGGTGTGGCAAACGGCCGTGTTGCCCACCAGTGCGCTCGATGGCACAGGCATACCCGAACTGGCGCAAGCCATCGCCAACCACTATGCCCATTTGCACGCCACGGGGCAATGGCAAGCGCGGGAGCGGCAACGTTGCCAGCACGAGTTAGAGCAACTGTTGTGGCAGGCGTTTCGGGCGCAATTCGCCCAACGGGTGGCCGCAGGGGTGCGGGATGATATTCTGTCGGCCGTGGCGGCGCGGGAAATGGATCCGTATACGGCCGTGGAAAAACTGCTACGACTGAGTGTTTCAATGAGCAATGAACAATGAACAAATGAGTCGCTGGTTAGAGGGGGCCAATGACCAATGACGAATGACAAATGACCAATGACAAAGGACACACAACACATGACAACCGACGAACGTTTTAGCTGGCTGGAAATGGAGGGGGAAGCGACAACCGATGAGGGATTGCAGAAGCTGTTTGCCAAAGCGCGGGAGGTGTTGGGCTTTGTGCCCAACGTCTTTGTGGGGTATTCCATTCGGCCGAGCCATTTCCGCCACTGGTTCAACCACTTCCGCGAGATTATGCAGGGCGAATCAGAACTGAGCGAGGCGGAGCGGGAGATGATTTGCTTGGCCGTCTCCTCCGAGAACCAATGCCTCTACTGCCTTATCTCGCACGGGGCGGAATTGCGCCAAAAGCTAGGCGACCCGATTTTGGCCGACCGTATCACGCTCGATTATCGCCGGGCGGGGCTGGATGAACGGCAGATGGCCATGCTCGATTATGCGGTTAAGCTGACGATTAGCCCCAAAGAGTGCAGTGAGGATGACGTGGATTACCTGCGCGGGGTGGGCTTCTCTGACCAAGCGATTTTTGATATTGCGGAAACGGCCGCCATGTTCAATTTCACCAATCGGCTCGCCTCGGCCACGGGGATGTTGCCCAACCGCGAGTACCACAATTTGGGGCGGTAAGGTGGTTTGCTGGTGTATGAAAAACGGCCGTGTAGGGAACACGGCCGTTTTTGGTTATAATCCACAAACAACAGCTCCACATTTTGGATAACTTGTTGAATTAATTTCCCAATCTCTGAATAATCTCTCTCCATGAATCAAACAGTTATCGTAGACGCAGTTCGCACCCCCGTGGGCAAATTTGCGGGCGCACTCAGCAGTGTGCGCCCCGACGATTTGGCCGCCCATGTCATTCAAGCCCTCCTCCAACGCACCGAGATAGATCCGAATCTCATCGAGGAAGTTGTCCTCGGTTGCACCAACCAAGCGGGGGAAGACAACCGCAATGTCGCCCGCATGGCCGCCCTGTTGGCGGGCTTGCCCCACAGCGTAGCGGGTCTCACCGTCAACCGGCTGTGCGCCTCCGGGCTAGATGCCATCATCCACGCTTACCGCGCCATTGGGGCGGGGGAAGGGGATGTGTACGTGGCGGGCGGGGTGGAGAGCATGAGCCGCGCTCCGTATGTCATCGGCAAGGCGCAAACCCCGTTTGACCGAGGAGCGCAGATGTACGACACGAGCATTGGTTGGCGCTTTCCCAATCCCGCGATGGAAGTGATGTTTCCGCTGGAAGGGATGGGGGAAACGGCCGAAAACATTCAAGACCAGACCCGCATCCCCCGCGAGCGGCAAGATGAGTTTGCGCTGGAGAGCCAACGGCGGGCGGTGGCGGCCGTCAACAGCGGCCGATTTGCGGGCGAGATAACGGCCGTGCCTATTCCCCAACGCAAAGGTGACCCGCTCATGGTGGCGACCGACGAACACCCCCAAATGCGGCTGGCCAATGGGCAATATGAGCTGACCACCTCGGCCGAAAAATTGGCCGCCCTGCGCCCCGCCTTCCGCAAAGGGGGCACGGTTACAGCGGGCAATGCCTCGGGCATTAACGATGGCGCGGCGGCGTTGCTGATGATGTCGGCCGAAAAAGCGGCCGAACTGGGCTACAAACCGCTCGCCACCATTGTCAGTGCGGCGGCGGCGGGGGTAGACCCGCGCACGATGGGCTACGGCCCCATCCCCGCCACCCGCAAAGCGTTGGCACGGGCGAGTTTATCAGTGGCCGATTTAGACCTCATCGAACTGAACGAGGCGTTTGCTGTGCAAGCACTGGCCTGCATGGACGAACTCGGCCTGCCCCCTGAGCGAACGAATGTCAACGGCGGCGCCATCGCCCTTGGCCACCCGCTGGGGGCAACGGGCGCACGGTTGATGACGACCTTGGTGCATGAGATGCAACGGCGCAAAACCGAAGGGAACGGCCACTCACCCTATGGTCTTGTCACTCTCTGTGTAGGGGTGGGGCAGGGGCTGGCCGTGGTGGTAAAGTGTGAGTAGTAGGTTTGTAAGGTGACAGTCACTTGGTAAGGTGACTGTCACCTTACCAATACAAGTAAAATCCCATGAACGACGAACAACAACTAACCCATTTTGAGGAACGCATTGCCCGTGGCGAAAATCGAGCCGGGCGATTGGATGCCCGAGGAGTATCGGCGGCAACTTATTCGCATGATTTCCCAGCACGCCCACAGCGAGGTGGTGGGGATGTTGCCCGAAGGGGCATGGATACACCCACGCCCCCAATTTGCGCCGCAAAATGGTGCTGATGGCCAAGGTGCAAGATGAGGCAGGGCACGGCCAATACCTTTATCACGCGGCCGAATCTCTCGGTGCAACCCGCGAAGGAATGTTGGATGCCCTGTTGGCGGGCAAGGCCAAATATGCCAGCATCTTTAACTACCCCACCCTGAATTGGGCCGATGTGGCGTGGGTGGGCTGGCTGGTGGATGGCGCGGCCATCAAAAACCAAACGATGCTGGCGCACTGCTCCTATGGCCCTTATTCGCGGGCGATGGTGCGCATTTGCGCCGAGGAGACGTTCCATTTTAAGCAGGGTAAGGAGATGATTTTTAACTACATGCGCCACGGCACCGAGAAGCAAAAGCAGATGGTGCAAGATGGGCTGAACCGTTGGTGGCCGCCGACATTGATGATGTTTGGCCCGCACGACGATGCGTCGTCGAATTCGGCCGTGCTGACCCGCTGGGGCATTAAGACGAAGAGCAACGACACCCTGCGCCAAGAGTTCATCAACGAAACAGTGCCCGAGGTGTTGGAGCTGGGGCTGACTTTCCCCGACCCCGATTTGCGCCATGATGAGGCGAGCGGCAATTGGCTCATTGGCGCGATTGATTGGGATGAGTTTTGGCGGGTGGTGAAGGGGGATGGGCCGATGAATGCGTCTCGCCTTGAGGCGCGGCAAAAGGCGCACGATGACGGCCGCTGGGTGCGCGAGGCGTTGGCCGCCTATGGCGAGCGAGTGAAAAGTTAAAGGTAAAAAGTGAAAAGTGAGAAGGGACAACGGCGCAATCCGCAATCCCCAGTCCTCACTTCCGTTACTACGAACCTGTTATGGATACACAATGGCCTCGTTACGAGGTATTTAAGCAAGACAATGAGCGCAAGGTGCATGAGGCGGTGGGTTCCGTTCATGCGGCCGATGCCGAGATGGCGTTGTTAAACGCCCGGCATGTGTTTGTGCGACGGCCGAGTGCTGTCAGCCTGTGGGTGGTTCGCGAGAGTGCCATCTATTCGCGCACGGCCGAGGAATTGGCCGCCAATCCGCCCATCGCCGAGGAAAGCACGGCCGACCCCCAACGGTATTTGATTTTTACCAAGGACAACCAACGGCGCACGATGGTTTTTGTGCGCCATGTGGGGGAAGTGACGGCCGAGTCGGCCGCTCACGCCTTGGCGCAAGCCATTCCCCAATTTGGGGGCGAGGATGTGTTTGCATGGTGGGTGATTCCTGCCAGCGAAATTACGGCCAGCCCCGAGGGGGAGGAAACGGCCGCGAGTTGGTTTGCCCCCGCCGAAGACAAGACCTATCGCCAGCAAAGCTACTATGGCTTTGTCGGCTCTCGTAAAGCTGTAAGCCGTAAGCCGTAAGCTGGGGCTTGACCTTTCACCTTTCCCTTCCATTTTCCACCCCTTCCTTTATATGAAACCTCACTGGACGAGAAGAATGGGTCGGCCGTTGTACGCGCTGTATGTGCGTTTCAGGCGGTCGGATGAGGCATTGGTGGAGGATTGTTACCGCACCATTTTACAACGGTCGCCCGATGTGGCGGTAAGCAAATCCATCTGCACGCTTTGGCCTCAGGGATGAGCCGCTTAACTTTTATTGAAGGGTTTTTAAGTTCAGCGGAATACCACAGTCTGAAAGGGAAACGGCCGTCGAATAAATTGGTATCGCTCAAACTTTTTGTTTGGCAAGGGCTCCTTGCGCTTCAGAAACGCGCCCCTGCCACAGGTAAATTGTCACCAGAGTTTGTGCCTGCGGGGCATTTTTACTCGGTCATTCCAGCGGCCGAGCAAGTGGCCAAACATCGGCCGCCCCGCCCCGCCCTGCCTGAAGTGATTCCCGGCATTGAGCTACACCGCGAGCGGCAATGGCAACTGTTGCAACAGTTCCAATCGCTCTACCACGAGTGGCCTAACCACAAACCAGAGACGCAAGGGCGTTATCGGCCGCAAAACACCGCCTTTGCCCCCTCCGATGCCATCTTGCTCTATGCCATGATGCGCACCTACCAACCCCAACGCATCATCGAAATTGGTTCGGGTTGGTCTTCGGGGGTGATGGCCGATACGAACGAGCAATTTTTTGGCCATGCCATTGACCTGACCTTTATCGAGCCATACCCCGAACTGCTCTTAAGCATTCTGAAACCTGACGACCCACAACGCGTGACCATTATTCCCTCTCCTGTGCAAGAGGTGCCCTTGGCCATTTTCGAGCAATTAGAGGCCAACGATATTTTGTTTGTGGATTCGACCCATGTCAGCAAATTGGATAGCGATGTCAATTTTTTGCTGTTTGAGGTGTTTCCTCGTTTGGCCAAAGGGGTTATCATCCATATTCACGATGTCTTTTTCCCCTTTGAATACCCTTACGAATGGCTTTCCAAGGGGATGTTTTGGAACGAGCAGTACATTTTGCGCGCCTTTTTGCAATTTAATGAGACGTTCCAAATTTTGTTATTCACCTCGCTGATGATACGGGAGCATCGGGCATGGGTAGAGGCGCATATGCCCGAATGTCTAAAAGAGGGCGGGGGTCTGTGGCTTGAGAAGGTTCAATGAGCAAGGCGCTCAGGGGCTGGTATTTTTATGGAACTCCTAAAACACAAACTCCTCGCTATGGCGGATGATGAACTCATTTTGGCGCACCGCAACTCCGAATGGATTGGTCATGCACCGATTTTGGAGGAAGACATCGCCATTGCCAATGTGGCTCAAGATGAACTCGGCCATGCCAAAGTGTGGCTCGATTTATATTGCCAACTGACCGAAGAAGACCCCGACCAACTTGTCTTTTTTCGGGAAGCGGCCGATTACCGCAACGCGCAACTGCTCGAACTGCCTCGCGGCGATTGGGCGTTTACCATGCTTCGCCAATACCTGTTTGATGCGTATGAGTTGGTTCTGCTGGATGCACTCCAGCACAGCACCTATGAGCCGCTGGCACAGGCGGTGGCCAAAGTCCGCAATGAAGAGATTTACCATTACCGCCACAGCGCGGCATGGGTGACGCGGCTGGGGTTGGGCACGGCCGAAAGCCACGAACGCCTCCAAACCGCCCTCGATGAGATGTGGTCGTACACCGACCAACTCTTTGCCCCCGTGGCCGATGAGCGGTTGCTGGCCAGCGAGGGCATGTTGCCCGCCCCAGCCGACGTGCGCCGGGCGTGGGTGGCGCAGGTGTTGCCCCATTTGCAAGGAGCCAATTTGCACATCCCCGGCCGTGGCCAATTCCATCCCCCCCGCACCGAACACACACCTTACCTGACTGAACTGTTGGCCGACATGCAAAAAGTGGCGCGGTTTGACCCTGAGGCGGAGTGGTGAGTAAAAGTGAAAAGTGAAAAGTGAGTAGCGGTCTCCAAAATCCAAAATCAAAAACAAAATCTACAAGCCAAAATCTGGCAGGCTTTGGAAGAGGTGAAAGACCCTGAAATTCCTGTTGTCTCTTTGCTAGAGATGGGAAATGTGCGGGGGTGGCGGTGGGGGAGGACGGCCGTGTAACTGTCACCATGACCCCCACGTTTGCCGGTTGTCCCGCTTTGCTGGAGATGGAGCGGCTGATTGTGGAGAAACTGGCGGAACTGGGCGCGGAGGGAGCCGTGCAAACCATCCTCTACCCGCCGTGGACGAGCGATTGGATTACGGCCGAGGGGCGGGAAAAATTACGGGCGTTTGGGTTAGCCCCCCCGGCCGTGCATGGGGGCAACATCAACGTCACCTTTTTTGAGCCAGTGGCCTGCCCCCGTTGTGGTTCCACCCAGACCACCCTCCAAAATGCGTTTGGTTCCACGCTTTGCCGAGCCATCTATACTTGCCACGCTTGCCAAGAGACCTTTGAACAGTTTAAGGCTCTTTAGAAGCTGTAAGCTATTAGCTTTTAGTCTATCAGTCTCTCAGTCTCTCAGTTGCTTCTTCAATCCGCAATCCCCATTCCGCAATCCGCAATCCCCATTCCCATGAACACTCCTCGCATTGATAAAGTCGCTTTATTGAACCAACTTAGGCTCTGTTCGCTGACCGATTTGAAGAATCTCTGCTTTTATTTGGAAAGTGAACAGCCTGAATTGCGCTTGTTTTACGACAATTTGGCAGGGGACACCCTTGAAGACAAAGCGCGGGAACTGATTTTGCACCTGCAAAAGTATGAACGATTATCGAGTTGGTCGCTTTTGCGCGAAGTGATTGAGACGCATCTGCCATTTATGCAGGTTGCTTTTTTGCCCACTCGGGCAGAATTAACGGCCGTGACTCCCCCCCCTGCCGCAGAAATACCGACTTCTGTTGTCAAAGAAGCGGCCGTGCCACCCTCCCCGACATCTCCCCCCCCACCATGTTAGATATCGAGTGGGTGGAAATCCCCGCTGGGGAGTTTTGGATGGGGGTTGATGAAGGCCTTTTAGCCAATGTGCATCGCCATACTTTACCAACTTTTTGGATAACCAAAACGCCTATCACCAATGCCCAATATGCCTTATTTGTGCAAGATGCAGGGCACACCCCACCAGAACATTGGAAAAAAGGGCGCATTCCCGTTGGTAAAGAGAAACACCCTGTCGTTTTTGTGTCGTGGCACGATGCGATTGCCTTTAGCGCATGGGTGACTAAACAAATTGGCTCGCCCGTCTCTTTGCCGAGTGAGGCAGAGTGGGAAAAGGCGGCTCGAGGTACTGATAAACGGAATTATCCTTGGGGCAATGAATTTGATAGGGACAAATGCCATGTTTCGAAGAGCCTTGTTATTTTAGATGATACAGCTCCATAGATGCGTATCCTGATGGAGCCAGCCCGTATGGGGTATTGGACAGCAGGCAATGTGGATGAGTGGACACGTAGCAAGTGGGGAACGGGTTGGTCATACGAGTTCGCTCTCCCGTATGATGCCGAAGACGGCCGTGAAAATTTGGCGGATTTGCCAGATGATATGAAGTTTGTCGTGCGCGGCGGTTCTTGGGATATGACCAAAGTTACGGCCACCGTTTTTGCACGCGAGGGTCTGGACTTAAACAGCAAAAACCACCGCACAGGGTTTCGGTTGGTCATGCAGAAAAATGTAGGGGGATAACTCCCACCGAACATTAACCAATAGCATGGTGAGGAGTGCATACTCGTTATTGTGTCAAAACGCCAATAGTTTGCTTGCCATGGGGGAGGGTATAATTTTATGTCGCCCGTATAAGTTATTTGCGGGGTATTTGATAGGTTTAGAAATCATTAGCAAACAGGGCTGAAAAGCCTTTTTTTTTGGAGGATTTTACAGATGAGCAAACGTACCTACCAACCCAAAATTCGTCGTCGGATGCGTGTTCATGGCTTTCGTAGCCGCATGAGCAGTGCCACCGCCGTGTTGTTCTCACGTCGCCGCCAAAAGGCCGCCACGAACTAACGGTCTCCATGAATAACCATGCCAAGAAATTGAACTGGAACGCATCACGTGCTGTGAGCTATCGTGCTGTGCGCGAGGCTTCTGGTGTGAATATCGTTCGCAGTGGCAAACATTTGCGTTAATGCAACGACCCTATCGGCTGTGTCGCAAAAGTGACTTTGTGCGGTTACGTCGCCACGGCCAGCGTTTTTCCCATGCGCTGGCCGTTTTGATTGTCTCTCCCCAAGAGACAAACCCTTCCGCCACTGTTCATTTGGAGCTACACAGCCGTTTTGCATTTTCAGCCAATAAGCGGGTGGGCAATGCGGTGCGCCGCAACCGCGCCAAGCGGCTCATGCGGGAGGCGGTGCGGTTGCATTTGCCAGCCATCAAGCCCGAGCGTAATTGCTCGTTTGTGGCTAAGCCATCTACCCCTGATGCCCGCTTTCGCGATGTGGAAACGGCCGTGCTTCATCTCCTGCGCGTAGCCAAATTGCTTGCCCCAGAAGAACGACTGATGGCTGAGCGATAACTAGCTTAAAGGTTGATGAAAAAACAGGGATTGCAAGCAAGAAGTTCGTCGTATGATATAACTTCTATCTTCATGCTTCATACTTGTTTTTTGCTTCCCTCAGTCACGGCATGAAATACTTCGTTTTGCTTCTCATTCGCTTCTACCAGAAGTTTATTTCCCCGCTTTTCCCCCCCAGTTGCCGCTTTACCCCCACCTGCTCCCATTATGGTTATGAGGCCATCCAAAAATATGGCTTGCTCAAAGGGGGGTGGCTCACGGTGAAGCGCGTCGGCCGTTGTCACCCATTTACCCCCGGCGGATATGACCCAGTTCCTTGAAGCATGAAAAGTGAAAAGTAAAAGGTTCGATGCACCCTGCGCCTGACTTTTAGCTTTTCACTTTTTGCTTTTTGCACCGCCTATTTGCGGAGATTTACCTTGTCGCTTAGAACTACTTTTGCTCCATTTCCTCGGCGGCTTCGCTGGCTTTTATTGGCTCTGATTGGGTTGTTGCTCGTTGGTTGCTCGGGTGCAACCCAAGCGCATTGGCCGGGGCTAACGGCCGTGGGCGAGCGCGTTTATGTGGCGCACGGCACAGGCGTTGTGGCCGTTGATATGGATGCTCGCCAACAGGGGTGGCGTTATACAGGCGAAGGCACTGTGCAATTTTATGCTCCCCCTGCGGTTGAGGACGGCCGTATTATCATCGGCGATTATGGCTCCTCGGGTGGCTTGTTTAGCTCAGGGCTAACCGTCTCGATTTACGCCTTAGATGAAGTTGCCAGTGGCAACCCGACAGTGAGTTGGGTGAAGGATGATATTGTGAGCGGCCGTGTCTTTGCCCAACCCCTCTATGTGGGTGATTTGGTCATTGTAGGCACATCCGACAACCAAATTGTGGCACTGAATGCAGACGATGGGAGCAAGGTTTGGGCTTTCCAAACAGGCAATGCCATTTGGGGCCAGCCCGCCCACAAAGATGATTTAATTTTTGTCACTTCGGTAGACCGGCACATTTACGCCCTAAACCATGACACAGGCGAATTGGTGTGGGACAAAACGCTCTCGGGAGCCAACGCCAGCTCGCCTGTTGTGAATGGGGATTTGGTGTATGTGGGGAGCTTTGACAAAAAGCTACACGCCTATGAGATGGCGACGGGCACCGAGGTATGGACGGCCACGGCCGAAGATTGGATTTGGGGCGCACCGCTGTACACGGCCGAAACCGTTTATTACACCGACCTCCAAGGCAATGTTTATGCCGTGGAAGCTGATACAGGCGAACCCATTTGGGCGCAAAAAGTGACAGGCTCTGTGCAAGCGGCACCTGTTTTGGTGGATGGCGTGCTCTATATTGCCTCCACCGACCCCAGCAGTGTTGAAATTCCCCAAGGTTATCTCACAGCTTTTAACGCGGCCGATGGTAGCCCCGCATGGGATGCCGAGGTACAAGTCGAGGCTCCTATCCATGCCACCCCTGTGGTAGTAGGTGATTCATTGGTTGTGGCGGTGATTCTCAACGACACCAACATCTTTGAAATCATTCAATACAATCTACAAACGGGGGCAAAAATTTGGTCTTTTACTCCCCCTACTGAGTAAGTAATTTGCGCGGAATCGTTCCTATCAATTAAGGTTATTCCCCAAATTTAATTATCCTGATGGTGTGGCGTTAACCATTCACCCATTCACCATTCACAATTCACCATTAAATAGGTAAGCCCATGTGGGATGCGTTCGTCAACTTAATGCTCAACGGCATGGTTTTGCTCTATCAATTGTTGGGCAATAACTTTATTCTGGCACTCGTTGTCTTCACGGTCATCATCCGCTTGCTGATGTTGCCCATGAACTTGCGTCAGCAACGCTCCAGTTTGCGGATGCAAGAGATGCAACCGCAAATTCAGGCGATTCAGAAAAAATACCGGGACAATCCGCAAAAAATGCAGGAAGAGTTCCAAAAAGTTGGTTATAACCCCACGGAGTCATTGATGGGCTGTTTGCCGTTGTTGTTGCAAATGCCCATCTTTTTTGCACTTTTTCGGGTTATCAACCTCATGCTGGACTCGACACCCCAGTCGTTGTTGTCCATGACCGAGCGGGTGTATGCCTCGATTGATTTGACCAATTTGCTCCCCATTAGCAACACCTTTTTGTGGATGAATTTGGCCTTGCCTGACCCATTGCTCATCATGCCTGTTTTGGTGGCGGGTTCGATGTTCATCCAACAAAAACTGCTGATGCCCCCCCCGAAGCCAGATGATGGCAAGAAAAAGGCTGGGGCGGAAGAAAACCCGATGGCGCAGATGAATCAATCCATGCTGTACACCATGCCCATCATGTTTGGCTTTTTTGCGATGTCATTTAATGCGGGGTTGGCCATCTATTTTATTGTTTCTAACATTATTGGGGTGGTGCAGGGGCTGATTGTGCGTCGCAGTATGGCCGAGGTGCGGTTGGAATCGGAGGCGCGGCGCGAGGAGCGAGCCAAAGCGGCCGCCGTATTCCTCGAGGAGACGGCCGAACTGGCCGAGACCAGCGACGATGGGGAATCGGACGATTTTCCCAATGCTCCCAGCGGCAAGAAAAACAAAAAGAAAAAAAAGTCGAATAAATAGCCATCTGCCCCAAAGCACATTCCCCCAGAACAGTTATCACCCCGAAGGAATACCTGTATGACCCAAGCCCAAGAGTATGAGTTTGATGACCTCGACGACCTCGATAACCTGCCCGACCCTGAACTCGTCGAAGAAGAAGAAGTAGCCCAAGTCTTGCTGGCCGATTTGCTGGCGCAAATGGGGTACGAGGCGACGATTACGACCACCTATACCGAACCAGATGAAGACGATGCCCTTGACCGCCAAGTTGTGGCGCTCAATGTGGAAGGGCCGCAAGTGCAAGGGTTGGTCGGCCGCAATGGGGAAACGCTGGCCGCTTTGCAATATGTCGGCCGTTTGTTGGCCAGCCAGCAGTTGCACCGGCGCGTGGATTTTGTGATAGACGTGGATGCGTATCGGCAGAAGCGGCAAGAAGGACTTTCGCGCCTAGCCGAGCGCATGGCTGAAAAAGTTGTGACCCAAAAACGGCCGATTACCCTTGAACCCATGCCCCCCTTCGAGCGGCGGCTGATTCACATGGCTCTGCGCGGCCATGCGGGGGTCTATACCAAAAGCGTGGGCACTGGCGATGAGCGCCGGGTGCGCCTCTTCCCCAAGGGGTTTATTGAGCAGGATGAACGGCCGTATGGGGCTGACCGCCAAGACAACCGTAACCGTCGGCCGCCACAAGGTGGCCAACGGGGCGGCCGTCGGTAATTAAAGTGAAAGGTGAAATGTAAAAGGTGAAAGGTGGGCGCATTGCCCCACTTTTCACCTTTTACTTTTTACTTCTCACGCTCCACACCAACCCCGCTAGACAGAGCAACAGAGCCAACCCACTCACGGCCGCGCCTGCGTAAAAATCGAGCGGCCGAAAGGTGAACACCACCTCATGCACCCCCGCTGGGAGAGCCACCCCCCGCATAATTGAATTGGCGCGATAAATGGGCACACGCTCGCCATCTACGGTGGCTTGCCAGCCCGCGTAAAACGTATCGGAGAGGACGACGAAGCCTGCACGGGGCATTTCGGCCGTTAGCCGCACCTCGTTCAGCCCGTAATGGGTGAGGCTGACTTCGGCCGCCCATTCCCCCTCGGCCGTGCCCAAATCTTGCGGTAGAGCCTCTCCTTCTAACTCAAAAACACAATCTGGTCGAGCCGATCTTGGTTGGCCAGCAAGGCGGCCAGCGCGGCCGTCTCGTCTGCCACCACCTGTGCTTGGGGCACGGCAAAGGCGCGGGGGAAGTACCCTTCGTTGAGGTAGATGCGCGTTTTGCCCGCTTCGTGGACGAGGGCGGGGCGGGGCAGGTAGTAGGCGACAAAGGTTGGTTCGGCCGTGGGCGAGGCGGATAGTTCGGCCGTGCCACTGCCTTCGGTTTCGAGACTCACCTCCCACATAAATTCCCGCCCCCACTCGGAGGGGAAGGGGCTGAAATAGAAACTGACCCATGCTTCGCCTTGGGGAAGGGGGACGCGGCTGTTGGCAAATTCATAACTTCCATCGGTCGAAAAATGCGGCCGACAAGTTCGCCATCCCCCGTCCCGCGCACGGCCACATCCAGCCGTTGCAAGCCGCCATCGGGCATGGCGATGGCGTGGCGGTGGGGGAACGGGAGCCATTGCCCTGTTGCTTGCTGGGCAAGGCCGGGGATGGCTTCGGCCGCCCACTCTTCTCTGGTGGTGACAAAATGTTTGACATTAGCCGCTTTGAGGAGGGGGGAATTGACCCCAGTGATGGGCGACAAGACGCGCACGATGGGGAGCGGTGCCCCTTCGGCCGTGTTGAGATAATTGAGAATCCGCAACAGTACCCCCGGCTCGTAGCCGCTGAGGTTCGGGATGCCTACGGCCAAGGCGGTGTTGGGGAAAAAGGCAATTTCGCGGCTGGTGGTGACAATGCGGCTGGTTTCGGTTTGTAAATCGGTTTGCAGATAGGTGGTGGTGGCGGTGGGCGGGTAAAGCTGTTCGATTCTGCCTATGGTGTTGTAATCGCCGTTGATGAGCCAGAGGTCAGCCGTGAGGAGGAGGATGGCGAGCAGAGGGGCAGAGGAGCGGAGGAGCAGAGGAGTGCAGAGGGGCACGTCCCTGCCCCAGTCCTTGTCCCAGTCCCCACAAAAACAAACCTGTCAGCAAGGTAAATACGCCCCAATGGAGCAGTTCGCCGCGCAAAAGTCCCAGTGGTTGGCGACATCGGGGCGAAATAAAGAAGCCAGCCTCCGACAACGGCCGTGCTTGCCTCACCTAACCCAAGCCTATCCCCCCCAAAGGCAGCGCGTCCGGCCGTTCAATTTGAGCAATGCTTCTAACCCGAAGGCGGCCAAGATAGACGCCGCTAAAATGGGTAGGATGAATGGCACGACTGGGGTGTAAGCCATTGAAGACGGGCAAAACATAGAGCAAGCCATAGGCGGGTGTGCCCAAGGCCCACAACAAACCCAAACCGCCCCACATTGCAAAGAAACGGGTATGCCAATCCCGCCGCAAAAGTAGGGCGGCCAGTATCAGGGCGAGGGGGAGCAAGCCAACGTAGACGGCCGTTTCGACATCGTTGCTCGTTGCGATTCCCCACCAATTTTTGGCGACGGAGTTGCCAAAGAAGTTGGGTACGAACCATGCCACGGCACGGCTATGCAGGCCATAATCCCTTAGCAAATCCCAAAAGGGCACAGGCAGGCGGTGGGTTTGGCGCAAATAGTTGAAGGCGGGTAGGACTTGGATGAGGGTGAGGGCTGTGCCGAGGCCAAGGGCAACGGCCGTGTCCCACACATTGCGCCAGCGCGGCAAACGGAAGAGCATATACACCGCTACCGTCATACTCGAGTACAGCGTCCAATTCCAATGGCCGCCGAACCACGGAATGGCGAAGAGAAGGGCGAGGAGGAAGTGGGAAGTGGAAAGTGAGAAGTTAAAAGCAAAAGGTCTGCTCCCCTGCTCTCTGCTCCTCTGCTCCTCTGCTCTTGCACCAGTCGTTCAACCATATACAACTGCGCGGGGAGCCAAATGACGGCCGCGTGGACGACTTGCCACTCGATCCAGACGACCATTGAGCCATTGAAGAGAAAAATGAGTGTGCCGAAGAGGGACGACGGCCGTGCCAACCCAATTTGGCGCAAGTAGGCGAACATGAACCATGCCCCCAAGGCGAGCTGGACGAAGATGGTCAGGTCGGTCGCTGTGGCTCCATCGAGCAAGTAATAAAAAAGGAGAGGGGGGTAGAGTAGCCCCGCTTGGGTGTTGTAAGTGGAGGGATAACCCGTGAAGATGTAGGGGTTCCACAAGGGCCATTCCCCTTGGCGCACGGCTTCGGCCGTGAAGGTTTTGACGGGGTAGATGTAGTTGACCACATCCGAGAGGAGCGGATTGTGAACGTTAACGGGCTGATTGGGCTGTTGCCACGGCGGCCAGCTTTCGGTGAGGATGTCGGTGGGGATGAGGACACGGCCGGGGAGCAGGGCACGGCCGTAAAAGAGCAAGACCACAAGGGTAAGGAGGATGGAGGGAGAGACGACGCATGAGGCAGGGGAGCAGGGGCGAGGGAAACTACCAGAATACTGAATACTGCACACTAGCCACTAACCACTAACCACTATTCACTAATTACCACCCACTCCACCCCATCGGGCAGAGCCAGCCGTGCGCCTGTGTCGCGGTTGTAAAGGCCGAGGCGGATGGCGGTGGCTTCGGCCGGCCACGGTAGGGTGTATGGGTCGCGGATGAGGTCGTGCGGTTGCCAAACGCTGGTGGGGGCGAGACTGGCCACAGGTTGCTGGTCGGCTTGGGCGATGATGTCGCCCGCTTCGTTGAGGACGTGGACGAAAATATCGTAGTTGGTGTCCACGGCCGCCTCACTCTGCCAAACCAGCGTCAGGTGGAGGGTTTCCCCCTCGGCCGTCCAATCGTACCCCAGCAGGGTGATGGCTTGTCCAAAAGTGGCGTTGGTGGGGTGGGTGGGGCTGGCCGCGTGCAGATAAGGCCATGTGACCCGATGCACATACGCATCTTGCTGGAAAATCATGGTGTGGGTTTCGGTGCGGACATGGTAAATCTCCTCGGCCGCGACAGGATTGGTGATGATTTCCCAGCGCCAGAGGGGGAAGGAAACGACGTAATCGGGGGGCTGTTCGGCCAGCGAGAGGAGGCGCACCAGTTCGGCGTTGCGCCGCCATCGTTCGGGCTGGCGCACGGCCGCCCACAACTCGGGCGAAACGAGGCCGTTCATATCCACAATGCGCCGCTCGGATAAATAGGTGATGGCGCCAATGTCGTCCACGGCCAGCAGGGCATCGGGCGGGGTGTTTTCGGCCAGCCAACGGCCGAGGGCGGCATCAATCTCGTTGATTTCGTTCGTGTTTTGCCCCAGCATAACCGCCCAATTTTGGAAGTGCCAGCTTGCGCCGAGGAGTAAGAGAAGAGAGAAGAGAGAAGAGAGAAGTAACCCCCTGCTCCCCTGCTCCCCTGCTCCTTTGCTCCTCTGCGCCACTAGCCAAACGGCCGCCACCCCCGCCGCAACCATGACCAGCGGAATGAGCGGGAGGGTGTAACGGCCGTGGTGCCACAGCACGGCCACGGTGAAGGCCATGCCAAAGGGTAGGGCAAACCAGATGGGGATGAGGGGCTGTTTTTTGGCCAGTGGCCACAGCCCCAGCACCATTAGCAGAAAGGCGACGGGGTTATCTGACCAGTGGAGCCACAAGGTTTGTTGCAGATAGCGCCAGCCGTAGCCGCTCTCCAACTTGGCTTTGGCGTAAAAGGTGTTGGGCAACGGTTCGCCCGTCAGCCCCAGCGAAAAGAGGGCATACGGGGCGCAGAGCAGGGCGTAGGTGAGGAGGGGGGGGAGGAAGTGGGACGTGAGAAGTGAAAGGTGAGAAGTGACTCTGGCTCTCTTGCTCTCTTTCTCCCCTGCTCCTCTGCTCCTCTGCCCCTCTGCCCACAAAAACTTCATCCCACTCACTGCCACCGCCAGCGCAAATAGCAAATGCCCCTCAGGGCGAAATTGACTGGCGAGGGCGAAGAGGGCGGCCGTCCACCAGCGCAGGCCGTGGCGGTGGAAGGCCCAAATGGCGGCGAGGCTGACGGCCGCAAATGCTGTCGTCTCCATGCCTGAGAGGGCGGCTACACGAAAGCGGCCGGCCGTGGCGGTACCAATCCTGCCCCAAAAGCACCAGCGGGTTTGGGTGAGTGCGTAGGGTAAAGCCGTAGGCCAAGCCGACGGAGAGCAGGTAGAATAGGGCACTGAGCCAGATGGCGGCGGACAGAAGAAATGCGGCCGGGGTGGACACAAGCGCGGGGAAAACCAGCAAGGGTGTCCAGAGTGGCGAAGTGGAACCGGCCGTGGGCTGGCCGGGGTTGTAGCTAAAGCCATTGCCCGTGGCCAAATTGCGGGCAAACTGCATGTGAATCCACGCATCATCCAGCGGTGCGCCGCCCATGCCTGCTGTCAGCCCTCGTTTGGTGGTCTCGAACCACCACAAAGCGGCCACGGCCGTTAACAATAATAATAAGAGGGGGGTGTTGTGTTTGGTCATTGGTCATTGGTCATTGGTCACTGGCGACTTCGCCCAACCAACATCTTCTCTCTTCTCTTTTCTCTCTTCTCTTTTCCCTATGGAACCTACCGAATACAAAACAATGTACAGCGTGGAAGACCGCCATTGGTGGTATGTGGGTATGCAACGCATTAGCCTGATGCTGATTGAGCGGTTTTACCCGCGCCGCACCGATTTACACATTTTAGATGCGGGTTGTGGCACGGGGGCGGCGATGGCATACATGGCTCCCTTTGGCAAGGTGGTGGGCATGGATTTTATGGATGTTGCCCTGCGCTTTTGCCAGCAGAGGGGGCTGACTGAGCTGGCGCAGGGGAGTGTGGTGAAGTTGCCTTTTGCCAGCGGCCAATTCGACCTCGTGACCTCGTTTGATGTGCTGTGTCATCAGTCGGTGGGGGATTATCGGGATACGTTGGAGGAGTTGGGGCGGGTGCTGAAGCCCGGCGGCCGTCTCTTTTTGCGTTTGCCCGCCTACAACTGGCTCCGCGCCCACCACGATGAGGTGGTGCATACGGCGCGGCGGTTCACGGCCGCTGAACTTGTTCAGGATTTGCAAGCGGCGAAGTTTACCGTAGAAAAGCGTTCTTATGCCAATGCGTTGCTCTTCCCGCTGGCGGTGGGCAAGCGGCTGGCGGAGCGGATTCGGCCGCCTGCTTCTGATTACTCGGATATTGCCCCTAACCCGCCGTGGCAAGATGCGCTTTTGAGCCGCTTTTTGTTTGCGGAGGCAAAATGGCTCGGCCGTGCCAATCTCCCGTTTGGGCTGACGGTGTTGGTGGTAGCGAGGAAGGGGTAGAAGATACGAAGTACGAATTACGAAGTACGAAGTACGAAGTTGCTTGAGGGTGTGTCGTCCTTCGTCCTTCGTAATTCGTAATTTACTTTTCCACCTCCCCTATTACAAACCCATCTCCCCCACCCAGCAAGGGCAAGCGGGGGTAAGGTGGTTCGGGGTGGTAAAAGCCGAGGGTGAGGGGGTAACGGCCGTCGGGCAATGTTTCGGGCAGAGGAATGGTGTACCAGTCGCTGAATTGTTGGCCTGTCCGCCAGTGGCTGGTGGGCCACAAGCCGCCTCGTGGGATGTTGTCGCCTGTGGCCAGCGGAGGTGTGCCTTGTTCGCCGAGGTGCAAAAATGTCGTGTAGTCAGTTTGAAAATCGGCCGTGACTTGCCAGACCAACTGCACTTGAATCGCCTCAGCACCTTGCACTATCTCGGCCGAAACGAGTTGCACCCCCTCCCATTCGGCCAAAATATCTGGGTTGGGTGGGGGATAGTGGGTGGGTTCGATGGCCACACGGCCGATGGTAACGGTTGCCTCTCCCCCCGCCAATTTGATTACCACAGGAGCCAATACGGGCAAATCCATGCCTGTAGCGGGGAGGCGCACGGCCGTTTCTTCCACCACCACCTGCCCGCTCGGCCAAAAATCGGCAGGGTACAGCCCGCCACCATGCCAGCTTTGCAATTTGCCCAGCAGTTGTTGGTCACGGCCGAACAATTCCACCACCAATTCGGGGCGGGTGGATGGCACACTGTCGGCTCGCCAATAGAGCGTGAGGGGGATGATGCCCTCAGGTTGGGCGTGTTCGGTGTGAATTTCGGCCGCCAGCAGGGTGAGGTTTTGGCCGAGGGGAGTGTCGAAACGGGCGGCCGTGGCGGGCACGAGCGACTCATCCCCCACCACGGGCAAGGCAAAGGCAGTGGGGATGATGAGGAAGAGGGAGGTGAGGTTGGTGGCGAGGAGGAGAGAAGGAATGCGGGATTGGGGAAGGGATTGCGGATGGGGCCGCTGACTGACGGCTGAAAGATTGACCGACTGAAAGGCTGAAAGACTGAAGGGTTGACAGCCCGTAGCCGAGGACGAGGGCGAAGGGGAGGAGGGCGGAAGAGGAGGCGGCCTTGGGCGGCGGGGGTTTGCATGTTGAAGGCGACGAGCGCGGCCGTGAGGCCTGCCCAACCAGCGAGAAAAGTGAGAGTGCAAAAGTGAAGTGAAGGGAGGAGTCAGGCCTCTGTCTCCTCTGCTCCTCCGCTCCTCTGCCCTCTGCCAAAAACGGCCAAAGCCGTACCACCAACAACACCACGCACCCCCACACCCACTGCACCCAGCGCGGGGCGAGGATGTTGAACCAGCCGAAGACGGCGAAGAGGGAGTTCCACACGGACGGCCATTGGGCAAGGGATTCCCACACACTAAAGCCTCGGTCGCCGTGGGCGATTAGGACGAATTGGTTAGCGGCCGTGAAATCCCCATACAACCCCCAATTGCGCCACCAGAGGGGAGCGGCGAGGATGAGAGATGGGAGGAGAAGTAGAAAGTGAAAAGTGAAAGGTGGAAGTAGTGGTGAGTAGTAAGTGTGAGTGAGCTAATCCCCTCTGCCCCCTGCCCCCCTGCTCCTCTGCCCCTCTGCCCCATTCGGTGAGAAACAACCCCCCCAAACACCCACCCAATCAGCAACAAGCCTTGGTTTTTGGTAAGAGCCGCCGCGCCGCAGGTAAGAGCCAACACCAACAACCGCCCCCTCTCTTCTCTCTTCTCTCCTCTCTCTTCTCTGCTCCCCCACCCCACCACTTGGTACAAGGCTAACGAAGCCAACGCCGTAATCAGCACATCGTTGGAAATGGTGCTGAATTGGAAGGTGAATTGGGGGAGCAGGGCGACCACGGCCGTGGCCCACTTCGCCCGCTGGGGCACATCTGGCCACATCAGCAGGGCGGTGTGGTAGATGGCCAGCAGGACGGCGAGGCCGATGACGGCCGACACCACTCGCAACCAGTGCGCCGCCCACACATGGGGCGGCCACGGCCACTGCTCCTGCACATGCACAAACGCATTGCGGTTGGTCGGCGAGGAGCCATCCCCCAGTTGGGTGAAGGGGTTGGGGATGGTTAAATTTTGCGCTTGGCTGGTGTCAAACGGGGCAATCAGCAGGGCGGCGAGGAGGTAGTAGAGCGGGGGTTGTGCCGCTTCGGGGCCGAGCCATTCGGCGGCCGTTTGGGGCGCAAAGCTGGCGGGGGGGCCAGCGGGCTGGGGCACGGCCGGGAGCGTGCCCGTTTCGGCAATCCAGACGGCCGTAAAAAAATGGTAATGCTCGTCGGGGGCCTCAAACAGGGGGTTGATGAGGCCATAGCCCAAAGCCAACACGAGGTAAGTGGTCAAAATGAGGTACAGATGGGCCTTGCGGGCGTTGGCGGAGTGGCTCATGGCTTGTAACGCAGGAGGCGTAACTGTAACTATTCAATCACTATCTCTTGGAGCAAAAGCTGGCGGTCTGGTTGTTCGATGCCGCCCAGCGTGACGACGGGCGGGTGAAATCTTCGGGATTGTAGAGACTACGGTGAGGCGATAGTCGCCCGCAGGCAAGCCTGTGAGGCTGAGAGGTGTGGGGTCGAGGATGATTTCGGTCGGCCGCCACCCCTCGGTTGGCCGAATGCCTCGGCGGGAAACCAATCTTGCTGGCGCACAATTTCGCCTGTGGCGGCCGAGGTCAGGTGGACAAAGACAAAGTAGCTGGTGCGGGGTGTTTGCTCCGCTCGCCAGACCAGATTCAGGGTCAGTTGGGCGGCCGTTTGCGTCCCATCGTACCCTAACAAGGTCATTTCATCTCCCCACTGAGCATTGACGGCCGTTTTCATTTCTGGCGGTTCGGTGATAAATGGCCACGCGGCGACGACGATTTCGCCCAGCGTGTGCCACTCCCGCCCCCACCGAGCGGTCACGGGTTGGCCATCTTGCACCAGCCGCCAACGCAAGGCATAAGTGCCCGCAGGGGCGGTGGTGGGGATGAGCAACCCCATGTGGTTGCGCACGGCCGTGTATGGCGGTAATTCGGCCAGCCAGTTTGCCCCAACCCCTTCTTGCCCTTCGGTTAACACGCCCTGCTGGCCGACCAATTGCCAATCCACCCGCAGGTTGGGGGTGTGTACGGCCGTGGCTTCCCCCTGCCACAGGGGGGCGATGGGCACCAGAAGGCCGGGGCGGGTGGTGGTATCGGGCACGGCCACTTCGGCCAACCGCAGGCCGTTGGGGAATAATACCCCGCTGGTGAGGGCGGCTGGTTGCGGGGGCAGGGTGATGGTTTGGACTGTTTGGGGTGTGCCGAGCGGCCGTTGGGCGCGTTCATCCCAACCCGTCACCTCGAGGGCATATTCCCCAGCGGGTAGGCCAATGGGGAGGGGATGCCATAGCTGAGACGGGTGGGGGCGTTGGTGGGCCATGCTTCCCCTTGCCAAACGAGGGGGTTGGCGCCTGCCCAAATGCGGCCGTCTGGCCCGCGCAACTCGAATACGACTCGTATCTCTGGGGGGGGGGGCACGCCTTGCCAAATGGCCTCCACCCAGAGGTGGCGGGGCGCTATATCGAGTAAATTGAGCGCGAGCAGGGTGGGCAACCCATCCCATTGCCAGCTTGTGCTGGTGGTGAGGGAGGTGGTGAGGGGGATGGTATCGTATAGCTCGACCTTCAGGACAGTGCTTCGGGCGGTGAAGAAATGTTCGTCGCGCAGGGTGTAGGCTTGGCGCACCCATGTTTGGGTGTGGCCGAGTGGGTCTCGGCCGTCGCTGGGGGCGGGGATGTACCAGATGCGGCTGTAGTCGTTGCCCATTTGGGCGATTTGGGCGGCCGTGCGTTCGTCGGCGGGGTAGGGGTAGATGGGTGCGGCTGTGACTTCTAAATCGGAGCGGGTGGCGTAGTGCCAATGCACCAGCATCAGGATGGCATCGTTGTAGACCACAATGTCATCGCTCCCCGCCCGCTCTTCGATGTAGGCCACCACCTTGCGCACATCGTCTTTGGCCACGGTGGGGTTGGTGTAGAGGTTGTGGAGAGAGAGGAGGGAGGCGGTGAGAAGTAGAAAGTAAAAAGTGCTGAATGCTAAGTGCTGAGTGCTGAGTGCTGAGTCTCCTCTGCTCCTCTGCTCCTCCGCTCCTCTGCTCCCCTGCAAGGCCACGGCCGCCAGCAACACAAACGCTGGGCTACCAAGCATAATGTGGCGCACACCTTGGTACATGGGTTTGAGGAGGGAGCCAAGGGCGAGGCCGATGAGGGTGATGGTGAGGTAGCTGGCGAGGAGGAGGAAGCGGGCACGGCCGTTTTCGCCTCGCCCAGCTTGCCACAGGCCAACGGCAAGGACGGCCGCCATGCCCCACCAGAGTAGGGTGCGGAGCCAAGGAATGGGTGGCGCAGTGACTCCCATGCTGAAACCGCCGACCAAATCATTGAGCATGATGAGCGGGGAAAGGTAGGTGTAGCCCGTTTCGGCGCCTGTGAAGAGGCGGGGCAGGGTGAGGGGGACGATGGGAATGAGGGCGAGGAGAACGGCCGCTAACCCGAGGCCAATCAGCCGTTTGTACCCCGCCCGCCACAGCACCCATGCCCAGAGGAGCAGGTGGGTGGCGAGGAGGAAGATGGCGGTGTAGTGGGTGTAGAGGGTGAGGAAGGCGCACAGGGCATAAAGCGTGAGGGCACGGCCGAGGTCGCGGCCGTGGAGCGGCCGTTGCAGGGCACGCCACAACACATAGCTGGCCGCCGCCCCCCAGAAGACGAGCAGGGTGTACATGCGCGCCTCTTGCGCGTACCAGACGTGCAGGGGGTTGATGGCGATGAGGACGGCCGCCCATCCCCCCACCCACCAGCCGTGTTGCGGGGCGAGGCGACGGCCGAATTGGGCCAGCAAGGGGACAAGCAAAACGCCCCACAGCACCGAAAAGTAGCGGTAGGCGAAATCGCTCTCCCCACAGGGCGCGGGTCGCTTTGACGAGCAGATAATAGAGCGGTGGATGGGTGTCTTGGCTGACAGCATCTTGGATGAATGTCCGCCCCCGCGATAATGTCGCCCACGCCCTGCCCAGTGCGTAATGGGGTGAGTGCTTCATCAATCCAAAAGCTGAACTGCTCCAATTGGTGGAGCCGTAGGGCGAAGGCGAGTAGAATTACGGCCGTTAACCAGCCGCGCAAAGTCAATTTGTGCATAGAAAGGCAATTGTAACAAAAGAGATAGAGATGGGAGATAGAGATAGAGGGGAACATATTAGGTCAGCCTAAGCAGTTCCTCTATCTCTATCTCTACACTCTATCTTGTTTCATCTCAACTAAGCACTCCCTTATGCCCAGTATTTCCGCTTTTTTCCCCGCTTACAACGACGCTGGAACCATCCCCAGCATGGTCATCACCACCTTGCTCACCCTGCGGGAGCTGACCAACGATTACGAAGTGATTGTGATAAACGACGGGAGCAAAGACCACACGCCGCAAGTGTTGGACGAGTTGGCGCGGGTTTACCCCCGACGAAGTTCGCATTGTCCACCATGTCAAAAACCGTGGCTATGGGGGCGTTGCGTTCGGGCTTTGCCAGCGTCACGAAAGATTGGATTTTTTTACACGGACGGGGACGCTCAGTACGACCCCCGCGAGCTAAAAAATTTGGCCGCGTTGGTGTCGGATGAGATAGATTTTATCAATGGGTGGAAGATTGAGCGGAATGACCCGTGGCATCGGATTGTTATCGGCCGTATGTATCAATACACCATCAAGCTGGCCTTTGGGCTGAAGCTGAAAGATGTGGATTGCGATTTTCGGTTGATGCGCCGGGCGGTGTTTGACAAGGTTCACCTCGAGGCGGATAGTGGGGTGATTTGTGTGGAGCTGATGAAGAAGGTGCAGGATGCGGGCTTTCGGCTGGTGGAAACGCCTGTGCATCATTTTCATCGGGCTTACGGCCGTTCCCAGTTCTTCAACTTCCGCCGCCTGTGGCGCGTGGCCATAGATTTGCAAGCGTTGTGGCGCAAATTGGTGTGGCAGAAGAGAATGAGTAATGAGCAATGAGTAAAGGGGTGTTGGTTTAAGTGAGCCAATGACGAAATGACCAGTGACCAATGACAAATAATTTCCACAACAAAAACGTTCTCATCACAGGCGGATTGGGCTTTATCGGCTCTAACTTGGCGCGGCGGTTGGTGCAACTGGAGGCCAACGTCTTGCTGGTGGATTCGCTCATCCCCGAATACGGCGGCAACCTGTTTAACATTGCCGACATGCGCGACCAAGTGCGGGTAAACATTGCCGATGTGCGCGACGAACACGGGATGCGCTATCTGGTGCAGGGGCAAGATTACATCTTTAACCTTGCGGGGCAAGTGAGCCACACCGACAGCATGGTGAACCCCTACACCGACTTAGAAATCAACACGCGCAGTCCCCTTTCGATTTTGGAGGCGTGCCGCTATGGCAACCCCGAAGCCAAAATTATCTTTGCCAGCACACGGCAGATTTATGGCAAGCCCGAATACTTGCCTGTGGATGAACGCCACCCCTTGCATCCTGTGGATGTAAATGGGATTAACAAACTAGCGGGCGAGTGGTACCACATTGTGTACCACAACGCGCACGGCCTGAAAACGGCCGTGCTCCGCCTGACCAACACCTATAGCTACGGATGCGGATTAAAGATGCCCGCCAAACATTTATTGGCTGGTGGATTCGGCAACTTGTCGAAGGGAAACCTCTGCAAATCTTTGGCGACGGCTTGCAGGTGCGCGACTTTAACCATGTGGAAGATGTGGTGGAAGCATTGCTGTGTGTGGCCGAACACAGCGCGGCCGATGGGCAAATCTACAACCTAGGTGGCGATGACCCCATCAACCTGAAAGATTTGGCCGAATTGATGATAGAGATTGTCGGCCGTGGCTCCTACAACATTATCCCCTTCCCCCGCCGAGCGCAAACGAATAGACATTGGCGACTTTTACGGCGATTACCGCAAAATCCGCAGTAAACTCGGCTGGCGGCCGAAAATCTCCCTGCCCGACGGCCTTGCCACCACGCTGGCCTACTACCAACAACACCTCGCCGAATATGTGTAGGGCGTTATTGGTTATTGGTTACTCGTTATTGGGAACGCGGCCAGACAACACGACTGCCAATAACCAGCCACCCAATAACCAATAACCAATCACGAATAACTCCCCATGACCCCCTTTCTCAACCTTCGCGCCGCGTA
This sequence comes from Candidatus Hadersleviella danica, assembly GCA_016711405.1. Classification (GTDB taxonomy): domain Bacteria; phylum Chloroflexota; class Anaerolineae; order Promineifilales; family Promineifilaceae; genus Hadersleviella; species Hadersleviella danica. The sequence goes on along the minus strand of JADJSZ010000004.1, from coordinate 49,419 downwards.
TGAGGCGCAAAAAGCAGACATAGACAGCGCCACGGCGCGGGTACTGGCCAGTGGCTGGTACATTCTTGGCTAGAGGTGGAAGCATTTGAAGCGGAGTTTGCCGCTTATTGCGCCGTGCCCCACGCGATTGGCGTGGCCTCGGGCACCGATGCGGTGTTGCTGGCCCTGAAGGGCTTGGGCATTGGCACGGCCGACGAAGTCATCACCGTGGCGCACACGGCCGTGGCGACTGTCACCGCCATTGAGCTGGCGGGAGCCACACCCGTGCTGGTGGATATTGACCCGCTGACCTACACGATTGACCCAGCGGCCGTCGAAGCGGCCATCTCCCCCCGCACCAAAGCGATTGTGGCCGTCCACCTTTACGGCCATCCCGCCGATTTGGAGCCATTGCAAGCCATCGCCCAGCGGCACAAGTTGGCCTTGGTGGAAGATTGCGCCCAAGCGCACGGAGCCAAGTACAAGGGGCAACGGGTGGGAAGCATCGGCGATGTGGCCGCGTTTAGCTTTTACCCCACCAAGAACTTGGGGGCGATGGGGGATGGCGGGCTGATTGCGACGCGGCACGCCGATGTGGCCGAGCGGGTGCGCTGGTTGCGGCAATATGGCTGGCAGGAGCGGTATATCAGCGCACTCTCGGGCTATAACAGCCGCTTGGATGAGTTGCAGGCGGCCATTTTGCGGGTGAAGCTGACCGCACTTGAGACGAACAACGCCCAGCGGCGGGCACACGCGGCCGAATACGGCCGCCTCCTCGCCCCCACAGGCTGGCAATTGCCCACTGTTGCGCCCCACGCCGAACACGTCTTCCACCTGTACGTCATCCAAACCGAGGGGCGGGATGCGCTGGCGGAGAAGTTGCGCCAACAGGGGTGGGCACGGCCGTTCATTACCCCGTCCCCGTCCATTTGCAACCCGCTTACGCCCATCTGGGCTACAAAGTGGGCAGTTTGCCCGTGACCGAATCCTGGCCGCGCAACGCATCCTCTCCTGCCCATGTACCCCGAGTTGCCGCAGGGGATTTAGCGGCCGTGGCGGGGCGTAATCAACAAACACCCTATTAAGGCAGGGTGATGGCCGTGGGGCGCACAGCGGGGCGTTCCTCCACGGCCGTAAAATCCTCCACCACCACCAACGAACCCAACATCGTCGCCAACTGCGGCGCAAGGGCTGGCTCAGCGGCGGCCGTCACGGCCGTTAACACAATCACCACCTGCTCCCCACCACCACCGCATACACATCCCCGCCAAACGCCACCCCCTCCTTGGTCGTGCCCACATACGCTTGTTGCCCAGCGGGGTACTCTCCCAATGTTGTGGCTCCCACCTCGCCCACAGCTTGCATTGGGTTGGCCAACGCCCCTTCCCCCGGATTGCCAAACATGGTTTGCCCAAAAAAGCGCACCACATCTTGCGGATTATCCGCCGCACCATCGGGTACGAGGGAGGGAATCATCTCATTCATCTCGGCCACACTGCTGGCGAATAGCACCACCATGGCTCCACTTTGGATGCTGGTCGGGGCTTCGCCAATCATGGCGGGGTCAGACACCAAATAAGTGCCGCCCCGTTCGACTTCGGCCGTCCAGTCGGCGGGGTGGTAGAGGTGCAAGCCTTGGATGGTGTCCTCGAACAACACAAAACCCCCGCCAACGGGTCGGGGGCGGCGGTGGAAATGGCTGGCTCGGTGGGGGCAGGGCTACGGCCGCCACAAGCGGCCAACGAGAAGAGCATCCACAGGAGTAGCCCTGTTATTTTTCGGTTCATGCAGGGTTCCTTTTTGGGTTAACGACAACCCATCAGAGGTGCGACTCACTTTCTAAAAGTGCGTCGCACCTGAGCCGTTACGGGGGCAATGCCTAACGGGTGATGAGTGGCAGGTAGATGGCGTAGGTGGGGTTAGGCGCGGCCCCGCCCCTGGTTTCGTGCGAAGCGGGCACAATCGGCCGTGAATGTGGCCCGTCACTGGTTGTGGCGGCAGTGTCCATCGTCCACGGGTGCAAGCGGCCGTGCCCGTACACGCCCCGCTCCACCCCTCAAACGTGGAACCACTGCTGGCCTCGGCCGTCAGCGTCACGGTGATGTTTTCGCTGAACGAAGCCGCGCAGGTGTTGCCACAATCAATCCCTGCGGGGTCGCTCGTTACCGTGCCCGCCCCTGTGCCCGCTGGGGTCACGGTCAGAGTGTGGTTGACGGGCAGAAGGGTGAAGGTGGCTGTCACCGCTTGAGCCATGTTCATGGTGATGGTGCAAGCGGCCGTGCCCGTACACGCCCCACTCCATCCCTCAAAGCTGGCTTCGGGGCTGGCCTCGGCCGTCAGGGTTACGGTGATGTTTTCGGTGAACAGGGCCGAACAAGTATCGCCGCAAGCAATCCCCGCTGGGTCGCTTGTCACTGTGCCGCTTCCCGTGCCCACTTTGGCCACGGTGAGCGGATGTTCGCCGGGGGGCACAAGAGCAAAGGTAGCGGTGATGGTGCGTGCCTGTGATGAGCAAGGTGGTGGGGAGGCTGTGCCGCTCAAATCGCCGCTCCAGCCTGTGAAGACGGAGCCAGAGTCGGCCACGGCCGTGGCGGTGATAACCGCCCCATATGGGTAAGCAGGGACATCTGGGTCGAGCGTGATAGTGCCTGTGCCTGCCCCGGCCGTGGCCGTGTTCACCCCATACTCGGCGGGCACAAACGCATAGGCCGCCCCAGCCAACGCCTCATCGTTGTTGTTTTCATCTCCCACACCATCCCCATCTTCCCCATAAGCCCCCACCACCACGGTCGAGCCAGAAAGGGCGAGGGAACTCCCGAAATAATCATCCGCTTCGCTGTTGGAGGCTTTGAGATAGCTGGTTTGGCTCCACACACCCGCCACACGTTGGAAGAAATAACCCGCCCCTGTGCTGTTCTGGCTATTGTCGTTCTCATCCCCATCTACCCCTGTGGCACCACTGCTTTCCAGTGGGGAGCTAACCAATAAGGTGTCTATGCCCAAGGCAATCCGCCACCCAAAATAATCTTCGGGGTCACTGTTGGAGGCTTTGAGATACGCTTGCTGTTGCCACACCCCCGCTGGGCGCACAAACAGATAGACGGCTCCTGCATTGTCGGCGGTGTTGTCGTTTTGGTTGCCCCCAATGCCCGTGGCGTTGCTATCTTCGCGGGGCGCACTCACCGCCACCGTGGTGCCATTCAGGCCGACCCCATAGCCAAACCAGTCGTTGGCTTCGGTATTTGAGGCCTTGAGGTACGCTTGCTGGCTCCAATTGGGGCCACTGCGCTGGAAGACGTAGGCCGCCCCTGCATCTTCGGCATCGTTGTTGCTCTGATTGCCGTTGACCCCTGTGGCGTTGCTGTCTTCGGCGGGTGCACTGACCACGGCCGAATCAAACCCCAAGGCAAGCCCATGCCCAAATTCGTCATTGGCCTCGGCGTTGGAAGCCTTGAGGTACGCTTCTTGCGCCCAAACACCACCGGTGCGCAGAAAAACGTAGGCGGCTCCTGCGGCCGAGGCATCGTTGTTGGTGGGCCACTGCCGTTGCTATCTTCGCCACTGGCTCCCACAAGGGCGCGGCTTTGGCCGATGGTGACGGAACCCCAAAATGTCGTTGGCCTCGGCATTGGCCGCTTTGAGCATTGCTTGTTGGCTCCACACGCCTGCCTCACGGACAAAAACATAGGCGGCGCCAGCATTGGTGAGGCTATTGCTGGGGATGATGTCGCCGGGGGCACTATCCTCATAAGGTGCTCCCACAATCAGGGTTTCACCGAAAATAGCGACACTGGTGCCAAATTGGTCGCCAGCTTCGCTGTTATTGGCTTTGATATACGCCTGTTGCGTCCATGTGGAGCCTGAACGGACAAAAACATAGACTGCGCCCGAATCGGTGGCGCCGTTGGTTTGGCTCCCATTAATGCCCGTGGCCGCGCTGTCTTCATAGGGTGCGCCCACCACAAGGGTATCGCCCGAAAGAGCGATGACATCGCCAAAGCGGTCGTCGCTTTCGGCGTTGCTGGCCTTGATGTACGCTTGCTGGGCGAAGGCGGGCGCGTTGTTCAGTTGGTTGGCTTGCTTGCCATTCGGCGGCGGTGAACTCAGTGGGCACGGCCGTGCTTTCGGCCGCCGCTGGGTGTTGGGCGGCCGTGAACACGGCCGCCAACAACAAGGTCGCAAAAAAGAAAATGGTTTTGATTTTCATTCGTTCGTAATTCGTAACTCGTAATTCGTAATTGCCCTACCGGGTAATAAGCGGCAAAAACACCTGACGGGTCGGCTCGCCGATTTGGATTTGGTGCGTCATGGTGGCCGTGGCCAACCCTGTATCCACCGTCACTTCAATTGTCTTCAGGCCGGGGGTCTCCCAACTGAGCGATTGGGTGGAGGAGGCGCTATCTAGCACGACCACGTTTTCGGCAAAATCGGTGGCGTTAATGGTGTAGGTGATGGGCAAGGCGGATTGCACAGGGCTAACGGCCAATTGGAATTGGAAGGTGTCATTTTCCTCCCCTGTGGTGGCTCCACTAATCTCTACTTCGATGGTGGGCACATATAGCCCCGAGAAGGCGCTGGTTGTGCCTGTGCCGAGTGTGCCAATCACGCCCACCGAAGTGGTGGTGCTACTGGTGCGGATACCTTCGTCGGCCGCTAAGGGTTGGGGCAGGTTGAAGGTGAAGTCGCCATTGGCATCGGCCGTGGCACTGCCCAAATGGGTCAGCGTCTCCCCCGTCTCATCCAAATCATCCAAATAAAAATTGATGGTGCAATTGGGGCAAGCACTGACCACGCCATCTTTGTTGATGCCGTTTGTGCCCGTTACTTGGGTGCCATTGATGGCGGTGATACGGCCGGGGCGGAATTGGCGCAACGCCATCGGGATTCCTTGCCCAAAGATGTAAATCTCGCCGGGGCCATCTTCCACAATGTTGCCCTGTATCGTCACTTGCCCAAAGGTGGGTGAGGAATCGAGCGCCAAAATCACCCCATCACTGTCGGGGAAGCTGGCGCGGCTCCCCACAATGGTGTTGTTGAGGATGTCGGTGCCGCTCCCGCCGAATTTGATGCCTTGGCCACACACGCCCACTTTGGCTCCCGCGCTATCCACGCCGATGATATTTTCTTCGATGAGGTGGTTTTGCCCCGAAATATCCAAGGCCATGGGGGCTGTTTCGTTGGCGGTTTGCAAAATGTGCAAGCCGGCAATGCGGTTGTTGGTGATGGTGTGCCCCGAGCCACCGATTTGGATGCCCCAGCCGCCGTACCAGTTGGCGGGGTCGTAGTTGAGGTTGCGGATGCACTGGATGGTTGGAGCCACGGCCGCGACTGTGCCATCTGCCCGTGTGCCAATTTGGTTTTCCACAATTTGGTTGTTGGTGGTGCCTGTGTTCGTATCAATGGCGGGGGCAAAAGAGCCAGCCACAGTGTTGTAGCGGACAATGTTGTTGCTGGAGAGGATGCTGATGCCGCCTGTGGCCAACCGCTGGGGTTGGTCTGGGGTGCGGAGCTGGATGGATTGGCCATCCGCACTGAGACCCAGCCAGACATATTCAAGCAGATTGCTATCTTCTTTTAAGAAAATGGCACCGCCATTGATGAAGGCGAGGTTGCGGATTGTGTTGTTTTCGCTTTCGACTTCTAAGGAGTAGTCGGCCGTGTCAATCAGAATTTTGGGGGCATCAATACGGCCGCCGCTTTGGGTGTTGCCATCCAGCACCACCTGCCCGTTGAGGTCTATAATGCTGGGGGTTTTCAGGGGGGGGAAGCTATCTTCCATGACAATCGTCCATGTGTCGGCCGCGTCCCGGTTGTGGTTGGGGTCATCGCTGGCCAGATTAAAAACGATTTGGATGGGGCGGTCGCTTTGGGGGCGGGCGGAGGCTTCGAGGATGGCGCGGCGCAGGGTGCAACGGCCGTCGGGGGCGGGGTTGTAGATACCGCTGTCGAAGGTGCATGTGCTAGTAAGGCTGTTGTCGGGGTCGTCTGATGAATCAATGGTGATGGTGGTGGTGAAGCCACCAGTGGAATGGGCGGGGGCAGGCAACACGGCCGTGGCCCAAACCACAAAGGCGAGTAAGACAATCAGCCCACGGAGGGGGAAGAGGGTTTTAGACATGGGAAATCTCCTATTGTTCGTCATTCGTAACTCGTCATTCGTAATTGGTAATTGGGGTTAACTTCCTCGGTTCCATTTTAGGCGGGTGGCCAGCAGGGTGAGGGTGAGTAAGATGAGGGCAAGGCCGAGCCAGAGCAAGGGGGTAGCGGCCGTGGCGGCCGTGCCCCATTGGGCGAGGGCAATGGCCAGCACGGTTAGGGTTGAACTGTACTCATACGCGCCAATGTCACAGGCGGAATCCCCTGCATTCAGGCCGTTGGCGCGGGCGGCCGTGCGCTGGTCGGCCGTGGTTCCCGGCACACAAGTTGCACTAACCACCAGTGCATCAATGGCGTTGCTTCCTGCCAGCAAAGCGTGGGTATCGGTATGCCCCCCGTTATCCGCTAAGGTGCTGTTGACATTGGTGGGCGCGGCCGTGCGGCCAGCGCAAAACGTATCGTTGGTCAGGTTGTTGCTCCCGCCAAACGTTGTCCCCCCCCCGGCCGTGCATTCGCGGAACGCACCCCCTGCGGAGGCGGGGTTGTTGGCGATGAGCGTGCGGGTCACGCTTAAACTACTGCTACTGCTATCCGCTCGCGATACATGCAAAACCCCAGTCGTGCTGGCGTTGGTATCGTTGTTGTGCCCCGAGAAGGTGCTATAGGTGATGTTGGCTTGGCTGTTACCCACAATGGCGGCGGCCGTTGAGGCGGTGAAATAAGCGGCATCGGCCCCCGTGCCAGTGGTGGCACTGTTGCCGCTGAAGGTGGTGTGGGAAATGTTTATCGTGCTGGTTGCGCCGTTAACCCAGACGAGAATGGCCCCGGCCGAGGCTCCCGTATTGCCCGCCAACGTGGAGCGGGTGATGGTGTGGCTGGTCGTTCCACCCCCTGTTGGGTAGAGAAAGATGGCTCCGCCAGACCCCGTGTTGGCCGTGTTGTTGGTGAAGGTCGAATCAGTTATGGTGAGGGTATGCCCATTGGCCGTGGGTTGGTAGGAGAGTGCCCCACCCCGATAGCCCGTGTTGTTGCTCAGGGTCACGCGGTCGAGTGTCAAATCGGCACTGGTCACATAGATGGCTCCGTGGTTGTTAACACTTCCCCCGCCCTGCCCACTGCTGGTAATGCTCATGTCGCTCAGGCTGATTTCTAGCCCCACCGAAGCGCCATACAGGGCATGGCGGAAGTTGGTGAGGGTGAGGCCGCTGAGGGTAACGGCCGTCAGATTTCCCCCCGCTGGAATAATGATGCTGAACCCATCGAAACTGTCTGTTTGGCCGTCAATGGTTAGGTCGGCCGCGCCTGGCCCGTTAATCTGGATGGATTCGGCGAGGTTGGGCAAGGCGGAACCAAGGTTGATGGTTCCTGTAACGCCTGAAAAAGCGATGGTGTCGAGGCCTGCCGTGCCTGCGGCACAGCCACCATAGGCGGCGTTGCTGTTGGCGGCCGTAATCGCCTCGCGCAGGGAGCAATCTGCCCCTCCGCCATCTTCATCCACCTCGGTGGTGACGGTAATAGTAGCGGCGTGGACGGGGTAGGGGGCGGCCGTGGCCCACAGGGCAAAGGCAAGTATCATAATAATCAACGCACGAAGGGGGAAGAGGGTTTTGGACATATGGAATCTCCTGTTGCTGGGAATTGGTACAGTTGGGGGTGTTACCCCCGGCTCCAATATTGGCAATTGGGGTGTGGAGGTTATTTACCTGTGGGTGGGGTGGCTGGCCAAAGCGATAACACGGCCGCGCCAAATACCGCCACACCACCCAAAAATATAATGAGAGGCACTACCAAAGAGACAGACACATCTATCAAAGCACCTCCTCCACACAGCAGGGGCAAGGCGAGAAGCAGAACCAATGCCCCACTCACACTTTGCACCCACCCCCGCCCCCACCCCATCAAAGCCACGAACACGATACCTGTAAAGGCATAGGGCAACAGTACAAAGCTAAGTATGACCCCAAAGCCAAGGTCGGTGCGGGAATCGCGGGTGAGCAAGTAAATGCCTATGGCAAAGAGGAAGAGAAAATAAAGGGCGGCTAAAGCCGTGGATATGCGTTTAACGATGGTCATAGGCAAAATAGAGTTCGCATCAAACGAGAAACAGCAACCCGCAACTGCCCAACATCAGCAAGACGGCCGCGAGAAAACCAGCCAACACCACCAGACGAAAGAGACGCGGCCGTGTGCCCCGGCTCACATAAATGGGCAAATCCAGAAACGCCCCCTTGCGCCACCCTTGCCCCGTTTGGAGCAACAGCCACACCCCCAAAACAAAGGGAACAATCGCCAAAAAAATAAGCCAACTTTGCATCACTCTTCTCTCCTCTCCCCACCCTACAACACCCACACCATCCAAATCATCGCCCCACCCCACAGGGCGAGGGTGATGCCCCCAAGGGCAAGGCTGGCGAGGGCGAGGGCAAATAAAAACGGCCGTTGACTCTGCCGCAACACCATGCGCTGGTAGTAAAATATGCCCGTCCGCCCAATTGGGCGGGTTTGCCACAGCAACCACAAGCCGAGCAAGATAACGAGTAAAAAGATAACAGTGAGGCCGATTTGCATAGAACCTCCTTGGGTTAGCTAGTCAGCATTTCAGCTTGTCAGCCTTTCAGCTTCTTCGCTGACTAGCTGACTGGCTGACTAGCTGACAAGCTGACTGGCTCCACCGTGGGTTGCCCCAAAGTTTCTTCTACAAAGCGATATAATTGCTCCGTGGAGGCAAATAAATGCCGTTCATGGGTATGCGGAACCACCAACTCCGCCCGCCACGGGGCTTGTTCATGTTCCCGCCACAAGCGGACAAGGTAAGCGTGATAATTCATGGCGTGTTGGTTATTAGTCGGTCAGTCTTTCAGTCGGTCAGTCGGTCGCATTCATTCCGCAATCCGCATTCCCCATTCCGCAATTCTTCCCTATCAGTATAAAAATCTATCATTCAGAAATCGCTTAGGGCTGGGGTGAGGATGTTTATGCTTATGAATCCCCCTGTGAAACGAGGAATTTTGTTTGTGGGCACGTATCTCGGGACAGTGCTGGCCACGGCCGTAGTTATGTGGCTCCTCTTCCACTGGCTCGACCCACAACAATGCACCGATAGAGAGGCCGTGCTTCCCCTGTGGCGCGTTCCCGCAGGGCTATTCTTTCTCAGTGCCCTCTCCATTGGCCTAAGAGCATGGCACACCAGCCGCACATGGCTCGGGTGGCTCGCCTTCAGCGGCGGCTACGCCTTACTCCTATTCATCACCTACACCATTTTTATATTCACCTTGCTCATGCAATTAAACTGCTTCGCCTACTAAGGCGCGTTACGCATTTACCCTGAATAAATGGATTTAGCAGTTTTTTTGAACACCACGTCGCAGAGGTGCAAACGGCGCAACCAAGCTCCTGAAACCCTTTGCGTCTTTGCGCCTTTGCGTTAAAAAAACAGATTTGTTCATCCTAACCGCCTCAGATGGCGTTTTTGACCTCGCCAGAGGCAAAAAAAAAGACCGCCGAGGTTTCTAAAACCTCGGCGGTCTAAGCCGATGTAACGAGATGACCCCGTTACGCAAATAGTCTATCTAAATGGCTTAGCGACGACGGTCGCCACCACCACCACGGCCGCCTCTATCGCCACCGCCCCCACCACGACGGTCGCCGCCACCACCGCCGCCACGGCGGTCACCACCACCACGGCCGCCACGGTCGCCACCACCACTCCCACCGCCACGATTGGGGTTGTCCGCTTCCTTCGCTTCTTCCAGCGTCCAACCTTCCAAAATCGCCCGGCGCGAGAGGCGAATCTTGCCCTCAGGGGAGATGCCCGTCACCATGACCATGATTTCATCGCCCAGTTTCAGCACATCATCCACACTTTGCACCCGCTCGGTGGAGAGTTGCGAAATGTGAACCAAGCCATCCGTGCCCGGAATCAGCTCGATAAACGCGCCAAATTCGGTGATGCGGACAACCTTGCCCGAGTAAGTTTCGCCTTCGTCCACTTCTTTGGTCAGCAATTCGATTTGGCGAATCGCGCCGCTGGTTTTGATGCCATCCACGCCAGCCACAAAGATGGTGCCGTCTTCTTGGATGTCAATCGAGACCCCATAAGCCTCTTCCAAACTGCGAATGGTGCTACCACCCTTGCCAATCACCGCCCCAATCTTCTCGGGGTTGATGTGGACACTGACCATGCGGGGGGCCCACTTGCTCAGCTCGGCGCGAGGGGCTGGCATGACGCTCAGCATCGCATCCAAAATTTGGAGGCGAGCGACCCGCGCTTGCTCAAGAGCAGTGGCCATAATCTCTTTGGAGAGACCCGAAATTTTGATGTCCATCTGCAAAGCAGTGATGCCTTCGCTGGTTCCCGCCACCTTAAAGTCCATGTCGCCCAAATGGTCTTCCAACCCTTGGATGTCGGTCAAAATGGCGTGATTGGTTCCGTCGCTGACGAGACCCATCGCAATGCCCGCCACGGGGCGGCGAATCGGCACACCGCAATCCATCAGGGCCAAGGTGGAGGCGCACACGCTGGCTTGGCTGGTGCTACCGTTGGAGGAGAGCACTTCCGAGACGACGCGAATGGTGTAGGGGAAATCTTCTAGGGAGGGCAGAACGGGAATAAGGGCGTTGCCCGCCAGTGCCCCGTGGCCAATTTCGCGCCGCTTGGGGCCGCGCAACATCCATGTTTCGCCCGTGCTGAAGGGGGGGAAGTTGTAGTGGTGCAAGTAGCGGCGGCTGTCTTCTGGCTCGAGGCCATCCAATTTTTGCGCGTCGCGGGGGGTTCCCAAGGCGGCAATGGAGAGCACTTGGGTTTCGCCACGGCGGAAGAGGCCGGAGCCGTGGGCGCGGGGGCTGATGCCCACCTCGGCCGAAAGCGGCCGAATGGTGGTGTAATCACGGCCGTCGGGGCGCACCCCTTCCAAAATGCGGCGGCGCACTGTCTTCTTGACGATGTTTTCCACGGCCGCCCACACCTCTTTCACATCAATTTCGGGGTTTTCGGCTTGCAATTCGGCCAAAATGCTCTTGCGCAATTCGCCCATCGCCTCGCGCCGTTCTTGCCGTTCCACTTCGGCCGCGATGGCTTCGATTTGTGCCCCATAACGGGTAGTCACAAGCCCTGCAATAGCGGCATCGGCCACACCAATGATGGGTTCTGCTTTGGGCTTGCCAACTTGGGCGCGCATCTCTACTTGCATTTGCAAATAGGGTTGGATGGCTTGGTGGCCAAACTCGAGCGCATCCACCATGATGGATTCGATGACTTCGTTGGCTCCTGCCTCGACCATGATGATGGCTTCTTTGGTGCCTGCCAAACGCAAGTCCAAGGTGCTCTCTTTCATCTGTTCGATGGTGGGGTTGGCCACAAATTGGCCATCAATAAAGCCCACCCGCACGGCGCCGATGGGGCCGTTCCACGGAATGTCGGAGACCATCAGGGCGGCGCTGGCGGCGTTGACAGCTTGCACGTCCATGTAGTTCTCGCCATCGTAGGAGAGGGTGGTGATGATGACTTGCACTTCGTTGCGCATGTCATCGGGGAAGAGCGGCCGTAGGGGGCGGTCAGTCAGCCGAGCCACCAAAATGGATTCGGTGGAGGCGCGACCTTCGCGGCGGAAGAAACTGCCGGGGATACGGCCAGCGGCGTACATGCGCTCCTCAAACTCGACGCTGAGGGGGAAGAAATCTAGCCCTTCGCGGGCTGTTTTGGACATGCCGGCCGTGGCCAGCAACATGCTGTCGCCAAAATAGAATGAAACGGCGCCATTGGCTTGTTCAGCCAGTTTGCCTGTGGCAACCTTAATCTCTAAGGTGCCCATACGGCTGGTAAAAGTGTGTTCTGGTAACATAAATCTCCTAAAAAGAGGCGGCCGTTCGCCATGCGTGGATTGGAGACTTGCGCCTAGGGGTAAGTGACTAGTGGCTAGTGATTAGTGGTTAGTGAAATACTCACTAGCCACTAACCACCTAACCACTTATCTCCACGCACCAATCTCCAATCAGCCTTGCCCCACTGGCAAGGCGCAATACACAGCCTTGGCTGAAACGACCCTAACGATAAATTTGTGAGCAACTGTTTGGTTGGGGAAGATTTTTTTAGGCACTGGGGTCTGGCTCGTACCACAGATTCCTGAGACAGCCCTGTACGAGACAAAGCCCAATTCCTAAAAACCGCGCTAGAGTTTTGGGCAGTAGAAATGGTGATGTTGGGAGTAGCTCCGAATCCAAAATCCAAAATCTAAAATCCAAAATCCTATTGGTTCCCTAACACAAACAAAACAAAAGACGTGGCCCTTCGTCGCACCACGTCTTTTTTGGATAATCCTACTTACTTGATGGTCCGCAGGTTGAGTTTTTGCAAGATGGTTTCGTACCGTTGCGCGTCTTTACTGCGCAAGTAGACGAGCAAACTGCGACGCTTACCGACCATGCGGAGCAAGCCGCGTCGGGTGCTGTGGTCGTGCTTGTTGCCGCCCAAGTGCCCTTGCAAATTGTTAATCCGCTCGGTGAAGATGGCAATTTGGACTTCGGGGGAGCCTGTATCGCCTTCAAAACGGCCGTATTCCTTCATCAACTCTGTTTTCCGTTCGGTTGTAATCGACATATTTTCTCCTAAATCTGCAAATGTTTAGCCCGAGTAACCGTCTGTCGAACATCGTGTTACCAAGACTAACAGGGCAAGATTATAGCAGGGTAGAGGGCGTAAACCAAATGGCGTAAAATCTACTCTGGCAATTCCTAACTGATTTAATAATGTGAGTACCCTATAATAATTACAAATGAACATCCTTATTATTGGCGGAGCTGTGTTTTTAGGACGAGCACTGGTGACAGCGGCCGTCCAACGTGGCCATACGGTCACGCTGTTTAATCGCGGCCGTTCGGCGCCCGAGGCGTTGCCCGACATCGAGCAACTGCATGGCGACCGCGACGGGGATTTAAGCGTGTTAGATGGTCGCACATGGGATGCTGTCATAGATACTTGTGGCTATGTGCCCCGCATTGTGCGCCACTCGGCCACCCATCTTGCCCCACACACGGCCAACTACACCTTTATCTCGTCTATCTCGGTCTATGCCGATATTAGCCGCACAGGGCTGACCGAGGCGGACACGGCCGAACTCGGCCGACTCGAGGACGAAACGATAGAGGAGGTGACGGGGGAGAGTTATGGCCCGCTCAAATTGCTGTGCGAGGAAGCGGCCACAGCGGCCGTGGGCGCCGACAAAACGCTCATCATTCGCCCCGGCCTTATCGTGGGGTCATATGATCGTTCCGATAGATTCACTTATTGGCCTGTGCGGGTGGCGGCGGGCGGCCGTGTGCTGGCCCCCGGCCGTCCCGAACGGCTGGTGCAATTTGTGGATGTGCGCGACTTGGCCGAATTTACAATTTTGGCTCTCGAGCAAAAATTGACGGGCGTGTACAACGTGGATGGGATTCCCCTACCCATGCGCGAAGTTTTGGAGGAATGTCGCGTAGCCAGTGGGGCGGAGGCGGAATTTGTGTGGGTTCCCGACGACCAATTGGTAGCGCAAGAGGTGGGGGCGTGGATGGAAATGCCGCTTTGGATTCCCGAAAGTGACGATGCGGCGGGCTTTTTCGCCTTTGACTGCACCAAAGCGCGGCAGGCGGGTTTGGGGCAACGGCCGTTAGCCGACACAATTACCGCCACCCTCGCATGGGCACAATCCCGCCCAGCCGATTACACATGGCGGGCGGGATTGGCGCGGGAGAAGGAAGAGCAGGTTTTGGGATAGAGTGTAGAGATAGAGATAGAGAAAAACGCAGTTGGCTGGCGAATCGTATTTCCTCTATCTCTATCTCCCGTCTCTATCTGCCCCCTATCCTAAAACTGGCGCGACCACTCCCGTGGCCAACGTTCCACCACCACCTTGGTTTGGGTGAAAAACTCGACGGCGTGGTTGCTTTGGCCATGCATCGTGCCAAAAAAGCTATCTTTCCAGCCGCTGAACGGAAAATGCGCCATCGGGGCGGCCACGCCGATGTTGATGCCGATGTTGCCCGCTTCCGCTTCGTAGCGGAATTGGCGGGCGGCCGCGCCACTGCTGGTGAACAGGCAGGCCATGTTGCCATATTGGCCGCTGTTCACATAGGCAATCGCCTCTTCGATGGTGTTGACGTGGAGCATACTCAGCACAGGGCCGAAAATTTCCATGCGGGCAATTTGGCCAGCGGGATTGACGTTGTGCAGGAGGGTCGGCCGTACAAAAGCCCCGTTTTCGTAGCCCGCAATGTGGGGGGAGCGGCCGTCTACCAACACCGTCGCCCCCTCATTGGCTCCCTGCTGGATGAGTTGCTCGATGCGGAGTTGGTTGGCCTTGTCAATCACCGTGCCCATCTGCACCGCCTCATCCAAGCCATACCCCACCACGCGGGAGCTGGCCACATCGGCCATCGCCTCGGTAAATGTGTGCCGCGCTTCGCCGACGGTGATGGCCAACGAGGCGGCCAAACAGCGTTGCCCCGCACAGCCAAAGGCGGAATCGGCCGCAATGCGGGTCGTCATTTCCATGTCGGCATCGGGCAAGACGATGATGGGGTTTTTGGCGCCGCCCTGCGCCTGCACCCGCTTGCCGTACTTGGCTCCCTCGCTGTAAATGTATTTGGCCACGGGGGTGGAGCCGACGAAGCTAATCGCCCGCACGTCGGGGTGTTGGAGCAAGCCGTCTACGGCCGTTTTGCCCCCATGCACCAAATTCAGCACCCCCGCTGGCAAGCCAAGTTGCTCGTGGAACAGCTCAAAGAGGAGGTGCATCGTTTGGGGCACTTTTTCGGAGGGCTTGACGATGTAGGTGTTGCCCGTGGCGAGGGCGTAGGGCAGGAACCAGAAGGCGATCATGCCGGGGAAGTTGAAGGGGACGACGGCCGCGCACACCCCCACAGGCTGGCGAATCATAATTTCGTCTATGCCGCTGGCCACATCTTCGGAAAAATCACCCTGCATCATTTTGGGAATGCCGCAGGCGACTTCGACGTTTTCGATGGCGCGGGTCATTTCGGCGCGGGCTTCGGCGATGGTTTTGCCGCATTCTTGGGTAATGGTGCGGGCGATGGCTTCCATGTTGGCTTCTAAGATTTGTTTCATCTTAAAGAGGTATTGGATGCGTTCGCCAGCGGGGGTGCGCCGCCACGCGGGCAGGGCGCGGCTGGCGGCCTCGGTCGCCGCGTTCACCTCGGCCGTGCCCGAGAGGGGGACGTGGGCGAGGAGTTCGGCCGTGGCGGGGTTGTGGACGGGCAGGTGGTCGGTGGCCGTGGCGGGTGCCCAGCGGCCGTCAATGTAATTGGGTAGTTGTCGGGTCATAGTGGGTTCTCTCAGTAAGGTTATTCGTTATAAGTTAAGGGGTTTATGCAAAAATCAAGGGTGAAAAACAAGCCCAAATCCTTTTGCTTTATTGTTCTTTTGCCCTTTTGTAATAATTTTTATTGCAAAAAGGCAAAAAAGGGAAAGGGCAAAGGGTATTTAGCCGAAAGAATGCTTCGTGAAACTTAGCTTATGTCACAAAACCACCACTTGACACTCTGGAAAATTGCTTAACTTATAAGGAATGCGTTAAGGGAATTAATAAAGGGTGCATTTTACACCAAAAAGGACGACCACTGTTGTACAGGGTCGTCCTTTTTGGTTACTTGTCTTGTTTTATCAGCGGCAAGTATTCGCTGATTCGCCGTTTGTGGAGAGTTTTTTATTTAGCGACGGGTTGGATACCAAACCGTTTGGCAACTTCGGGGGTGATTAACCCGAGCAGGGCGTAGCCAAGACCTGCGATTACCAGCCCGAGGAGGGCAAACCCGAGGCCAAGAGCCATGACCCCATACGAAGTCCCGATGGCCATTGCGGATAGGCTGAGCGATGTGACCAAGCCAGCGGCCGTCAGTTGGGTTTCCCGAGCGGCGTTGGGGACAGGGCTACCATTGGCATCTAGCAATGCTTCCTCGGCGTTGCTCGTACCAGCGGGGTCACCACTTTCTACGGCAAAGCGACCCATTTGAGCATAAGTGAGGCCATTGGCTCTATCGGCCGCATGGTGTTGGATGATATTGGCCATGCTGAGGGCGGTGGCCATGTCATCTACGGGCGTGTTGGGAATCGTTGCATCATCGGGTGTGGTGATGTTTTGGGCAGTTAATTGATCGGTGACAAATGAGTTAATGTAAGCACCCGCACCGATGGTGCCGAGGCCGACAAGGGCAAAGAGAATGCCGATAGCCATGACCAGTTTGGGGAAGGTTTTGACGTTTTTCATGAGTTTATCTCCTAGTTATCATTTGACTTGAGAAAGTCAAGGGTGGGTGGAAAGGGTTTGTTTATATTGTTAATAATAATAGTATAGACGAATAAGGCATAGTTCTATATGGCACCTATATTTTGTGCAGTAACTTAAAAAAAATGACAAAGCTCACGTTGGCAGGTCGTCGAGGGTGATTTTGGAGCCAAAACCCATTGTGGCAGGGCGTTCGTTGGCTGAGATAGATTGTAGGGAGGTGTGACGCACTTTTGGAAGTGCGTTCACCTGATGGGGTGGTGGTGGTGCTATCGCCGCATAAAAGGGGGATAGTTGTGGTAGCCCCTGTTAGGGGTTGGCTCTGGGGTGGGGGGTGGTTGTGGGGGGAGGTTTAGCGGCCGTTAATCTGTCATGGTTCACTCCACTGGCAGGGGCAAGCCCAAGGTGCGGAGCAAATCGTGGGAGAGGTGGCCAGAGCAGATTTTGGCCACGCCGCCGCGCAGGGTGGCGTGGTTTTGCTCATCAAGAGAGATGGTCAACATGCCGCCGGGCATGTGAACGGTCACTTGCCGCTGGCAGAGGCCGAGGCGGTGCAACACGGCCGTCGCCGCACAACTACTCGTCCCCGAAGCCAAGGTATAGCCTGTTCCCCGCTCCCAAATCTCGAGGCGGATGTTTTGCTCATCCACCACCTGCACAAATTGAACGTTGGTACGGTTGGGGAAACGGCCGTCTTGCTCAATAAGTGGCCCATATTGCTGAGCCAATTCGGCCGTGGCCTCATCTACCACAATGACACAATGGGGATTGCCCGCATCGGCCGTGTAAATCGTAAACAGGTGATCGCCCAGCGTTAGCTCCTCGCCAAAGGGTTCCCCCAAACGAATTTCGCCCATTTGCAGGACGACTTCACGGCCGTTTTCGACCACCTGCGCATAAACCCGCCCCCCAGTGGTGTCAATCGTAAATGACTCATCCGCCACCTCGAGACTATCCCACAAATAGCGGGCATAAATGCGCAAACCGTTGCCGCTCTTTTCTGCCTCGCTCCCATCGGGGTTAAAAAATTGGGCGCGAAAATGGTGGGGGTCATCAATGTGGCTATCCACAATCAGTCCATCCACCCCCACGCCATAGCTAGGGTGGCAAATAGTGCGGATTTGCGCGGCCGTTGGCGGCTCATCCACCTCTAAAATGAGATAAGTATTGCCCAGAGCTTGGTATTTGTGGAAATTCATGGTGAGATAGAGATAGAGGCAAGAGATAGAGGGGGATTACATGAGATGACGCACACAGGGGCAAAGCAGGCTAGAGATGAGAGAAATAGAGAAAACGCAATACCTCGGCTTACAAACTCCCTCCTCTACCTCTATCTCTACTCTCTATCTTCTTCGTCCCCCCACACGCGCCGTTTCATCTCGCTGGCTTCGTGTTGCAACGAGTGGTTGAGGATGAACCACATCCCCGCCCATGTTTCGCGGTCTAAAAAGTCGCTGGCGGAGGCCCCTTCTAACATGCCCGAAATGTCGGAGACGAGGCTGGCGCCGGGCATTTGGGAGAGCAGGTTGAGACCTTGGCTGACCCCCGGCAAGCCAGCAAGGGTGCTGGTGGCTTTGCTCAGGAGCGATTTGGACTCTTCTTTGGCCGTGTAGGTCAGGATGAACCACATCCCTTTCCACGTTTCGGGGTCTTTGAAATCCTCGGCCGTGGCTCCTTCCAGCGAGGCCCGCAAATCATTGACGACATCTGGAGTGAAGCGATCTACATTTTCGCGCACAAGGCGCAATAATTCAGTGGGAGAAAAGGGAGGAGGCACAAAGGTGGGGGTTTGCGCGTGGAGTTTAGCCGCTACTTGGTTCAGTTGCCCCACGATTTGTTGGAAACGGCCGTTGGGCACTTCTGCCTCCTCGGCTGGAATCGGCTCTTCGGCCACGGCCGCGACCACCTTCAGGTGGACACGGCAATACAACTCTCCCGCCAAAGCCCTGTTTTTACAGGGTGTTCCCGCCTTGGTCATCGCTTGGCATCGCTGTTCTTCTGCACTCATCCGATTCTCCTTTTTTGAATGGCTACCCACCGTTGTGCTTCTAAGTCGCCACCACCACATAGATGAGGGTATCGTTGTGGTTGCCTTCAAATTCGTAAAATGACCCGCCCACAAACTGACCACCTTCTTGGGTTAGTTTCTCTTGTAACTTGTGGAAAGGGGCATGGGCAATTTCGGCCGCTAAGGCTTTGTTGCTGGGCATATATTCCAGTATGCCATCCAAGACGGCCGCTTCCAGTTCGGGCAGAGAAAAACCGTTGTAGCGATTAACCACCTCGTCTGAGATGGGTCTTGATTCCCACGAGCGGGTGTGGGCCATATGCAGCATCATGGCCTCGGCCGTTTCTTGGCTATCTACCTCATCGCCCCAATTGTGTTCGTCGTAAGAAAATTGGTAGAGGGAAAACATCGCCTTGTATCCAATTTATATTTTTCACGGCCATAATCTGGCATTTTGTTTGTTGGTGTACTGGTGTATTTGTGTATTTTGATACACGAGTACACCAATAGACTTATACACCAATATCAAGTATCAGTTTATGCCCGTTGTATGTATAACTTAGATTGTTCCCGCAAAATAATTAGCGGCGGCGCAAGATTAAAATGGAGCCGATGACCCCTGTGAGGAAGACAAACAAAGCCAAAATAAAGCCGCCCCACAGCAACAACGTATTGCTGGAATCCCCCTCGGCCGTGGTGTTGGGGCTGGTGGGGAGGGGCGTGTTGGGGCTGGTTTGCCCATTGCCACTGCCACTGCCAATCGAGGGGATGTCGGACGTGCCGCCAGTTGTAGGCGGCACATAGCCCTCGGCCAATGGGTCGGTTATCGTGCCCGCTGGGGGAGTGCCTTCTACAGGATAGGCCGTTGGCTCAGCTCCCAAAGGCGCAACTGGTTCGCCTTCATTGGTAGTCGTCGTCGCTTCAATCGGCCGTTCCTCTTCTCCTCCCTCGCTGGTGCTGGGGGCTGGGTAGCCTTCTTCCTGATTGGTTTCGGGCAGAGAGCCTGCTTCGGCCACAGGAACACCGCCACTGGTGGTGGGCGCGGCCGTGGTGGGCTGTCTTTGGGGGGTTGTGCCATCCCCTGTGCTTCCCGTGCTTGTGCCGCTCCCTGTACTTGTATTTCCGCCGCTGGTGCTACTGCTTGTGGTGGCCGCAGGGCGAACCGTGGCTGTGGGGGCTGAGGCGGCCGTGGTGGCGGCGGCCGTAGCCGTTGCGGCCGTGGTGGCCGTGGCAGTTGCCCCAGCCGTAGTAGGTACTGGGGTCGAGGTTGGCCCTGTGGTGGTGGGCACAGGAGTCGAGGTTGGCGCGGCCGTGGTGGAGGCTACGGTGGGGGTATTGGTGGGCAAGCCACTGCCACCACCTGTAATTTGCACCGTTACTGTCGCACTTTCCAACTCGGCTTCGGTGCTGTCGCTCAACACCTCATAGAGTTTATAGGTGTAGGTTTGCCCATTCACCGCGCTGGGGTCATAGGCGGTATAGGTCGCGCCAAACGCATTTTCGGGCGAGGTGATAATCAGAGTGGTGGGGGCATCGTTGTAGGTGACGCTAAGTGGAACGAGGGGTTGGTCACTGCGCCGCACCCGAAAGCCAATAATGCTATCTTCGTAGCCCGTTTTCCATGTCAGGCGGAGTTGGGTGGTTGCATTTTCGGCGCGGAAGTATTCCAAACCGACGGCCGCCTCGCTGGGGGTGGACAAAGCCAAGCCCCATGCCAAAGCAATCCAAACCAACCACCATAATTTGCGCTGTTGTTTCATAGGTAGTCTTTCAGTCTTTCAGTCTTTCAGCTAGTCAGCATTTCAGCCAGTCAGCTTGTCAGATAATTTCATACTTTCTGAGAGGGTGTCGTCATTCGTACTTCGTACTTTACCTTTGCACAATGGGCAAGTAGATGCGTTGGGTGTTGTCGCTGGCGTTGAGCACGGCCGTGGCAATTCTGCCTGTCGTGGGCGACATATCCCAGCCTGTGCCGCTGACTTCGGCCGTGGATAGTCCAGAGCCTCCCTCGACCATTTCCAATTGCAATTGCACGGCCGCCGTGCTCCCCTGCGCCAGCGCATTGGGGAAACTAAAGGTCAATTGTAGCTCATTCTCGGCCGTGGTGGTGATGGCAAACGTGTGCGTTAACGTCGCCGTGTGGCCGATATAACCCACATGGGCGGGAATGGTGTACGTCAGCATCGGCTTAGAGGGGTATAAACCCGTGTTTTCGATGTCTAAAGTTGCGCCGAAATCTTCGCCGACGGCCAGAAAACCCGTTGGAGCTGTCAAATCGACGTTCCACTCGGGGCGATACAGTTGCATGGCGGGATCGCCTTGCAAAATAAAGGTGTATAACTCACTCGTGCTGAGGAAGGGGAACCCCGCATAGATTGTTTTGGAATGGTTGATGGCATCGCCAAGGGCGGTATAGCCAAGGTCGAAAATGCCGCTAAACAAGCTGTTGGCCAGTACGGTATGCTCAAAGTCATAGCCGAGGCCGCTGGAAGACCAGTGCGCAGCCGAGCCACGGCCGCCATCCTGCACCATGAGCGCCTCACTCAGCGATTGCCAACCGGGGAAGGTAAAGTGGCCATCCAAACAGTCCAAACTGAGCGAAACGAGCGGGCGGGTGTTGTTGGCAATGTTGACGGGAATATCGGCCGCTTGGAGCAACCCCTCATTGGCCCATCTATCCACCGCCCCATGCCCGCGATACGCCAATATCGAAACATTGGTGACCGAAATCGTGTTGAACAGCTCGTTGCGAATCGTGCCTGTTTCGGTGGCATTATTGCCTGCTGTTAGCCCAAAAATGATGGACTCATAACTATCGGGCACGTAAGCGGCCATATTGGTCACACCTTGCAAAAAGTCGCCCCCTGCATCGGTGTTGTCGTGGACGAGGGCGATATTTTCTTGCCACTCGGCAAGGGTGAGTTGGTTGTTCTCATACTGGATGATTTTATCTACCATCTCGTGGGCTTGGGCAAGGGTGTGGGCGGGCAAACGGCCGATGGCCACATCGGGCAACTTATCACTACCCACCAGCAAACTGTATTCGTAATCAGAAGGAGCCAGCCCTTGGAAACGGTCGCGGAAGGTGAAAAAGGTGGGGACTTGTTGGCTGTTCAGGATGCTGAAATTGGCTTGCCCCGAGGTGCAAATGGGGTAGCAGGGCAAGAGGCGTGGGTTGTAATCGGCCGTGCCCATCAGCGCCACATAACGCGGCGGGTTGTCCCATGTTGTCACCGCCTCTTGCAAATAGGCGTGGATGCCTGTGGGCGAGGGGTGGCCATACCCATATTGGTTGATGATGTCTTGCACATCGAGGACGGCCGTTGTGTAGCCATCGGCCGTGCGGTGTGCCCCCAGCCGTTGCGCCTCGGCCAAAAAGGCACTGTGGCTGATGGCCAGCCAATCCGCCCCAGCGGCCGGGGTGAGGTCGGCCACCTCATAGCTAGAGACACGGCCCGTGGTGGGCAACACGCGCCCTTCGGTCAGAGCGATAAATTGACCAGCGGCCGTTTGGTTACGGCTAAACGCCAGCGTGTTTTCCGCCCCAGTGACCGTGCCTCCCGTCAGACGCACAGGTTGGTAACGGTCGCTAATGTCCCACAGCAACACCTCATTGGTGGAAAAATTATCCACTGTAAAATCGAGCAAACCTGTGGCCGAACTGGCGAATTGCAACTGGTCATCGTCTGTGCGCAAATCGCGCACATAGCTCACCCGCACCTCGTTGAGCAAAACGCAATCGTGGATGTTGAAATTGCAGACAGTGCTGGAGTTATCTGGCCCCGGCAGGTTTGCCTCGGGGGCGCGGAGGGTGATGCTGTTCAGGCCGTTGCTGGCCAAATCGGTTTGGGGGACAGCCACGACGGCGTTGCCGTTTTCGCGCACCTCTAAATTGGCCTGCACGCCCAATCCCAGCCCGTTCACATCAATGTTAACGGTGTTGGTTTTGTTGCCTGTGTTGTAGAAGGCGAGGGTGTGTAGCTCGGCCGTAAAAAGAGCTGGGTCGCTGATGGGGCTGGCGTAGGGCAGGGTGATGGGCAGGGTCAGCGTCACCAGTGTATGGTCTTCGCGGTAGTCTGGGTAGATGCGCCGCCAGAAGAAATAATCGGGGTCGTTGGGCATGTTGGCCCATGCGTCCACATACAATGTGCTGAACCAGAAGATTTTTTCTTCGCCAAAGCGGAGATGGGCTTGGGTGGTGGTGACGGCCGTGCCTGCCCCGCCACTCGGGGCGGCCGAGGCCGTGGAGATGGGGTCGGCCGTGCCCGTCACCCAGAGCCAAAACACGTTTTCGGTGGCGTAAAACTGCTCAAAACGAGAGCCATCGAACGCCCACCCATAAAAGCGAATCGCATCGCCCATGTCAAACAGGTTGTTGCTGTTGGCATCTAGGTGTTGATGGGCGACGGTGCGGCCGTCGTGCATCATCTCCAAATTGGCGGGGTTGATGTTGCCCGCCAGCCCCAAAATGGCCAATTGGGCGTAGGTCACTTCATGCACCCCATCTTCGCGGACGCTGATTTTGTAGGCTGTTTCGCCCACGGGCAAGCGCACGTCGTCGTTGGGGATGAGATTCGCGCCTGTTAGCCATCGCCGCCCGTGCCAATGTGGCTGGGGTTTAGCACCCGCTCTGTCCATTGGGCTTGGTTGGGGGTGAGTGCTGAGTGCTGAGTGCTGAGTGCTGAGTGCTGAGTGAAGCGGACTTCGACGGCCAGTTCTTGGTTGTGGCGCACTTGTTGGGTGGCGGGGTGGTATTGCAGGGGGTAAAGGGCAAGGCTGACCACGCTGACATCGCGGCTGTGTTGTACTTCGGAAAGTTGGTAGCTGAGGGTGGGGAAGAAGCCTGCATGGTCAACGGCCGTGGCCAATGTGCTGGGGGCGGTGGTCAGTCCAATCAAGCTCGCTTCTTGAGCCAATTCGGCGTTCGGATCGCTGATGGGAATGCCTGCGCCAGTGGCTTGCACGCCCAGCACCTGCTCATAGCGCAAACCCAACGGCCGCACGACTACCTCAACCTCAGCACCAGCGGGCACGGCCAACCATGTTTGGTAGACGGGCACGAGGGGTTCGCCGGGGGCTTGCCATGTTTCCAAGCCCTCAATGTGCAGTGCTCCTGCGGCCGTGAGCGTGTAGCCAGCGGTGTGCAAGGTAAAGCTCACCCCATCCTCGCTGACGACGAGGTTTTGGATGGCGACGGGGGATTGGGGACTAGATGACTGGGGGCTGGCTTGGACTTGCCCCTGCAAGAGCCACATCAACCCACCAGCGGTGAGGGCACTATAAATGATGAGGGATAGGCGGTAGAACATGAGGGGTTTGGGATTGCGGAATGGGGAATGCGGAATGCTGGTCAGACAATGTCTTGGCGGCCTTTTTAAAATTTTTTTTTCGGCCGGCGCTAACAGCTAACAGCTAAAAGCTAACCAATCCCCGGCTGTTTAACTCGTTCAGAAATTGGTGCAGGTCGGTGTGGATTTGGGTGGCGGGGATGTGGGGGTAGCGGCCGATGAGGCTTTGCTCAATGTCGCCAAGGCTGTGTTGGCCATCCAGTTGCTCCCAAATGTGGCTCCCCAATTGGTTGAGGACGCGCACTTGTCCTGCGGTGGGCGAAACGATGACGATGCCGTCATCTACTTGCCGCCAGATAAGTTCGGCGGGGCGGCACGGCCGTTGTTGTTCGTGAATGTTCATGTGGTTACTCGTTATTCTTTACTGGTTAGTGGGTTACTCGTTACTCGCAATAACCAATAACGAGTAACCAATAATCCCGCTTCACCGCCAACTGCGGATGCCTGTGGCGATGAGGGCGATGCCCAAGACAAAGCTGATGGCGGCCAATATCAAGGCCCACTCTTCAGCGCGGGGGGCTTGGCCTGCAATCACTTCGTGTTGTTGCCGTGCCCCGCTATATTCCACATCTTCTAGTTTGTAGTAGTAGGTCTCGCCTGCTTGCACATCGCTATCGGCGTACACATACTCATCGCCCGAGGCGGGGTCGGCCGCGCCGGGAATGAGTTGGGGGTTGATTTGCACAAATTCCCCGTCGGGGGTGGCACTGCGGTAGATGTTGAAGCCGGCCGTGTCGAATTCTGTTTCGGTGACCCATTCGATTTCGATGATGGGCGGCCGTGAGAATTGCATGTACAAAATGGCTCCCCCCAAGACAAACCAGAGAATTCCCAAGACAAAAAGCTCCCAATTTTGGCGAGGCCGTGGTGCAGATACGGTCATAGAGGTTACTCGTTACTGGTTACTGGTTATTCGTTATTGGTTATGCGCTAACAAGCAACCAATAACGAATAACCAATAACGAATAACTTTTTTTACCCTGCCAACCACTTGGGCAGGCGGCTTTTACGGCCGCGCCGCTCATCTGGCCGATTGTCGCCATACTCATAGGTGTAGTAGCGATAGTAATAGTAGTTGTAGTAATACCCACCGCGTGCAGGGTTGGCGCGGTTCAGAACCACCCCGAAGATATTCGCGCCCGTCTTTTGCAAGCTCTCTTGCGCCTGCATGAGGGCATCCCGTCGCGTGGAGCCAATTTTGCCCACAATCACCACCCCATTCATGCGCGGGCCGAGGATAGAAGCATCGGCCACGGTCAGGGTGGGGGGGGTGTCCACAATGACAATATCCGCCTCGTCTTTGAGTTCTTCCAGCACTTGGCTCATGCGGTGCGAGCGCAGGAGTTCGGCGGGGTTGGGGGGCAAGGGGCCGCTGGTCATCAGGCGCAAGCCGGGCACGCGGGTGTTTTGGATGTGGTAGCTAATCGGGGTTTCGCTATCGAGCAGGGCGGTGGTTAGCCCTTGGTTATTGGGCAGTTCGAGGATTTTGTGTTGCGACGGCCGTCTTAAATCCCCGTCAATCAAAATGACCCGATGGCCAGCTTGGGCGAGCACGGTGGCGAGATTAGCGGCCGTGGTTGATTTGCCCTCGCCCGGCGAAGGGCTGGTGACGATTAAATTCCGCAATTTGTCGTCTACCGAAGCAAACTCCAAATTCGTCCGCAACACCCTATACGCTTCTGAGGTGGGGGCGCGAGGGGTGAGGTGGGTGATGAGCCTATCGGCGGGCTTGTCCCCCTTGATGTAGGCGATGACACCCATCGCCGAAAGCCCCGTGTCTTCCACGACTTCGTCGGGGGTTTTAATCGTATCGTCGAGGTAATCTATGAGAAAGACAAGACCCAGCGCGGCCATGCCACCTACCAATACGGCCAAAATGGTATTGCTGATGGTGCGCGGCCGTACTACGGTGCGGTTTACTTGGGCTGGCTCCACCACCACCAAATTATTGCTTTCCGTGGCCGCCCGAATCCGCAAATCTTGCAATTTGTTAAAGATATTCGTGTAGTTAAGCTGTAACTCTTTGATTTGTGTTTCCAGCCGCGATAGCCGCGATTCTTGCTCGGGGGTGCGGTTTTCGAGGGCTGTTAAATCATTGATGAGTGTTTGCATTTCTTCAATTTGGTCGCCCACAGTCTCGCGTTCGATATTCAGGATATCAATCGGGTCGGCGTAACGCGCACTTTGGGTGCGGTCGTTATAGGCGATAAAATTTTGAGCCAGTGTATCGGCAATGAGTTTTGCTCGTTCGGGGCTGGTATCTTCAACGGTGATGTTGATGATTTGCGTATCTACAGGAGCCGAGGCACTGATGCGTTCGCGCAATTGAACTGTTGTATAGGGTAACTCAAGTTGGGCAATGGTTTCTTCTAAAATGGGGCTGGTGGTAATCAGCGCCACATAGGTTTGCGAAATTTTCTCAATGGTCAGCACATCGGCGTAGCTCGTGCCACTGCTACTGCTGGGGGCTTGGTCAATCATCAGCCGGGTGGTGGAGCGGTAGATGGGGGTGGTGTTGGCGTTGATGAGATAGGTGATGGCCCCAGCCAGCACACTGCCCAAGAGGATAACCCAACTCCAATGCCAGATGAGGGCGATGTATTTTTTGACTTCCATAATGGTTGCGGAGAGATGCAGTGAGGGGGAGAATGAGAGAGTATGAGATGGGTTTGACGTTGCGTCACCTAATCTTTTAATCCCTGCCATTCTCCCCTGAAATTGAACAATGAAACGGCCGCCATAATGCCCCATACTCCCGTTTCCCACCAAGTCGCACTGGTTCCAGCGAGCCCCACGGCCGTTAACGCCAGCCCCGCCCAGAGGGGAGCCTGAAACGCGGCCGTTTTTAACTGGGCACGCAACCCCACCCCTTGCTCATGGGCCAGCCAGTGGTGGTAACTGAGGGCGGCCAAAATAACGGCCGTGCCCAAAATCCACAAACTGCTCCAAAAAAGTGCGAACCAATCAATCATGGGGTACAGGGTCATCTTATTTAACGGCGGAAATCTCGGAGAAAACTCCGCGCCCTCTGCGCTCTCCGCGGTTAAAAAAAGCTTAAAAAGAGATTTGTCAGTTAATTGCCCCCAATTATACCGGCTCAGGATACCCCTATTGTCTTACAATTTTACTGTAAAAGGTCAGGCATCTGATTTGTTTAGTAAAAACTCATATCAACCCGTTCAGCCCGTTATTTTATGTTAATATAGCCTCATTTCCAAATGGGTGATTGGTCACTGGTCACTCGTCACTGGTCATTTGCCACGGGTCGTTGGCAACTACCCACTCAACATTTACCCCCGAATGGGGACTCAGATCTCAGCACTTACCTTCTCCTATGCCTAAAACAAAAACGCAATTCGTGTGCCAAGCCTGCGGCCGAATCGCTCCCAAATTTATGGGGCGATGCCCCCAATGTAGCGAATACGGCACAATGGTCGAAGAAGTCATCGTGGCCGAAACGGCCGCCACTGGGAGCGGGCGCGGCCGTGGCTTGCCCACCCGTGCCCCCCAAAAGCTAAGCCAAATCTCGGCCGATAGCACCGCCCGCCTCGCCCTGCCCCTCTCCGAATTCGCCCGCGTGTTGGGCGGTGGGGTCGTGCCCAGCTCGCTCGTCCTCCTCGGGGGCGACCCCGGCATTGGTAAATCCACACTATTGCTTCAAGTGGCGGTGCTGATGGCCGAACAGCACGGCACAGTCCTCTACATTTCGGGCGAAGAAAGCGTCCACCAAATCAAAATGCGCGCTGAGCGGATGGGTCTCACCTCCGACAACCTGCTTCTCGTCACCGAAACGAGTTTGGACACGATGCTGGCTCACATTGACCAGACCAACCCCGTCATGGTCATTGTGGATAGCATCCAAACCACCTACACCGAATCGCTAAACTCGGCCGCAGGCAGTGTCAGCCAAGTGCGCGAGTGCGCCTCCCGCTTGCAAGAGGTGGCCAAAGGGCAAGGCGTAACCGTCTTTTTGGTCGGCCATGTCACCAAAGAAGGCTCCATTGCTGGCCCCCGCGTCCTCGAACACATTGTAGACACGGTGCTTTACCTGCAAGGCGACCCCTTTCACCGCTATCGCCTCCTGCGAAGCGTCAAAAACCGCTTTGGGGCCACCAGCGAAGTGGGCGTGTTCGAGATGGTGGACAAAGGGTTGGAGGAGGTGACCAACCCCTCCGAAATGTTCCTGATGGAGCGCCAAGTGAATGTGCCCGGCTCGGCCATTGCCGTGACGATGGAAGGGACACGGCCGCTTCTCGTCGAAATCCAAGCCCTCGCCACCACCACCACCTTTGCCAACCCCCGCCGAACGGCCAACGGCGTGGATTACAACCGCCTGCTTCTGCTGACGGCCGTGCTGACCAAGCGGGTGCGCCAAAAGCTGTTCGACAAGGATATTTTTGTGAACGTGATTGGCGGCTTGCAGATAGACGAGCCAGCGGCCGACTTGGCCACGGCCGTGGCGCTGGCCAGCAGTGCCAGCGACCGCCCCGTCCATGCCGACATGGCCTTTGTCGGCGAAATTGGCCTCAGCGGCGAGCTACGCGCCGTCAGCCAAATCGAAGCCCGCCTGCGCGAAGCGGCCAAACTCGGCTTCAAACGGTGCCTCATCCCCCTTTCGCGGAGCAAGAAAAAGCTCGACATCCCCACTGGCCTCGAAATCATCGAATGTCGCTCCCTTGCCGATGCGCTGGAAGCGGCATTGCTGAAAGGGTGAGGGGTGTAGTGGTATATTGGTGTATTCGTATGCTGGTGTATTGGCTATGGTCTCACTAAATTTCTCGAGCGCTCAGATCATTATTCGGGTGCATCACCAATCACTAGCCACTAACCACTAACCACTATTCACTCCTTATGCGCTGGTTGCAAACGGCCGTTCTTCTGTTTTTTTTCGGCTTGGCCGTTCATGGCCTGCTCCAAAAATCCCCCACTGTGGATGAACAAGGCTTTTTGGTGCGGGGCTTGGGCTATGTGCGCGGCCAAAATAGCCACATGCGCGTCGGCCACCCGCTCGGGCTAAACGCATGGAACGCCCTCCTCCTGCGCGGTGACGAATCGGTGCGTTTGCCGCTCGATGACCCATCATGGGTAGTAACGAGTTTTCATCGCCCCGCCGAGCTGTTCCTCTGGGAAATCGGCAACGATGTGGCTCGCACCCTGTTTCTGGCACGGGTGATGACCGTCTTTTTGGGGATGTTGCTCTGTGCGGTGGTCGGCCGTTGGGCGGCCGAATTTGCCCGCAATAGATGGGCGGGCTTCTTCGCCCTCGCCCTGTGCGCCCTCGACCCCAATATTTTGGCGCATAGTCAGCTAACCACCACCGATTTGGGGCTGGCCTTAGGCGCGGCCGTGGCGGGCTACACCCTCTGGCGTTACACCCAAAACCCCACCCCCGCCAACATCGCCCTCTTTGGTTTGGGGCTGGCTCTGCTGAACAACACCAAGTTCACGGCCGTGCTCTTCCTGCCCTTCTTCGGACTTATTTTGTTGGGATTTTGGATTTTAGATTTTAGATTTTGGAGGCGCACCAACCCTCTCCAAAATCCAAAATCCAAAATCCAAAATTACATCCACCACCTCGCCCTTCTCGTTCTCACCGCCTTCCTCTCCCTCTGGGCCATGTACGGCTTTCAGATTGGCACACTCCCGGCCGAATTGCCCGCCTTCCCCCAACTCGCTGGCCTCACCCTCCCCCTCGCCCACCACCTCGAACAACTCCTCGACATTGGCAACCGCGCCCAACAAGGCGCACCCTCCTTCCTGATGGGCGACTACCGCACCACAGGCTGGTGGAGCTACTTTCCCATCGCTTTTGCCCTCAAAACACCTTTGCCAACCCTGTTGCTTCTAGTTATAACGCTTTTCGCCTTCTTCAAGCAGAGGGGCAGAGGGGCAGGGGAGCAGGGGGGCAGGGGCGCAGGGGAGATTATCCCCCAATCCGCAATCCGCATTCCCCATTCCGCATTCCCCATTCTCCTCCCCCCCCTCGGCTACTTCGCCATCGCCCTCACCACCAGCGTCAACCTCGGTTATCGCCATTTGTTGCCCGTGTTGCCCTTTCTTTTTGTTTTTATTGGGGCGGCTTTGTGGCCAAGCAGAGGAGCAGAGGGGCAGAGGAGCAGAGGGGAAACGCAACACTACTCACTACTGACTACTCACTTTTCACTCCTCACTTCTCACTTCCTCCTCCTCACCCTCTTCCTCCGCACCCTCACCCTTGCGCCCGATTTTTTGGCCTTTTTTAATGTGCTGGCGGGTGGCCCCGATAACGGCTGGCGTTATTTGGTGGATAGCAACTTGGATTGGGGGCAAGATTTGGCGGGTTTGGCGGAATGGCAACGGGACAATGGGGGTGAACCTGTCTGGCTCAGTTATTTTGGCGAAGCTCGCCCCGATTATTACGGCCTCATCTATCGCGGCTTAGATAGCTTCCCACCCCGTTACACCTTGCCCGGCCGCAACCCGCTCTATCCCGCCGACCCTGCACCGGGTCTCTATGCCATCAGTGCCACCAATTTGCAGGGGGTGCATTTTGCCGACCATGACCAATTGGCATGGTTTCGGCCGCAGGAACCCATCGCCAAAATTGGCTACAGCATTTTTGTGTATGATGTGCCCACTCGAGGGGAACCCGCTTCGCTGGCCTTGCCGACAGGGGTGGAGATGACCACTTTGCCGCCTGAACTATTTGCCCCGCTGGCGACCAATGATGTTCGGCCGAGTTGGTACAACTTCACCACCAGCTTTATTGTGCCCGCCCACAATGGCTGGCTGGTGCTAGACACCACGGCCGAACCCGCCCAACTCGGTGTGCCCGACTTGGGGCAAACGCTGACATGGGTGGCCACGGCCGACCACCTCCAACTCTACCAACTCACCCCACCCCCCGCCCCCACCGAATGGCTGGCCGATTTTGGCGTGGCACGGTTGGTGCGGGTGGAACAGTATGACAACATGCCTTGCGGACCATCTGGCAAACCACGGCCGCCGACGACGGCCGTCCCCTCCAAATCTTCGTCCACGCCCTCGACCAAAACGGCCAAATCATTGGCCAATCCGATGTACTAGACATGGCGGGCTGGCAAGCACGCGATTGGCTCGCCCAAAGCCACCTGCTGACGGCCGACGGCACACCCACCCACTACCGCATCGGCCTGTACAATCCAGCGACAGGGGAACAATTGGGGGAACCTGTGGTGGTGGAAAGTGAGAAGTAAGAAGTAAGAAGTAAGAAGTGAAAAGTGGACAGACCCCCCATAAGTCACAGAAAATCTCCCTGCCCCCCCTGCCCCCTGCCCCCCCCTCCCCCTGACCAACCGCCTCCCCCTCCTCGCCATCCTCCTCCTCGCCTTCTGGTTGCGGGTACACAACTTGGCCACCCTGCCGCTGGGGCTGTATCACGATGAGGCGTACAACGGCCTCGATGCGCTGGCCATGACCGAAGGGGCGTTGTTCCCCCATTTTCCACGAGGGTGGGAGCTTTATTCGGCCGAGGCCCACGCCGAACGGCCGCCCACCCCCACCCGCTTCCCCCTCTTCTTCGAGGGCAACTACGGCCGTGAACCCCTCCACATCTACCTCATGGCCGCCTCCGTCTGGCTCTTCGGCAACACCCCCTTCGCCCTGCGCCTCGTGCCCGCCTTGTCGGGGGTCATCGCTGTGGCGGCCGTTTATTTGGTGGCAGGTGTTTTTATCGCAGGGGAGCAGGGGAGCAGGGGGGCAGGGGAGAAAAATTCACAATTCACAATTCACAATTCACAATTCACAATTCTTCGCCGCATGGGCCTTCGCCATCCTCTTCCCCGCCGTCCACTTCAGCCACTTCGGCTTGCGGATGATGGTCTTTATCCCCGTGGAGTGCTTGTGCGTCTACTTCTTCTGGCGCGGCATTAAAAACGCAGAGGTGCAGAGGAGCAGAGGGGCAGAGGGGCAATTCTCCTCCGCTCCTCTGCCCTCCGCTCCTTCTGCGCCTTCCTCCTTTCTGGCTTGTTGCTCGGCCTCGGCCTCTACATCTACGCCGCTGGGCGGATGATGCCCCTTTTATTCGCTTTGTTCGTACCCCTCTGGTTTGCGCTGGATAGGGGCGCAATACGCCGTTTTTGGAAACCCGTGGGGCTGATGGCGGCCGTTTCCCTCTTCACGGCCGCACCCCTCCTGCTCTACTTTTGGCGGTATCCCTACTTTTTATTCTTCCGCAGTAGCTACGTCGCCACCCACGGGGCGGGGGTGGTCGAAGGACGGCCGTGGCTCACCCGCTGGTACAACCTCGGCCGTGTCCTGCGCGGCCTCTTCTGGCAGGGCGAAACCCACTTCCGCCACAACTTGCCCGCACGGCCGTTGCTCGATGGGGTGCAGAGTGTGTTGTTCGCTCTTGGCTTTTGGGCAGAGGGGCAGAGGGGCAGAGGGGCAGAGGAGAAAAATTCCGCAATCCGCAATCCGCAATCCGCAATCCCCACTCTCTTCCTTCTCCTCTGGCTCGCCGTCATGCTCCTCCCCTCCATCCTCAGTAGCGATGCTCCCCACTTCGGCCGTCTCTCGGGGGCATACCCTGTGCTGGCCATATTTATCGGCCGAGGGGCGCAATTTGTAGTAACGACTTTAGCCGTTCAGGGGCAGAGAGAGGGGCAGAGGGGCAGAGGACACTTCCCCTTTTCTCTATCTCTCGTCTCTATCTTCTTCCTCCCTCAGCACCACCCTTACTACCCGCGATTATTTCGGCCGCTACGCCAACTACCCCCTCATGCAAACCGATTTTTACGTGGATGAGTGGCGGGTGGGGCAAGCGATGGCGGGCTTAGACGAGGGCACGGCCGTTTACCTCGCCCCCACCCAGCAAGAACTGGCCACCTTTTTATTCGCCCTCGGCGGCCGACGGCACGAACTCCGCAACCTGAACCTGCACGAGAGCCTCGTCCCCCTTGGCTGGGCGGGGCAACCCATCGCCTATTTTTTGCGGGCGGATGATGCGGCTGGGTTAGCCCATCTGCAACAAGTGTGGGGGGATGCGGCCGAAATCAGCACCACCCTGCGCGGTTTTACCCAGCTAACCATCGCCTCTGCCCCCGCTACCCCGCCCCCGCTGGCCCATTTTGGGGCCGAAATTGCACTGGTGGAGGTGCAAACAGCGGCTCACGACAACCAGCTACAGGTCACGCTGACATGGCAAGCCACGGCCGTGCCCACGGCCGACTACACCGCTTTCATTCACTTACTCGACGAACAGGGAGAAATTGTGGCTCAACTAGACCGCCCTCCAGCAGGCTATCCCACGGCCGATTGGCGGCCGAACGAACGCATCCGCGACACCTTCACCCTCCCCCTCATCTCCTACACCACCCTTCGCACAGGCTTTTACCACCCCCACACGTTGCAACCATTGGGCGTGTATGAGGAGTAAAATGGTGTAATTGTGTATGTGTAGTGGCATATGAAAATACACCACTACACCCATATACCACTAGACTTTTTACGCCACGGCCGCTTGCAGAGCCGCTTTCCGCAGAGCTTCCGCACGGTTGGTGCGTTCCCACGGCACATCCAAATCATCCCGCCCAAAATGGCCGTAAGCGGCCGTTTGGCGGTAAATGGGCTTCCGCAAATCCAAATCGCGGATGATGGCGCCGGGGCGCAGGTCAAAATGGCTGTTGATTAAATTCACCAACACATCGTTGGGAACTTCGCTCGTCCCAAAGGTTTCCACATTGACCGAAAGCGGCCGTGCCACTCCAATTGCATAAGCCAACTGCACTTCGCACCGCTCCGCCAAGCCAGCGGCCACAATGTTCTTGGCCACCCACCGCGCCGCATACGCCGCACTACGGTCTACCTTGGTGCAATCCTTGCCGCTGAACGCACCACCCCCATGCCGCCCCATGCCGCCATAGGTGTCCACGATGATTTTACGGCCTGTCAAGCCCGCATCGCCCATTGGACCACCGACCACAAAACGGCCAGTGGGGTTGACAAAAATGTTGAGGGAGTCGCTAACCAATTCCGCTGGCAAGACGGGCTTAATGACATGCTCGATAATCCCCGCCCGAATCGTCGCCTCGTCCACTTCTGGGGCGTGTTGGGTGCTAATCAGCACGGTAGGGATGCTTTTGGGCTTGCCGTAGCTGTATTCGACAGTGACTTGCGCCTTGCCATCAGGGCGCACCCACGGCAGAGTGCCGTTTTTGCGCACTTCGGCCAGTTTGCGGGTCAGCTTGTGGGCCAAATAGATGGGCAAGGGCATCAGGGTGGCCGTTTCGTTGCAGGCAAAGCCAAACATCATGCCTTGGTCGCCCGCGCCCAACTCTTCGATGGCCGCTTCTTCGGCTTCATCTTCGGAGCGGTACTCGAGAGAGTGATTGACCCCTTGGGCAATGTCTGGGCTTTGGGCGGCCACGGCCACTTGCACGCCGCAGGTGTGACCATCAAACCCTTTCTCACTGCTATCAAAGCCGATTTCATTGACGACTTGGCGCACCAATTTGTCAAAATCCACAAAGCCTGTGGTGGTGATTTCGCCTAAAAGCAGGACGAAGCCTGTTTTGATGGCCGTTTCGCAAGCGACACGCGCCTTGGGGTCTTGCGCCAAAATCTCGTCTAATACAGCATCGCTGATTTGGTCGCACATCTTGTCGGGGTGCCCCTCGGTCACTGATTCAGATGTGAACAGGACGGATGGGGAGGTCATAAAGCTGTTACTCATGTAGAAAATCCTCCAAAAAATAGTGATTAGTGGTTAGTGATTGGGGGGTGCAATTGCCAATTACAACAAAAAACCCCTTGCAGGCTGGCAAGAGGTAGAGTAGGTACTGTTTCGCCTCTCATCTTCCAGTTCTGTCTGTCGGAGTTAGCACCTTTCCCGCAAGCGGTTGGTTGCTGTAGCGTCATCGGGCCGATCCCTCAGCTACTCTGGATAAGAGTATGTGGTTTGTAAGTCGGGAAAGTATAACGAGATTGAAAAGGGGGTGCAAATAAGTAACTGGTGAGAGATAGAGGCAGGAGATAGAGATAGAGGAATTCTTGGTTGGTGAATCAACTATGATTCTCTCTATTTCTATCTCTACGCGCTATCTTTTGGCCAAACGGCCGACTGTAAACAAGGCCAGCGCGGCCGCAAAGGCGATGAGCCAGAGGGGAGTAGCGGCCGTGGTCTCCACATCTTGCAACTGAATAGCCAATACATCACTTGGCGCTGGTACGACCTCATCCCATGTTGTGCCCATGTGAATACCACTAATAAGATCACATCGCTGTCCACCGATAATGGCTGAGCGGATTCCTAGCCGTGATATCAGTGAAATTCGCATTAGCCTGCACCTGTCGTGATGTCTGGGGTTGCAGAATCACCATAACTAGGATTAACCCACAACGATATGGAATTATACGGTTGCGCTGACCCAGAAACGGTTTTATGTAAGCGACCGACTACAAAATAGGTGTGGCTGTTAAATCAGTATCTATGTTGGTTGAGTAAGCTTCTTGGGGCGTTATTAAGCCGCACAAAGATATCCTCTGTCCCCGAACCATTGCCCCGATTTCCCTTTAGACCGATGTTGGGCACACCTGTACTATGGTTTGCACCACCATCGCCATGCCCATTATCACCAAACCAAAAAGTGACAAAATGATTATTGCCTACAGAGCCGTATTTGGGGTATAGCGCATTAAGAAGCTAATGTATGCATCATCCCCTGTAAATGGTACGCTGAGGTTGCGGACGATGAGGTTGTTATCTGCACCCGTAATTTCAAGGGCACGATTGCTATCTATGACTTGTCCCCCACTGGGTACGGCATAGACAAGGGGATTCCCACTGGTATCAATGATTTGGGTACGAGCTGTAACGGCCGTCCAATTGCCTGTCCAACCACTGCCACCTCCTTGTCCATTTAACTCACCAACAGCGTAGTCAAAGGTTTCGTAGGCAATATCAGAATAGATAGGAGCGGCTTGGGCTAAATTAAACACGCCCAGCAAGGCGATGAGTAACGCCAAAAAATTGAGTTTTCGTTGCATAAAATCCTCCGTTTAGAAACAGTTGGCAAAATTTAGATAAACGTATTGTATGCCAGACTTCAGTACTAAACGGTTCAGATTTGGTTAGAAAAGGGTAGAGATAGAAAAAAGAGATAGAGGGGTAGTTGGTTGAGCGATTTATTTTGCCCAACCAACTACCCCTCTATCTCTATCTCTACCCTCTATCTTATTACTCTTCGCCCACTGCATCGGGCATGCCCAAAATGTGGTAGCCGGCATCCACGTAAATCACTTCGCCTGTTACGCCGCTGGATAAATCACTGGCCAGCCAGAGGGCTGTACGGCCGACTTCGTCCTGATCCACATTGCGGCGCAGGGGGTTTTTGCTTTCGGCATAGGCCAACATTTTGCGGAAGCCCGCAATGCCAGCGGCGGCCAAGGTCTTAATTGGCCCCGCCGAAATGGCGTTGACCCGAATCCCCTCGGGGCCTAAATCGGCCGCTAAATAGCGCGTACTCGCCTCGAGTGCCGCCTTGGCCACACCCATGACATTGTAGTGGGGCATCACCTTTTCGGAACCATAATAGGTGAGTGACATGATGGAGCCGCCGTTGGCCATGAGCGGCCGTGCCCTTTGCGCCATGGCCACCAAACTATAGGCACTGATGTCCATTGCCATTGCAAAACCGTCTCTGCTGGTGTCCACAAAACGGCCGCTTAAATCCTCTTGCTTGGCAAAGGCGACGGAGTGAACCAGAATGTCTATCTGGCCGAAATGGTCGGCCGCTTTGGCGAACACGGCATCAATATCCGCGTCCTTGGTCACATCACACATTTCCACAAAGCCCACCCCTAACTGTTCGGCCAGCGGTTTTACCCGCCGCTCCAGTTGGGGAATGCCATAGCTGAAGCCAAGTTCGGCTCCGTGTTCGTGCAATGCTTGGGCAATGCCCCATGCAATGGAGCGGTTATTGGCCAAGCCAAAAATCAATGCTTTTTTGCCTTCAACGAGTTTCATAGAATTCCTTTGAGCTATAAGCTGTTAGCCATAAGCCGTAAGCTAGGTGTTGGTTGATGTCTTTCTCCTCTGCCCCTCTGCTCCTCCGCTCCCCTGCCTCCCCCTCACTTGCTCACAAAAGGATGCCCCGCCACCCAATACCGCCACGGAATCGAGAGCCAAGGTTCGGGCGTTTGCCCGAGGCCAATGCGCGGGCCTGTGGCGATGAGGTTAGGGGGCACGGCCGGGGCATCTTCTACCCATATAACCCCATCGGCCGCGCAAAGATTCAGGCCATTGTGAGATTTGTTGAGGGCGAGGGCTTGGGTGAGCTTGGCGGGGCCGTTGGTCCACTCGGGGCGCGGCCGTGGGGCGCGGTGCATGGCCATGTGCACTTCCCCCTCCGTTGGCTCGAGGGCGCGGATGAGGACGGCGTTGGCTTGCCCCTCTTCACCTGTGACGATGTTGAACAGCCAGTGGATTCCATAGGTGAAGTAGACGTAGCTGTGCCCTGCACGGCCGAACATAACGGCCGTGCGCGGGGTCGGCCGTCCCCCATTTCTGCTTCCGTGGCAAGCCAAATCTGGCTCGGCCGAATCGCAATACGCCTCTGTTTCCACAATGCGCCCCGCCAACCGCACCCCCTGCCACTGATGCACCAACGTCTTGCCCAGTAAATCACGGGCTACTTGTTGGGCGGGGCGGGCGTAGAAGGGGAGGGGGAGCATGGGGAGAGGGGGCAGGGGAGCAGAGGAGCAGGGGAGAAAGAGAGTAAGAGAGTAAGAGAGTAAGCGACTGAGAGACTGAAAGACTGAAAGACTGAAAGACTGAGAGACTGACCGCTACTCCGCCAACGGCAACCAAATGATGAAACTCGTGCCACGGCCGACTTCGCTTTCCACCTCAATGGCTCCCTGATGGCGGGCGATAATTTCTTTGGAGATGGCCAACCCCAGCCCTGTGCCCGGCGCACGGCTTTCGGTGGCGGCACGGCCGCGATAAAACCGCTCAAACAGCCGCCGCTTGTCCTCTTCATCTAGCCCCATACCCGTATCTTGCACCAAAACCGCCATCATCTCTTGCCCATTATAGTCGCGCACGGCCGCATGGAGCGTGATACGGCCGTGGGCAGGTGTATAAGCCAACGCATTACCCAACAAATTGGTCAATACCTGCGTCATTTGGTCTTTATCCATCAAAACAGGGGGCAATGAATTAGACCAATTATCTTCCAGTTCAATTTGCTTTTCCTGCGCCTTAAACATGAAACTTTGCACCAAATTTTCCAACAACGTGCCGATATCTTCGGCGTGCAAATTGGTTCTGATTGTATTCGTCTCAATGCGCGATAAATCCAACAAATCTTGAATCAGACGGGTCAATCTATCCGTTTCTCGCTCTAAAACTTGGCGATAATGGTCTAGCTTTTCGGGCTTGCCCATTTTCAGCAAGGTCACAAAAGTGCGGATATTGGTCAGCGGGGTGCGGAGTTCGTGGGAAACATTGGTCACAAACTCCGATTTAAGCCGGTCTAACTCTTTGAGCTGGGTAATATCGGATTGAATAGAGACAAACCCCCGCAGTTCATGTTGCTGGTCATATAAAGGAGTGATGGTGAGGCTGGCCGCATAGAGCGAGCCATCTTTGCGCCGATTGGTCACTTCCCCGCGCCAGCGTTGGCCTCGGCGAATGGTTTGCCACAGCTCTTCAAAGACCCTGTTGGGCGTCAGCCCACTGTTGAGTATATTCGGGGTGTGGCCGACCAATTCATCATGGCTATAGCCTGTTTGGATGCTCATGGCGGGGTTGGCGTACACAATCACCCCTTCGCTATCCGTAAAAATAATGCCCTCGCCCGCACTGTCTAAAATGGCGCGGGTACGGTCGCGCTCTTCTTGCAATTCGGCCGTGCGATAGGCCACTTTCTCGCTCAGTTGGGCGGCATAAAACCGAGAATCTTCGTATAGCTGGGCGCGTTGAATCGCTGTGGCCATTTGATGCGCCAACGTGAACAGGAAATTGGCATCTTCCTCATCAAAGGCGTTGGGGCGGGCACTTTCCACGTTAATCACCCCAATTACTTCGCCATCTACTGTCAGTGGCACCACCAATTCTGAGCGGGTAAGGGGGTCGTATTCCAAATAAAGGGGGTCTTCAAGGGCATCGTTGCAAATATAGATTTGGCCTGTGCGGGCCACATGGGCGGTAATGCCACGGCCGTTCAGGGGGAATTTATTTAATGGCTTTTTAACCCTTCTTTGTTGGTAATAGGATTCGTGGACGATGAGGTATTTTTTGGTCTCATCTAGCAATAAAAAGCCGAATCGTTCGCGGTATAAACGGTTGGCGAGGAGATTGGTGGTGTCGCG
This sequence comes from Candidatus Hadersleviella danica, assembly GCA_016711405.1. GTDB lineage: Bacteria > Chloroflexota > Anaerolineae > Promineifilales > Promineifilaceae > Hadersleviella > Hadersleviella danica. Next base: position 10,381 of record JADJSZ010000004.1, on the reverse strand, counting down.
GATGAGGCTGTCGGCATCGTGGGAGGTGGTGGTAATCATGGCCACCTCGTTGAAAACAGAGAGTTTTTCGACGCGCTGATTAATTTCGTCGTACAAACGGGCATTTTCAATGGCCACCACGGCTTGGTTGGCAAAGGCCACGACAGTTTCGGCCATCTCATCGGTGTAGCTGTAGGCGGTGAAGCTATCTACATTGAGGACACCCACTAATTTGTCTTTGATGCGCAGGGCACAGCGGATGGAGGCGCGGATGGGGTCGAAATTTTCGACGCGGATCCAGTTGGGGTCGGCCGTGGTGTCGCTAATAATTTGGTAGGCGCTTTCCCTCATCCGACCGATGGTATCTGCGCCGAGCATTTCCACCACGGCCGCCGTGCGCACCATATCTCGGAAGCCCCGCCCAGCGGCTAAATACATCAGGTCATTCACCTCATCGTGCATTTGCAAGGTGACCGAATCGTAATGAATGACTTGCGCCAACAAATCGAAGATGCGCTCAAACACCTCGTCTAAACGAAGGCTGGTGGTCAGTAACGCCCCTACATCGCGCAGGGTTTGGGCGAGGTGGAGTTGTTCACGTTCGCCTGCGAGCAGGCGGGCATTTTCGGCCGCAATGGCGACATGGTTGCTCACCGCCTCGCAAAAACTAATTTCAGCGGCCGTGAAATAATAAGGCTCATCCCAGCCATGTAATTGCATAAGCCCAATGGCCCGTTCTTGCAACAGCAACGGAATATAGAGCAGGGTTCGCATCCCTGCCTCAATCAGACTTTGGGTGCGCCCCGAAATAGTGCCCAGTTGGCGCAAATCGGGCACAAAAATGGTGCGCCGCTCGGCAATGGCGCGATAACTGCTGTTCGTTTGAGCCAACAAGACTCGCTCTTGGAACATGGGCGGTACCGCATCTTGCCCCCAACTGACAAGCGGCTCCATGTATTGTTCTGTTTTGTCCAACAGCGAAATGCTCGAACGATTGAGGTGGGGGATGCGTAGATGAATAGCCGACAGCGCATTTTCGGCAATTTGCACCAAATCGGTTGTTTCAATAAGGGTGGCGGTGAGGGTGTGGAGCAGTTCCGCCTCTTGTCGGCGGCGGGCTTCCAGTGCATACAGCCGCGCATTTTCCAGCGTGATGCCCACATGGGTGGCTACCGTTTCGCAAAATTCAATTTCAGCGCGGCGAAAATGGCGGGGCTTATCCCACATGTTCACATTGAGCAGGCCAATGACCTTGCTTTTGGAAAAAACGGGCACATAAAGAAGGGCGCTTAGCCCTTGGGAAGCGACCCATAGCGCACGCTCGTTGTGGAGGGGATTTTTTTGCACATCTTCTTGGATAATGGTGCGCTTTTCTTCCAGCACTTGGCGTGCCATTTGCGTTTGGATGATGGGGATGCGTTGCCCCAAGGGGGTGATGATAAAGCGGGGTTCAGCGGCCGAGAGGGCTTGGGGAATGAGAAACTGCTCCGTCTCATCCAGCATATTGATAACCCCAATGGACATATCGGGGATAAATTGGCGCACAGCTTCAAGCGCACTAGTCAGGATGCGATTGTGGTCGAGGGCGCTGTTGTTGAGTTCGGCCGTGAGCTTGTTGAGCAGTTCCGCCTCATGGCGACGGCTCATTTCGTGTTGGAACAGCCGCGCACTTTCAATGGCCAAGGCGGCTTGGGTGGCTACCATCTCCAAAAAGCGCACATGTTCGCGGTCATAGGCATACGCTTGGTAGGATTGCACGCTAATTACGCCCACGACACGGCCGTTGGCCAACAGCGGCATCCCCAACCATGTGCGCGGCATTCGCTTGGTAATTTGGTGAATATCTACAGGGGCTTCTTCCTCGTTTAAGTCGCCAATCAGCAAAACTTTTTTATTACGCGCTACCCAGCCGCTTATGCCCCCTCCTGCAATGGGCAAACGATAGCCTAAAGGGGCTAATTCAATGGGCTGGCCTTGCTCGTGAGCCGTAATAATCTGCAATTCATGGGCTTCCTCGTCGTGCAAAACGGCCAAAATAATATCGGGCTGGAGCAAGTGGGTGATGTGGTTTTCCAGCCGCTCCATAATGGTGCGCGGCTCTAAAACACCCGTCAGCGAGACGGAAATATCGTACAGGCTGGCCAATTCATCCGTTTGCCGCTGGGAAAGGTCGGAAAGGGTGTTGGCGAGGTTGAGTTGGCGGCGTTCGGCCGTGAACAGCCGCGCATTTTCAATGGCCGCGCCCAACACATTGGCAAAAGCAAGCAGGGCATCTATCTCGGTGGGTTGCCATTGGCGGGTGTGTTGGTCATCATCCAGTGCTAAAAAGCCCCACCAGCTATGTCCACTGAAGATGGGAACCATTAGCACCGCTTCGGTGTGCATAATATCCCGCAGAAATTCTGCTTCGGCCGCAGGGAAATCGGCCGCATTGCCCACGACAGCTTCACCACTAGACAGCTTTTTTAGCCATGCTTCGATGCCCCACTCTTCAAAGGTGGTTTTTGGCCAACGAGGGTGGTTGATATGCAAAGCGGGGGTGGTGCGCACATTCCATTGGTAGCGTTGGTGGAATTGGGGGGTGGTGTGGGGGCGGTTTTCTTGCTCGAACAGCATGATGCGGTTGAGTTCGAGAATTTGGCCGAGCTGGGGCAGTGTTTCGCCTAGAACTTGCTCGAGTTGTCCCGGCAAGAAAATTTGTTGACTGACACTGGAAAGCAGGGACAGAATTTCGGTTTGGCGGCGAGCCAGCGCGGCCGTGTGTTGCCGCACTTGAGTATTTTCAACCACTTGGCGCAGGGCTTCGCCCCAGTTGCTGTGGTCAAGCGAGATGAGGTGACCACTGGGCAATTGGGGAATGGTTACTTTCCCTTGGGTGAGCACAATGGTGGGGCAATCGGCCGCCATGAGGCGAATATCCTCGGCCACATGGTGGGCGTTGGCCCACCGCAGGCTGATGGGAATGACGGCCGCGTTGGGCTGGCGGGTTGCTTGTTCGCTGACGGCCGTAAATTCGGCCAAGCTCGTTATCTCCACCCACTCTGCTTCGGGCAAGAGTTGATGCAGGTCGGCGGCGAAATCCGCGTCGGCCGCAGTGGGGTTATGGAACAGCCAAATTAGCACAGGGTGGTGCATAGCGGCCGTAATAGGGGGGAGAAGCTGAACGTAGGGCACAATGGCAGAGGGTTTTTTGGTTAGGGTCTCTCGTTTTACAGGTTGCAGGTTACAGGTACTTATTGGGAAGTTACTCAAAACTTTTGCTATCTTAGCACAAATTGGGGCAAGGAATGAGGGGTTAGTGGCTAGTGAATAGTGGCTAGTGGTTAGTGGTTAGTGGCTATTAGCCATTGAGGAAACGGCCGATGTACCCATTGACCCGCTCGGGTTCGTCGTGTTGCACCCAATGGGTTGCTTCTTCAATGAAGATGAGACGGCCGTCGGCGCAATAATCGCGCACGCTGGGCAACGCCATTTCGCGTGCCAAGGCCACATCTTGCGCCCCCCAGATGAGCAACAAGGGCACGCGCACCATTGGGTCGGCCAGATGCGGCCGATATTGTACCAGAGCGCGATACCAATTGAGCGTGGCGCGGAGGGCGCCCGGCCGTGCCCACGCGGCGCGGTATTGGGCAATGTCCTCGGCCGTGAACGTATCGGGGTGGCCGCTTTGGCGCAACATCATCTCGCCCAGTTGCCAATCGGTGGCGGGAGCCAACGCCTCGTTGAGCCACGGGATTTGGAAGAAGGCGGCGTACCAGCTTTTGGCCATTTGCTGGGGATTGTGGCGCAGTTCTTGTTGGAAGGCGGCCGGGTGGGGCACATTCAGGATGATGGCTTTGTGGATGCGGCTGGGGTAGTGGATGACCACCCACCACGCCACCATCGCCCCCCAATCGTGGCCGATGAGGTGGGCTTGGGGGTAGCCAAGGGCATCGAGCAGGCCAATGGCATCGGCCGCGAGTTTGTCGAGGGCGTAATCTTTGATGCGCTTGGGCTTGTCGCTGAGGTTGTAGCCCCGTTGGTCGGGCACGATGACGCGGTAGCCGAGGCGCACCAAGTAGGGAATTTGGTATTTCCAACCATACCAGAACTCGGGGAAGCCATGCAGGAGCAAAACTGGTTGCCCATCTTGCGGCCCAGCGAGAACGACGTGGAGGGTAACGCCGTTGGTGCGGATGAATTCGTGTTCGAGGGGGTAGTTTGCGCCCGAACTGGTTTGGATTGGCCCTGCCAACACCTCGGCCGGGCCATGTTCGCGGGTGATGGTGATGGTGTGCTCGGCTTGTGCGGCCGTGTGGTGGTAGGTGAGCAGTTGCGCCTCGGGGTCATAGTCGCAACGGCCGTCGGAAAGCTCTACACCGAGGCCGACAGCGTAATGGTAGTTGGGGACAAAGATTTGGGTGGGGGCGGTGGCGGCTGGGTCGTGCTTGAAACGATAGGTGAAGGTGCGCGTGGCTAAATCGAACTGCATGGCAACAGGTTCGCCCGCGGTTGTTCGAGGATAAGGGCGGACGAATGCGGCCGTGGCCCGCCCGCCAGCGTCTAAATTGTGGGGGTCATCGAGTTCGTGGATTTGGTCGCGGCTAAAGATGGAGAGGTCTTCGCCGTTCCACTGGTCGCCGTGGGCGTTGGTGTTATCGGCCGTGTAATTCCAGAGCGTGCCGCTGAGCAGATTCGCCTCGAGGGCTTGCCATGTGCGGTCGAGGGCTGATATGTGGGAGGAGAAGTTGCCTTCGCGCCAGCCAATGTTGTCGTCGAGGTCGAAGCTAATCCCAAATTCGCCGAGGAGGGTGGGGCCGCCGAACTGTTCCGCGCCTTCGCGCTGGATTTGGGCCAGTTGCGCGGCGAATGATTTGGCGACGTTGCTCTTGCCTAGAATCGGCCGCTGGGTGTGGCTATCTAAGCCCAAGTTGGCATTAAACTGGCGGCGGAAGAGCAGAATCGCATCGTACCAGTGGCTGGCATTGACGAGGTTGGGCAGAGCGAGTTGGGGCAGGCCAAGGCCGAGGGTGCTTTCGGCAAAGATAATTGCCTCGGGGTGAACGGCGCGAAGCTCATGGGTGAAGCGTTCGAGGAAGGGTTTGACGAATGTTTCGGCCACGTCGCCATGTTGGGTGAAGTGGTCAGGGCGGAGCAGGCGGGGTTGGCCTGCTGTGTCCACATCCCACACGCCATTGGCTTGCCACACATCTTCGTAGCCGGGCCGCCAAACGCGCACGCCGTTGGGGTTGAGGACTTCGTGGTAGAGGACGCGCTCGCCCATGAGGCCGTTGGTGACCACGGCCGCCTCTTGCGGAAAACCAGCCCCGAGCAACATGGATTGGAAGGGGGTGGGGGCAGGGCCTTGGTTGAACAAGCCAGCACGGTTGTGCAGGTCGGCACGGCCGAGCCAGCCCTGATGCGGTTCGTTGAGCGTATCGTAGCCCAAAACGTGGGGCATCTCTTTCACGCGCTGGGCGACTTGCTTAATGGCGTTGATGTAATGGCGTTGGAGGTACTCTTGGGCGTTTTCGCCTTCGATGAGGGTGTGGGGGGCGATGGCTCGGCCGCCGAAAAACAAGCTGAACATCGTCGCCGTGCCGAGCTTGTTGTAATTTGTCACCCATTGCATCGTGGGATAGTCGCTTTCCCCCTCTGCTCCTCTGCCCCTCCGCCCCTCGGCCTGCATCCTTAGCTCTTGGTGCAAAAACGCCGCGCCTGTTTCGTGCAGTTTGGCAATATCAAAGCCGACTGCTTCAAGTGTCCACGCGGGCGCACCGTCGCCACCCGTCCAGCGACTCCAAACATCTTGGTGTGGGTCTACAAAAACGTAGAAGCCATATTCGCCAGCCTTGGCGATCATCTTTTGGACGTAGTCTAAGTAGGCGACATCGTACTGCCCCGGCCCTGCGTGTTCGATGGCTTCCCATGTGACCAAGAAGCGGAGGCAATTGAAGCCCCATGCACGGAGTCGGCCGAAGTGTTCATCCGCTTCAGCGGGGGGGAACGGCCGACCGATGAAGCTCACGGCTTGGGTGTTGTAGAACTGTTCTTTGAGGTGGGTGGCGCCGTTGGGTTGGCGGGGCAGTTTACTGCTTCCGCCGAGGTTGACACCGCGCAGAAGGACGGTGCGGCCGTGGGTGTCTTGGAAGTGGGTTCCGTTGGTGTGGAGCATGGTGGTTTGGGCGGGGAGGGGTGGTGGTGAAAAGTTGTTGGTGGGATTGTACAACACCTGTGCGTTGGGTTCAGCATGGGGGAATGGTGAATTGTGAATGGTGAATGGTTAATTGTGAATGAAAGTTCGTGGTGGGAGCGACGTTGTAGGGGTGGGGGGCACGGCCGTAACGCGAACGAAGAGCATGTGAGCTTGTCGGCCGTGCCGCTCACCCACATTGCTCCAGCGACCAACGTCGTGGTGGAACATCTGGGGTGGGTCGGGCGGGGTGGGAGGGAATAAGGTTTGCATTCCATTCATTCCGCCCAGCCCCACCCCTACGACGTGGCGGGGGGATGGGGCTGGGCGCCGCGCCGCTCTTGGCACAGACTGGAAAATGGCTACACTAGCCTGCCAACGACCCATCCCAAGAGGCACGCGAGATGAGCAACACCACTGAATACGGCGAAAACGCTATCCATATCCAACACAGCAGTGTGCAAACGGCCGTAGGCGGAAGCCACAACACGGTCATTATTCAGCAAGCGGCGGCGCCACGCACCCCCACCTTTCCCCTGAGCAACTTGGTGGGGGGCAACGCCCACTTTGTCGGCCGCGAAGCGGCCTTGCAAGCCCTGACGGCCGCCACCGAGCCGACCGCCCCCGCCACGCCGCTGGTTATTGCGGGGCTGGGCGGGGTGGGCAAGAGCCAACTCCTGCGCCAATTTGCCCACCAGCACCGTCAACGCTTTGATATTGTGTGGTGGGCACGGGTGGATGAGACATGGGGGCAAGACATGCTCGCTTTGGGGCGGGCATTGTGCTTGCCCGTGGATGGTTTGCCGTTGGAAGCCGCCTTGCAGATGGTGCGGACGTGGCTGAACGGTTGCCCACAACGCTGGTTGTTGCTGTGCGACAACGCTGATGTGACCACGGCCGCCCAGTTGCTCCCTTTGTTGCCCAGTAACCCGCAAGGACGCATCCTCATCACCAGCCGCAATGGGGATTGGGGGAATGTGGCACGGCCGTTCCCGCTGGGGGCTTTTGCGGCGGCCGAAAGTGATGCCTTTTGGCGGCAACGGTTGGGCGATAAGTACGAAGAGGGCGAAGAGTGGGAGGAATTGGCCAGCTTGTTGGGGCATTTGCCGCTCGCGTTGGAGCATTCGGCCGCCTATATGCTGGCCAAAGGCAAACGCTCGGCCGATTATTTGCGCCTCTACCAGAAACAACGGCGGGCATTGTGGGACAAAACCCCGCCGCCGCCCGATTACCCCGCCACGGTGGCGACGACATGGCGGGTGAGCTTTGACGCGGCGCGAGAGACGGCGGGCGCGGGTGAATTATTGGCCTTGTGCGCCTTCCTTGCCCCTGTAGATTTGCCTTTGGAGTTGTTGGAGGATGCCAATGTGGAGCAATGCCCGAGGATTGCGCCCTATCATTGCCGATGAGCTGGTGCGGGATGATGCGTTGGCGGCGTTGAGCCGTTATTCGTTGTTGCAGATGGGGGATGAGGGGCAATGGGGGATGCACCAGTTGGTGCAGGCTGTGTACCGCGACCAAATGGGTGAGGCGGAGGCGCGGGAGTGGATTGTGGCGGTGGGGCAATGGTTGGCAAAGGTGTATCAGTTTGATTATTACGAGATGGAGACGTGGCCTGCGGCCGTGCGCTTGTTGCCCCATCTGCAAGCGGCCGTGGCTTTGGCGGAGCAATGGGGCGTGGAGCATGAGGAAATCAGAGGGTTGATCAATATGGTTGGCCTTTACTTGCAACATGATGGCCAATTGCAGGAAGCAAGGGTGTATTATGAGCGTCACCTTGCCCTGACGGAAAAGATGTGGGGGGCAGAACACCTTGCTATGGCTACCAGCCTGCATAATATGGGTAATTTGCTGGAAAACATGGGGGAGTTGGCGGAAGCACGGCCGTATACCGAACGCGCCCTTGCCATTTATGAGAAAGAATTTGGAGCAGAACACCTCGACCTAGCCCCGACTCTGCACAGCATGGGGGGGTTGCTGGAAAGCATGGGAGAATTGGCGGAAGCACGGCCGTATGTCGAACGCGCCCTTGCCATCCACGAGAAAGAGCTTGGCCCTGACCACCCCGCCACGGCCACGAGCCTGAACAACATGGCTGTTTTGCTGAACAACATGGGGGAATTGGCGGAAGCACGGCCCTATTACGAACGCGCTCTGGCCATCTATGAAAGAGAATTGGGAGCAGAACACCCCAGCACGGCCGCTACCCTGAGTGGCTTGAGCATTCTTCTGCAAGAGATGGGGGAGTTGGCGGAAGCACGGCCGTATGCGGAGCGTTCGTTGGCCATTCGCGAGAAAGTGTTGGGTGCGGAACACCCTGAGACGGCTAATAGCCTGAACAACTTGGCTGTTGTGCTGGCTTATTTGGAAGAGTACCCCGAAGCGGTACGGCTGATGCGGCGGGCGGTGGCTATTCGGGAGGAAAAACTTGGCTCTGACCACCCCCAGACGGAAGCTTCCCGCGAAAACTTGGCCGCGATGGAAGCGGATTTGGGGGAGTTGTGAATTGGGAATGGGGAGTTGGTTGTTTGCGCGGCGTTGTAGGGGTGGGGGGCACGGCCGTAACGCGAACGAAGAGCATGTGCGCTTGTCGGCCGTGCCACTCACCCCCGTTAACCCCGCGACCAACGTGGTGGGGGAACATTTGGGGTGGGTCGGGCGGGAAGAATTGTGAATTGTGAATGGTTAATGGTTAATTGTGAATGGGGGTTCGTGGTAAGGGGTATATCGTAGGGGCGAGAAGGCGGCGCATGACCCCCATGAAAAACATCTAAATTCCTCTCGCCGCCTCCTCGCCCGTTGGCGGGGCGCGTGTGAAGCCCACAAAGAACGTGTGAACGGGTTGGGTTGGCTGTGTTTCCGTTGGTGGGGTGGCCCCGTGGGCGAGGGGGCGGCATGAGGGGGTTATGTGGTTTGCATTTATGCCATGTGCCGCCCTCTCGCCCTACTAGACTACCTGGGTGGGGCTGGGAGCCGCGCGGCTCGTGGCACAGGCTGAAAAATGGCTACACTAGCCCACCAACGACCCATCCCATGAGGAGCGCGAGATGAACAACCCCACCCAGTATGGCGACAACGCCACCCATATCCAAGGCGGCACCATCCAGAATGTGATGGGCGGCAGTGGCAACACGTTTAATAACTACGAAGCCCAGCCCCACGCACCCCCACCTTCCCCATCAACAACTTAATCGGGCAAAACCCCTACTTTGTCGGCCGTGAAGCCGCCTTACAGGAGTTGACGGCCGCCACCGAGCCGAACGCCCCCGCCACCCCGCTGGTCATTGCGGGGCTGGGCGGGGTGGGCAAGAGCCAACTCCTGCGCTACTTTGGCCACCAACAGCGGCAACGCTTCGACATTGTGTGGTGGGTGCGCGTAGACGAGACGTGGGGTCAAGAAATGCTGGAGTTGGGGCGGCAATTGTGCTTGCCCGTGGATGGTTTGCCGCTGGAAACCGCCTTGCAGATGGTGCGGACTTGGCTGAACGATTGCTCGCAACGCTGGTTGTTGCTGTGCGACAACGCCGACGCGACCACGGCCGCCCAATTGCACCCTTTGTTGCCCAGCCACCCGCAAGGGCGCATCCTCATCACCAGTCGCACTGAGGATTGGGGCGATGTGGCACGGCCGTTCCCGCTAGGGGCTTTTGTGGCCGCTGAAAGCGATGTCTTTTGGCGGAAACGGTTAGGGGCGAAGTACCAAGAGAGCGGAGCGTGGGAGGAATTGGCCAGTTTGTTGGGCCATTTGCCGCTGGCGTTGGAGCATTCGGCCGCCTATATGCTGGCCACGGGCACACGCCCCGCCGACTATGTGCGCCTCTTCCGCGAAAAACGACAGGCGTTGTGGGGCAAAACCGTGCCGCCGCCCGATTACCCCGCTACGGTGGCGACGACATGGCGAGTGAACTTTGAGGCGGCGCGGGAGACGGCGGGTGCGGCCGAGTTGTTGGCCTTGTGCGCTTTCCTTGCCCCTGTGGATTTGCCTTTGGAGTTGTTGGGGGAAGCCAATGTGGAGGAGATGCCCGAGGGGTTGCGCCCTGTGGTGGCCGATGAGTTGGTGCGGGGTGAGGCGGTGGCGGCGTTGGGGCGTTATTCGCTGTTGCAGATGGGGGAAGATGGGAAGTGGGGGATGCACCAGTTGGTGCAGGCTGTGTACCGCGACCAAATGGGAGAGGCAGAAGCGCAGGGTGGGTGGTGGCGGTGGTGAATTGGGTTAGCGAAGGTGTATTC